>NZ_PCPP01000002.1:0-600000 GCF_002979755.1 Chryseobacterium culicis | reverse complement strand
GTTATCTGCATCCGTAAGATCACTTTTAATTAAAGTATAAATTTCTTCAAGACTTGCTCTCTTCTTCCCTACTGTAGTTGTTGTGGATGGTTCAGTATAAATAGGTGCTGTCAAAGCCGACTTATCTTTCAGATAACTGAACTGATAAAAACTTGCCAGATTCAGATAACAGAAAGCACGCAATGCTTTTGCCTGACCTTTCACCTGATTCTTTTTCTCCTGACTGCCTTCCGTTCCATCAATTCTTGTAATCACATTATTCATATTATTGATGGTGGAATACAACATCGTCCAGATAAATAAAGGTCTGCTTGCTGTACTGTTTACCATTTCAGTAAATGCATAGGTTGAAGCAAAACCATATTTATTAGTCAATACAGCCACATCACTTCCCATTGCATCACTGGCTCTTAAAACTGTGGAATATCCGATATTGGCATATGTTGTTCCGTCGTTATTAAATTTTGCCCACGTACCGTTTACTACAGTTTCTGCACTTTCAGCTGTTTTGAAAACTTCTACACTGCTAGCCTGATCAGTTGGTGCGGTATCAAGATCATTTTCACAGCTTGTCAGTGACAAAAATCCGATAACAGCAAATGATAGATATTTTAATTTTTTCATTGTTTCAATTTTAAAGGTTAAAGTGTTGCCTGAAGACCAAAAGTGATTGTTCTCATTGCCGGATATCTGTAATACGTTGTTCCGTCCAAAGCCTGTTCAGGATCCATTCCTTTATGTTTATAGAAGGTCAGAAGATTTTCTGCCTGGATATAAATTCTGAATTTCTTAAGTCCTATTTTCTCAAAATAATCCTCGGGAAGTGTATATCCTAAGCTTACATTTTTAAGTCTCGCATACGTTCCGGAGTAAAGGAATCTTGAAGAGGTTGAGGTCCAGTTATTCGTTGTTGTACTTAATCCAGGAACATCTGTATAAGGATTTTCCGGAGTCCATCTGTTTAGCATTTCAGCGCTCCACGCACGTCCTCCCGCACTTCCGTTATGCATGATGGAAGTATAATCGGTATCTAAAATTTTTCCTCCGATTTTGAATGTCAGTAATCCTGAAAAATCAAAATTCTTATAGGTGATACTGGTACTGATTCCTCCTGTCAGTTTAGGTAAGGCTGAACCTTGTAACAACTTTGTGGCTTTTGAATACTCTGAAGTCGTTCCTTCTACCGAATTTCCGCTGGCATCGGTAGCAACTGTTTTCCACAAAGGCTTTCCATTACTTGGATCAACTCCAGCCCATTCCGGAATAAAGAAGTCGTATACCGAACCTCCTACTGTCAACAGCTTAGTTCCTACCACAAGAGAACCTCCGGGTAATTTCGTTACCTTATTGTTTAAAGTACTCAGATTCACATCTACATTCCACTGGAAATTATCATTCTTAATGGGTGTTGTGAATAATGAAAATTCAAATCCTGTATTCTGAATGGTTCCGATATTCGCCGGATAATCACTGATTCCCAATGATGGTGCTACAGGCATATTAAACAAAAGGTCCTGACTTTTTCTTTTAAAATATTCGATATTTCCTTTAACTCTGTTATTCAGAATTGCGAATTCCAATCCTACATTTAAATTAAGATTGGTTTCCCATTTCACATTATTGGTAGACGTTTTTTCCAGCGTTGTTCCCGGTTCTCCACCAAGACTGATAAATCTGTACAACTCCTGATATGCATAATAAAGCGGCTGTCCGTTTGGTCTAAGCAGTTTATCATTTCCTTGTCCTCCATAGCTGGCACGCAATGTCAATTGATTGAAAACATTTAAACTTTTGACAAATTCTTCATTTGAAATTTTCCATGAACCTCCTACTGACCAGAATCTTCCCCATCTGTTATCTTTTGCAAATCTCGAAGAGCTGTCTGCCCTTCCTGATGCAGATAAGAAATAGGTATTGTTATAATCATACTCTACTTTTCCAAGGAAACTCAATAAACTCAATTTATTACTGTTTCCGCTGAAACTTCCCAGTAAAGAAGCGGCATCCGGCTCATAATAGTAAGGCAGTGAGAACTGACTTCTTGTTCCGGAGATTGTCTGATAATCATATTTGTAGAATTCGTGTCCTGCTAATGCATTTACATGATGTTTTCCAAACTTTTTATCATACGTCAGAATATTACTGGTTGTATAAGAAAGCGTTCTGGTATTGGTTTTCGTCACCGATCCTCCAATCTCTGCGCCTTGCCCCAATAATGGATTTGAATAATAATGTCCGTTATAATTCACCAAATCCACAGAGAAACTCGTCTTGAATTTTAGCTCCGGCAAGAAAGTAAATTCCATGAATCCTTTCCCTGAAAAGTTATCCTCTTTATTTTCGTTTTTGTCTAATGGTAAGGTTGCTGCGGCATTTTGATTCTGAAGCGCATTCGTGGGTCTGTATTTTCCAAAATCATAAATCGGGTTTCCATCAGCATCCAAAATATAAGTTCCATCTGCATTTCTTTCATAATAAGGATAGAATGAAGGAATAAATCTTGCGGCATTGATGATGTTACTGGCCTTGGAATCTGAAGAAGTAGGTGCCTGCTGAATACTGTTTGTATAACTTAAGTTCACCCCAACATTCAGCCATTTTTTTACTTCAGAATTGATTTTCAATCGGGTATTATATCTTTTATATCCTGATTCAATTGCCATTCCTTTATCATCCAGATACCCCAGAGAGAAGAAATAATTACTTTTCTCACTTCCTCCGCTGATATCAAGATCCACCTGATTTCTTGAAGCCACTCTCTGCAAGATATCTCTCCAGTCATCATTCCAAAGTGGTGATGCACCAGGTAATAGTTTTCCATCTGTACCTATCGGTTTTGGATAAGCTGTCCCATATGGATTAATGCCCAATGAAGAAACAAGATTGTCTGTTGCCATCTGCGCAGCTTGCTGAGAAGAAACTTTCCCGGATTGATATCCATTTCTCAATGCTTCCCAATATAATTGAAAGTATTGATCTGTATTTACCTGTTCATAGTCTTTTACGGCTCTTCCGGAAAATCCCTGACTGATATTAAAATTAACTTTTGCTTCCCCTTTTTTACCTGATTTTGTAGTAATGATAATGATCCCATTTGCTCCTCTTGAACCATACAAAGCACTTGCTGTAGCATCTTTCAGAACACTTATAGATTCGATATCGCTGGGACTGATAGAGTTCAGATTTCCATCAAAAGGAATTCCATCCACTACATATAACGGATCACTGGAAGCGCTTATTGAACCAATTCCTCTGATTCGGATCGTGGAAACAGCACCCGGCTGGCCTGATGCACTGGTAGTCTGAATCCCTGCAACCTGTCCTTCTAATGCTTTCGTAATATTCGTTACAGGTCTGTTATTGATTTTATCACTGGAAATTGTAGCTACGGAACCGGTATAGCTGTTTCTTTTCGCTTTTCCGTAAGCTACCACTACTACTTCATCAATTTCTTTTTCATGAAGGCTATCTTTTTTCGGTTTGGAATTCTGTGCATTTACACTGGTAATTCCCAGAAAAAAAGCAGCAACCGGAGGTATCCAAGCTTTAGAATTAAATAAAGTTTTACTAATCATAATCAATTTTATTTATCATATATTAAAATTTAGCCCTTTGCAGAAAAGTCAGCAAAGGGCATCGATAAATACGATAAACCAAATGCTTATTTTTCCTTAAAAGGCTGAACGTAACACCTTGCCCAATGGGTAGGTTGTTAAGACTTCACGGGGTCAGTTCCCTCCATCTTTCTTTATAAGCCGATCGAAATATGTTTGCAAAGCTAAAAACTTTTAGTCTACAAAACAAGTAGACTTATTTATTTTTCATGATAAATTTCTAATAATTAACATAAAATTTTAATAAAACTCATTACAATAAGGAGTTGTAGCCGTTACCATTTATTCAAACATGACAAATATCATTATTAATAATTCAATGGAACAAATATTTGAGGACACCATAATTTTTGTATTATTAATTGAAAAAACTTTTTAATTTTATAGTATGAAAGTTTTGATTATAAATGGGCCTAATCTCAATCTTTTGGGCACCCGCGAACCGGAAATTTATGGAAGTATTTCCATGGAAAGTTATTTGGAAAATTTAAAATCCGAGTTTCAGTCTCATGAAATACAATATTACCAGTCCAATATTGAGGGCGAGCTTATCAACAGACTTCAGGAGGATAATTTTGATGCAGTGGTGATTAACCCGGGAGCATTTACCCATTATTCTTATGCTATCGCTGATTGTTTAAAGAATATCCGCAAGCCAAAAGTAGAAGTACATATCAGTAATATCTACAAAAGAGAAGAATTCCGCCAGAAATCTGTAACGGCAGCTAATACGGATGCAGTTTTATCTGGCTTTGGAATGGATGGATATAGATTGGCTATATTAAGTTTGAAGTAATTTATACTTTTCCCACAGATCGCGCAGATTTTCACAGATAATTAAGGATAGTAAGAAAATAATTGATGAAGATAAAGGATAAGATTTATTGTAAAATCATTGGGCCGTATTCCGGGCAATTAACGAAGAGAAAATCTTATATTATCGAAGAAATCAACGTTGAAAATATAAAAATCTGGAATGATGAGGGAAAACTTAGGTGGTATTCAAAGTTATATTTCAGTGCAGATAAAGAATCAGAAATCATTTCCATTCATATAGATGATGAAATAGAAAATGTTGAAGCTGATGCTATAGAAGTAACCATTGAATTTTCCAACAAAGTAAAATACTGGATGACTTTCACTACTCCAAAGTATTTAGATAAGATATTGGACGAAGAATCTTATTTTTCTTCAAAACATTTTATGATCATAAAACATTTAACTGAAGAATCAATCAAATCAACAGTCTTAAAACTTGATGAGCAGGATGAATTGATTGAAAACTGTCAAAAATATTAATAAAAAAGCCTCATCAATGATGAGGCTTTTTTTATGTTATAGAGAACTATTAAATAGTCTGTTCCTGTAACTGAGGTCCTGAAGCAACTAATTTCTTACCTTCTTCAGTATCACAATACTGCTCAAAGTTTTTGATATATCTTGAAGCAAGATCTTTTGCTTTTTCTTCCCATTCTGAAGCGCTTTCATAGGTATCTCTAGGATCTAAAATACCTGTAGAAACGTTTGGCAATTCAGTAGGAATCTCAAGATTCATGATTGGAACCTGAGTTTTAGGAGCGTTATCGATAGATCCGTCAATGATTGCATCAATGATTGCTCTTGTATCTTTCAGAGAAATTCTCTTTCCTGTACCATTCCAACCTGTATTTACCAAATATGCTTTAGCTCCGTGCTCTTGCATTTTACCGATCAATGTTTTAGAATACATTGTTGGGTGTAATGTAAGGAATGCTTCACCAAATGCAGGTGAGAAAGATGGTTGAGGTTCTGTAATTCCTCTTTCTGTTCCAGCTAGTTTTGATGTATAACCGCAAAGGAAGTGGTATTGAGCCTGATCTTCATTCAAGATGGAAACTGGAGGAAGTACTCCGAATGCATCTGCTGAAAGATAAACAATCTTCTTAGCATGACCAGCTTTAGAAGGCAATACAATTTTGTTGATATGATAAATTGGATAAGAAACTCTTGTATTCTCAGTGATTGATCCGTCTGTATAATCTGCTACTCCATTGTTCACAACAACGTTTTCAAGAAGTGCATCTCTTTTAATAGCAGCAAAGATATCCGGTTCTTTTTCTTCAGATAAGTCGATCACTTTAGCGTAGCATCCACCTTCATAGTTAAATACTCCGTTGTTATCCCAACCATGCTCGTCATCACCAATAAGATATCTTTTCGGATCTGCAGACAGAGTCGTTTTTCCTGTACCTGAAAGACCAAAGAATAAAGCTACATCACCTTTTTCTCCTACGTTAGCAGAACAGTGCATTGAAGCCATCCCTTTTAATGGAAGGTAATAGTTCATCATGGCGAACATCCCTTTTTTCATTTCACCTCCGTACCATGTACCTCCGATGATCTGTAGTTTTTCAGTAAGGTTGAACATGATGAAGTTTTCAGAATTCAATCCTTGAGCTTCCCAGTTAGGGTTTATTGTTTTAGAACCGTTGATTACTGTGAAATCAGGCTCTCCAAAGTTTTCAAGCTCATAGTGAGAAGGGCGGATAAACATATTAGTAACAAAATGCGCCTGCCATGCTACTTCAACGATAAATCTTACTTTAAGTCTCGTATCTGCATTCGTTCCGCAGAATGTATCTACTACATAGATCTTTTTAGATTCAGCAAGCTGGTTCAGCACTAGTTCTTTACAAGAACCGAAAATTTCTGCAGTAGTAGGTAAGTTTACTTTACCATCCCAGAAAATTGTATCTCTTGTAACATCATCCTGAACAATATATCTGTCTTTAGGTGAACGACCTGTGAAAATTCCTGTTTTTACTGACACCGCGCCAGATTCCGTAAGTTCAGCTTTCTCAAATCCCTGATTTTCAGAAGAAACTTCAGCCTGGTATAATTCTTCATAAGAAGGATTATACACTACTTCATAGTTTCCTTTAATCCCCAATTTCTCTAAATCCTGGATGATTTTAGTGTTTTTCATTTTACTTATATTTTCTATTTCTTTATTGACTTCAACAAAAATAATATTAATTATTTGTTAAAGGTGGTTTAAATATACTGATATAAGTCAGAATGGCAAATAAAAAAACAGGATTGTAATAAACTGATTACAAGTCGATTATATTTTCCCATTCAAAAACCGAAGGAAAACCTTTCTCCCAAAAATAGTTCTTATAGTCCCCAAATTTGGCACTCATTACAAAATCTCCGCCCCATGCCCCTAAACTTTTGACAAAAGAAGGGCAATCTGAGAACAGTTTCTCTTTAACTGTGGAAATTTCAAGAAAATTAGCGATTTTATGTTCATGAATCATCATTAATTCAGAAAAATTTTCCAATTCATTACATAACAATATTTTTTTTGTAAGATCAGAAAATTCACTAACCAATTCCGGAGACTTCTTTTTTGACATGTAAAAATTGATTCCTTCTCTGCTATCCTGTTTCTGATTTAAGTGAATAAAAATCAACTCATTTTTAAAAGAAGGATTGAAATTAACCTTTTCATATTTTATTTCAGGTTTACTTTGGAAAAGAACGGCAGCCTTTTCTTTCGCCACCGCAATGTCATATCCACTTCCTCCCAAGCTGATAGAGTTAAGATGAAAAGGATCAATCTCTGCCCATTCTGAAAGATTATTCATCAGGGTAGAACTACTCCCAAGTCCGTAATCTGCCGGAAACTGAAGATTGGTTTTTAAATGATAAGTAAGATCAGTTTTGAATTTACTATTAGAAAGCTGCTGAACATTTTGTAATGTTTTGGTAATAAATTCAGCGCTTGATGGAATGTTGGTTTCTAAGATCTGCCATGTTTTATAATCAATAACAGCTTTCAACCATAATGTATTCTGATGATAAGCCTCCCAGATAATCAGAGATTTTTTATCATCTGTTTCTTCAAAAAAAAACTCTTGTCCCAGCTTGGTAGGTACCGCTAAGACAAGAGCTCCATCGATTGCGAAATATTCTGAAGTAAGCATAAGCTTGCCCGGTGAAAATATCGCGTTCATATATTTTTAAATTAGATTGCAGAAGTAGATTCTACGGATCCGTCAATTTTCTTGATCAATCCCTGAAGGGTTTTTCCCGGTCCAACTTCAACGAAATTAGAGGCACCGTCTTTAATCATGTTCTGGACAGATTGTGTCCATTTTACAGGACCGGTAAGCTGAGCGATCAGATTTTGTTTGATCTCATCAGGATTTGTTACCGCTGTTGTAGTGATATTCTGGTATACAGGAATAGTTGCTTTTCTGAATTTTGTTTTTTCAATAGCTGCTGCCAGTCTTTCCTGTGCAGGCTGCATTAATGGTGAGTGGAAAGCTCCGTTTACCGGTAACAGCAATGCTCTTTTAGCTCCTGCTTCTTTCAGCTTTACACAAGCTTCTTCTACAGCAAGTGTTTCTCCTGAGATTACCAATTGTCCCGGACAGTTATAGTTTGCAGGAACAACAATTCCGCTGATCTGTGCACAAATTTCTTCCACCTTAGCATCCTCTAATCCTAAGATCGCTGCCATAGAACTTGGATTGGCGTCACAAGCTTCCTGCATCGCTTTTGCTCTTTCAGAAACTAATTTCAAACCGTCATCAAAAGATAAAACTCCGTTGGCAACTAAAGCTGAAAACTCTCCTAAAGAGTGTCCTGCTACCATTTCAGCGCCAAGACCATTTACGGCTTTTAATGCGGCTACTGAATGTATAAATATTGAAGGCTGGGTAACCTCTGTTTTCTTAAGATCCTCATCCGTTCCGCTGAACATCATGGAAAGAATGTCGAAACCTAAAATTTCATTGGCAGATTCCATCAGATCTTTAATATCTTTTCTAGAATCATACAATTCTTTTCCCATTCCTACGAACTGAGAACCCTGCCCTGGAAATACAAGTGCTTTCATGTATTGAATTAAATATTATGCAAATATAACTATAATGTTAACAATATTCTTTTAAACAGTTATAAATCATTTAAGGTACCAACCTGATTACTCTATAACCAGTATTTACATAAGCACCATTAGCTTTAGATTTTACAAACTCAAATTTTGTAGCAAGCTGAGTCTGAACTTTATTCATCTGTTTAAATATCTCTCCTTTTTTATTTTCTCTGGTTAACATGTCATTGACAACATCAAAACCTACGATAGCATATTTTGGTGGAGTTTTGCAGTATTTGCTTTTATAAGCAGCCAGAATTTCTTTCTCAAAATTACCGTCAGTATTAATCTTTCTATCCATCAGATATACCAGACTTGCCTGACTCAGCTCATCTACTTTCTTTTCAAAAACTGGAGAATAGAACATACTGAAGGCTTTTACTCCCTGTACTTCTTTAGAAACAGCGATTATTCTGCTGGCAAAAGCATCGCCTGCTGCATTATCATCATTCGCTAAAATAGCAATAACCGGAGCAGATTGTCCTGTCATCATATTCTGATCAGGCTGAATATCTGCCGGAGAATTCACAATAATGATATTAGGATTTTTCACCGCTTTTTCAAGTCCTGCTTTGATATAGTTGGCATTTTCTTTTTTAGGATCTGCCACGATATATATTTTCTGATCCGAATACGTACCTTTTACTTCTTCTACAATCTTGTCAGCATAAGTCTGATTGTTCGTTTCTACGATAATAAGATTGCTGTAGTTATAGAGTTCCGGAGTATTGGCAAATGGTGCTACTACCGGGATTTTCTGATTTTTTGTAAAATCAAGAACATCAATTACATTGGATTTGAAGAATGGACCGATAATAAGATCTGTATTATCCGGATTAATCTGTGTCAAAGAATTTTTAAATGAAGCTTCATTTCCTGAGTCTACTACTTTGATATCCAGTTTTTGTCCACCTCTTGCATTTCTTTCGATGGCAAGCTTAGCTCCTGTCAAAAAGTCAAGGGCCATTCCTCTGTATTGGGTTTCGTTTGTACTGTACCCGAAAGGAAGCATTAGGATAACACTTAAAGCATCCCCGTTTTTCTTCACATAAGCAGCATCCTGCTTCTTGATTTTTAGAACCATTCCGGTCTTCAAGCCATGTGAAAGGTCTGGGTTCAGAGCAATAAGCTCATCTATGGAAACACCAAATTTATTAACGATAGAGAATACTGTATCTCCCTGCTGAACTGTATAGGTAACATAATCATCTCCTGCTACAACATTGGAAGCAGCGGTTGATTTTTCGTTCCCGGAATCCATTTTTGCTTTTGGATTTGAAGGTTCAGTAGGCGTGTCAGTATTGGTATTATTTGTAGTGGATGTTTTTATTTTAATGGTATCCCCAGGCTTAAGTCCTTTTTCTTCCAATCCTGGATTTAAAGCAAAAAGATCCTGCTGGCTGATGCCAAACTGTTTTGTAATTCTGTAATAGTTATCTTTAGACTGAATCACATAAGACTCTCCTTCTACAGCAGTGGTAACAGTGGTAGGTGTAATGGTCGTTATGTTTTTTTCCACGGCAGGTTCAGCATGTTTTTCTCCTGATACAGCCTGTTGCTCTCCGCCATATTTTTTTATGCTTGCAAGAGGTAAAGTAATCTCGTCCCCGATTTTCATGTGAGAATCCAGCTCAGGATTCAATTTTCTTAAATCAGTTTCGGAAATTCTGTATTGTTTTGTAATACCATAGATTGTTTGCTTTGGTAGTAAAACAATTTTACCTAGAGAAGAAGCACTTGTAATTGAAGTTACTTTTTCTGCTGGAGCTGTTTTTGTCACAACCGGAGTGGCTGCTTTATCTGATTTTATTGTTAAAACATCTCCGATAGCCAATTTGCCATCTTTATGTTTTGGGTTTAGCTTCAGCAATTCATCTACAGTCATTCCATACTTTTTGGCAATGTTGTAAGGATTATCACCTTGCACAACCGTATGTGATTTCTGGGCTGAAACTCCCAAAACCATACATAAACTGGATAGAATAAAAAACCTCTTTATCATATTCGATAATTATAATTTACAAAAATACTTCTTTAAAATTAAATGGCAACAATTATTAATTTGGAATCATCAACCACCATTTCTTCCAAACAATTTTCAAGCCACGAATATCCATAATCTGAAAAGAATACACTAAAGTTATATACTCTTTCCTGCCATGTTTTAGCAGGATGAACATCTAAAAACAGATTTTCAAGTCTTTCCAGCAATTCATTCTGTTTTATTTTTTCAGCATGAAGCAGGCGTTTCTTCATTCTTTTAAATGATTTTAATTGCCGTACCTCTTCTGCCTTCACCATATTTCCAAAGGATTTCTCAGTAGTTTCAGCAGCTCCTTTCAACTCCGAAAAATTACGGATCAGCAATTCTTCTTTTTCTTCCAACAGCTGCAAAATAGAGTTATCTTTTAAAATCTTCTGATTGGTAAGTACCGTGAAGTTCTGAAAAAAGTCGTCTATTTTAAGATCCAGTTTCTCAATCTTCCCTATTATTTTCTCCTTCAGGAAAAGCATAGAGTTTCTTGGAATCAGAATAGGGAAAGGAATCATAATTTTTGAGAAATAATCTTTCAGTTCCAGCCAGTACATGATTTCGGCATTTCCACCGATATAAGCCAGGTTTGGCAATACATTTTCCTGGTACACCGGGCGCATTAATGCGTTGGGACTGAATTTTTCAGGATGATTTTCCAATTCAGCCAGAATCTCCTCTTCAGTAAACTGAATTGCTTTATCTACAATGATATATTTCTGTCCGTTATATTCAATTCTGTCTCTGGTATCAGAAAGGTAGAAAAGGTTTATTTCACGAGGATTCACCTGAACCTTTCCATATTTCTCTGTCAGAAAATCTACTTTATCTTTAGCTATTTTTTGTAGGCTGAAGTTCAGAAGCTCATCTTTAAAAATTGTCTTCATCTGCTCTTTAAGCTCCTTAGAATCTCCATCTACAATCAGAAGCCCGAATTCTGAAAAAAGACGGTTAACAAGAATCTTAATGGCCTCCGTTAAGGTATTTCCTGTTTTGTAAGCTTCCTTCATCATTAAGATCAGCTCTGTTCCGAAAATAGAATCTTTAAATTCTTTTTCAAATTCCGAAATAAAATAGGTATTACTGATTTCAATTCGACCTACCGGACCTCCAGATTTCTCATTGGTTTCGTAATAATTATTTTCGGTTTTAAAATGATTGATCTCAGCAAAGTCATGATCCTCTGAAGCCATCCAATACACCGGAACAAAATTAAAATCCGGGAAATTTTCTTTCAGATAGCTGCATGTCTTGATGGTCTGAAGAATTTTATACACAAAGAACACAGGCCCTGAAAATAAATTCAGCTGATGTCCTGTTGTAATGGTGAATGTATTGGGCAGCTTACTATTTTCAATATTTTCTCTTTGCTTTGAAGAAAGGGAAAGGCTGGCAAGCTGGCCTTCGAACACCTCTGATAAAATGCTCCTTTTCTCTGCTGTGAAAGAATCTTTTTTCAGATGAATCTGCTGCCTGAAATGATCTAGGGAAAATGTATTATTTTCAAAACCCTCAATTTTTTGATTTAAAAAATCTTTTACCAGCTGAGGAATGCTTTCTATATCGTTAAATGATATTTTATTAATTGTTTTCAACCTGTATAGTTTTTAGTTGAACAAATACCACACAATTCCAATATTCAATCTGAAATCATACACCGGATAATGTGGAAATGCATATGCTTTGTTATTGGAAATAACAGTTCCTATCTGTTGACCCTCTATGAAAAAGAACATTTTTTTCACTTTCATATTAATATAGATATCGGCGATAGGCTGTCCTCCAATTGAAAATGAATTGGCGTTAGGAAGGATATATTCGTTAAGAACTGGGAAATAATCTCTTGATGCAAATTTAGAAAAATAGTATACTTTAACTCCTGCCTGAATTTCTGCTGCTTTTTTGAAAGCCTGCGTCTGATAGAAGAAATTGGCTCTCCCAATAAAGCCTGGCATAGGAAGCAGTTCTTTGTTTGTTAAAGTATTCTGGAAATGCACTCTTGTATTCAGATGGAATTTGTTGAAGCTGAAAGTAGCATCTCCTCCAATCTGAGAGATATTCACTGAATTATTACTTTGCTTAGGACTTCCGTTACTATCAAAATAAGTATAGTTGTCAATTCTGAAGTAATTGGCAAAGATTTCTGTTTTAAACCATTTTAGATTAATACTTCCTCCCACTTCCATTACAGATTGGTTCTTTGCATTTTCAAGGTAGTAATTGAAATTATTGTAAACGGAAGTATTCAGTAAGTAATTGAATGAAGGGTAAGCACTCTGGAAGTTCACTTTTGCATTAACGAAATAATCTTTGATAGGTTCAAACTTCAGATTATTGGTTGTTTTCAGGTAACTTTTAAACTGGCTTCCGTTTGAAAATTCAAGGAATGAGTTCAGCTGGATTTTATCCCAAAGTTTTACCTGCAGGTTTCCTACAGCTCCGATTCTGTTTTCTTTTAGCTCACCAGGGAAAGGCACTCCATTAAGGGCAACAACATCTCTTATCCCTAATTTGATCATTTGATAGCGTACACCGGCATCCAGTTTGAATTTTTCATTATTAAAAATCAAGCTTACTGTATTACTGAAGTTTTCAGAGTATTTCTTAGTTGTCAGTGGAAAACCATTCACTAAATCCGTAGGAGCATCATACCAATAAGACTCCAATCCAGTTTGGTTATAATAATATTTATTCCCCTGATGAGAAATAATATGTCTTATGCTGAAAGGAAATTTCCCAGAGTTGAAAGGTGTAAACTGATGGCTCAGATAGTATCTTCTGTAAGAAAACTGCGAGCTTGAAGAGGCGAGATTTACCTGCGCATTTTGCCTGTTGCTATAATTACTGTCCCCATTCATAAACAGGTTATCCTCTGTAATACCACCACTTTCCTGATTGTTTACATTCTGGTGAAGATAGTGAGCAAAGAGCTCATAATTACCACTTTTTGAAACATAGTGTCCTGAGAACAGGGTATTATTATTTGCTGATAATGAGTTTCTGTAAAGTCCCTGAGAACGAAGTCCCATGTATTCAAGGGCAAAATTGAATCTTTTCCCAATGTTCTGGGTATAGGTAGACCTTAGAGCGGCTCCGTTTCGCATGGCATTGTGATAAACAAAGGTAGCAGTAGGCGTTTTTACATCGTAGTATTTCACATCATTTGCTCCAATAATCATATACGATTTATTGGATGGCAATAAGGAAAGGTTTTCCTCAGCATTCACTTCGAATACAAGAGGGTTAAATCCAGAGCCAATATTGGCAGGCTGTACTCTTCCAAAGTTATCTTTATTATTTTGTTGGGAAAAGATATACGTTTTATCAAAAGTCATTACCGTATCAAAAACTTTCTTTTCGGAAAACTGAGTCTGATACTGGTAATCATTAATGGTAGGTTTGAATATTTTCAGGGAATCTTTCTTCCCGGAATCAATCACAAGGGTATCTTCTTTCTGGGGTTGAGGCTTAGCGTCTGCTTTATTAACGACCTGAGCTTTGGCTACAAAACCTAAAGAGAAGAGTATGAAAAGGATGTACTTCATTATTCATTATTGTACAGCAAAAATAAGAAATAAAAGAACATAAAAAACCCCTGCTTTGAGCAGGGGTTCTATATTGAATGATTATTCTATGATTAATAACCAGGGTTTTGCTGAATCTGTGGATTGTTATCAATTGCTCCTTGAGGAATTGGTAATTGCCACTTATGACTTGCAACAGGAAGCGACAAAACAGTCGCAGGGTTTCCTGCTCCATTAGATTCCGGACCGAAGTTAGATCTTTGAATAGGTAGAGCAAGTCTCTTTAATGTAAAGAATCTGTCTGTTTCAAATGCTAACTCTAATCTTCTCTGTAACATAATTTCATTCCAAAGAGCTTGACCAGATTCTGTTCCAGGAACAAAACCAGAATATCTTTGAGCTCTTAATGTATTTAATAACCCTAGAGCTCCAGCTTCATTTCCTTTCTTATACATTGCTTCAGCAACATTTAAAAGTACTTCTGAAGTTCTTAAATACTTAACATCAACAGCTTCAATTGGCTTATCTGTAGCTTGCTTGTATTTAATTACGTTATTATAGTTCTTACCATTAAAAGGAGAAGTTATAATATAAGAAGATTTTCTGATATCTGTATCTACGAATTTAGTATATAGATCATAGTCAACAACATATTCTGATTTAATCTGACCTCCTACAGTCTGGTTATAAGCAGAACCTGTTTTAATGTTTTCAATACTTGAGTTCAATACTTTGAATAATACTCCATCAGTAGAAGTATCGTTCCAGATATTTTTGAAAGTTCCGATTGCTCCTACACTTGGTTTCAAAGCGATAGCTTTTTGTCCCCAAAGAATTGCATTATCATAGTCACCTTTATATAGATATACTCTTGATAACATACCTTGTACAGCAGCTTTTGTCAGTTTACCAACATTTGCTGATTGCGTAATGTTTTGTTCAGCAAAAAGTAAATCTCCAAGAATTCTGTCATAAACCTGATTTACGTTCAAGCTTCTTGTAGTTATTAAAAACGGATCAAATTTATCTACATATGCAATACCCATTGAAGTTCCTGCATCAGCAGACTGAGTAGGTATTTTACAATATCTTCTAACAATATCAAAGTGAGTAATTGCACGAAGACCTCTTGCTTCAGCTTCGATATTGGTTCTGAATGCTCCTGCAGGTAAGTTATTAATCTTATCAAGAACTGCATTAGCTCTAGCTGCCACAGCATAACCTGCTCCATACACAGAAGTAATCTCTCCTACGTTTCCAGCAAAGTTTAAGTTGTAACCATCATTATTAGATCTTCTTCCCTGAGGATTCTGAATTAAGTTATCTGAAAGAATATCTGGAATAATTACTTGGCTATTATCTCCAGCATAGTACCCTCCTGCTTTGAATGCATCATAAGCATAATCAACACCTCTTCTGAAATCTCCTTCAGTTGTATAATAGTTATCTACAATCAGTCTATCATTTGGCTGTACACTTAAATCATCCGTACAAGATGTTGCAGTGAAAGCAAGTGATGCAAATAATACTATTCTTACTATATTTTTTTTCATGATAAAATTGAATTAGAAGTTAACTTGCACTCCCATTAGGAATGTTCTTGTATTTGGATAGTTATATAAGCTTAAAGCTCCTGGAATAAATGCTCCATTGTTAATCTGAGTTTCAGAAGCTACAGCGATTTCTGGATCCCCTGTAAAGTTAGTCCAAAGCGCTAAGTTCTGACCAGAACCGTATACTCTGATACTGTTTACAGGAAGTTTCTCACCTAAGAATTTCTTATCAAATGTATATCCAATTTCTACTGATCTTAGTCTTACGAAATCTGTTTTTTGTAAGAATTGATCTGTTGTTTGAAGACCATTTACGTTAGGTTTTGGCAATACATCCTTATCACCTGGGTTTTTCCAGTAGTTAAATGCATCTGTGCTTAAGTTTTGGTTGTAAGCAGAGAAGTCAACAAGGTTTTGTCCTACAATATTGTAGCTATATCCTCCTGTCTGGAAAGAGAAATCTGCATTTAAGTCAAATCCTTTATATCTGAAAGTTGTTCCAAAACCTCCATAAGCACTTGGTAAAGTAGATTTTCCTGGTAAGAATTGAGCATCACCTGAGCTATATACATTGGTGATAGAACCATCAAGTTTGTAGTACAATGCATCTCCGTTAGTTGGATCTACCCCTGCACTTTTAACCATTTTAAATACTGTTGGCTCATTTCCGATGCTCATAAATGTGTAACCGTCTAAACTAAGCTGAGTGTTAGTTCCATACAAGCTCTTCACGTTATATTTAAGCATTGAAATATTTCCTCTTACAGACCAGTCAATATCTTTACTTCTGATGATGTCAATATTCAATTCAGATTCGAAACCTTTGATTTCAATATTTCCGGCGTTAGTAACACTCGAGAATAAATATCCTCCACCTTCATATTGAGTACTTGGAATTGCATAAAGGAAATCTTTTCTGTCATCCTTAAATACTTCCGCACTTAGTTTAACTCTGTTATTCCACATTACAAAGTCAACCCCTAAGTTTTGAGATGTTTTAGATTCCCATTTAAGGTTTTTATTTCCTACGTTATTAGAAGGACCTGATGTAGGATCTAAACCATAGTCACCAGATACAATAGAAATAAGGTTTTGGTAATCAGCAAGAGCAGAGATATTACCTGTTGTACCAATACTATATCTGAATTTAACATCATTGAAGAAAGGTACATCAAAGAAAGATTCTTTTGCTAAATTCCATGCTGCTGAAGCAGACCAGAAGTTACCATATTTGTTACCTTCTCCTAATCTTGAGTTTCCATCTCGTCTGATGGATCCTGATACGATATATCTATTAGCGTAGTTATAGTCAACAACTCCTAATAAACTCACGTAATTTGTTGTAGTTGTATTACCTGTAACAGCAAATGGAGTAGCTGCAGAACCTACGTCAGTAATATCTGGTCCTAGCATAACTCTTTTTGTACCAGATAAACTACCAAATTGTTCCTGGCTATATTCAAATGCAGCAACTGCAGATACTTTATGTTGTCCAAAAGATCTTGTAAAGTCGAATCTGTTGTTAAATACATATGTCCAGAAATCTGATCTAGTATCTCTGATACTTCCATCCGGATATCCATATACTTTAGCAATATCTGAACCTTTTCTTACAACATATTTGTTTTTTCTAAGGTCATAGATCGTACCGAAAGTAGATTTAAATGATAATCCTTTAAAGAATTCGTATGTACCAAAAACCTGTCCTGACAATCTAGTTCTCCAATCTGTTGTCACCTCATTTCTTCTAAGGTCAATTGGGTTAATAGAGTTTGTTGTAGGGTTAAATGAACCATTTGGATTATAAATTGGCTCATATGGATTCAATGAATATACTGAATAGAACGGGCTTAATGCGTTATATGAAAAACGCTGATCTTGGGTCTTAACATTTACGATACCAAAATCAAAACCTAACTTCATTTTATCAGTAATCTTCTGGTCGAAGTTAAATCTTGCATTATATCTTTTGAAACCCTCTAATTCTTGTAGGATCCCTGAGTCAGAATCATAACCGATAGAAGCATAATATGAGTTTTTATCTCCTCCACCTCTTACAGATAAGTTGTGGTATTGAATGCTTGAGTTTCTTAAAATTTCTTTTGACCAATCATGATCTTGTGCTAGCAACTGAGCTTTTTCCTGCTCTGTATAAAGCGGGTTTGGATTAATTCCAATAGTAGACATCTCATCTTCAAACTGAATCTTTTGTGCAGTATTCATCATTTTGAAGTTGATATCTTTTGGCTTATAAGCAAAACCAAATCTTGTATCGTATGTAATGGCAGGTTTTCCTAGTTTACCTCTTTTAGTAGTAACTACGATAACCCCGTTTGCTGCTCTCGCTCCATATACAGCTGTAGAAGCTGCATCTTTCAATTCTGTAACACTTTCAATATCTGTTGGAGGGATCGAGTTAAACTGACGTTGAGTCATGTAAACACCATCAACCACAAATAATGGATCAGATGCTCCTAAAGTAGAAGAAACGTTAATAGCTCCTCTAATTCTAATTGATCCTGGTTCTCCTGGCTTACCAGAGTTTGTAGACACCTGCAAACCTGACATCTTACCTTGAAGCATGTTCGTAATACCTGTACTTGAAGCTGACATTCTAGTTAATTCTTCACCAGATACTACAGAAACAGCTTGGGTAACTTCTTCTTTTTTCTTTTTTTGTACCCCAACTACAACAATCTCATCAATTACTTTAGTATTTGCTGTATCTTTTTTAGTTGTTTGCGCAAAAGCGGATTGTCCTAAAAAGAACATAACTCCTGCACTCAATACACATAATTTAACATTCATATTAACAAATTTTAATATATTTTAGCAACAAATATGTTAATAAATATTAACACTAGCAAATTTTTAACTTACATAAAATGAGATATTTTTAACAACAAACAGTGATTATAGCTTAAATTATAAATATATCGCAATTTTAAAAGGACAAAAAAGCTTAAAATTCAAACAAAACATAAAAACAAACACTTTAAATACCTAATTCATAAATTGATATTTTTTTATTTATAACCATTCTAAACTAAAATATTGAATAAATTTAGCTTTTAAGACCATATTTACATATAAAAAGAAGAAAATTCTCACATTTCATTCACAATCTCAACCAATTATCATCAAACCCTCTTTTTTCCATAATGTTGACAAGATCAATTTTAAAAAACCTCACCTAAAAACATCAAAATTCCATACGTACAGCCAATAGGTTACACAAAAAATTACATGTCAGGATATAAAGACATCCAAATACTCTAACTGAAAAAAATTAACCAATACAAAGAATACAACTAATAAAATACTTGACACCTTCATAAAAGACATAAAAAAAGTGCCATCTCATGAGATGGCACTTTTAACTATTATACTAAGATATTATTTAAGTTTTTTCTTAACAGCTACTTCTTCGTATACTTCAAGAATATCACCTATTTCAATATCATTATACCCTTTAAGGTTCAGTCCACATTCATAACCTTTTGTTACTTCCTTCACATCATCTTTGAAACGTTTTAAGCTTTCAAGCTCTCCGTCGAATTTAACAATACCATCTCTTAACAAACGTACTTTGGATTGTCTTGTTACTTTTCCGGTAAGAACCATACAACCTGCAATTGTTCCCACTTTAGAAATTTTGAATACTTCACGGATTTCAACATTACCAATTACCTGCTCCTGAATTTCCGGCGAAAGCATTCCTTCCATTGCTTCTTTTACCTCATCAATGGCTTTATAGATTACAGAATATGTTCTGATCTCAATTTCTTCACGGTCTGCAAGTTCTTTTGCATTAGCACCTGCTCTCACATTGAATCCAATGATAATAGCATCTGATGCTGCCGCTAAGTTGATATCAGATTCAGTGATCTGTCCAACACCTGAGTGAAGAATTTTCACACTGATTTCCTCTGTTGACAATCTTTGTAACTGATCAGAAAGAGCTTCTACAGAACCATCCACGTCTCCTTTCAGGATAATATTCAATTCTTTGAATTCTCCTAAAGCGATACGTCTACCTAATTCCTCAAGTGTTGTATGTTTCTTAGTTCTGATTGACAATTCTCTCTGTAACTGTTCTCTCTTATTGGCAATAGCCTTACCTTCACTTTCATCAGCATATACTCGGAACTTATCACCTGCAGTAGGCGCTCCGTCTAATCCTAAGATCGTTGCCGGAATAGATGGCCCTGCTTCATTAAGGTTTTTCCCTCTTTCATCAAGCAAAGCTTTTACTTTACCGTGATTTTTACCTGCTACTACATAATCACCCACTCTTAAAGTTCCGGTTTGTACCAACATTGTTGCTACATAACCTCTACCTTTATCTAAAGATGCTTCAATAACAACTCCATTTGCTGCACGTTCAGGGTTTGCTTTCAACTCAAGCATTTCAGCCTGTAGTAAAACTTTCTCTAACAATACATCTACATTGTTACCAAATTTAGCCGAAATCTCCTGCGCCTGAACATTACCACCCCATTCTTCTACTAAAACCGGAGGGTTTAAGCCTGAAAGCTGTTGACGGATGTTATCAGGGTTTGCATTCGGTTTATCAACTTTATTGATGGCAATAATCATTGGAACCTGAGCAGCCTGAGCGTGAGCAATAGCTTCTTTCGTCTGTGGCATCACATCATCATCGGCAGCAATTACAATAATGGCAATATCCGTGATCTGTGCACCTCTTGCTCTCATCGCTGTAAAGGCTTCGTGACCTGGTGTATCTAAGAAGGTAATTCTCTGACCGTTTTCCAGTTTCACATTATAAGCACCAATGTGCTGTGTAATTCCTCCTGATTCCCCAGCAATTACGTTCGTTTTTCTTACGTAGTCCAATAATGAAGTCTTACCGTGGTCAACGTGTCCCATTACAGTAACTACAGGAGCTCTTTGCAATAGGCTTTCTTCAGTATCCACTTCTTCTTCTGAATCTGTATCTTCAAGATCAGCATCGGAGAATTCGATTTTATAACCAAATTCATCTGCTACTAATAATAAGGTATCAGCTTCAAGTCTTTGGTTCATGGTAACCATTACCCCTAATGAGAAACAAGCAGAGATTACTTCAGTTGGAGAAACATTCATCAAACTTGCCAATTCACCTACTGTGATGAATTCTGTTACTTTAAGAGTTCTGTCTTGTGCTTCAAGCTCCTGCTGACGCTCATCCTGCTCTCTACGGAAAGTTCTTTTATCTTTTCTGTGTTTTGCAGATTTAGATTTCCCTCCTTTATTAGTAAGTTTTTCTAATGTTTCTTTGATCTGGTTTTTAACTTGCTCGTCAGTCAGCTCAACTGGCATAACTCTTTGTCCAGGTCTGTTGTTCTGGCCTCCTTTTTTGAAGCCACCACCACCTTGACCCTGACGGTTTCCACCACCCTGGTTATTTCCAAAACGGTTTCCACCCTGGCCACCCTGACCTTGCGGACGGTTTCCTTGACCACCCTGACCCTGGCGGTTTCCACCTTGTCCACCCTGACCTTGCGGACGGTTTCCTTGGCCTTGACCACCTTGGTTATTGTTATTATTATTTCCTGAGTTTTGATTATTCCCCTGACCTTGTTGGTTATTCTGGCCACCAGGTTTTTCAATTCTCTTTCTTTTCTTTTTTGCTCCGGCACCTGGCTTCGGCGCAAACTGAGTTAAGTCAATCTTTTCCCCAACGATCTTAGGACCATCAAGTTTCTGATATACTGTCTCAATTTTCTGTGGTTCCTGAGATTCAGGCTCAGCCTCTACTTTTGGAGTTTCCACTTTTTTCTCCTCTACAACCACTGGTTTTGGAGTTTCTTTTACAGGTTGCACAGGTTTAACTTCTTCTTTTTTCTCCTCCATTTTTGGCTTGTCTTTTTTCACAGGTCTGTTTCTAGATTCTATTTGAGACAAATCAATTTTATCCAAAACTTTAAATTCCTGCTTTTCAGGTACTGCTTTAACTTCCGGCTGTTGTTCTTCTTTCACGATTTCTTCTTTCTTTTCTTCAACCGGTGCTGCAACAGGAGCCACAGGAGCTGCAGGAGCTTCTTCAACTTCAGGCTTCTTAGGTTCTAACTCTATTTTACCTAAAATTCTAGTTTCTGGTTTATTTGCTTTAGCTCTTATCACTTCAGGGGTTTTCTTTTCTTCAATTTCCAGTTTTTCTTCCGGAACTTTAGTGATCACCACCTCATGGGAAGCCTTTCTTTGTTCGCCGTCTTTAGCAAACTCAGCCTCCAATGCAGAATATGCCGATTCTTCCAATTGAGCGTTAGGATTGCTTTCAACTTCGATACCCTTTGATTGTAAAAACTCTACTAATCTGGACATCGAAATATTGAATTCCTTAACCGCTTTATTTAATCTAATTTTTGGCATTTATATTATTTACTGTTTTTAATTTTTAAAATTAAAGTATTTCTTTTTTACTGTTTATTAAAATTTATTTAAAATCTTAATCTTCAAATTCTTCTCTCAGAATACGTTTAACCTCTTCGATTGTTTCTTCTTCAAGGTCTACCATATTTAAAAGACTCTCAGTTTCTTTATCTAATACTGATTTTGCAGTTGTAAGTCCTACTTTCTTAAACTCATCCAAAATCCACTGCTCGATATCGTCGTTAAATTCTCTCAATTCAACATCATCATCCTCGCTGGACTCTCTGTACACATCAATCTCATATCCTGACAACCAAGAAGCCAGTCTGATATTCTGCCCTTGTTTTCCAATTACTTTAGAAATCTCTTCAACAGGAGTATATACTAGTGCATAGTTTTGTTCCTCATTGATGTCAATTTTATTGATGGTAACATTTCCTAATGCTCTCTTCACCAAAATCTCAGGGTTTTTAGACCACTGAATAACATCGATGTTTTCATTTCTCAACTCTCTTACAACACCATGAATTCTGGATCCTTTTACCCCAACACAAGCTCCTACCGGATCAATTCTGTCATCATAAGCATCTACTGCAATCTTCGCCTTTTCACCAGGAATTCTTACTACCTTTTTCAGCATAATTGTTCCGTCCTGGATCTCAGGAATTTCCAGCTCTAATAACTTCTCAAGGAATTTAGGTGCAGTTCTGGAAATAATAATCTGTGGTTTAGAACCTTTAAAATCTACTGTCTCAACAATAGCTCTGATATTCTCACCCTTTTTAAAGAAATCGGATGGGATCTGGTTTTCTTTTGGTAAAATAAATTCATTTCCTTCATCATCCAGCAAAATCACATGCTTGTGACGGATATGGTGGATTTCCCCTACAACAATTTCCCCAATTTTATCTCTAAACTGTTCGTACAGCATTGCATTATTGTGCTCCTGAAGTTTTGTAGCCAGAATCTGCTTAAGGGTAAGAATATTTCTTCTTCCCAATTGCGCCACAGGAATTTCCATTGTAAAGTCCTCACCTACTTCGAAGGTAGGGTCAATCTTCTTAGCTTCAGAAATTTCAATTTCCAAATCATCATCTTCAGACATTTCGTCCTCTACAATTGTTTTATTTAAAAATATCTGAAAATCTCCTTTATCCGGGTTTACAATCACATCAAAATGATCATCTGAATCAAATCTCTTTCTTAAAAGAGTCTTCAGTGAATCTTCAATAATTGCCATAAGATCAATCTTACTGATCCCCTTTTCGTCTTTAAAATCACCAAAGGATTCAATCAACGCTATATTATCCATCTATTCTTTTTTCTTTTTAAAATTTAATTACTACTAATGCTTTTTTGATCTCAGGATAAGAAATCTCTTTCTCTTCCTCCACATCTACTTTTCCTTTTCCGATATCTTTCGGCTTGCGGTAACGTAAAACAAGTGTGATCTTCTCATCATCTACTTTTGACAATTCTCCTTCAATTTTAGAAGAATCTTCCAGCATTACCTCAATTTCTCTTCCAATATTTTTACCGAATTGTCTTGGTGTGGATAATGGCTCGCTCAGTCCTGCAGACATCACCTGAAGGCTAAAGTCATGCTCTTCACGATCCATATTAAATTCAATGGCACGGCTTGCATCAAGACAATCCTGCAAAGAAACTCCGTTATCACCATCCAAAATCACTGTAATATCATCCCCTGCAGAAATTTTAAGATCAATAAGAAACAGATCTTTTCTGGTCTCAAGGAATTCATTTAATAATTCTTCAATTCTTTTTCTAAACTCCATATATTTTTATCTTGATTTACAGTACGAAAAAAGGCTTTCTTCCGAAGCCTTCCCATTTTTTCCGTAAATCCATTGCAAATATAAGCTTTTTTTCTAAAAACACAAAATTATCTTAAGTATCAAGTAAATAGCGCCGGATTCATTTACAATAAATTAAAAGAATATGTCAGAGGATTTTTATTACTTTTGTCTTTAGAATTTTAAAACAAACATTTTGAATATAACGATTGTAGGAACAGGTTATGTGGGATTAGTTACAGGAACTACTCTGGCAGAACTTGGCAATTCAGTATACTGTGTTGATATTGATGAAAAAAAAGTAGAAGGTATGAAAAACGGCGTTGTTCCCATCTATGAGCCGAACCTTGAAGAAATGTTTTTAAGAAACATCCAGTCTGAAAGATTATTTTTCACTACCAACCTTAAAGAAGCTTTAGACAAAAGCGAAGTAATATATCTTGCACTGCCAACCCCTCCGGGTGAAGACGGATCTGCAGATTTATCTTATATACTTCAGGTAGCTAATAATATTGGCGATCTGATGACTGAGTACAAAGTCATTGTAAATAAAAGTACTGTTCCTGTAGGAACCGCAGACAGGGTAAGAGAAACGATCTCTTCTAAAACAGACATTCCTTTTGATGTCGTTTCAAATCCTGAATTCTTAAGAGAAGGCTTTGCCGTTGAAGACTCCATGAACCCCTCAAGAGTCGTTGTAGGTGCCAGCTCAGAAAGAGCAAAAGATATCATGTCTAAAATATATCAGCCTTTCACCAATACCGGAATTCCTATTATTTTCATGGACGAGAAGTCTTCAGAACTTACCAAATATGCAGCAAATTCATTTTTAGCGGTAAAAATCACCTTTATGAATGAGATTGCCAACTATTGTGAAAAAGTAGGCGCTGATGTAGACAAGGTAAGACTGGGAATGGGTAGTGACGACAGAATTGGGCATAGATTCTTATTCCCGGGAATCGGATATGGCGGAAGCTGTTTCCCTAAAGATGTAAAAGCGCTTATAAAATCAGGAAAGCAGGAAGATTTTAATTTCCAGATTCTTGAAGCTACGGAAAAAGTAAATACAACCCAGAAAGTAATCTTAGTCTCTGAAATTGAAAAATATTTTGGTGGAAATATTGAAGGAAAGAAAATTGCCATGTGGGGACTCGCCTTCAAAGCAAACACGGATGACATCAGAGAAGCTTCGTCTTTAGACAATATCGCGCTTCTGCTGGAGAAAGGTGCAGAGATTATAGCGTATGATGCTGTAGCAGAAAGCAATGTTCAAAAACGTCTAGGCAATAAAATACAATATGCCAAAGGAATGTATGATGCACTGGAAAATGCAGATGCACTATTTATTGCTACAGAATGGCCTGAATTCAAAAATCCTAATTTTGAGCTTATGGCTAAAAAAATGAAAAACAAAGTCATTTTTGACGGTAGAAATATGTATCCCTTGGAAATCCCTGAACAAAATGGATTCCATTATAAAAGTATAGGAAGAAAGACCATCTCAAAATAAATAAATGAAAAACATTATCATTACAGGAGGTGCCGGATTTATCGGCTCCCATGTTGTAAGAGAATTTGTAAAAAACAATCCGGATACTAAGATCATCAATCTCGATGCTCTTACCTACGCCGGAAATCTGGAAAACTTAAAGGACATTGAAGATGAACCCAATTATGTTTTCGAAAAAGCGGATATTACAAAACCCGAAGAACTCAGAAAAGTTTTTGAAAAATACAACCCTGATGCTGTTGTACATTTAGCAGCAGAAAGCCACGTAGACAGAAGTATTACCGATCCAATGGCATTTATCAATACCAATGTAAACGGAACAGCTAATCTTCTTAATCTTTGTAAAGAGTTCTGGACATTAAATCCTGATCATACTCATGGCAGATTCCCCGATGAAAAAAGAAACAACCTTTTTTATCACATTTCTACAGATGAAGTATATGGAAGTTTAGGGGAAACAGGTTTCTTTTTAGAAACGACATCCTATGATCCTCAATCTCCATATTCCGCTTCAAAAGCTGCTTCAGACCATCTGGTAAGAGCGTATGGAAATACCTATGGAATGCCATTCATTGTGTCGAACTGTTCTAACAACTACGGCCCGAATCATTTCCCTGAAAAGCTGATTCCACTTTGTATTTCTAATATTATCAATGAAAAACCGCTTCCTATTTATGGGGATGGAAAGTACACCAGAGACTGGTTATTTGTCATTGACCACGCCAGAGCCATTCATCAGATTTTTAAAGAAGCTAAAACGGGTGAAACTTATAATATCGGAGGATTCAATGAGTGGCAGAATATTGATCTTGTAAAAGAGCTGATTAAACAAATGGATGCCAAACTGGAAAGACCGGAAGGCTATTCTGAAAAACTGATCACTTTTGTAAAAGACAGACCAGGCCATGATAAACGTTACGCCATTGATGCTACAAAATTAAATAAAGATTTAGGCTGGAAACCATCGGTAACTTTCGAAGAAGGTTTAGGAAAAACCATCGACTGGTATCTTGAAAACAAAGAATGGCTTGAAAATGTAACCAGCGGAGATTACCAAAAGTATTACGAAAAGCAATATTCGTAAAATGAAAAAGTACTTATTTTTATTTTTCGTGATTTTCTCAGCTTTGTTGTATTCGCAATCTGTCATTCAGACCAAATATCCCACTGAAACCCAAAAGAAACTTATTGATAAGCTTATTGAAGTGAGTGGATATAATGACTCATTGATGAAAACAGCCAACTTACTATTGTTCAGAAAGTCTATGCAGCATGAAAATGGTAAAAATTTCGAAATTTTAAATACAGAAGAAAAGAAAATCATCCTTAATAGAATAAGACATAATTATTCAGAAAAAGATAAACTCTATTTTGATTTCATGAATTTGACTGAAAAGAATCTGGTGAATTTGATTCAATTTTATGATGAAAATCCGAATTTGAAATCCAGCAATTATATATTTTCCTCAGATATTATAATTCATAATCTGGACAATGAAATCAGCCATGAAGTCAATAAGATTTTAAAAGAAAAATCCACACAATAAAATGAAAGGAATAATATTAGCCGGAGGTTCCGGAACAAGACTTTACCCTCTAACAATCGCAGTAAGCAAGCAGCTGATGCCTGTTTACGACAAACCTATGATCTACTATCCTCTTTCCACATTACTTTTAGCAGGAATAAAGGATATTCTCATCATCACTACTCCACATGACCAGGCAGGTTTTATCAAACTTTTGGGCGACGGTTCCCAAATCGGCTGTAATATAGAATATGTTGTACAGCCTAGCCCGGACGGTTTAGCACAAGCTTTTATTCTGGGCGAACAGTTTATTGGTAATGATCCCGCTGCCCTGGTATTGGGTGATAATATTTTCTACGGCTCAGAAATGGGAACATTGCTTAAGAATAAAACCAACCCTAAGGGAGGTGTTGTTTTTGCTTACCACGTAGCAGACCCTGAAAGATATGGGGTAGTAGAATTTGACAAGGATCTGAAAGCCGTTTCTATTGAAGAAAAACCTTTAAATCCGAAATCAAACTACGCTGTTCCTGGTCTTTATTTTTACGACAACAATGTAGTGGAAATTGCTAAAAATATCAAACCTTCTGCAAGAGGGGAACTGGAAATCACAGATATCAACAATGTTTATTTAAACAATGGAAAGCTTGAAGTAGCTGTTCTAAACAGAGGAACTGCATGGCTGGATACAGGAACTTTTGATTCTCTTCATGACGCTTCAGAATTTGTAAGCGTAATTGAAAAAAGACAAGGGTTTAAAATCGGATGTATCGAAGAAATTGCCTTCAGAAACAAATTCATTGATGAAGACAAACTGCTGGAAACAGCTACCAAATATGGTAAAAGCGGATACGGTGAATATTTGAAACAACTTATCAGAAAATAATAAATAGAATTTATAAAAATCATAGACTATTGGCTTTATGGCCAATAGTTTTTGTTCATACCGTCAAATATCAATATATTAGTTGTTGATTTTTAGTTTTATTTACAATGAAAATACATAAACTAAGAAATACGGTAAGAATTAATTATTATAAATTTGCAAAAACTTACACAGATGAATGAACCACAACAGAAGTGGACTGAAACGATTGATGCTGATCATTCGTTATTTGACTTGAAGCTAAAAGAAGTCTGGAGATACAAAGATCTTGTTTATATGTTTGTAAAAAGAGATTTCGTGTCCAGTTTTAAGCAGACTATTTTAGGACCGATCTGGTTTTTTATCAATCCCATCTTAACAACCATCGTATATCTGGTTATTTTTGGAAGAATCGCCAAATTACCTACAGATGGAGCTCCGCCGCTCCTTTTTTACCTGGCAGGTGTTACTCTCTGGAACTACTTTTCGGCATCATTACTGGCTACCTCCTCTACTTTTACAGGAAATGCAGGAATCTTCGGAAAAGTATATTTTCCAAGGCTCGTCACTCCATTATCCATTGTGATCTCTAATCTAATGAGGTTTGGGGTTCAGTTTCTTTTATTTATTCTTGCGTGGGCATATTACCTGAACGAAGGAATGGTTCATCCTAATATCTGGGTTCTGGCAACTCCTGTACTTATTTTACTGATGGCTCTTTTTTCTTTGGGGCTGGGCATGATTTTTTCTGCGCTTACAACAAAGTATAAAGATCTTACCATGTTGCTGGGCTTTGGGGTGAGTTTATATATGTATGCAACCCCTGTCATCTATCCTATTTCTTCTCTCAGCGGTATTTTCAAAAAACTTGCTTTATATAACCCTTTAACAGGGATCTTCGAATGTTTTAAATATGCATGGTTAGGTGTTGGTGACTTCTCTCCTCTTATGTTAGGCATGAGCTCTGTTATCATCATCATCATCATGGCAATAGGAGTTGTGATTTTCAATAAAGTTGAGAAAACTTTTATGGATACAGTGTAATTATTTGCTGTTTAAAAATTAAAATTTAAAAAACATGCTGGCTTTAAAAGCAGAAAACATATCAAAACAATACCGTCTGGGACAAGTCGGAACAGGAACTCTTTCTCATGATTTAAACAGATTCTGGCATAAAGTAAGAGGGAAGGAAGATCCTTATCTGAAAATTGGAGAAACCAACGACAGAACGACAAAAGGAGATTCTGAATACGTATGGTCTCTTCGTGATATTAATTTTGAAATTGAAAAAGGAGATGCTGTAGGAATCATTGGAAGAAATGGAGCCGGGAAATCCACATTGCTTAAATTATTGAGTAAAGTAACAAAACCCACTACAGGAAAAATATATACGAATGGAAGAATAGCTTCTTTATTAGAAGTAGGCACAGGCTTCCATCCGGAAATGACAGGAAGAGAAAACGTATTTTTAAATGGAGCCATTCTAGGAATGACCCGCAAAGAGATCAAACGAAAATTTGATGAAATTGTAGCCTTCTCCGGGGTTGAAAGATACATTGATACTCCTGTTAAAAGATATTCTTCCGGAATGTATGTTCGTCTGGCTTTTGCAGTTGCTGCTCATTTGGAATCTGAAATTCTTATTGTAGATGAAGTTCTGGCCGTTGGAGATGCCGAATTTCAGAAAAAATGCCTGGGAAAAATGAATGATGTAACCAAAGGGGAAGGAAGAACTATTCTTTTTGTAAGTCATAATATGGCAGCTGTCAAGCAACTTTGCACATCAGGTATATTAATGAAAAACGGGCAGGTATCCCATCGCGGAGACATCAATAGTGTGTTGGAAAATTATATTATCAATGAGCTGTCTCCTAATATTGAATTCAGGTACATTGAAGATATAAGCAAAAAAGCTCAGATTCAAAAAGTGAAAGTATACAATGATAAATCTGTAGAAACCACAGAATTTGGGCATAATGAAGACATCAACATAGATTTGAGTTTTATCAATAGAAGTGTAAATACAGGTATCAGGGTTAATGTTGCGGTTTTAGATAAATTTGAAAATGTAATCTTCATCACAAGAAAAGTATTTGAAGAAAAAAATGAGAACAATTTCACAATAAAGATTGAAGGTGGTAAATTAATACCTAATACTTATGTACTTTCAGTCGCTATAGATACTCCGTCAGTAGAATTGTACGATATCATAAAAGGAGGTATACAACTTAATATCATTGAAACAGGACATGAGAATTTCCTTGCCGGAGATACAGATAACGGAATTATCACTCCTCCTGTAATATGGATGTAAAATAATGGGTAAAAAAGTATTAATTCTTTCTACAGGTGATGTAAATGGTGCTTATGAAGCCATGTACAAAGTAGCTCATATCATGAAAAATATGGGACATGAAGTAGTCATGTGCGTGAAACATAAAACAAAGAATGAAGAATTCATTAAAGCCTATAATCCTCCCTCTTCTACTGCTGTAAAGCCGGGTTTACTGACTTCCGTGATTAACAAAGTCAAAACCAGACTTAATATAGCAACCCCTAAAGAGACAAAAAAAACAATTAGCACAGACAGAAAATATTCTTTCTTCAGTAAAGACGAAATAACAGAAAACATCAATATTGACAGCTTATTAAAAACAACAGGATTTACACCGGATTTTGTTTTTACTGGGATGACTATTGACTTTCTCAACAGCACAGATCTTCTTAATCTATATAATGCAACGCAGGCAAAAATATATAATATCACCGTAGATATGAATCATTTCACTGGAGGATGTCATTTTTCCTGGGGATGTGATGGTTATGTCAGAGGATGTGATGAAAATTGTCCTGCTATTACAAAAGAAGATGAAAAAGTAATAGCTAAAAATAATTTTGAAAGAAAATATGAAAATGCTAAAAAAGCCAATTTCAAAATCATTGCAGGCTCAGGGCTAACATTGATACAGGCTCAAAACTCAAAAATTTATAAAGACCAAAAGACAATTTATAATATTAATAGTTTAATTGACACTACCCTGCTCAATGATAGAAACAAGCCAATAGCAAAACAAATATTTTCATTATCTGATGACTGTTTTTATATTTTAACAGGGGCTCAGAATATGGAAGACCCAAGAAAAGGTTTTGCCTATCTGATAGAAGCTCTTGAACTGCTGGACCAGGAATTACCCCAAGAATTAAAAGAAAAAATTGTGCTTCTTGTTGTTTCTAATACCGTCAATGAAGAATTTGACAAGGTCACTTTTAAAAAGCAAAAAATAGATTATATAAAAGATTATAGATTATTGTCATTATTGTATCAGGCAGCTGATATCTTCATCAACTCATCTATTGAAGATTCCGGACCAATGATGGTTTCGGAAGCTCTGGCCTGCGGAACACCTGTGGTAGGTTTTGATACAGGAGTCGTTATGAATATGGTAATCAATGACTATAATGGATATAAAGCACCATTGAAAGACAGCCGAAAATTAGCAGACGGAATAAAAAAGATTTTTGAATTGGATAAAGATTCTTACAGCGTATTTTCTAAAAATGCGGTAAAGCAGGTAGAAGAATTTTCATCGTATGAGTATGCCTCAGCAATATTCTCAAAAATATTAGAACAGAATGATTAAAAGATTATATAATAAAAAAATCTCAGGATTGGGGCTCGCTATATTCAGAATTGTTTATTCATTGGTATTATTATGCAGTGTTACTCAATTCAATTATTTCAGACATTTGATTTTTGATAAAGTACCTTTCATAAACCCCGCAGAAATTGATTTTGGAATTCCTATTAAAATCTGGATGATCGCTATCATCTTTATTATATTCGGCCTCTTTACCAGATTAGCAACCATTATCAATTATCTGATGACCATTATTCTCATTGGAAGCATCAACACTTATGAATACCATATGTTTTATGCTTACCTTGGGATCAATTTCCTGATTTTATTTTTACCCATATCAAGAAATTTGTCATTAGACCGTCTTATTCTAAAGCTAAAATATTCCAATACCCGTTTTACCTATGAGCCTCCTAAAAAAGTAAGCGTTCTAAGCTATCTTATACCCATTTTTATTGGGATTGCATTTGTATATTTTGACTCTATATTTTACAAATCTTCATCTTCTTACTGGACTAGAGGTTTAGGAGTATGGTATCCTACCAGCTTTCCTTTTACCAACTTTTTTTCTATTCCGGATATTTTGGATCAGGAATATCTGATGCTATTTTTGGGGTACCTTACGTTACTCTTCGAACTGATATTTATTTTTACTTTTTTCCGTAAAAAATGGCGTGTCCCTTTACTCATTATTGGTTTAGGTTTACATCTGGGAATATCTGTCTGCTATCCTATCCCCTGGTTTGGATTAGGGATGTGCTCTATATATTTATTAATGGTTCCTGTTGCATGTTGGGAAAAACTATTTGCAACAAGCAGGACCCCAAAAAAAATGGTATTTTATTATGATGGTGAATGCCCTTTGTGTAACCGTACAAAGATTATCATTCAACATTTTGATATTGCCGGAAGAATAGATTTTAAAACGGTGCAGTATTATGCTGAACAGGAGGAATTGCTAAAAAACATACCCGTTGATGATCTTTTGAATGATATTCATTCTATCAGAAATGGAAAAATTTATAAAGGATTAGATACCTATATTCAGGTTTTTGATTCTATTATCTATCTAAAACCGATCAGTTGGTTTTTAAGAGTTCCCGGGATCTATCATTTGGGAAAATCCGTATATCAATTTGTCGCCAAAAACAGAAATACAGAACGCTGCACCGAAGAAAACTGTGGCTACACTCCTCCTACATTACCTCAGGATGAGGATAGTTTTAAAATCCTCCAGAACTATACTTTAAAAGATCTGAAAATATCAGGAATTAAATCGGGGCTTTACTTTATTATCCTGATTCAGGTGATTATCTCCTACAATTCTATAGGGAATAAAGGAGGCTTTGAAAAAACTTCTATCAGCCGGGTCATAAACATTTTTTCAGATGCTGTGGAAAGGTCTTCCAAAACCTTTCTGGGAATTACCCATCATGCGGTCTTTATGGATTACCACTTCAAGAACTACAACCATATCGTGGCTATTTCTTATATGGACAAAAAAGGCAATGAGACATGGTTACCAATAATAAAAAAAGACGGCACCCCCGGAACGGCTCTTTATTATGGTCCAGTATGGGTAAAATGGTCATTCAGAGTCAACAATAATGAAATCAACCAATCTAATCTGAAAAAAGGAATACGGGACTTCACCGCTTTCTGGGCCTATCAAAATAATATAAATTTAGATGATGCTAAATTTATCATTAAGCTTAAGAAAATAGATACCACCCCTTATCATTGGGAAAAAGGATTCCTAAAAAAACAAATGGGAAAACCATGGACTGATGTAGGAGTTGCAACATGGAATAATAAAAAATATTCAATCCAGATTCCGGAAATTGAAACATTATAATTTTTAAACAAAGTATCATCTTTCAAACTTTAAATAGTCTTTCATGAAAAAAATCGCCATATTAGGAGCCAGCTATTTACAGATGCCACTTGTTCAGAAGGCAAAAGAAAATGGACACGAAGTACATTGTTTCGCATGGGATGATGGAAGAGCCGTGTGCAAAGAATATGCAGATTATTTTTATGATGTTTCTGTTCTGGAAAAAGATATCATTCTTGAAAAATGTAAGGTAATAGGCATCAATGGCATTCTTACTATTGCCACTGATATCTGTATTCCGACAATAGCCTACGTAGCTCATGAGCTCAATCTTCCGGGAAACAGTATTGAATGTTCATTACTGACCACCAACAAGTCGTTGATGAGAAAATGTTTTGAAGAACATCATATCCGCTCACCTCGCTCCATTACAGTTTCTGAATTTAATGCGGATGATTTTACAACGTTTAATTATCCTTTAATCATAAAGCCGTCTGACAGATCAGGAAGCTTAGGGGTGATAAAAGCTGCTTCTCTTGAAGAAGGTAAAACAGCTATTGAAAATGCAATAACCTATTCTTTTTCTAAAACCTGTGTGGTAGAAGAATACATCAAAGGAAAAGAAGTAAGTGTTGAAACCATCAGCTTCAAGGGTGAACATCAAATTATAATTATTACAGATAAAGTAATTACTACAGAACCTTATTTTGTAGAACTGGCACATCACCAGCCCAGTTCATTCCCGGAACATATTCAAAATAAAATTCATGATATTACCTATGCAATTCTGAATGCCACCAAAGTTGAAAACGGAGCCTCACATGTAGAGCTTATGATAACAGAAAACGGAGATGTTTATCCTATTGAAATAGGCAGCCGTATGGGTGGAGACTTTATAGGATCAGATTTGGTTCAGCTCTCAACAGGATTTGATTATGTGCAGGCTGTTTTAGATATCGCACTAGGTCAATTCATTTTACCCCTTGAAATACAACAAAAAAAATACTCAGGTGTTTATTTTCTATCCGAAAACACTAAGCACCTGTTACCAATTTTCACCGAAAGTCAATTTGACAAATACATCGTAAAAAAAGAAATAACCAATTCTTCATTACAAAATGTACACTCCAGTAATGACCGATCCGGATATTTAATTTATCAGTCTGACCAAAAAATTGATTTATTATGAAACGTATTGCTATAATTGGGTCTGGCCACCTTGGGCAGCAGATTCTTTATCATATCCAGACTGACACCGATGATAAAGTTGTTGGCTTTTTTGATGACTTTCAGGAAAAAGGAAATACAGTTAAGAATCTTCCCATATTAGGAGGAAAAGAAGAGATTACTAATATTTTCCAACAGGATATTTTTGATGAAATAATCATTGCTATTGGTTATAAACACCTGGAATTTAAAAAGCAGGTGTTTGAAACTTTTAAAAATAAAATTCCTTTTTATACTTTTATTCATTCTACAAGCTATATTGATCCTTCTGCAACAATAGGAGAAGGTTCAGTGATTTACCCGAATTGTATGATCGATCAGAATGTGAACATCGGAGACAACGTCCTTATGAATATTTCGTGTACAATAGCTCATGATTCATGGGTCGGAAATCATTGTTTTCTATCTCCATCTGTAGCGGTAGCTGGTTTTGTTTCTATCTCAGAACTATGTATTCTTGGAATAAACAGCACCATTATTGACAACATCAACATTTCAGAAAAAGTACAGCTGGGGGGAGGCTCGGTTGTTATTAAAAATATTTCCGAATCTGGTCTATATGTAGGAAATCCTGTAAGATTTATACGATAACTCAGTGATTACATTTTATAATAATATATTTGTATTTAATATTGGTGTATTTATTTTTATACCAGGCATAACTATTTTAGTCAGTTAAGTCTCTTATAGATATATTGAAAAAAGTTTATAGACATCAAAGATTCAAAATTTAAAACACTATGATCCCATTTAACAAACCATTTATTATTGGTAAAGAGCTTACATATATTGAAGAAGCGGTAAAGAGCGGTAAAATTTCAGGAGATGGAATGTTTACAAAAAAATGCCAGAATTTCTTTGAACAGAAATATCATTTTCCTAAAGTACTGATGACTACATCTTGTACCGATGCTCTGGAGATGGCAGCCATTTTGTGTAATGTAGAGCCAGGTGACGAAGTAATTGTACCAAGCTACACCTTTGTATCTTCAGCCAATGCTTTTGCCCTGAGGGGAGCAAAAATAGTTTTTGTAGACTCCTGCCATAATAATCCCAATATTGATCCTGTAGAAATAGAAAAGCATATCACCGAAAAAACAAAAGTAATTGTTCCCGTGCATTATGCAGGTGTAGCATGTGATATGGAAAAGATTATGGATCTGGCTCAAAAGCATAATTTATTTGTAGTGGAAGATGCTGCACAGGCTATCGACAGCTATTATACTTTCTCAGACGGAACCAGAAAAGCACTTGGCTCTATAGGCCACTTTGCAGCCTTTTCATTCCATGAAACCAAAAATATCATTGCCGGAGAAGGCGGAATGCTGGCCATCAATGATCCTCAATATTTTGACCGTGCTGAAGTAATCCGTGAAAAAGGAACAAACAGAAGTGCTTTCTTCAGAGGAGAAGTGAACAAATATGGCTGGGTAGACCTTGGATCATCGTTCCTGCCTTCAGAAATTATCTCAGCTTTCCTGTATGCTCAGCTGGAGAATCTCGAAATCATCCAGAAAAAAAGATTGGAGATCTGGAACAACTATCAAAACGGACTCTCATCATTACAGGAAAAAGGCTTTATAACCTTACCTGATATGCCTTCTTATGCAACCAATAATGCTCATATGTATTATATTATATGCAGAAGCTATGAAGAAAGGACCCATCTGATCCAATATTTAAAGACTCAGGATATTCACCCTGTTTTTCATTATTTAAGTTTGAATAAAAGTGATTTTTTCCTGGCCAACAATCCTAAAATAGATATTCCTAATTCAGATCATTTCACAGATTGTCTGCTAAGGTTGCCATTTTATTATGAATTATCTGAAAATGAGCAGAATAAAATCATAGAACTGATCAACAGTTTTTATACAAAATAATACAACTGCCTTGTCACTTCTCAATCATAAAACATGAATTTTTTTAAAAAATATATTGTCAGTTTTTTATTCGATATACTGAATTCGAATGCTTATAAAACCCACCAGCAAAACAAACTGAATATATGGGCTCAGAAAAGCTTCAAAAAATTCGGAACGAATTCTGCATTACCGGAAGAACACTGGATAAAAAATCCTAAATATATCTCAATAGGTAAAAATTTCAGTTCTTTATATCATTTAAGGCTGGAGGCATGGGATCGTTTTCAGGGAGAAGAATTTCATCCTGAAATTGTAATTGGAGATAATGTAGTGTGTAATTCCGATGTTCATATTGGAGCAATTAATAAAATTGTTATAGGAAATAATGTACTTATGGCCAGCAGAATATATATTTCTGACCATTCCCATGGAAATATAGCGTTTAATGACCTGGAAAACACTCCTGCTACAAGGCCTTTATATTCTAAAGGTCCCGTTATTATTGAAGATAACGTATGGATTGGTGAAGGAGTATGTATACTTCCGGGAGTCACCATTGGGGAAAATAGCATCATAGGAGCCAATGCTGTAGTGAACAAAAGTTTCCCTAAAAATTCAGTTATTGCAGGAATTCCCGCCAGATTAATAAAAACATTAGAAAACTGATTATGAAAAAAATAAAACCGCTTGCATTTTATCTCCCTCAATACCACCCTGTCCCCGAAAATGACGAATGGTGGGGAAAAGGTTTTACAGAATGGACCAATGTAAGTAAAGCTCAACCGTTATTTGAAGGGCATGAACAGCCTATATTTCCTGCAGACCTTGGATATTATGATCTCCGTGTTCCTGAAGTAAGAGAACATCAGGCTCAGATTGCAAAAGATTATGGAGTACACGGGTTTATCTTTTATCATTACTGGTTTGGCAGCGGTAAACAATTGTTGGAGCGCGTTGCTAATGATGTATTGAAATCAGGAAAGCCAGATTTCCCGTTTTGTTTCTGCTGGGCCAATGAAACGTGGTCAGGAATATGGCATGGGTTATCAGAAAAAATACTGGCAGAACAAACTTATCCTGATGAGCAGGATTTAATCGCTCATTTTGAATATCTGCTTCCTTTCTTTAAGGACGAAAGATATATCAAAGTAGATAATAAGCCTCTTTTCATCATCTATGATCCTAATCATTTAAATGAAGGAGATCCGCACTATATTTCAAAATTCAGAGAGCTTGCCAAAGAAAACGGATTTGATGGATTGTATGTGATGGCTTCCAACAAACTTTCTGATGATATAGATTTTCAATCTATGGGATATGACAGTAAAATTTCCAATGCTTTTCATAAAGCCTGGATACCGCATATTAATAAAAAAGAATACATCTCTCATTCCCAATATTATAAAAACAGAATAAAAGGATTAATCGGAATTAAGAAAAAAGAACAGCCTAAAGTCAGAATTCAGGATGCTAAGGCAGTTGTAAATGACTTAAAGTTTGAAGAAAGCAATGTAGCGACCTATCCATGCGTTCTGCCCAATTGGGACAATACGCCAAGAAGTGGCTACCGAGGGATTATCCTGGCCAACAATTCACCGGAACTGTTTGAACAGCAGGTAGAAAAAGCGGCACAATATCTTGAAGATAAAAAAGATTATCCGGAACAGTTCTTAATTGTTAAATCCTGGAACGAATGGGCAGAAGGAAACATTTTGGAACCGGATAGAAAAAATGGTTTCGGCTATTTGAATGCATTAAAAAAAATCTTGAATAAACACAGTAGAAATGAGTAAATTCAGCGTACTTATTGCCAATTATAATAATGGTCATTTTTTTGAAAAATGTTACCAAAGTTTAATGGCTCAGACTGAAACCGACTGGGAAGCTGTAATTTTAGATGATGGCTCTACTGATGATTCTCTTGAAGTCATAAGAAAAATGACAGGTGATGATTCCCGGTTTAAAATCAATCAGAATGATCAAAACAGAGGAATCGGATATACAAAAAAGAGATTAATAGAGCTTGCTGAATCTGAAATATGTGGTTTTTTAGACCCTGATGATGCGTTGGCTCCCCATGCGCTGGAGTTTGTTTTAAAAACACATTCTGAATATCCTGAAGCAGGGATGGTTTATTCCAATCTCGTATTTTGTGATGAACACCTTAATCCTAAATCAGTACATAAAGCAAAACAGATTACTGAGCTCGATCAGTCTTATCTAAATTTTAATGGTGAAATTTCACATTTTGCTACTTTTAAAAAAAAGATATACGAAAAGACTTCCGGAATTGATCCGTTTTTAAAAATTGCTGAAGATAAAGACTGGTACATGAAAATGTGCGAGGCAGCTCCCGTAAAGTATATTGATGAAGATTTATACCTGTATAGGATTCATCAAAATGGAATATCTACCACAAAAAATACAGAAAAAGCCCTGTTCTGGCATTGGGTAGCTCTTATCAAAATGGCTGAAAGAAGAAATATCAATATTGAAGATCTTTTTCTCGAGAACTATATTCCAAAAAACAAATACAAATATACTCTTGACAAGCTGGATCGTGTGAAGAATTCACGATGGGCAAAACTGGGAAATAAACTTGGACTATTTAAAATCTTCAGATACCTGTAAGGTTTTTTAAAACGTTTAGATAAAAAAAGCATATGATTATTGGCAATGGAATTCTGGCAACAGCCGTAAGACCTTATGACAGAGAAGAGATACTATTTTTCGCTTCAGGGGTTTCCAATTCTCTGGAAAAAAATCCTGCAGAATTTGAAAGGGAAATCTCTCTATTAACAAAAGTAACAGAAGAGTTTCCGGATAAAAAAATAGTGTATTTTTCGACTTGCAGTATTTATGATCCTACAAAAAAAGACAGCCCATACGTTAATCATAAACTTAACGCTGAAAAGTTCATTACAGAGCAATGCAAAAACTTTGTCATTTTCAGAATCGGAAATGCCGTAGGCCGTGGAGGGAATCCAAATACGTTGATCAACTTCCTTAAGAACTCAATTCTGTCCGGAAACAAATTCACGATACACAATAACGCCAGAAGAATCCTTATTGGCACGGATGATATTGCTTTATTTACGGAGCAATATCTCGATGTATTCAACAATGAAATTATCAATCTTACTTATCCTTATCAGTATTCTCTTCCCGAAATTCTTTCCCTATTGGAAGAACATTTAGGCAAAAAAGCAGAATATGAAAATATTAATGAGGGCTCTTATTATAATATAGAATTTAATCCCCGTACAGAATCTTTTTTCCATGGAATTTCTTCCGAGGATTACCTAAGAAAATTATTTTCAGCATATTTATAAAATAAAACATATTGAATGACAAATAAAGTTTCCATCATTGTTCCTTGTTTTAATCATGCAAAATATCTGGAAGAATGCATACAGTCTGTTATGAACCAGTCTTATCCCAACTGGGAATGCATTATTGTAGATGATGGTTCTACAGATGATACAGCAGTGGTATCCAAAAAACTTGAAAATGATAGGATACGCTATGTTTATCAGGAAAACAAAGGTCTTTCCGGAGCCCGCAATACAGGGATAAGAAATGCTTCAGGAGATTATATTCTGCCTCTGGATGCAGATGATACGCTTAACCCGTTGGCTTTAGAAAAGATGATGGATGTTTTTGATCAAAACCCTGATACTCTAATTGTTTTTTCAGATACGATTACCTTCGGTCACACCAGTAAAAAATCAAATTTACAGGAAAAGTTTACGCTTCAGGAATTGCTTTTGGGAAATAAATTATACTGTACTTCTATGTTTGCCAAAAAATATTTTGATGAAGGCATTATTTATGACGAAAAATTAAGACACGGATTTGAAGACTGGGAGTTTTGGATACAACTTATCTCTTCACACAGAAATCAACCTATAACCAAGATTGATTATGTTGTTTTCAATTACAGATCCCATCCGGACACTTCCATGATAAAAGATATTACCGGCAGCAATGATAAAAAAGAGTTTATCTATCATGCCGTTTATGAAAAACACAAAGCACTGTTTCATGAGTTTTTCCCCAGTTATATTGCCCTTTTAAACAGGAAAACCTTTTATGAAATAAAACTGGAAAATATTTACAACAGTAAACCTTACAGAATATATAACTTTTTAAAAAATTTATTTAGATGAGTCAGTTTGTACACGTGATAATGACAAGATTCAATGTTCCCACAAAAGGCTGGAACGAGACACGTTCAGGATATAAACCTCTTACCGAAGATTGGCTGGATGACAGATTCAAATTATTCAGAACCTACGTACTCCCTTCCTATAAAAATCAGACGAATCAAAACTATGTATGGCTTACTTTTTTTGACATCAATACATCTGATAAGTTTAGAAAAATCATCAAAGAAATCGAAGCGGAATACCCTGTTTTCAGAGCTGTTTTTGTAGAGGATTTTGATGCAATGAAAACCAAAGCTGTAGAAGTTATTCCTCAATTCTTCACTCCTGATACAAAATTCGTAATCACCAGTGAACTTGATAATGATGATATGCTTCATCAGGATTATATAAAAACCGTACAGGAGCACTTCAAGCCGATTCATGACCTTGTTATCGATTTAAGAAGAGGATACCAGCTTACCATGCTTCCGGACCGTAAAGCAGTAGTGAATGTTTATAATGCTGTGGTAAATCCTTTTGTAAGCCTGGCAGAAAGTGTAGATAACTTCAAAACGATGTTAAAAGAAAGAGCTCACAATAGTTATCGCCATTATCCGGATTTTTCTGTGGAAGACAGCAAGGAAATGTACATACAGATCATCCATCAGTATAATCTGATGAATGTTACTTTTAAACATAAAGCCGTTCCTAAGGTTGATTTTTCAGAATATGGAATGACTGAAGACACGAAATTTACCATAGATGGCTTCAAAACCTTTCAGCATAATATAGCAAGAGTACCTTTTGTAATGGGACTTATTTTGAAGAAAATTTTTAAAAGATAGGATTCGTCCGGGTATGAAACTGAACAACCTCCAGATATTAAGAGGAATTTCAGCATTATTGGTATGTTGCTTTCACTTTCGTGATACCATCAACTTACCAGGGCTGAATCTTGGTGACTTTCTATTTAAAAAAGGAAGCATCGGTGTTCCCGTATTCTTTATTATCAGTGGATTTATCATGGCTTTCACCACTCAAAAAATAAATTTCAGCAAGGATACTTTTCAGCAGATCACTTTATTTTACAAAAGAAGAGTGATCAGAATTGTTCCGCTGTATTATCTTTTGACATTTGCCGCAATAATACCGGGAGGCGTTTTCTTTCTATACTTCCATGGAGAAGGCCTTTATGAGCTTATTCATTCTTTATTATTTCTTCCTACCCAAAAGGAATTCCCTGTGCTTTTCTTGGGCTGGTCTTTAAATTTTGAAATGTTCTTTTATCTCATATTTGGACTCTCGTTATTTTTTAAAGAAAAAAGGTATTATTTCATCGTAGGATTTTTCATTCTTACTTCAATTTTAGGCTATATTATCCATTTTGACAGTCCTTATCTGAAAATGGTAACCCACTCACTGAATCTTTATTTTGTAGTAGGAATTCTTTTTGCTCTTTTACTTAATAAATACACAATTCCCAAAAATTGGGCAGCCATAATTTCTGTAATAGGAATACTATCATTTATTCTCGTTTTGCTTGGTATTATTCCTATCGACAATGACTGGGTGAAGTTGGCCATCATATCCACCTTTGTTTTTTCTTTCCTTACTTTTGATTATATTTTCCATTGGAAAGGAAATAAATTATTAATATTTCTGGGTGATATTTCCTATTCATTATACCTGTCTCATCCATTCGTGGAGATTGTTCTCAAAAGATTCAAAGTAGAAGGCTATTTAAATATTTCTTTTTTTCTTCTCAAAATTGTTTTAGTTATTATGGTAGCTTCCCTTCTGTATTATTTTGTAGAGAAAAAAGTTACCCATTATTTGAAAATTAAATTAAAAGCATAATCGAAAAAATGAAAATTTCAGTCATCATTCCCGTCTACAATGCCGAAAAGTATGTTGCTCAGGCTGTAGAATCTGCACTTCAGTTCGAAGAGGTATATGAAGTGGTATTGGTAGAAGACAAATCACCGGACAATGCATTGCAGGTGTGCCGGGAGCTCGCTGAAAAATATGAAAGGGTAAAGCTCTATCAGCATCCGGACAAAGGAAATCACGGGGCAGGTGCCAGCAGAAACCTGGGGATGGAAAAAGCAGAAGGAGATTTTATTGCTTTTCTTGATGCAGATGATTATTATCTTCCCAACCGTTTTGATGCAGAAAAAAAACTGTTTACCAATCATGAAGTAGATGGCGTATACGGTGCTATAGGCGTTCATTATTATTCTGAAAAGGCAAAAGAACAGTATTATAAAGTTTTTGGAGACCGCCTGACTACAGTTTATAAAGAACATCCTCCTAAAGATGTATTTCCGGGACAACTTAATATGAGAGGAACTTTCGGGCTTTTCAGTATTGATGCATTAACGATCCGTAAAAGTTCTTTGAAAAACATGGAGTATTTCTTTAAAACCCATCTAAAGCTTCATCAGGACACAGAATTTTTATTCAGGCTTTCCTACTATCTGAATCTGTATCCGGGAATTCTTGACAAAGCGGTAGCGGTGAGAGGTGTTCATGAGAATAACAGAATTACCAAAGTAGATTCCGGAGAAGTAAAACCAGCCTCAACAAGGGTTGTATTATGGAAAGAGGTCAATCATTGGGCAGAAAATGAAAATACCATTCCTGAAGAGATTAAACTTCACATCAAAAGAGTATACAGAAGTTTCCAGATCGCCAATGCTCCTCTTCTCAAAAAATGGGGAATGATTACAAAATATCTGTTTACAGATTATAAAAGTATACGTTCAGGACTGTATAATATTAATTTTAGAAACGATTTGTTCTAACGACAGAAGTAAACTAAACGACTAGTTTAAACTATTTTTAAAATTGTTATCGTTTAGCAAAATGGATTTTCCTTAAAAGATCACGCATGGGTTTTTCAATAAACTGGTAAAAAACGGCCGAACTGAAAAGCATAACAATAATATAAATCACAAATACAATATCAATACTGAAGGTATATTCCTGCCATTTTAAAAATGCTCTCACAAGATAAAGAACAGGAATATGGGTAATGTATATTCCATAACTTATTTCTCCCAGATATTCCAGAGGCTTTAGTGAAAAGAACTTACTGACTCTTCCGTTATTAGCCGAAATAAAAAGAATGGCAGGAACAAAAAGCAAAGCCATCAACCCGTTGTGGTAAAAAAGCGGAACAAACATCAGAGATACAAGAATTAGTAAAAAGACGGCGATCACCTGACGATCGTAATTTTTTTGTTTGTAATTTCTCACGAAAAATATCCCTGCAAGGTTTCCGATCAGGAACTCATTAAGATGCCAGAAAGGAAAATAGTATAGAAACTCATGGCTTTTTGTATGTGGCCCTTCATAAGCTCCATACACAGGATAAAGATTAGAAAATACCTGAGTGATCAACCAGAGGCCGATCGCAAATACCCAGATCATTTTATTTTTCTTAGCATAAAAGTAATTGTACAAAAACGGAAAAAGCAAATAAAAGAAGAACTCTACGGAAATGGACCATCCCGGAAAATTAAGGATCATTGCTTCTCCCGGGATCCAGCTCTGAATGCCCAATCCATATAAAACCAGTTTATACCAATCAAACATCTCGTATCTCGTCATAAAATACAGCAGAAGCCCCAGCATATAAAGCGGATAAATCCTGGCAAACCTATTTTTATAAAATTCCAGGTAATCAATTTTATCTTTTTTATGATAAGCAATGATCATGATAAATCCTGAAAGAATAAAGAAATAGCTTACTCCAACATTCGCCCTCAAAAAAAGATTGGAAATATAATCTATCTTATATAAAAACAGATCTTTATTGAAATGAGAAATAACAATTGCCATGGCGGCAATAAACCTGGTAAATGTAATCTGACTTATCTTCACAGAACACAAAATGCTTTCCTTTATCAAAACCGGACAACCTGAACGTTGAAGGCTGTTTTATTTGATATAAAGTATTAATTTAAAGGCACAAAAATAAGATTTATTCTTATAATTATATAAAACAAATTATATTTGTAAACTACAAATGTGAAAATAAATTCAGGTATGCTTGATGAAATTTTAGCAAAAATTCAACGAAAAGGCCAGATTTCTCGTCTCAAAAAACACCCCAATGTTTCTTTTAAAGGGATAAAACTTGGGATCAGTAATCATTTTGTTCTGCACGAAAATCTAAAAAATATTACTATTGGAAATTCCGTTAGTTTCAGAAACTATGTACATATTCTTGTGCAGCAAAATGCCACTTTAGAAATCGGAAATAATTTTTTTATGAATAATTTCTGCTCCATCAATTGTCTCGACAGAATTTCAATAGGAGATAATACATTATTCGGAGAAGGGGTGAAACTGTATGACCACAACCATGCTTACCAAACCCAGCCGGAATTCAAACTGCTCTCCTCAGAATTTACCACCGCTCCCATCAAAATAGGAAGTAACTGCTGGCTTGGAAGTAATGTGACCGTCTTAAAAGGGGTTACTATTGGAGACAACTGTATCATCGGAGCTGGATGCACCATTCATAAAGATATTCCGTCTAATACCACTGTTATCAACCATCAAGATTTAATACTCAAGGACCGGTAATGAAGTTTTCTATTCTTATTGCACATTACAACAACGCCATTTTTTTTAAAGACTGTTTGGAAAGTATCCTTCAACAGACCTATACAAACTGGGAAGCTGTAATTTTAGACGATGCCTCTTCTGAAAATGAGAAGAAAATGATCCAGGAAATGATTTCAAATGACAAAAGATTTAAATTTTTTGAAAATGAAAAAAATTCCGGTGTAGGTGTTACAAAAAGTAAACTGATTGAGCTTGCTGAAGGAGAAATCTGTGGTTTTGTGGATCCGGATGATGCCATTTCCCCTACCGCTATTCAAAAATGTATGGAGATTTTTCAGGCTAAAAAAAATACGGTACTTACCTATTCAAGGTTTATGACATGTGATCAGAATCTGAAGCCTATAGCTCCGTTCAGATCAGCTATGCAGGTTCCGAACAGAGATCCTTATTTTTTTAATTTCCCGATTCAGATTGCTCATTTTGTAACCTTCAGAAAAGCGGTTTATGAACAGACTGAAAAAATGAATCCTAATTTAAAAATAGGAGAAGATCAGGATTTATATCTTAAAATGTATGAAAAAGGGAACGTTCAGTTTATTAATGAAACCAACTATCTTTACAGAACCCATCAGGGCGGAATTTCCCAGAATGACAATAAAAAGAAATCCCATGAGTATTTTGCCCAGGTGATTTTCAATACCATGAAACGCAGAGGACTTACCACCATCAATGGAGAAAAAGTTCCTGATCAGTATACAGGTTCAGATAAAATATTTGGACTATTGCAGTATCAGCATCAGCTGCCTTTCCGTATCATGAAAAAAATAAAAATTACGTTACAATCAATCTTCGGATAATGTTAGAAAAAAAAATAAAAATTTTGTTCAGGCATCGTTCCATGGAAATGGGAGGTGTAGAAAAAGTATTGCTGGGACTTCTCAATAATCTTAATCCTGACAAATTTGAAATGACAGTATGTTTGACTCTCAACCAGGGGAAACTGCGTGATGAACTTCCGAAACATATCAGAAAAGTATACCTTACCGACGGAAAAGAAGATTTTTCCCACAACTCTCTTTTACAGAAACTTCAGCTCGTTAAAAGAAGAATAAAGCTAAGAAAACTGAAAAATTCTCCTGCCATTGCAGACCGTCTGATTAATGATACTTTTGATATTGAGATCGGGATGGATTACAGGGACTATGATGCCATTCTTAATTCTACCCATAAGAATTCCAAAAAAATAGGCTGGTTTCATTCTGAAATTAACGTTCCTAAGTTTCAGCCGTTAGTGCCGAATATTTTAAAGAGCTTTCCACAATTTGACCATATGGTATACTGCTCTCATAAGATAAAGGATATGATGCATCAGTATTACCCGAATCTCAATTATCCTGCTGAGAGTGTTATCATCAATCCTATCCCTATCGAAGAAATCAAACGTAAGGCCGAAGAAAAGCTTGAAAATTTTCCTGAAGGGCCTGTTTTTGCGTCTATCGGAAGACTTCATTCAAGAAAAGGATATCATAAACTTATTGACGCTCATACGAAGCTTATCAATGAAGGGTTTCATCACAGCATCATTGTCATTGGTGATGGTGATGAAATGAACAACCTCAAAGCACAGGCAGCCAAAAATAATGTTGAAAAGACATTTATTTTAATGGGAAATCAGATGAATCCTTATCCTTATATTAAAAAGGCTGATTATTTTATCCTTTCTTCTGAATCTGAAGCATGGCCACTGGTCATTGCTGAAGCTTTAATCCTTCAGAAGCCTATTATTGCAACAGAAGTAGGAGATGTAGGCCTTATGATCAAAGACCGGGAAACAGGATACCTCATCAATTATGAGACAGATGAAATGTATTCAGCGATGAAAACATTCCTTACCGATCCCAGCCTTGTTTCGCACATTAAAGAGAATCTTAAAACTATTGAAAGTCAGTTTGATAATAAGAAAATATTTGACAGTGTAGAAAATATTATAGAAACACTGCTCAAAAAATAAGTTATTGTGCGGAATATCCTCCGTCAATCACAAGGTTAGTTCCTGTGACCCATCTTGAGGCATCAGACAGTAAAAAAATACAGGCATTCGCTACATCTTTAGGCTCACCTATTCCCAGCGGATGCTTTTTTATAATTTCTGATGAAGCTTCTTCTCCGATATTTTCAAACATTTTCTCTAAAATTGGAGTATTGACCATCGCCGGACTTATGCTGTTAACCCGAATATTACTTCTTGATAGTTCCATAGCCAAAGAACGCGCTCCGGAAATCACAGCCCCTTTGCTGGCAGAATAAGCAGCCTTCCCCGCCTCTCCTATCATTCCTGCAACGGAAGAAATAAATACAAAACTTGAGGTCTCATCCTTATATTTTTTTAAAGATAAAATTTTAGCAATTTCAAGTCCTGCAATGACATTGACAGCAAATATATCCTGATAAAGCTGAGGGTTATGTTTCTTTAGTGGTAATGTTTTCTCAATACCGGCACAATGTATAAATCCTGCTATTTTACCTAATACTGAAATTTTATCCGCAATGATGGCTTCAAGGTTTTCAGATTGGGTAATATCTTCAGTGATGGTTTCAACTTTTGTTTCAGGATTCAGCATAGATACTGTTTTCATCAGTTCCTCATGGTTTCTTCCCACGAGAATAAGATCAGCACCACTTTTACTGCATTCTACAGAACAGCTTCTCCCGATCCCGGAAGAAGCGCCTGTAATGAGAATAATTTTATTTTTTAATGAGAAAGCATCCATTAATCTTCAAAATTTTCTTTTCCTATAACATTCATCAGGTCTGAAACGGTTTCAATATCTTTAAAATGTTTAGTATCAATTTTTTTGCTGAAGTTTTCGTCTACAAATGCAATAACAGAAAGCAAGCTGATAGAATCGTAGCTTTCCAAAGATTTTAAATTTGTTTCAGTGGTTAATGTTTCATCTTCTTCCAATTCCTCCTGTAGTTTTTCTAAAAAAACGGATGTTTTCATATTTTATAATTTTAAATGTTTTGTTCTCTTATATTTCAATAATGGTGGCTCCCCATGAGTATCCTACTCCAAACCCAGCCATTAAAACCTTATCCCCTTCTTTCAGCATTCCTTTATTCATCATATTTTTAAGAGCAATAGGAATGGTTGCGGAAACGGTATTCCCGGTTTTTTCCATATCAATATAGAACTTTTCTGCCGGAATTTTTGTTTTCTTTCTTAAATAATTCAGCATAAAAGAATTGGCCTGATGAAAAACAAAATGGTCAATATCATCCATCGTCATTCCATTCACTTCCAGTGTTTCTTTTACCAGTCCAGGGATATTTTCAATCGTAAAATTAAAAATTTCAGGACCATTCATATAAATATTTTCAGGGCTGAATTCATGTTCAGGATTCAGTTCAAAATCTTTTTTGAAAGCTCCTTTCTTCACGATAAGATTTTCTGCACCACTTCCATCTGTTCCCAGGCAAAACTGATAATCATTGCCTTCTGATTTTTCAATAATTGCAGAAGCAGAGGCATCCCCGAATATACTGCGGTTCCCTTTATCTTCAGGGTGAATGTGTTTGGTATACGTCTCTGATGTTACCAGGAGGATACTTTTTGCAATGCCTGCGGAAATTAATCCTTTTGCAAAAGCCAGTCCATACACAAATCCTGAGCAGCCAAGGTTAAAATCTATAGCTCCGATATTTTTTCTAAGCCCTAATCTGTCCTGCAAAATACAGGCCGTTGTAGGCAGGAAATATTCCGGGCTTTGGGTACAGAACAAAATAAAATCTACTTTGTTTCTGTCATAGTTTTCAAAAATTTTTTCTGAAGATTGTACAGCCATATCCAGTACGGTTTCGCTGTCAGAAGAAATATGACGTTGGGAAATACCTACTTTCTCCTGGATACGTTCGGAGCTCCATTCAGGGAACTGTTTCTCAAGGTCTTCGTTAGTTAACACCTGCTGAGGCAGATAATATTCTATTTTTGAAATTTTCATCATATTAATAAATTCTCTTTCTTTGCAAAAGTAACGAAAACAAATTTACACTTGTGATGATTTTTATATTCAGAATCCTATTAAAAATAGACTCCCTCTACCATACTTTTTTGAACAGAGGCAGCCTTGAAGTGGCTAAATATAGAGGGATGAAAGTAGGAAAAAACTTTAATATGCCTGATAAAGTGTATTTCGGAACTGAACCTTACCTTATCGAAATTGGTGATCATGTAAATATTGCCGGTGATGTAAGGTTTGTGAATCACGGGGGAACAACCACCTTGCTCAGAAGACTTCCAGGCTATGAAGATGCAAGGATTCTGGGAAGAATAAAAATTGGAAACAACTGCACTATTGGACTTAATTGTGTGATCATGCAGGATGTTCAGATTGGAAACAACTGTATTTTGGGCGCCAACTCTGTATTATCACAGTCTATGCCTGACAATACGGTCTTCATCGGAAACCCGGCACAATTTCTGTGTACTATTGAGGATTATGGTGATATTGTTCTTAAAAACAACCCGGAATATCCTCGTGAACTGGAGAAAGACCGAAAAAAACTGGATGCTTATATCAAAGAAAATCTTCCTCACAAGTATAAAAAAGCAAGAAAAATTAAATAAATTTAATCTTGCCAAATCATAAAAAAGAAAAAAAGCAAATTGAAAAAGAAAAAACTCCTCATTCGTATAGGTTCATTACGTCATGGTGGTGCTGAGAAAGTATTAATCAACTTTTTGAAAAATCTTCCTCCTGATAAATATGAAGTCGACCTTTTACTTAATCTCTATTCGGGGCTCTATCTTAAAGAGGTTCCGTCATGGGTGACCCTGTACTATTTGACGAAAGGAGAAATGATAACCACCAACAGGCTGCAGGATATTCCTGTGAAAGCATACAGGGTGCTTTATCAGAAGATGTTTCTTTGGTTTCCTTTCCTACTTTATAAATTTGTTTTAAAGAATAAAAAATACGACGTAGAGATTGCTGCCATCCATGCGATGCATCAGGAAATTCTCTCCAGTCCTCAAAAAGATTCGAAAAAGATTATCTGGGTACAGAATGATATTTTCAATTTAAAAGGATATACTCCGGAAGTCATCAGACAGTTTTTCAAGTTTGACAGAATCCTCGTTATTTCCAACAAACTTCAGGAAGGGATGTATGAATTGGCTAAAAACGACGCAGAAAAAGCATCCGTGATTAAGATCTTTAATCCGATTGACAAAAATGACACGTTAAGAAAGGCAGATATTGAAGTTAATGACTACCCTTTCAACAGTGATCTTCCTACTTTTGTAACCGTAGGAACAGTATACCCGCAGAAAGGATATGACAGATTGCTTAATGTTCATAAAAAACTGATTGACGAAGGGCTTCAACACCAACTCCTGATCATTGGTGACGGATACGACTTTGATACTATTCAAAACCAACTTGATACCTTAGGGCTTCAAAATACTGCCAAAATGCTTGGCTTCAGCAGTAATCCGTATCCTTATATGAAAAAGGCAGATTTTTACATTATGTCTTCACGACACGAGGGATTCCCTACGATTATAGCAGAAGCGCTTATCCTCAATAAACCTATTTCTGCAACAGACATTTCCGGCATCAGGGATCTTCTTCAGGATGGAAAGCTGGGAAATATCACACCCAATTCCGAAGAAGGAATATATGAAGGAATGAAAAAGTTTCTTACGGATAAAAATATCACTGAAGAATACAAAAAGCAGGTATCAGAAACTGAGCTTCCGTTTGTTTTGGAAAAATCTGTAGAACACCTTCAGAAAATAATTGACGAAGTATAAAAATATTGACGATGGCCGATTATTCTATCATTCAAAAAGATTTTTACCGGGAAAGCGGAAAATGGCTTTCCACTTTTCAGATCTGGAAAAAATGCATTCATCCGAATCTTCATTTTGTCTATATTCTGAGAAAGGCTCAGAAATATCAGAAAATTCCTTTTTTGAATACTTTCTGGAAAATTGTACTGAGGCATTATCAGATCAAATATGGTTTTCAGATTTACCCTGAGACCCAGATCGGCGAAGGTTTTTATTTAGGGCATTTTGGAAGCCTTGTCATTAATCCCAAAACAATTATCGGGAAAAACTGCAATATTGCTCATGGAGTCACGATAGGTCAGCAGAACCGTGGAAAAAATGAAGGTTATCCGGTTATTGGCGATGAAGTATGGATCGGCACCAATGCCGTTATTGTAGGAGGAATCACTATCGGAAATAATGTATTGATTGTTCCTAATTCTTATGTCAACTTTGATGTTCCCTCCAATTCTGTTGTCATAGGAAATCCTGCTAAAATTATCCCTACCGCAGATGCAACAAAGGATTACATCAACCGTAAAGTATAGTAAATCCAATAGTTATAGTAAAAATTCTACTTGCATTTATCGGTAATTTCGTGTACATTTGAAAAAAATGTATTGTTTGGTTATATAATAATAACACAATCATCAATTTTAAATAAAATATGATATTTTATTTTTGATGAAACCTATCCTTCAATACCACTTGTTCTGAAAAAAATCGCTTAATATTAAAAACACAACCCAGACTTATTATTAATTTTTTAAAATAATTTTTGATGAAAAAAAATACTACCCAAATATTCCAATTCCTACTTATACAATCAACTCTATAAAGCGGAAAAAGACATACCGCTCTAAACCATAACAATTTATCTTCAAAAGTTTCTTTTTTGAGTTGATGCAATATCTATAACACTCAGGAATTATTATCTGATAGTAATTCTTTTCATGCACTCCATGATTCTGATATTCGGCAGGCTCTTCTGGAAACTCTAAGAGGAAGATGATATAAAATTTATCTTAACAGCCCAGACACCCACAACCATGTTCAAAAAAATAGTTCCCATTCTTCTCATTATAATATACCTAACGGGTTTTTTGATTTCATTCCCTTATATCTTTGATAATCTCTTTGGGGCTGAAAAAACAGACAGTATCCGGAATATTTTTGAGTATGGAATTATGTTTTCTTCGTTTCTGGTATTCAATGCACTTCTTTTTAAGAATAAATATACAACTGTCATTGCTGGTATTCTCTGTTTATTGCTAAGCATTAACTTTCTGATCTCAGTATCCTGTTTTCTTATTTATCATTCCGGATTTAATGTAGGAATGGCCATCAGTATTCTTGAGTCTAATCCTGATGAAGCCATGAGCATGTCTTATATGTTTATTCTTCCGGTCATCTTATTTTTCATTTTTCTGGGAATGGTAGTGTACTCGGTGAATTACCTAAAAACAAGTGTGGTCAAGTTTGATGCTAAATTTATCATTATTGCATTACTGTGGCTTATTTTACCCTTCGGATATCACCTTAAACACACCTATGTAAGCAATAAAGGTGGAGGTAAGATGATCAAGAATGTATATTATCATTTATCGGATTTCAATACTGCATTGAATATACAGAGAGATATTAATGAAATAAAAAAGAATATTCCGGTTTTCAATATCAAAAAAGTACAGCCTGGAATAGAAAATGTAATTCTTATCATCGGAGAATCGGAAAGAAAACAAAACATGTCCCTGTATGGCTATTCTAAAAAAACAACTCCTTATACAGATCAACAGGCCGAAAACATGATGATTTTTGATCATGCTGTTTCTCCTGCAGGAATTACGAACCTGAGTGTCCCATTAATGTTATCCAGCATTCATCCGGATGAATTCAGATATCGTTATGATAAACTTTCCTACAATATCATTAATCTTGCCAATCAGAGTGGCTACAATTCTTTTTGGCTCAGTACACAGGCAAGTGCAAGAGGAATTACAGCCATAGCCTCCATGTCTAAAAATAAAAAATGGGTCAACGGCTACGATGAAGTAATTGTTCCTGAGCTCAAAAATGTAATACAGAAGAATGAGAATAAATTTGTAGTTCTTCACATTATGGGAAGCCATCCAAACCCATGTAACAGACTTCCTCCTAACTGGAGTTCCGGAGATCTTAACTGCTATGACAGCTCTATCAAATACACGGATTATGTTTTCAACAATATTTTCAAAACGCTGAAAAACACTAATTCTGTGGTAATTTATGCTTCAGATCATGGCCTTAAAATACAAGGAGACAAATTATTGCACGTAGACTCTAAAGAATCTACTCAGGTACCGTTTTTTGTATGGTTTGGAGACAAAGTTCCGGCAAACTACAGAATTACCGGACATGAATCCCAACAGACCCAAACTACTTACATCTATCCTCTGATCATGAAATATATGGGGCTGGAAGCTCCTCAACACTATAAAAATGAAGGAAATAAGTATTTGAACTTAGAGATGAAGAGTATGGAGTATAGTCAACTACCGGAATAGAACCTTATTCTGAAATTGCAACCGTTTTTGTATTAATAAAATAGGCCATTAACAGATTGGGAACCCAACACAGCCACGCTACTGCAATATAAGAGCTTTCAGCATCTCCAGTAATCTTTGTCAGCAGAGGATACCATAGCCTCAGTGTCACTGCAGCAAAGGTGCAGGCATAACTATAGGTCATGAATTGCTGATGTTTACTGACATTCCCTTTTCTGATCTGTATAACCGCTGCAAGAGTAGTCACCAGCCAGATTAATCCCAAACTGATGAACCCTGCCGATGAAATTAATCCGCCATTCGCATAAAAGCCCATATAAACAGCCGAAACAGAGCTAATAACCACTGCAATCACATAGAGTTTCCCAATGATGCGATGCACCCTGATATTTTTATTGCGGAATGATTTCCCAAACTGAGACCAGCCAATAAAAAGTGCCAGCCCACCCAAAATAATATGAGAGAAAAAGGCGGATTTCCAGATAACATTATGGAGAACTTCTGATGATTTTGAACCCAGAAAAGTATATTTTTGTTCTACAAAAGCGTAAATAAAAGGATATAATCCGATAAGTAATGCCAAAATACCCATTATTACAAACAGTAACTTTTTCATAGTTGTCAATTTAATTTTCTGTAAAAATGAGCATTATAAAAGTGTCAACTGTTCCAAAATGAAAGGTGGAACCTATTTATAAATCACTAGTAATAAATCGTTTACAAATTACCAACCAGAAATATCAACAAAATCATTCCATATGAATGCTTTGGCTTTTTAAAAATTCTGTGGGTGAGCAATTCATGTATTTTTTAAAATTTCTGTTGAAAGAAGTTTTAGAATTGAATCCACATTCAAAAGCCAATGAAAGAATTGTATATTTTTGATTTTCCTGAAGTACTACAGTCCGTTTAAATTCTTCAATACGCTGTCTGTTGATATAATCATAAAAATTTTTCTGCTCCATAGAATTAATGACCTGAGACAATACATTAGGGTGCACCTCTAATACTTTGGCAATATTGTTCAGATTAAGTTCCGGGTCTTTGTATAGTTTTTCGTGTTCCATTTTATACACGAGCTTTTCATAAATAGATTGTATGGCCTCATCACCCGGAGAATTTTTCTGATATTTTACCATTTCATGATCCTCTTCCTTATCCTCTGTCATATCAATACTAACAGGCAGATCCAAAATCCCCACCCGACTGATTCCAAAGTAAGCCGCCACTACAATGAATAGAACAACGATGGAAAAAATAAGAATATCATTTCTAATAACGACAGCAATCCATATGAAAGCGATACCTGCAATAAGATAATATAACCAGTTCAGATTAATTTTCTCAGTATTTGAGTATTGGCTGGATATTCCTTTCGTATATTTCCTGACAGCAAGAAGGCTTAAAACAACATATACAATTCCTGATAAGATCATAAGATATTTAATGACCTTACTTAATGATTTACACCCGTTATTCCCATTCTGATAAGAAGCAAGCTTATCCCAGGGAGACAACATCAGAAGTGGAGATAACAATATACAGATCATCAGAACAGGAATACCATGCAGCAACGCTGTCTTCACACCAGGATTTCTTCCTGTTACACACAGAACATATACATACAGCATTGGCCCATGAACAAAGGGAAAGATCACTTCAAAACCAAGAAAATAAGGATACTTCACATAGCTGCCGGAAAAAAACAGCATAAATAATATAAGATGTATTCCTATAATCAAAAACCAAACTGCCAGTACATAATCTGCCATTATTTTTTTGCGTTTCCCCAGAATCAAAAGAGAAGAAAAACAGGCAATAAAAACCCCTGCCAGGTAAAATAAGGATGGTAAAGATGGCAATCCAAAATCAGACATTCAATGAATAGATTTATCAGACCTTTAAATTATTCATTTTCTGATATATTTCGATGATTTTTTTAAAGCTCAAATCCAATACATCCATGAACCGATAAATAATTAAGAATATTTTAATTCACAAATCTCAAATTTTCATTTATACTTCGTAATTTTATCCTAGCTTTTTAAACGTTTGGATTACCTTATAGATGTCAATATGTGTAAAGCAAAGTATATAGGAATATTAGATATGATTTTAAGCATATTTTAATATTAAACTTTGTTAAAAGTGTTTGACTTTTTAACAAAAAGTATATTTTTGCATAATTATTGATTTAGTCTATTGATTTTGAAAATAATTTAAACGAAATAAATAATTATAAACTTTTAAAATTTAAAATTATGTCACAATCGTACGAGGTTATTTTCGAAAACAATAAAAAATGGGTAGAGTCAAAGTTAGCTGAAGATCCAAATTTCTTCCATGAGCTTGCAAAAACTCAGCATCCGGATTATCTGTATATAGGATGTTCAGATAGCAGAGCCACTGCAGAAGAGCTGATGGGAGCAAAACCGGGAGAGGTATTTGTTTACAGAAACATTGCCAATGTTGTTAATACTTTGGATATGAGTTCCACAGCTGTTATTCAGTATGCTGTAGAACATCTGAAAGTAAAACACATTATTGTTTGTGGGCATTACAATTGCGGAGGTGTAAAAGCAGCGATGACCCCTCAGGATCTTGGATTATTAAATCCATGGCTGAGAACCATCCGCGATGTTTACAGACTGCATCAGGCAGAGCTGGATTCTATTCAGGACGAAAACAAGCGTTATGACAGACTTGTAGAGCTTAATGTTCAGGAGCAGTGCATCAACGTGATCAAAATGGCCTGTGTACAGGAAAGATACATTTTAGAAGAGTATCCTATTGTTCACGGGTGGGTATTTGACCTTAGAACAGGTAAAATCATTGATCTGGAGATTGATTTTGAGAAAATCTTGAAAGACATCCAAAAGATCTACAATCTTACAGGTTCTGATTGGGTAATGAGCAGAAAGACCAAGTAGTTTTTCTAAAAAGAAGGTAAAATGAAATTCTGGAGTATTATTGTATTAACGTTTTTTCTCAATTTCACAGCGCTGCCAGGCATTGCTGCAGTTGCAGGCTGGGATATTGCGAGAACGAATATAATAATCAATGAAGAAGAGCCACATTCTCACCCATCCTCATTCATTGTTTACGAAAAGACAATTCCGAAACCTTTAGATGTTTTCGATTATCTGAAGTTTTCTGAACCTGATGTTCAGGGCGTGTCTTTTATTCTGATTGATGATTCTTTTCATCTTTCACCTTTACTTACTATATTTTCTCCTCCTCCGGAAGCGTAACTCCTATAGTTAGATTTTTTTGATACTATTTCCATATCATTTTTGATATCGGATACGCATGTACTTTAAAAATTATTTTTTTCAACTTTTATAATTGACTTATTTAAAAACAGATAAGCCGGTTATACCTTACAGCTTCACATTATGAAAAAGACATCATTAATAGGAGGAATCAAGGAAAATTTTCCTTCAGGACTCGTGGTATTTTTAGTAGCACTTCCGTTGTGTTTAGGAATTGCTTTAGCATCAGGTGCTCCCCCATTATCCGGTATTATTTCCGGTATCGTAGGCGGCCTGGTAGTAGGAACAATCAGTAATTCAAATATTTCAGTATCAGGACCTGCAGCGGGTCTGACGGCTATTGTTTTAACAGCAATAACAGATCTTGGCGCATTTGAACTCTTTCTGTGTGCAGGAATTATTGCAGGACTTATTCAATTGGTTTTAGGGTTTGTAAGAGCCGGAAGTATTTCCAACTATTTCCCGAATAACGTTATTGAAGGAATGCTGGCAGCCATAGGAATCATTATTATTTTAAAACAGATTCCGCACGCTTTAGGATTTGATAAAGATTATGAAGGTCACGAATCTATTTTTGATAACGGCCTGAATTTCGGATATTTTACAGAATTATTCGGAGCTATTCATCCGGGAGCCATTGTTATTACTTTAGTTTCTGTAGCCATCCTTATTGCATGGGACAAAATCCACGTACTGAAAAGGATGAAAATGCTTCCGGGAGCATTGGTGGCAGTAATTGTAAGTATCCTTTTGAATCAACTCTTTAAGATGTCCGGAAGTTCTCTGGCTATCGAAACCCAGCATTTGGTTTCTTTACCGGTTCCGCAGACTTTTGATGATTTTAAAAATCTGATCACCACTCCGGACTTTAATGGTTTTACCAATCCTAAAGTATGGATTGTAGGGGCAACGATTGCCATTGTAGCTTCTATTGAAACGTTACTTTGTATTGAAGCTTCGGACCGTTTAGACAGACAGAGAAGAATTACAGATACCAATCTTGAACTTAAAGCTCAGGGAATAGGAAACCTTATCAGTTCATTTATTGGTGGCCTTCCAATGACTTCTGTAGTGGTAAGAAGTTCTGCCAATGCCAATGCCGGAGCAACCTCTAAAATTTCCTCTATTATTCATGGAGTCTTTTTATTGATCTGTGTGCTTTCAATTCCTGTTATTCTAAATTTAATTCCATTAGCAACATTAGCTGCGGTATTAATTTTAGTGGGATATAAATTGGCAAAACCAGCTACATTCAAACATTTCTGGCACTTAGGAAAATTCCAGTTTATACCGTTTGTAGCAACCGTGGTAGCTGTAGTGGCAACAGACCTGTTAAAAGGGGTAGGAATTGGTCTTACCATCTCCGTTTTCTATATCCTTCAGGGAAATATGAAAAGAGCTTACTATTTAAGCAGAGAAAGGCTGGATGACGCTGATGGGATCAATATCAAACTGGCAGAAGAAGTATCATTTTTAAATAAGGCAGCCATCAAAAAAACACTTAAAAATATAAAACCCAACTCTACAGTGATCATAGATGCGAAAAGTACATCCTACATTGCAACCGATGTGTTGGAAATGATTCAGGACTTTGCCAATATCCGTGCCAAGGAACAAGACATCAATGTAGAACTGATAGGGTTTAAAACTTCATACAGAGATTACGAAAGAAGTGAGGACTCTCACATTTTAGTTACGCATAAAAGAGCTATGTAATCTCTATAATTAATTAATTTTTTTAACTTTAAATTCGAAAACAATAAAAATATGAAAGCACATACATACGAAACACAGTCAACTATTACTCCTGAGAAAGCATTAGAATTCTTAAAAGAAGGAAACCAGAGATTTGTAAACAACCTTAAGGCAAACAGAGACCTTCTTGAGCAAGTGAACGCTACCCGTGAAGGACAGTGGCCTTTTGCAGTAGTTTTAAGCTGTATAGACAGCCGTACTTCTGCAGAGCTTATCTTTGATCAGGGATTAGGAGATGTATTCAGTATTAGAATTGCTGGTAATTTTGTTAATCAAGATATTTTAGGGTCTATGGAATTCGGTTGTAACGTTGCCGGTTCTAAGCTTATCGTAGTGTTAGGACACACGAAATGCGGAGCTTTGAAAGGAGGTCTTGACGCGGCACAAATTGAAGGACTGGGAATGGATAACCTGAACCACCTTATCAATCATTTCAACCCTATCATCAATGACATCATTGAAGAGAACGAAGAACGTTCATCAAAAAACAGCTCACTTCTGGAAAGGCTTAATCATCAAAACGTAAAAAGTGCGATTGAAGATATCCGTAAGCAAAGTTCAACACTTAAAAATCTTGAAGCAGAGGGTAAAATTAAAATTGTTGGAGCAAATTATGATGTTGAGACCGGTGCAGTAACCTGGTTATAAGAAGTAACTTCATTAAATTTCAATTATAATTTACAGAAAATGCCATCGAAATTCGGTGGCATTTATTTTTTGTTCCAAATCAAGGTATAATTACCTTGTTGAAATTTCATTTCAAAGAAGCTTTTTTAATTATCTAAAAATAATTATATATTCGTGCTGCTGAGAAAATACTCTCACAAACCATGATTACAAACTCAAAAGAATATGATTTTTCCAAAAGCAAAAAAAATAGCCAGAGACCTTGGATGGCATAAAACAAACCATAAGGTGTTCGGACTTTACAAAGGCTATTTTTTCAATGTTTCAGATGCAAGTATAATACACACTCCTCAATACAAATATGTTTCAGTAACAACCGGCAATTTGACCGAGGAACAAAGGCAAAAAATCAAAACAGAGCTGACGATAAACAAAAAAAGATTAAAATTTACTTTCTTTGATATCAGAGAAAACACTATTTTTTTCAAGTTCACTGAAAATATAATGCCGACTAAAATCAGCACTGTTTATGTTCTGTTTGACTTTTTAGTTGGCTTATTAAAAGACTTAAGCATACCGGAGCAAAGCAATTGTCATAGCTGTAAAACAAATGAAGGAATTAACTATTACGATCTGAACCATACTGGTGTACTCCTTTGTGATCATTGTTTTAAACAGACAGATGATAAATTCTATGAAATTGAAAAGGAAAGAATTTCAAAAGAGAAAAGCTATCTGACAGGATTTTTAGGGTCCGTTGTTTTTTCAATTCCTGCCATTATCATTTGGGTCTTATTTGCTGTATATTTTGGAGCTATTTCTTCAGGAATGGCATTTGTTATTGGCCTTCTTGGTTTTTTAGGTTATGATTATTTCAAAGGATTTCGTGGAAAACTGACAAGATATATCATCTTCTTCACAAGCATTATAAGCATATTTGCAGCCAATATTATCACTGTAATGGCTTTATTAATAAAACAGGGACTCACAATTAACCAGGCGATATCTGAGTTTCAAACAAACCCTGCAGCAAATGAAATATTTATGCAGAATATTATTGTATCTTTTATATTATCATGTATTCCTTGGATATGGATATTGTTTATCAGGAAAGATGATAAATTAATTATAAAACCAGCAGAAAAATTTTAGAAGTACATAAATAAATGACTGCCTCAATAATAAGGCAGTCATTCAATATGATAAACTGTATTTTAATTTCAGAACTTCTTTATCCTCATTAGAAATTATTTCCCGTTAAATGCAGACATTGTATTATTCAAGCCTGCGAAAACGAAAGAAAGACTTGCCTTGGAAAAGGTTTCAATTCTCTCCGAAAGTTTTTCTGTTTCTTCTTCATTCCACGTGCCCAGAACATAATCTACCTGTCTTCCGGCAGAAAAATCAGCAGAGATGCCAAAACGCAGCCTTGCATAGTTCTGAGTCTGCAATACTTCATTGATATTTTTAAGTCCGTTATGCCCTGCATCAGAGCCCTTTCCTTTCATTCTTAAAGTTCCGAAAGGTAAAGCCAGATCATCGGTTACGATCAGCACATTTTCCAAGGGAATATTTTCTTTCTGCATCCAGTATTTCACTGCATTACCAGAAAGGTTCATATAAGTATCCGGTTTAAGAACAAAAACTTTTCTGCCTTTGTACTTTCCTTCTGCCAGCCAGCCAAAATTGGAGGTATTGAATGATACTTCGAGAGTTTCAGCGATTTTTTCAGCTACTTTAAAACCTATATTATGTCGTGTATTTTCATATTCTGAGCCTTTATTACCAAGCCCGACAATTAAATATTTCATCAGAAATTTTTTGCAAAATTAAGGGATAAAAAATAAAAAACTCAATCTTAGGAAAGATTGAGTTTGAATATTGTTAAAAAATTCTTCTATTGTGGTTTATAGATGTAATTAACGCCATATCCTTTTGTCATATAAGTCTGAGGATCATAAACGTAATTGGTACTCTTCACAATCGGAGTTGGAATAGGTGGTGTAAGATCTGTTACCGACCATCTCTTAGGGTTGTTTGGAGATAAAATAAGACTTTCTTTATCATTGATTACTGTAGATAACAATCTTGAGATTTTATATACATGTGGCAACAATGTGAATGGACTTACCTGATCATCGTATGCATAGTACTCGTAGCTATATTTTCCAGTAACAGCACCAAATACTCCTCCTGTCATTGTTCCGTAATTTCTTACCACTTTAGATACATTGTCTCCTACGTAAGTATAAGCTGTTTTAGAGTAATCTGTGAAATTAAGTGGAGCTCCCGGAACATCTGGTCCGTTCTTCATAATGATTGAATCCAGCTTTCCTGTAGCAGTACTGTACTTAACCTGATAAGCAGTTTTCTCTTTTTTCAGTAACGTCTGTGGTCCCGAAGGGCCTCCCGGTATTACAGGCGGAGGTCTTCTGAAGGTTGAACGGCTTTCAGAAATCAGCTGAAGCTTATTGTTATTAGCATAAGTGAATAATTGAGTATACGATACACTGTCCTTATCAAGTTTTCCGTTTCCGTCAAGATCCAGGAAACCGTTGAAATTAATCTGGCTGATTTTATCACCACTGTACATAATATCAGTGATGGAAGCACTGTCTGTGAGTACTTTAGTCACAAGAAGTCCGCTGTAGTGATATTCTGCGATAGTATCTTTATCTGTAATTTCTCTGTATAATGCTCTGGGACCGCTTAGTCCTCCTGTATTGTTAAGATCCAACAATGGATTTCCGTCCTCATCCAGCATGTCCTTGCAAGAATGTATTGAGGAGAAACCTGCGATCAGTAAAATAAAATAGAAAATTTGTTTCATTTCCTTGTAATTGATTATTTTTTTGACAAATATAATTTTTTTTTGCCTAAAAATTGTATTATTATTTATATTCTGGTAAGATTAATAACTATATTTCTCCTATAAATTTTTATAGGTAAAAGTTAAATTCTGATTTTTCTCAACAACCACATATCCTTGATTATCATAAGAATAGCTTTGCGCAGTATTAACAGGAGTGGCGGGTGCCGGTAATTCTATATACATTGAAGTAGGGTTATTCGGAGATATTTTATAGAACTGAGCCGGATTGATCAGACTTCGCGCGATGAAATAAGCTGTTGGAAGTGTGGAGTACGGACTTTTCTGAGCATCATAGTTCTGAAAGCTATACTTACTTATTACAGCCGTACCCATATTTGGACTTCCGTTGATATCCAATAATCCTTTGGAACAAACTACTTGAATTACATTTTCTCCGCTATACACAAAAGCATAGTTGATAAATTTATTATAAGCACTTATTCCTCCTTCTTTTCTCTTCTCAAGAATCTTGGTAAGCCTATTGGTAACCGGGTCATAGGTAAATGCATAATCACTCACCACTGAAGCGGAAGGAGTTGCTCCCGTTGTAGTGGATGTGGCATTATAAATCTTTTTACCTGTAGCATCGGGAACAATATTAAATTCATAAACAAGGCTGGATGTTGCTGAACTTACAAATTTAATTTTAGTGATATTTTTGTTAGTATACGTTACCGTTCCTGTGTAATACGCACTTCCGGCAAAAGATTCATCTTTAGACACAGCAGTCTGCAGGTCTCCGGTTACAGCTGTTGTAACATAGTCTTCCTGAGACATATTATTCGAGCTCACCTTTGCTAAAACCCTTTTAGGAGGTGGTCCATCATCCGGATTCGGGATAGATTCTGTAGGATCTGAAGTAGTATTACATGCTGTCAGCAGCCCAAGAAAAGCAATACCGGCAAACATTTTTAAAAAATAGTTTTTTACCATATAGAATTTTTTTAGCTTGTCCAAATATAATTCAATTTTCGATAATACACTTCACTTTATCTGAACAAATTCACAAGAAATAGAGTTAATAAACAAAAAAAATCTAAAAACATAACGTTTTTAGATTTCCTATTATTGTATTATGATGAAAATTAATAAGGCTGCAATATAGAGGTTGTCAAAACAGACTGTGACATATCGCTATTGAGGAAGGTAGTATTCACCGCAGTTCCTACTCCAAGTGTTGATCCGGAAATAGCTCTTTTTGTACAGGCAACTTTAACTTTATAATCATTTTTAGGCATAAGATTAGTCAGTGTTGCATTAAGATTGAAAATTTTATATGCTCCTGGATCACCAAGCAATACGTCAGTTCTTACGGCTCTCAACACATCGTCTACAAATACCCCACAGGCAAAACTTGCAGAATTGGAGCCTGTTTTCTGTACTGTTGTTTGAAACGAAAAAGTGGCTTTATTCGTTTGATTGGTCACAGAGAAAGTATCCATTGTTCCTGTAAGTACAGACCAATTCGCATTTAATGGATCTCCGTCACCGTAAGGGTTAGTTGAACCATTATTTCCTGAAAAACTAACTCCTGTCTTGTCTGAAACCGTATTTATTGAAAATACAGACATACTTCCTTGTCCGTCAGCAATTTTTATTGCTTTCCAGTCATTGGTGTTTAAATCTGCATTATTATGCAGGATATCACCTGCTGTTCCGGCAGATCCTTTCAGTATATCAGTACCTCCTGTTCTTAATTCTTTTCCAATATTCAGATCTCCGTTTACATCCAGCATATTCGTTGGATTAGGAGTATTAATTCCCACTTGTGCAGTTACTATAACAGCTAAAAGAAGTGATGTTACAAATAGTATTTTTTTCATGACCTGCTTAGTTTATAATTGTGTTAAACACTTCTGGAACTTCATATACGTCAACTTTTAGAGATGACTGGGCAATAAAGTCATTAATGTTAGAATATCCATTAATTCCTATCGAAAGTTTATTGCCGGAAGCTCCGTAAGAACCCAATCTTGTACAGGCAACGTCTACCGTATGATCTCCTTTAGCAAGATTATCTACAATCCCGATCTGAGTATGGGTAAGAAACGGATGTGTACTGGTAATGGCCTTTAAATTCCTTTGTCTCAGGTTCACCAGTTTACCATCTACAAAAATACCACAAGCATAATCTATTGAAGTATCTACTGATCCTACTGCTCCAAAGTCAGCCTGAACCACTGTTTCGAACTGGAAGTAAGCCTTACTTTGAGTACTGAATACACTGATCGTCTTTGAAAGATTCGTAATTTTTTTAAAACCCGGAAGACTGTTAAGTTCTTTTCCTTTGGTAAAAGTTGCCCCTCTTGAAGCGAAACCTACCGTAGAATCTTCTGAAGAGGTAAAGGTAACTCCTACTTTATCTGAAAAGGAGTTATTGTAGATCAGATAAAATTTATTCGGTTCATATTCAGGAATACGAAGGGATTTCCAGATTGGCGCAAAACCCTCACCTCTGGAAACCAAAAGCTGATCATTATTTCCCTGAAATACGGTGTTATCTGTGGCATTAAAAATACCAATCTTATTTCTGAAGTTGGCATCTCCGTTTACATCAAGCTGTGCTTTTGGGGTATCTGTTTTTATTCCTACCTGAGCTGTTGCCAAAAGTCCTATGCTAAAAAGCAGTGTTGATAATAGTTTTTTCATCATTAGTTAGTTTTATAGCTCACGTATTCGATAACATCCATTTTCATGGTAGATTCCAAAGTAAACGAGCTGGATACTCCACTTGAAGATTGTACATTACTTCCGATTGAAAATTCTGAAGTGGAATTTGAAGTATCGATCTTGCGGCATGCAATTTCAATATTGTGAACCCCTACAGGGACATTCTGTTCCGTATAATTGAGGGTAAAGATATAGTCCTGAAGACCATTTTTTCCACTGTTGTTATTCGTAGCAATTCTATCCGGACGTACAGCCACCAATAAACCGTTTCTGAAAACACCACAGGCAAATCTGACACTTTCTATAGTGGTAGATGACTGTGCCTTCATTTCAATACCTGTCTGAAACTGATAAGTGATCCTGTTTTTTCCGTTTTTGATTGTAAACGTATTTTTAAGACCATCAATTTTTTTCCAGTTACCTTTAGCTGCATCAGTGACATTATCTCCCACTTTGTTTGTATAGATATTATCCCCGGCAACCCCATTAGAAATAGAGGTAACCCCTAATTGATCAGACGACAGATAAGAATTGATCAGCTTATACTGTCCCTCTTCCATAAAGGAAACATTCAAAGATTTCCACACAGGAGGCAAACCCTCACCCTGAGAAACCAAAACCTGGCCGTTTAACCCGGCATTTCCAGCCTGAGTTGAAGTCCCGCCTACTCTAAGTTCTTTTCTTAAGGTGGTTTTTCCGTTCACATCAAGAACAGATTTCGGTTTCGCTGTACCTATTCCCACCTGTGCGTTGGCGTAGAATGAAAGAAGTCCAGCCGCGCAGCAATATATAAGTTTTTTCATAATAAGGACTGCAAAGGTAAACAATGAAGTCCAAAAAATTCCAGTTATATATCGGTAAACCTATAGAAATAAACGCATTACAGAATAGAATTAATAACACACAAAAGTAGAATTATTTCTACATAACTCCACTTTTCACAATTAAAAAAAAGAGAATAACGTCTCAAACCCTTACTGTACGGGCATTTACAAGAATTCTTTAATCATCAGAAAGTGATTTCAAGCCCCTAAAAAGGCCCTTAATTCTCTGTAACAGGAATATTACAAAATAAAAACATGATAACAATCACAAAAAAACGTATAAAAATTTAATATTCTTATACGTTTTTCACAACTTTTATCATCTTATTTCCAACAAATAAAAAATAAAATTTAATTATGTTCAATGATAGCTTTAAGCAATAGATTAACCTCATCTACATTTTTAACCCTTTCCTTTCTCATCATCAGTTGGTTACCTTCTTTTCCTGACTTCTCTTTGAGCTGTGCTTCAGCAGGATTTCGGGTCAGATAATTAATGATATGCCTGAATCGGTCAGTCTGATAAAACTTATCCTGAGGATTCCCCGGAAAGTATCCTAAAAACACCCCGTTTTTCATGACAATTTTCTCAAAGCCAATATCAGCAGCAAGCCATTTCAGAGAAACGCTCTTCAAGAGATTGACCGCTTCTTTTGGCAATGCTCCGAAACGGTCAATCAATTCCAGTTCAAACTGATGAAGATCCGCCTCATTATTAATCTCTGCAATTTTCTGATACAACAACAACCTTTCTTCCGTATTGGAAATGTATGAATCGGGTAACATCAACTCTAAATCTGTATCGATATTAACATCCTTCACAGATTTGAAAAGTTTCTGCCTGTCTTCTTCATTTTCAAAAAGGCTTTCAAAATCAGCATCATCTTTCAGTTCTTCTAAAGCTTCCTGCATCAGTTTCTGATAGGTTTCAAACCCCATTTCATTGATAAATCCACTCTGCTCAGCCCCCAAAAGATCACCGGCACCACGGATCTCAAGATCTTTCATTGCAATCTGGAAACCGCTTCCCAGATCCGAAAACTGCTCAATGGCTTCCAGACGTTTTCTGGCATCTGAAGTCATCATATCGTAAGGAGGAGTGATGAGATAACAGAATGCTTTTCTGTTGCTACGTCCTACTCTTCCTCTCATCTGATGCAGGTCTGCCATACCAAACCTTTGGGCATCATTGATAAAGATAGTATTGGCATTCGGAACGTCCACCCCACTTTCTACAATGGTAGTAGAGACAAGAACATCATATTTCCCTTCCATAAAATCCAGCACATTCTTTTCCAGCTGTTTTCCTTCCATCTGCCCGTGTCCTGTGATCACTCTTGCATCAGGCACCAGCCTTTGGATAAGTCCCGCAATATCTTTGAGATTTTCAATTCTGTTGTTGATAAAATAGACCTGTCCATCTCTCTGAAGTTCATAGGAAACAGCATCTCGAAGAGTTTCTTCATTAAATCCTATCAACTGCGTATCTACAGGCTGCCTGTTAGGCGGTGGTGTTTTGATAACAGATAAATCCCTTGCAGCCATTAAAGAAAACTGTAAAGTTCTTGGAATAGGAGTAGCTGTCAGAGTAAGCGTATCTACATTACTTTTAAGTGTTTTCAGCTTATCCTTTACTGAAACTCCAAACTTATGTTCTTCATCAATAATCAGCAAGCCCAAATCTTTAAATTTAACAGAGCTGCTTACTAATTGATGAGTCCCGATAATAATATCCACCTTTCCATCTTTCAGAGCACTTAATGTTTCTGATTTCTGTTTAGCTGTTCTGAATCTGTTTACATAACCAACATTTACCGGAAAATCTTTAAGTCTTTCTTTAAAACTTCTGTAATGCTGAAAAGCAAGAATAGTCGTGGGAACCAATATCGCAACCTGCTTCCCGTCTGTAGCCGCTTTAAATGCAGCACGGATGGCAACCTCCGTTTTACCGAAACCTACATCACCACACACAAGTCGGTCCATAACCGTATCAGCTTCCATATCTTTTTTCACATCTATGGTCGCTTTTTCCTGATCTGGTGTATCTTCATAAATAAAGCTTGCTTCCAACTCGTTCTGCAGATAGGAATCTGGTGTAAAAGCAAAACCTTTTGCCGTTTTTCTCTGAGCATATAGCTGAATAAGATCAAAAGCAATCTGTTTAACCTTCGCCTTTGTTTTCTGTTTCAAAGATTTCCAGGTTGGAGATCCCAGTTTACTCAATACAATTTCTCTTCCATCCGGTCCGTTGTACTTCGAAATCTTATGCAGAGAGTGAATACTTACATATAATAAATCTCCATTTTTATAGGTCAGTTTAAAGCATTCCTGAATTTTACCATCGTTATTAACTTTTACAAGTCCCATAAATTTCCCGATTCCATGATCAATATGGGCGATATAATCTCCGATTTTCAAAGACATCAGGTCTTTCAGGGTAAGCTGTTCAGATTTTGCAAAAGTATTTTTAGCTTTATATCTCTGGTAACGGTCAAAAATCTGGTGATCAGTATAAACCATCAGTTTATGGCCATTATCTACAAAACCTTCATGAAGTTCAGATTTAAAACTTTTAAAAGGGAGTTCATGTTCAAGTTCTTCAAAAATAGATTCCAGTCTTTCTTTCTGTTTTTCTGTTGAAAAGGAAATCCAGGTATCAAATCCGACATTCTGCTTTTCTTCAATATCTTCAATCAGCAATTCAAAGTTTTTATGAAAAGACGGTTGTGGAAGCTGTTCCATTTTGACCTCCGTAATTTCTTTCAGTCCTTCAATCACCGTTCCTCCAAAGTCAACCGTTTTGAATTTTTTATAATCGAATAGAAACTCCTGATCAGAAATAAAAAGTTCCTGTGGAGCTCTGTGCGCAATATCTTTACTTAATGTATCATATTTCTCCAGAGATTTTTCGTAGAATGTCCTGATCTTCTGCATTCCCACCATACCGTTTTTGGTAACCACAAAACTTTCTTTAGGCAATAGCTGAAGCAAGGACACTCTGGTTCCCGTTACTGAAAAGTTCATATTGGATACCAATTGGAAATCCTTCACTTTATCCACCGACAACTGAGTTTCGATATCGAAGGTTTTAATACTTTCCACTTCATTACCAAAGAAGGTAATTCTGTAAGGTTTTTCATGTGAATAGGAAAACACATCTACAATCCCTCCTCTTACTGAAAACTCTCCAGGTTCGGAAACGAAATCAGCTTGCTGGAAATGATAATGATTAAGCAGCTCATCCACGAAATCAAAATCAAGCTGGTCGCCCACTTTTATATGATGAGAAATTGCTTTAAAATCTTCCTTTTTCAAAACTTTTTCAGATAAGGCTCCGGCATAAGCTACAATCACTTTTGGAGATCTTCCTGAATTGATTTTATTCAACACCTCGGTTCTTAAAACCAGATTGGCATTTTGTGTTTTTTCCACCTGATAAGGTTCAAGATGGGTGGCAGGAAAATACAGCACTTTATCCTTACCAAGAAGATCTTCCATCTCCGTATTGGCATACAATGCATCCTCTTTATCGTCTACCAGATAAAGAATATTTCTCTTCTGAACCAAAAAAAGCTCAGCGACAAAAATAGAAACCGAAGATCCGGCACTTCCTTTTACAGCAATATGCTGATTGTTTTCTAGCTGGGTAAAAATTTCTTTCCCAAACTCTTTCTGCATAAGGTCTGGAAGGAACTTTTCATTAATGGATTTTAACTGCATAGATAGTAAAGGTATAAACGACAAAAGCGATTTCGGGAGTTTTCCGAAACCGTTTATGAGGTACAAAGGTACGGATATTTTTTCTCTTCCCCGGAAAAACTGAAAGACTGAACGTTTAAAATGAAGGACTTACCCTCAGAAATCTTAATTTTTTACAATTTTATTTAATAACCTGTTAAAAAAATTCAAGTTTCCCCTCATGGCATAGTGTTTGGCCTTTTAAGGATAACCAAACATTTAAGAATGATATTATGAAAAAAGCAATTAAAATCTTAGGAGTTATGATGCTGTTACTATTCACAGCATTATCTTTTTCGTCGTGTAGCAAAGATGACGACCCTGTAAACAATGAATTTTTTGCCGGAACCTATAAAGGAAAGATTTCCTATAATGATGGAGGCTCTACCAGCATCAGTACCGATAACGGAAGTGTATTTGTAACAAAAATCGCCAGCGGTACCAAGTATAATTTCGCTTTCTCAAACAGTATTCCGGATCTTAACGGAATTGAATTCAATCAGGAAGGAGACCATACTTTGGTTATGATTGGTTCTACAGCAACCTCTTATATCAGAATTGACAATAATACCTTAAAAATATTATTTGCAAAAGACGGCAAAACGTGGACAGCCAACTGTACGCGTTAGATTTGTCTATTTATATATTATGCAAGCCTGTCTTCATCTTTGAAGGCAGGCTTTTTTATGATAAATGAAGCGTTTTAATTTTTTTTTAAGCTGTAATAAACTTTAGTTAAGTTTCAAAAACCCAACTTTCTAGCCTGCTTTTTGTATATCTTTATTCAACAAAAAACAAACATTAATTCTTATGAAAAAATTCTTATCTGCAATGTCTTTGATCCTGGGATTAGGACTTGCCACTGCTCAGCAGACTGCTCCCGCTACAAGCGCTACCGCACATCCACCTGTAAAAGCAACGGCTGCAAAAGCTGTTAAACCAGCAGAAGTAAAAGCTGCAAAACCGGCCATGGATGCAAAAGCGGCGAAGCCTGCACAACCGGCTGCCAAAATGAAAAAAGACGGTACACCGGATAAGAGATATAAAGAAAACAAACACCTGAAAAAAGACGGTACGCCTGATAAAAGATATAAGGCCAACAAATAAGCATAACATTAACATATAGTTGTTATTTTCATAATCAAATTTCGAAAAGCCGATGGAACCTGTTCCATCGGTTTTTTTATGTGAAGCTTTATAAAAAATGATTCCAGATTCTCTACTTATTTATAAATTTGACCCATGTTAAACTTCTTCAAGAAAAATGCGGCGCTGATCTGGGCAAAGAAACATGTCCAAAAAGCAGAGGATTTCAAAAAAAATGCTGAGAAAAATCAGGATGATCTATTAATTTCTCTGGTAAACACTGCTCAAAAGACACTTTTTGGGCGTGAACATGATTTTGAAAATATCCATTCTGTAAAAGAATTTCAGGACAGAGTTCCTGTAGCCGACTATGAAGATCTGAAACCTTATATTGAAAGGGTAAAAAAAGGACAGTCTAATATTCTATGGACAGAAACTCCGGAATATTTTGCCAAAACTTCGGGAACAACCTCAGGATCTAAATATATTCCAATTTCCAAGGAAGGAATGCCATTTCAGATTGCAGGAGCTCAAAGTGCCCTTTTTCATTATATCAGCAAAAAAAACAATGCTGATTTCGTCAACGGAAAAATGATTTTTCTGCAGGGCAGCCCGGAGCTTGAAGAGGTATTCGGAATAAAAACAGGAAGATTATCCGGCATTGTAGCCCATCACATCCCTAATTACCTCCAAAAAAACCGCCTTCCAAGCTGGGAAACCAACATTATGGAAGACTGGGAATCCAAAGTAGACAAAATCATTGAGGAAACAGAACGTGAAAACATGACACTGATCTCTGGAATCCCACCATGGCTGATTATGTATTTTGAGAAACTATCGGAAAAACATGGTAAAAAGATCAAACAGCTTTTCCCTAATCTTCAGCTTATTGTAACCGGAGGAGTCAACTATGAACCGTACCGGGATAAAATGGAAGAATTATTGGGCGGTACAGTAGATATTGTTCAGACTTTCCCGGCATCTGAAGGTTTTTTTGCCTTCCAGGACGACTATACCAAAGAAGGACTTCTGCTATTGACTAATCATGGAATTTTCTATGAATTTATTCCTTTGGAAGAATATGGTAAGCCCGGAGCGAGAAGATTAACGTTAAAAGAAATTGAACTTCATAAAGATTATGCGCTGATTCTTACCACTAATTCCGGATTATGGGCATATTCTATTGGAGATGTTGTAAGGTTTATCAGCAAAGACCCGTACAGGGTTTTGGTAAGCGGAAGAACCAAACATTTTACTTCTGCATTTGGAGAACATGTGATTGCCTTTGAAATAGAAGAGGCTATGAAAGCTACGCTTGAAAAATATCCGGCACAGATTACGGAATTTCATCTTGCTCCTCAGGTAAATCCATCCGAAGGCCTTCCTTATCACGAATGGCTGATTGAATTTGAAAAAGAACCGGAGCATTTGGAAGCATTCAGAGAGGAACTGGATCAACAGCTGCGGGCAAGGAATACTTATTATGATGATTTGATTTCAGGAAATATTTTACAGAAGCTACACATTACGAGACTTAAAAAAAATGCCTTTCATGAATATGCCAAATCTCAGGGAAAATTAGGAGGCCAGAATAAGACTCCGAGATTGGCTAATGACAGAAAGATTGCAAATCTCTTAGAAATTTACAAACTTTAATCATATTTTTTCAATTCCGAAAACGTATATTCGAAAAAAATTATAAATTTGAAAAACTAAAAGAAAATAATGAAAGCATCTGTACTGTTGAAATCATCTTTACTAACGTCTTTATTTGTTATTACGTCTTGTGCTACGACAAAATACAGCGAAGATATTTCAAAAAACAACTATTCTAATCTTGAAGCCGGAAAAGTATATAAAGTCACTATGAGAGACGGCTCTCCAAAACAGACCATCTTATTCAGAAATGTCGTTGGCGAAAATCTTGTAGGTACAGCCGGTAAAAAAGACAGTACAGAAGTAATTATTCCTAAATCAAATGTAGCGGCTGTAAAAGACAGAAGAAAAGCAAGAATTGCTGCAGGAGCTACTATCATTGGTGCAGCAGGAGTTGCAGCCATCGTATTGAGTTCTTCCAGAGCTGACTAAAATAGATTTTATCTTTTGAGATATATTTAATATATCTTTCAGAAATTGTCATATGAATAGCCTTAAATAAATTTTTAGGGCTATTTTTGTTCATGATTTCCTTTACCCCGTTACAAACATTACAAAATGTTGAATTCAGAAATCTTCTCACCGGGAGATTTTTTATTGTTTTAGCTTTCAGAATGCTTGCCACTTTATTAGGATGGTGGGTGTATCAATTAACAAAAGATCCCTTTTCAATAGGCCTTATCGGACTTTCAGAGGTTATTCCTGCTGTAAGCTGTGCGCTGTATGCGGGACATGTTATTGATATGAATGAAAAAAAGAGGCTGCTTCTCATCTGCAATTATGCTTACATTTTCCTGATCGGGCTTCTGCTGATTCCGGCCTTTCTGGATGTAGAAATGCATTTCACCGGTCATCAGATTACATATTATATTTATGGAGTTATCTTTTTTACGGGAATAGCAAGGGCTTTTATCGGGCCTATCGTTCCTTCTATGATTCCTAAAATTGTAAAGAAGGAAAACCTTCCGAATGCAGTAACTCTGAACCAGGCCACTTTCCTGATCTCTTCTGTTTGCGGACATGCAATTGGTGGTGTTCTTATTGGATTCATCGGCGTAAAATGGACTCTGGTTGCTATTTTAGCATTAATATTTGTTGCCTCATTATTTTTCTGGCAGCTCCATAAGCAGTATTCAGAATATAAAAAAGAAACGGTGAATATAGTGGAAAGTATGCGTGAAGGGATTTCTTATATTTTTAAAACCAAAGAAATTCTGGGTGCTTTATGTCTTGATATGTTTGCGGTACTTTTCGGGGGTGCGGTGGCAATGATCCCTGTATTTGCAACAGATATTTTAAATTCAGGAGCTGAAGGCTTCGGTTTATTGAATGCAGCTTCAGACATTGGTTCCATGTGTATTATTACTATTTTGTCGATTGTCCCTCTGCGAAAAAATCAGGGAAAAATACTTCTTGTCGTTGTTACGGGATTCGGACTATGCATCATTGGATTCGGCTTATCAAAGCTGTACTGGTTGTCTTTTATGTTCCTGGTGATGAGTGGTATGCTTGATGGAATTTCCGTGGTTATCCGAGGTACAATTGTTCAGTTGAAAACACCTGATCATATCAGAGGACGTGTTCTGAGTGTGAATTCAATTTTCATTATGTCCAGCAATGAAATGGGGCAATTCGAAAGTGGACTTATGGCTAAATTATTAGGGGTTGTACGCTCCGTTGTATTTGGCGGCTGTATGACTGTTTTAATTGCTTTGCTTGTAGGAAGTACCAATCCTAAATTGAGAAAGATGCAATATTAATTTATTGTTTATCAGTCTATTTAAAATCTGAGACAAAAAAAATCAGAATTCGAAATACTTAAAATCAGAATAGAACGTTTTTCTATTCTGATTTTTATTTTATACCTGTTTTTTAAAACCTTATAAAAGAATTAAACTATAAATATTCATTAAAACCACTCATATCTTTACGATCTCCATATAATTCAACCTAAAGAATAAAATACCATATTAAAAACCAATATATTACTTTCATTAAATATATCTCAAAATCTTTAATTTAACGTTAATAATTTTTTATATTTGCTTCATAAAATATCCCCTATGACTAAACTTTTACTATTTTTGAGCTTTCTCATGGCAGGTTCTCTGATGAATGCTCAATTTTTTTCAGATCAAACCTTACAACAAACTGTTCTGCAGCTCAATACTGCTAAAACAGAAAACGACTATGATATGCTTTTCTCTAAGTTTTCAGAGGCTAAAACTTCAGAAAAATGGCAGGCTAATTACTATGCAGCTGCAGCATTATATCTTAAAACAAATTTCCTGTTAAAGAACAGCCCGAACAGCCCTCTTGGAGATCCTAATGAGTCTGCAAGAAAGCTGGCAATGCAGGCACTTGCTTCGGAAAAGAATAACGGAGAAGTAAACCTTCTTCTTGCTCTTATTCATTTTCAGAAAATCAGGATAAAAACAACTGCAGATCCCAAAAAGGAACTAAAGACTGTTACAAGCTTCATGAATAAAGCCGAAACAACTTTAAAGAATAACCCAAGACTTTCCTTCTTAAAAGCTGAAATGGCTGAAAAACAAGGAAACAAGGTAGAAGCAATAAAGTTATATCAAAAAGCAGCCCAAGAATTTGAAACATCAACCCCTTCATCCGGTTCACCTAGCTGGGGAAAACAGTTGATAGGAACAAATTAACCGTAAGAAAATGCATGATCTTCTGAATACATCGGATGATCAGTTTTTTTTGATATAAAAGCTTTAAAATTCACTTAATGATCAGCGCATCATTTTTTATATCAGATAAAGGACAGCATTTTTTTAGTAAAAAAAACTTTTAATATTTCTTTTTAAAATCTACTCTTATGAAAAAAACATTACTTGTTTTCTTACTCATATTTTCACATATTCTATTTGCCCAATCAGACTGTAATACTGCAATGGCAGTCTGTGGTAACTCGGATATTTCATATACACCAGGCGGACACGGGGACATTGCAGAAGATTTGGGCGGATGTTTAACTTCTGATGAAAAGTACTCTGTATGGTATTCTTTTACCATAGCTACAGCAGGAACCCTTACCTTTGAAATTATCCCTAATGATCAGGGAGATGATTATGACTTTGGAGTATATGGCCCTAACAAATCTTGTGGTAATCTTGGAGCTCCGATCCGTTGTTCTTATTCAGGACAAAGCGGAAACACAGGTCTTAACATGACCTCAACAGACCTTAGTGAGGATGCAACAGGAGACAAATGGGTAAAATACCTTGATGTATTGCCTGGCCAGACTTACTATCTGATTGTAAATAACCACAGAGAAACGGCTAACGGATTCAAATTATCATGGGGTGGAACAGCTACTTTATCTTCTCCATTCACAGATCCGAATATACAGCCTCATCCGTTTATCCCACCGGGAGTTCCGGGAGCTAATCCTAATGATCCAAGAGAAGTTGTGATATGTTCAAACCCGGCTACTTTTGATTTTGCCTCATTATCAGCAGGAATTCTGAACGGTAACCCTAACTTCAGCATCAGCTATCATACCAGCCAAAATGATGCCTTAACAGGTAACAACCCTCTTATTGGGCCTCAAACAGTTACTCCTGTTGGAGTGTATTTCTATAGCATCAACTATACGGATCCTACGAATCCTAACAGTCCTATTAACAAATGTAGACAGACTGGTAAATTTAAATTTAAAGATGGTACCATAACAGCTACAGACGTTACGCTAACAAGCTGTAACAACAACAATGCAGGTACGGCAATGTATGACCTTACTACGGCCGCTGTTTTTGCTGATCCTACGGCAACCAAAAAATATTATTATACTTTATATGATCTGAATAACTCAATCAATGAGATTACAAACATTTATCAGTTTGTTTCTGCAGAAGGTAAAATATATGTAAAAGTAACTTCTGTATTCGGATGTACTGATATTGCAGAAATTACCCTTAAGTTCTACCCGGCAATTATCGCAAAAGATGCAGAATTAAGATCATGTTTTCTTGAAGCCAATCCTTCCACAGCTTTATTCAACCTTGATAACGCTGCTGTCATTACACCGCAAGCAGGTATCACTAAAAAATATTTCCCTTCACTGACAGATGCAGTAGATGGAACCAACCAGATTTTAAATGCTAACTATATTGCACCAAGTGGTTTGGTTTACGTAAGAGTATCTGATACCAGAGGATGTTTTGTAGTAGTAAAAATTGGTTTAACTGTAATTGCTCCGGTAACGTCTAGTGTTCTGAAAGACAAAATCATTTGTGTAGAAGATACAACAACGTTAGATGCCGGACCTGGATTTAAAAGCTACGAATGGAGTACAGGAGCGACAACCCAGTCTATCAAAGATGTAGGAGTGGGCGTTTACTGGGTAAAATTAAAAACAGGAGAATGTGTTGCCACTCAAAAGGTGACCGTATATCCTTCTGAGCAACCGGTAGTAACCAACGTTGATATCTCCAACACTACATTAACAATCAATGTGATAGGAGGAACACCGGATTACCAGTACTCTATGGATAAAATTTTATGGCAAGCCTCTAATACATTCTCCAATGTAGCAAGAGGAACTTATAAAGTATACGTAAAAGATGCTTATGACTGCGAGCCTATTGAAGTTACCGTAGTAGTTCCTAACCTTATCAATATGATCACTCCAAACGGAGATGGTGTAAATGATGTTGTAGATTATTCTGCTATGGCAGATAAACAAAGCCTAGTTTTAAGTATCTTTGACAGATATGGAACAAAAATCCACCAGGGAGACAAATCCAATGGTTACAAATGGGATGGCACAATTGCCGGCAAGAAAATCCCAACTGGTACTTACTGGTATTCTGTAACATGGAATGAGAATGACAAGAAGAACACTCCTTTCAAGTTTTCAGGTTGGATTGTTGTAAAAAACAGAGAGTAATTCTTAACAATATAAAAAGCCGCTTTGGCGGCTTTTTCTTTTACAAATAATGATAAAATTTATTGATTTCAAATTTGTTTAACAAAAATAGTTTTAACAATGAAAAAAATATTACTTCTTTTTATTTTATTGATAACGCAAATGGCCTTTTCACAGTCAGACTGTGTCACAGCAATTCCCATCTGTGGTAACTCTGACATTTCTTACACCCCTTCAGGACCTGGAAATATCATAGAAATTCTTAACCAAAACGGAGGATGTCTTGGTACCAATGAAAGATATACCGTTTGGTACACCTTCACGGTATCCTCACCAGGAACACTGGCATTTAAAATAAAACCTAACGATCAAGGGGACGATTATGACTTTGCAGTGTATGGGCCAACAGCAAACGGTTGTGCTTCTTTACAGAATGCAGATCATGTCTTCATACAGCCTATAAGATGTAACTATAGCGGTACTCCGGGAGACACAGGTCTGGATCTTACTCTTGCTCCACCTGCAGTATTCCCTACTAACCCTCCTGGCGTTACATCCAGTATGAACAATGGTAAATGGAGTCCTTACATGGATGTGCTGGCAGGTCAAACATATTATTTGGTGATTGACAACTTCAGTAGATCCGTTAATGGTTTCTCTTTAGAATGGTCGGGTACGGCAAGTTTAAGTTCCGCATTTAACGATCCGGTTCTTTCCCCTAACCCATTTATTGCACCGGGAATTCCTGGAGCTACTCCTACTGACCCGAACCAGGTGATGGTTTGTGCATTACCTACGCAGTTTGATTTTACAACACTTTCTGCAGCTATCATCAATGGTAACAGCCCTAACTTCAAGGTTAGTTATCATAAAACAACCAACGATGCTCTTACAGGACAAAGCCCTCTTACAGTAGCAACTGTTGATGGGGTTACAACATACTATTACCGAGTTGTATACCAAGATCCAAACAATCCGAACAACCCTATTAACGGATGTTTCATAACAGGGAAATTTAAATTTGTCAACGTGGGTATTTCAGCCAATGCGGCCACTTTATACTCTTGTAACAACTATGGAGCCGGTACTGCAAAATATAATTTAACAACAGCCAATGTATTTGGAGGTGGTGGTGCAACCATTAAGTATTATGCTACCATTGCTGATATGAACGCAGAGATTAATGAAATTACAGATCCTGCCAACTATACTTCTCCCGAAACAACGATATACGTAAAAGTAGTTTCTACTTTCGGATGTATTGCAACCACTACGATCAGATTATTATTCTACCCTACGGTTGTATTGAAAGACGCTGTACTGCAAAACTGTTATATTGATAACGATGTTACCCGCTCAACATTTGACCTTTCTAAAGCAGATATCGGAGTAGCTGTTCCAACACCTGCCGGAACGATTATCAAATATTATACCTCTATAGCTGATGCCCAAGCACAGACAAACCCTATTGTAATGGCATTAAACTATCTTTCAGAAAGCAAAACGGTATATGCAAGAGTAGATAATGACAAGCTGTGTTATTCGATTGCTAAGATAGAACTGATTGTATTACCTCCGGTAAAATCAGCTGTATTAAAGGATAAAACGATTTGTGCAGAAGCCAAAACTACTTTAGATGCAGGACCTGGATTTGTAAGCTACGAATGGAGCACAGGTGAAACTACACAAGCGATCAACAACGTAGGTGTGGGTGTTTATTGGGTAAAACTTCAGACCGGAAAATGTTTCACCCTTCAGGAAGTACGTGTACACGCAAGTCTTCAGCCTGTAATCTCAGGAATAGAAATTAACAACAATAATATCACTGTAACAGCTTCAGGTGGAGTTCCTCCTTACAAGTATTCTGTAGATGGTGTTAACTGGCAGGATTCCAATATATTTACAGGACTTCCTAGAGGAGAGAACACAATCTATGTAAAAGATACTTACAACTGTACTCCTATTCAGGTAACTGTGACGGTTCCTAACCTTATTAACGCTATTACGCCTAACGGAGATAACGTAAATGATGTTATTGACTACTCAGCATTAGCTTACAAGAAAAATCTAGTCTTCATTGTATATGACAGATATGGAAACAAACTTCATGAAGCAAATAGAATGAATAACTTCTCTTGGGACGGAACAGCCTTTGGTAAGAAAATTCTTACCGGAACCTACTGGTACACGATCTCATGGAACGAAAACAATAAAGACAATACCGAAACCAAATATTCAGGATGGGTATTGGTAAAGAATAAAGAATAAGTTTTACTTCATCTTTTTGAAAAATCACCTCAATCTGAGGTGATTTTTTTTATCAACAAGACCAACCTCCTGTTTACAGCAGATTGCAGAGAACTGCTAATAATTTGTTGAATACTATTTTCTTATTATTTTTTAAATAAACTATCTTTGCATCATGGCGCAGAAAGAAACATTATCATCCCTGACACACGGAAACTTTGCAAAAGAATTGTCTATTGCGGATGGAAAAATGCCTCCCAATGCAGTGGATTTCGAAAGACTTGTTATCGGAACCTTCTTAATTGATAAGAAAGGGCTTGACCATTCCATTGACCTTCTTACCTCAGAAGTATTTTATGATCCGAGACATCAGGTCATCTTTTCTACCATCTTAAAGCTTTATGAAGGCAACCATCCGGTAGACTTAATGACCATTATTCAGGAGTTAAAAAAAGGCGACAAACTAAGCCAGGCAGGTGGTGATCATTACATCATTGATCTTACTATGGGAGTAAGTTCATCTGCCCACATTGAATATCACGTACGTGTTATTCTTGAAAAATATATTTTAAGAAGCCTTATCAATGTTTCTGCCAACGTTATTGATTCTTCCTATAAAGAATCAACCGATGTTTTTGAACTTTTGGATAAAGCGGAACAGTCTTTTTTTGAGATCACCAACGGAACGATTAAGAAAGGATTCGATACCGCCAATTCATTGGTAAAACAGGCTATTGATACCATTAAATCTTTGAAAGATAAGGAAGGACTTTCAGGAGTTCCTTCAGGATTTAGAGATGTGGATAAAGAAACCGGTGGATGGCAAAACTCTGACCTTATCATTATTGCAGCCCGTCCGGCGATGGGGAAAACAGCATTCCTGCTTTCCATGGCGAGAAATATTGCAGTAGGCCACCAAGTTCCTATGGCTCTTTTCTCTCTCGAGATGGCATCCGTACAGCTTATCACCAGAATGATTGCTTCTGAAACCAGAATCTCTTCAGAAAAATTAAGAAAAGGAACGCTGGATGATGAAGAATGGCAAAGGCTATTCTCCAATGTATCTGAATTGGAAAATGCTCCTTTATATATTGACGAAACCCCTTCCCTTTCTATATTCGACTTCCGTGCAAAATGCCGAAGACTGGTAATGCAGCATGGAGTAAGGATTATCATGGTCGACTACCTTCAGCTGATGACAGCAGGAAGTGGAGGAAAAGGAGTTGGAAACCGTGAACAGGAGATCTCCATGATTTCACGTTCATTAAAAGCCATTGCAAAAGAACTTAACGTTCCGGTAATTGCTCTTTCCCAGCTTTCAAGAAGTGTGGAAGCCCGTCCAGGAAAAAGACCTCAGCTTTCAGATCTGAGGGAATCGGGAGCGATCGAGCAGGATGCAGATATCGTGTCTTTCATTTTCAGACCGGAGTATTATAAAATTACCGTTTGGGATAATGATGAAGAAGGGCAGGAAACATCTACTGAAAACCAGGCTGAGCTGATTATTGCAAAACACAGAAATGGTGCTACAGCAGATGTAAGATTATCATTCTTAAAACATTTTGCAAAATTTGGTGATATTGAAGCTGCACTTGACGGTGCCGGTGGTGGATACCCTTCCAACTTCGGAGAACCAAGCGGCTTTGACAAGATCAAAACAACCATTCAGCCGGGAGCAGCATTCGACCTTCCGGACAGCTCAAAACTTTCCGGTTCTTCAATGAATGATTTTGATGATGATGATGACTTCCCATTTTAAGGAAGACTAAAGCTTAGATCAAATTCATTTTAATTTTACTGTCAATACATCAATTTTTAAAAAACAGATTTGAGAATCGAAATTTATACCGACGGGGCTTGCAGCGGAAATCCGGGAAAAGGCGGATATGGAATTCTCATGCGCGTTCCTGAAAAAAATTACCAGAAAACATTTTCAAAAGGTTTTCGAAAAACCACGAACAACAGAATGGAACTTCTGGCTGTTATCACGGCATTGGAAAAACTGAAATCAACAGAAAATGAAATCCATGTCTACACTGACAGCAAGTACGTATCTGATGCCATCAACCAAAACTGGATTGCCGGATGGATCAAAAGAGGCTGGAAAAATGTAAAGAACCCTGACCTCTGGAAAAAATTCGTTGAGCTATACAATAAGCACACCCCAAAAATGCATTGGGTAAAAGGCCATGCAGGACACTTTGAGAATGAGCTTTGCGACAAATTAGCCGTGGCAGCAGCCAATTCTTCGGATCTCGAAATTGATACTTATTTCGAGAGTCTTGATAGTAATTCTCTATTTTAATCTTAATTAAAACAAATCTAAAGCCGCCGCTCAATATTTACCATTTCATCAGAAGAAACAAGATTTATTAAAAAATAATTAAATTTTTTAACAAAATTAACATTAAATACATATTGTTTAGTTGGGATTTAATATCTTTACACCTTAATAAAAGTCCCATCTACATGAATAAAAATCTATTATTGTATTTATCTGTTTTTTTACTCTGTATAGCCGGGAAGTCCTTTGCCCAGACTTATCAGCTTGTTGGAAACCCGGTGAACACTACCGGATGGACGATGGTTTCACCTACTCAGGTAAACACAGATTTTATTCAGCTTACTCCGGATACCAACAACCAGTCCGGCTCCATCAGGCTGAATGACCCTATTAATTTAAAATATTGCGACAAATGGAGAGTGGAATTTGATTTCAGAATGGACTCCAACCAAACTTCTAACGGGGATGGAATTGCCTTCTGGTATCTTGCCAACCCACCCGTTGCCAGTGTATTAGGTTCCGGTCTTGGAGTATCTCAAAATGCTGTAGGGCTTATCGTAGGACTTGACACTTATAACAATACCACTACTGCTACCATGAGTAAGGTTCATGTTGCTTATGGACAGGTTCAAAACACAACTGATAACAATAACGTAGAATTCTTCAATGTTCCCGGAAGTTCTTTTCACTCACCGGACTTGAATACTACGCAGCCTTTTCAGGGAACAACTTTTAAACATGTTGAAGTTACAGCGCAGGTAGATCCCGCTTCTCCTACCGGCTGGATTATCAAGATCACAATAGATGGAAATGTAATTTGTAATCAGCCTTTTGCTCCTTCAGGCACCGCTGCCGCAATGACTGTAGGATATTTTGGTTTTTCCGCTTCTACAGGAGGGGCAAGATCAAGACATTCTATTAAAAATGTAAAAATTTATACGGATAAAGTTCCTATTTTACAGAACTCAGCAACACAATCGTTTTGTCCTAATCCCACAACGGGATTTGGGTCTGTAAACCTGACCTCTTTCAATTCACAATTTGTCAACAATACATCAAATTATACCTTTACCTATTACCCGCTGGGAAGCTCAACACCTATTGCTAACCCCACCAGTTATCAGTTCAATGCCAACACAACGGTTACGGTGGTTATTAAAGATAATGCAGGATTGCTCTGTGATAACCCGGATGGTAAAATTTTATTGGTTCTCGCCCCTTTCAAAGCAGAAGACAAAACAATTACCGTTTGTAACAATAACAAGGTAGGAACAGCCGCTTTCAATCTGAATACTGCAGCTGTCACAAATGTTCTCGGGGCCACAAAAAAATATTATAAAACTTTAGCGGACCTCAATGCTGATGTTAATGAGATTCAAAATCCTGATAATTACTTATCGGCTCCCGGTGTCGTTTACGTAAAAGTAACCACTCCTCAGGGATGTACGGGTTCAGCAAAAATTACACTTGCATTCTATCCTGATACTCCAGTGAAAGAAGCGACCTTGAGATCATGTTTCATTGAAAATAATATCACGAGCGCCATCTTTAATTTAACAACAGCAGATGTTACTACTTTAGGAGCGGGTGCCGCAAAGAAATATTATACGTCAATAACCAATGCTTTAGACGGAATCAATGAGATCATGAATCCTCTTCAGTATTTATCTACAAACACTGTCGTATACGCAAAAGTAACTGATACCAACGGATGTTTTAATATTGCTAAAATCAACCTTATTGTATTACCACCTGTACCATCTTCTGTTCTGAAAGACAAAACCATTTGTATTGGTGAAAAAACAGATTTGGATGCAGGTCCCGGATTCGATGGTTATGAATGGAGCACCGGAGCAACAACCTCTTCCATTAAAGATGTAGGAGTAGGCACTTATTGGGTAAGACTTAAAACAGGCAACTGTATCACTACGCAGATTGTCAATGTAAAAGCATCTGCAAATCCTGTAATTTCCAGCATTGATATCGACAACAACACGATAACAGTGAATGTAGCAGGCGGAACTCCTCCATACCAATATTCACTGGATGGAGTTAATTGGCAGCCCAGCAATATATTTACAGGCTTAGCAAGAGGAGAAGTAAGAGTTTATGTAAAGGATTTTTACAACTGTACCCCTGTTGAAGTTCAGATTACAGTACCCAACCTTGTTAATGCGATCACTCCAAATGGCGACAATGTAAATGATTTCATTGACTATTCAGCACTTGCTTACAAGAAAAATCTTGTATTCATCGTCTACGACAGATATGGCAACAAATTATACGAAGCCGGAAAAATGAGAAACTTTACCTGGGACGGAACAGCTTCCGGTAAAAAAGTTCTTACAGGAACGTATTGGTACACCATTTCATGGAACGAAAACAATAAAGACAATACTGAAACTAAATACTCAGGCTGGGTATTGGTTAAAAACAGAGAATAAATTTTACTATCAGAAACTACCTCATTTGGGGTAGTTTCGGTATTAAGAGCAGGATCTGCCTCATCAGAATCTGAGACCGGATATTGCTTTTTATGATCTATACAAACATTCAAAAAACAATTTTATATCTAAGAATAAATATAACATCACAATCCATCCACTATGAAAAAAGATATACTCATTTTTGCACTGACTATCTTATTATGCTTGCCGGGAAGATTATTTTCACAAACCTATCAGCTTACCGGAAACCCAGTAAATACAACAGGCTGGGATCTTGTCTCTGATGCCATAGTAAGTGGAGACTTTGTACGGCTTACAACCGATCAGACCAGCAGATACGGCGCTGTAAAATTATCAACCCCAATTACGTTAAGCTATTGTGATAAATGGAAAGTAGAATTCGATTTCAGAATTGACGGAAACGGAACCACGCAGTTTGGAAAAGGAGATGGTTTTACCTTCTGGTATCTTGCTAATCCACCAACAGGATTTGTATCAGGAGGTGGACTGGGTATTCCGGCCAATGCTTCCGGTCTTATGGTTGGTTTTGATATCTTCAACAATACCACTGAAGGCCAGATGAGTAAAGTTCACATTCTTTACGGAACCAACAATACAGCAGGTAACAATATTGAATACAATACCACTCCTGGAAGCACATTCCACTCTCCGGATCTTATTGCTACCCAACCATTTGTGGGAGATACCTACAGACACGTTGAAGTAAACGGAGAAACAGACCTTACCAACCCAACAAACTGGATCATCAAAGTAAGAATAAACGGTGTTCTTATCGTAGATCAGTCTTTTGCTCCATCCGGAGGGGCGGTAGGAATGTCACAGGGATATTTTGGTTTTTCTGCAGCTACCGGAGGAGCCAGCGCAAGACATTCCATTAAAGACGTTAAAGTATTTGTAGATAAAGTACCCATTTTAAGTAATACTCTAACTCCGTTCGTATGTACCAATCCTGCTACAGGAAACGGTGTGGTAGACCTTACTTCTTACAATTCTCAATTTGTAAATAATCCTGGAAATTATATTTTCACTTATTATGTATTGGGAAGTTCTACCCCTATTGCCAATCCTTCAGCTTTCCAGTATTCAGGAAACACTACTATTAAAGTGGTTGTAAAAGATCCTACCTCTACGCTTTGTGATAATGGTGACGGAGTTATTCAGCTTAATCCTACTCCATTTGCTGCAACAGATGCCAGTCTTTCCGGATGTAATAACAACAATGCCGGAACAGCGACTTTTGATCTTAATACTGCGGCTGTAACAACTGTTGCCGGAGTTACCAAAGAATTCTACCCTACTTTATTTGATCTGAATAATGGAACAAACCAGATTACAAACCCTTCTGCCTATGCATCAGCAGCAGCAACTATATATGTAAAAGTAACCACACCTCAAGGTTGTGTAAGTACTGCAAAAATTACATTGAATATTTACCCTGTTGTGGTTGTCAATGACGTTGAAATAAAATCCTGCTTTATAGAAGCCAACCCTTCTATGGCATCCTTTAATCTTACAGGAGCTATAGTTTCTCAGGGCGGAGTTACCAAAGAATATTATCCATCATTGACTGATGCGATCAGCGGGACTAACGCCATCTCTACTCCGGCAGCATACATTGCACCTAATGGAGTTATTTATATTAAAGTATTCGGGGCAAACGGATGTTATTCTATTGCTAAAGTTACATTAACCGTAATCCCTCCTGTTTTCTCAAGAACTTTACATGATGTAACTATTTGTATTGAAAACACCACAACATTAGATGCCGGAGCAGGATTCAAAAGCTATGAATGGAGCACAGGAGCTACTACACAATCTATCAAGAATGTAGGAGTAGGAACGTACTGGGTAAAACTAAAAACCGGAGATTGTATCGCAACACAAAAAGTGACGGTATATCCTTCCGATAATCCAGTGGTTACCACTGTAGATATTTCAGGAAGCACAGTGACCGTATATGCCAACGGCGGAACTCCTCCTTATCAGTATTCTATGGATAATATTAACTGGCAGGATTCCAATGTGTTTACCAATATCGCCAGAGGAGAGGCTAAAGTATATGTAAGAGACGGTTACAACTGCATCCCTGTTGAAGTGAATATCACCGTTCCTAATCTGATCAATATCATTACCCCTAATGAGGATGGAATCAATGATTTCGTTGATTATTCAGCACTGGCCAATAAACAAAATCTGGAAATAGCGATCTTCGACAGATATGGTTATAAAATGTTCCAGGCAGATAAAACCAACGGCTACAAATGGGCAGGAACTACCAATGGAAGCAAAAAAGTTCCTACAGGAAACTACTGGTATTCTGTTTCATGGAATGAAAATAATAAAAACAGTACTCCGATAAAATTCTCAGGCTGGATTGTTGTAAAAAACAGAGAATAATTACACTTTCCGCCACATCAAAAGAATCACCCTGCCAGTCGGGGTGATTTTTTGCATTTACAGGGAGGAGATATTTCATTTTAAAGACTCTTTATTCATATTCAATTCTTAAATTTGTGCTATGAATTATTTGGAAGCTTTAAGCAGAAGATATTCTGTAAAAAAATTCAACCATCAGATTATTCCTCAGGAAGCCCTTCACAACATTCTTGAGTCAGGAAAGCTGTCTGCCAGTTCTCTGGGACTTCAGCCCTATAAAATTGTGATTGTTGAGAGTGAGGAGATGAAGCAGAAATTAATTCCGGCTTTCTATAATCCATCTCAGATTTCCACCTGTTCTCATCTTATTGTCATTATTTCAAAGAAAATTATTGAAGAGAACTATATCCGGGGTTATTTTAATCATATCTCTGAAGTAAGGGATACTCCTATGGAAAAACTGGATCCTTTCAGAAATAGCATTAATCAGCATATTAACCAGAAAACACACGATGAAATTTTCAACTGGGCGGAAAAACAGTCTTATATAGTATTGGCCAATCTTATGTATGCCGCTGCTATTGAAAGTATAGACTCTTGTCCTATGGAAGGCTTCCGTCAGGATCTTATAGAAGAAATTCTGAATATCAATCCTGAAACAGAAAAAGTAACCGTTACCCTCGCTTTAGGCTACCGTTCTGAAGAAGATCATTTCCAACACATGAAAAAAGTAAGAAAACCAAACGAAAAATTGTTTAAATTTATTTAATATTTTAAACGATTGTACCTAAAGCCAGCATATGATAAAAGCGGATGTATTAGTAATCGGTTCCGGCATTTCCGGACTTTCCTATGCCATTAAAGTTTCTGAACAGCTCCCTGATGCCAAAATCATTATTGTAACAAAATCTGATGAAGACGAAAGCAACACAAAATACGCTCAAGGCGGTCTGGCTGTTGTTACAGATTTTCAAAATGATAATTTCCAAAAACATATTGACGATACGATGCGTGCCGGGGACGGAGAAAACAAACGCGATGTCGTAGAAATGGTGGTAAGAGAAGCTCCCGCAAGATTCAATGAAATTGTAGAATGGGGAGCACAGTTCGATATGAAGAATGGTAAATTCGCTTTAGGAAGAGAAGGAGGTCATACCGAAAACAGAATTGTCCATCATAAAGATATCACAGGTTTTGAAATTGAAAGAGCTTTATTGCAAACGGCTAATAACAGCCCGAATATCGAAATTCTTGATCATCATTATGTGATTGATATTATTACACAGCACCATGTTCCCGGAAAAGAACTTAACGAAGGAGACATCCACTGCTATGGTGCTTATATTCTGGATGAGAAATCCAAAACAATCAAAAAAATAACGTCTAAAATAACACTGGCTGCCACTGGTGGAGCCGGACACGTTTATAAGAATACGACTAATCCTACTATTGCTACCGGAGACGGAATTGCTTTCGTAGCCCGTGCCAAAGGAAAGGTATCCAATATGCAGTATTATCAGTTCCACCCAACGGCTTTATATAGCAAAATGGATGGAATGTTATTTTTAATTTCAGAAGCTGTTCGCGGAGACGGCGCTAAATTAAGAACCAAAAGAGGCGAAAAGTTCATGCATAAATATGATGAACGTGAGGAACTGGCATCAAGAGATATTGTAGCAAGAGCCATCGATGCCGAAATGAAAATTACAGGAGACGAATTTGTCGGTTTAGATTGCAAGGAAATGAACCATGAAAAATTCTTAGAACATTTCCCGAATATTTATAAAAAATGTAAAGACGAAGGAATTGATCCTTTCACTCAATTGATTCCTGTTGTACCTGCCTGCCACTACTTAATGGGAGGAATTGAAGTAGACAGAGACGGACAATCTTCCATCAGAAATCTTTTTGCAGTAGGAGAATGTACCAATTCAGGACTTCACGGTGCCAACAGACTTGCTTCCAACTCACTGCTTGAAGGTTTGGTTTTCGGACACAATGCCGCCATGAAAACAGTAGAACTTCTGAATGAAAACAGTTTCAACTTTGATGATCTTAAAGCCGTTCCGGAATGGAATGAAGAAGGAATGAAAATCATGGACGAAATGGTAATTGTCAGCTATCTGAGAAAACAGCTTCAGGAAATGATGAGTGATCTGGTAGGTATTGTAAGAAGTAACAGACGTCTGAATATGGCATTACAAAAACATCAGGAAATTGCCGCAGCGGTGGATGAAATCTACCACTACTCTATTCTTTCTCCACAATTATCAGAATTAAGAAACTTAACAACCGTTGCACACCTCATCATTACCCAATCTATGGAAATGACTGAAAATAAAGGAGCATTTTATAATAAAGATTTAGTCTAAAAGAATCACACAATGAAAAGACCAGCATACGTAACAGATAAAGCGTTAAAGACATTCATAAAAAGTGCACTTGAAGAAGATATTCAGGATGGAGATCACTCTACCCTGTCTACTATTCCGCAGGATCTTGTACAAAGTGCGAAGCTTTTAGTAAAACAGGATTGCATTCTTGCAGGTGTTGAACTGGCTGAAATCATTTTTAAAACATTTGACAAGAATTTAAAAGTTGAAATTTTCATTAAAGATGGAACCCCTTGTAAATTCGGGGATATAGCTCTTATTGTAACAGGAAGCGCAAGATCTATTCTTTCCACGGAGAGATTTGTTCTTAACTGCATGCAAAGAATGAGCGGTATCGCAACCCTTACTCATGAATGGGATTCCCGATTAGTGGGTACAAAAACTAAACTTTTAGATACAAGAAAAACGACCCCTAACTTCAGAATGTGTGAAAAATGGGCTGTAGCTATTGGCGGCGGAACCAATCACAGATATGGTCTTTATGACATGATCATGCTGAAAGATAATCATATTGACTACAACGGAAGTATTACCAATGCTGTAGCAATGGCAAAAGATTATGTCAAAAAGAACAAGAAAAAGTTAAAAATAGAGGTCGAAACCAGAAATCTTGAAGAAGTTCAGGAAGCAATTAATGCAAAGGTGGACAGAATCATGCTTGATAATATGGATGTAAAAACAATGAAGCAGGCTGTAAAAATGATCAATGGCGCTTGTGAGTCTGAAGCTTCCGGAGGAATTACCCGGGATATGCTCAAGGAAATTGCGTCAACAGGCGTAACATTCATCTCTGTAGGAGCCCTTACACACTCTGCTGATAATATAGATCTGAGTCTCAAAGCAGTGAAATAGCGTTGAATTTTTAACAAAAACACCCCCACTTTGTTAAAAATTCAATAACATGACTTTTTTCATACAAAAATTCAATTTTTAGCCATAATATTGATTTTTAACACTTTAAGATTATTAAGACTGATTAAAAATTAACATTGAGTTAATAATAGTTAAATTTTATTTTGCGAATTTTGCAGAAAATTAAATCTAATTATTACTAACGATTATGAAATTAATCAACAAATCGATACTAACTGCGGTTATTACATTATCTACAGCTAGTGTTTATTACGCTCAACAAGTTCAGGACACGGTACAGAAGTCCAAAGATATTGAGGAGGTAATCTTAAGAGGTGTTACGGATATCGCTAAAGATAGAAAGACACCTGTTGCAGTATCTACTATTAAGGCTGCTCAGATTTTAGAAAGACAAGGAAACCAAGAACTTGTCGAAATACTAAACACAACACCTTCCGTATATGCTACAAAAGGAGGTGGTGGTTTCGGAGATTCTCAAATTGTAATGCGTGGATTTGAGTCTAGAAACATTGCAGTAATGGTAAACGGTATGCCTGTAAACGATATGGAGGGCGGTAGTGTTTATTTCTCAAACTGGACTGGATTATCTGATGTAACAAGTACATTACAGGTTCAAAGGGGATTAGGTTCTTCTAAATTAGCAATTGCTTCTGTTGGAGGTACAATGAACTTCATCACCAAGTCTGCAGACATGAAAAGAGGAGGAGTTATTAGATTAGGAGTTGGTAACAATGACTATTTAAAAACATCTTTTGCCTATAATACTGGAAAATCTAAGGATGGTATTTCTGCATCATTCTTAATGAGCAGACAAGCTGGTGGTACTTATATTGAAAATACGGATTACGAATCTTATGCATATTTCTTTGCATTAGGTTATGAGATCAATAAAAAACATAACTTACAGTTCTCAATCACTTCTGCTCCTCAGTGGCACGATCAAAGAACTTTTGCTCCAACAATCCAAAATTATATCAACTATAATCCAGATCATGACGGAACTCCTAATAGAAGATATAATTCAGATTTTGGATATTATACTGATGCAAATGGAAACAAAGTTGCTTTAGCAAACAGAGCAAACTACTATTCTAAGCCGGTAATGATGTTAAACTGGGACTGGACGATGAGCGAAAAGTCAAAGTTAAGTACAGTTGCATACATGTCTAACGGTAGAGGTGGTGGAACTGGAGACTTAGGTAAAGTAGGAGGAAAAGGGATGACCGATTTCTATGATGCAGCAGGTCACTTCAACTATGATGCTATTTTTGCAGCTAACGCAGCCGTTAACTTAAATACTGCAGGTGCAGGAAGTACTTTAGTTCGTAGATCAAATATCAACTCTCACAACTGGTATGGTATCTTGGCTAACTTCCAACACAAAGTTAACGATAACTGGAATTTCTCAATCGGTACAGACGACAGATACTACTACGGTTACCACTATCAGGTGCTTACAGATCTTTACGGAGCTAAAGGATACAAAGATGCAGCTAACAAAAACATCACAGCACCTAGAATCGTAAATGCACTTTATGACTATAAAAAACTTTCTTGGAATCCTTTCGGAGGAAAATTAGCTCCAGCTGAAGATCAGATAGGATACAGCAACGATGGTGAAGTTATTTGGTACAGTGGATTTGCACAGGTAGAATATACCAAAGATAAATTATCTGCATTCTTACAAGGTTCCGTATCTAACCAAGGGTATCAGAGAATTGATAACTACGTAGTAGACGGAAGCACATTAAGAGGTCAAACCGTCAACACGAAAACAGGATTCAAAAATATTTTCGGATATAATATTAAAGGGGGTGCTAACTATAACATTAATGAGCAACATAACGTTTTTGCTAACTTAGGTTATTACAGCAAACAACCATTCCTTAATACTGTTTACCCAAGTAACCAGCAGCTTATTAATCCTTATCTAACGAACGAGAAGATTTCTTCTGCGGAAGTTGGTTATGGGTTCAGATCTGCAAAATTCACTGCAAATGTTAACGTATACAGAACACAGTGGAAAGACAGATGGTTAAGAAAAACAGGTCAGACTTTCAATTTAGTAGACGGTACAACGACTACAGGTTATTCTGAGATCAATGGTATTACTGAAATTCACCAGGGAGTAGAATTCGATGGAGTTTACAAACCAAACCGTTTCTTAGAAATTCAAGGGATGTTCTCTTGGGGAGATTACTATTACAAAGGAAATGCTAGTGTAGCTTCTTTTGATGACAACAACAACCCTGTTACTTTAGCTGGATCAGCAGGAAACGAATTATACTTAGATAAAGTAAAAGTAGGTGGTTCAAGTAACAACAGTATCCCTCAGATGACTGCATCATTAGGACTTACTGTAAAACCGGTAAAAGATCTTAACATCTTCGGAACATGGAGATATGTAGGTAAACTTTATTCTACAATTGACGCTGGAACATTTACCAATATTGCAGCTCAAGACAGAGGAGTATTGAAATTACCTGATTTCAACTTATTTGATGTAGGTTTCTCTTACAAAATCAGATTACAAAACGAAGCTCAGTACTTCACAATCGGAGCTAACGTTTATAACTTGTTTGATAAAATTTATATTTCTGATTCTGCAACAAGTATCTTCGGAACAGATAAAATTACAGCAAACAATGATCCTGACAAAGGAAAAACTTATGAAGAAGCTGGTAGAATGTACAATGGTATTGCAACAGGTAACCGTGCTTATTTCGGTTTCGGAACTACTTGGGCAGCAACCTTATCATTCAACTTCTAATAATATCACAATATTAGATTTTATAAATATCAATCCCGGCTTTGAGCCGGGATTTTTGTTATCTTTGTGTACAAAAAAATAGGATTATGGATTTTTACAACATTTTACTTAATGCCCACAAAGGTTTCGGGTATCTTGAAATTCTTTTGGTAACATTATTTATCATTGCACTTTTAGCTACCATGTTTGGTTTCAGTGGAAAAGTGAACAAATTTTTGAAGAAGACCACTCTTTTCACGATGATTTTCTTCCACGTTCAGTTTTTATTGGGAATCATTATGTTGATCACAACTTTTAGCAAAGGTTTAAACATGGGAGAAGTAATGAAAAATGCAGCATTGAGATTTCAATATGTTGAACATCCATTCTCTATGCTTATTGCAGCAGTTTTGATGACGATTGTCAACAAAAAAGTAAAATCCAATGATACTATTTCTTTAGGAGTAGTGATTATGGGATTGATCGCAGTAGGTTTATTTGCATTCGCGTTCCCTTGGACAAGAGTCTTTGGAGCTTAAAACAGATAAAGAAATTATATGTGTTATAATTTATAAATAGTTTAATCTTAAATTTTTAATTAAATCAATGAAAGTAGCTGTAGTAGGTTCAACAGGAATGGTTGGACAAGTTATGCTTAAAGTTTTGGAGGAGAGAAACTTCCCTGTAACAGAATTAATCCCGGTAGCATCCGAAAGATCTGTAGGCAAGAAGGTGAAGTATAAACAGAAGGAATTTACGATTGTAAGCATGAAGGACGCTATAGCTGCCAAACCGGATATTGCCATCTTCTCTGCTGGAGGTTCTACTTCCCTTGAATTCGCTCCTTTATTTGCAGAAGCCGGAACAACAGTCATTGACAATTCTTCTGCATGGAGAATGGATCCTGATAAAAAATTAGTGGTTCCGGAAATCAATGCTGATGTCCTAACAAAAGAAGATAAAATCATTGCAAATCCGAATTGTTCTACCATTCAATTGGTAATGGTTCTTGGACCGTTGAACAAAAAATATGATTTAAAAAGAGTAATTGTTTCTACTTACCAGTCTGTAACAGGTACAGGTAAAGCTGCTGTAGATCAGTTAAACGGTGAAATCAATGGAGATGATTCTACTGAAAAAGTCTATCCTTATCAGATTTTCAAAAATGCGTTACCACACTGTGATGTATTTGCAGAAGATGATTACACCAAAGAAGAGATCAAACTGATGAAGGAACCTAAGAAAATTTTAGGTGATGATACCTTCAACCTGACAGCAACAGCTGTAAGAGTTCCGGTTCAAGGAGGACATTCTGAAAGTGTAAATATTGAATTCGAAAATGAATTTGAACTGGATGAAGTAAGAAAAATATTAGCTGAAACTCCGGGAGTCATTGTAATGGATGATGTAAAAAACAACCACTACCCGATGCCTCTGTATTCAGAAGGAAAAGATGAGGTCTTTGTGGGAAGAATCAGAAGAGATCTTTCGCAGCCCAAAACGCTCAACCTCTGGATCGTTGCAGACAATCTGAGGAAAGGAGCAGCAACAAACGCTGTACAAATTGCAGAATACCTTGTAGCAAACAACTTAGTATAAACTAACAAAATAAAAAGAGTCTCAGAATTGAGATTCTTTTTTTTATCAAACACAGTATGAATACCCAGAAAAATACCCATAAAGAGAAAATAGGATTCCAGAAGCTTATTGCCACATTTGGAATTATCCTTTTTGTCGGAAAAATTATAGCATGGAAACTCACCAATTCCGACGCCGTTTTTTCCGATGCTATGGAAAGTATTGTCAATGTCATCAGTGCATTTATGGGGCTTTATTCACTCCATCTTGCCGCCAAACCTAAAGACGAAGACCACCCTTACGGTCATGGAAAAGTAGAATTCGTTACTTCCGGCATTGAAGGTGCTCTTATTGCGATAGCCGGCGTTATGATTATTTATGAAGGAATTCATAGTCTTATCGTAGGAAAAACGCTGAGTAAAATTGATCTCGGAATCTGGATTATTGCAGCCACAGCAGTCATTAATTATCTGCTGGGATATATTTCTATAAAAAAAGGAAAAAAAGAAAATTCTCTCGTTCTCATTTCATCCGGTAAACACCTTCAGTCTGACACCATTACAACGCTTGGAGTGGTTGCCAGTTTAATTATTGTTTACTTCACCAAAATCTATTGGCTCGATTCAGTAGTGGCCTTAAGTTTTGGACTTTATATCATATTTGTAGGCTATAAAATCGTCCGAAAATCATTAAGCGGTATTATGGACGAGCAGGATCCTGAAATATTAAATCAGGTAATTAGAATCCTTGAAGAGAATCGACAAATAGAATGGATTGATGTGCACAATATGAAAATTCAACAATTTGGATCTTCCCTGCATATTGATGCCCATATCACCCTTCCATGGTATTATGATCTGCGTGATGCCCATGGTGAAATGGAAAAAGTAATTATCCTTCTCGCTAAAAACATGAAGCGCAGTATTGAGTTCAATTTTCATATGGATGATTGCAAACCGATTTCATGTCCGGTATGCCAGATCAAAGACTGTCCTGTGCGGGAGAAAGATTTCATTAAACGGGTGGAATGGACTCCGGAAAATATCACCAGCGTGGATAAACATACTACAGAATAACTGGAAAAATAAAGAAATACCCATGACTTTTCGCTTTCTTATCTATTTTCAGTTTCTTTACTGATCATTTGTTTCCTGTAATAAAACATCGGAACAATCAACAGGATAATCAAAGGCTGGATCACAAATCTTCTCATATAAAAAGAAAAGAGATAACCTATTTCGAACTTATCATAAATACAGTACAGATAAATTGGCAGCGTAATAACAAATACCACAAGTATCATGATCGCTCCCTGTAAAGTCCATTCCTTATTTTTAAATAAACCATAGATAATCAGGCAGGAAAAAAGAAGGTTTAAAATAAACCTGAAAACATGTCCGGCAATAAGCCTTCCCCATTCAAATGCAGGGAATTCGATATTTTTATTGGCTTCATGAAAGTAGCCTAAAAACGGGTCATAAAAAACCGCATTCTCAAGAACTCTTACACTTATCAATCCGCAAACTCCTGCGATAACCAGAAACCAACTAAGAATTTTCATGTTTTAAAGCAAAAAATTTAATCCAGATCAACCAAAGAACTACCACACTTCCGTAAATAATAGCAGGGAAAATAAAATCATGAAACATCTTTCCATATTCCTTATGATCAGACATGACGATATTTAATCCTACAATCCTCAAAAGGTTTATAATATATAACAATACTAATCCTACTCCCACAAAAACAAAAGTTTTCACCCCTTTGTAAAAAGCAAAAACAAAAGACACAAATAAAATGATGACAGAAATCGCATTACAACCCTCCACCATTCTCGTTACATAATTTTGTTTTACATAAAACCAAACCTGCTCGTTCTTTACATCATCATAAAGCTCCGTGGGATAACCAATAACGTTCTGCAGAGAAGTCACCTGATTGGCAATCATCCTTGAAAAAGAATCCAGCCCGGAATCTTTACCGCTGTTCAGATAGAACTGATAGGCGATAAGCAACACCAGATAGATAATAATAAAACGCAATAAGATACCTAAAACAGGTTTAAAGTCTTTCAGCATACTGCAAAGATAAAAATTAGCATGTAATATCCTGAATTTGAATAAAGAAAGTTAAAAATCAGGAGTAAAACCCAACGGATTTAGGATATAATACTTAAAATTTTTCGCAAAAACATTCAATAAGATCAATATTCTAAAGCTCCACTCCTATACTCTTCAGCTTTCATCCATCACTTCTTTAAACTATAATTTCCAACTCATGTTAATTTAGTATATTTGTTTCCATATTATGACTTCTGAAAACGCAAAACGATTTTTTGAAAACCATTTAGGTAAAAAATCTTCCGAATTCGTCACATTAGCTCAAAGCGGCTCTGCGAGGGTAAATTTTCTGGCCACTGCCGGTACTGAAAAATACATCATCACGTACAATGAAAATATCCCGGAAAATGAAAGTTTTCTTTATTATTCCGAAGTATTCTCAGGCCTGAAACTTAATACCCCATCCATTCTTGCCGTTTCTGATGACAGAAAAATGTACATCCAGGAATTCCTGGGACAACATACACTTTCTGAGATCATTGCAAAAGAAAAAACTGTTTCTTCAGTAAGGTCCTTGGTTCAGCAGACTTTAGGAAAGCTTTTCAAAATGCAGGTAGAGACCCAGGGAAAAATTGATTTTTCAAAAACCTTTGAATATGAAAGTTATGATGAACTTCCAGTGATTCATGATCTTTATTATTTTAAAAACTTTGTGGCCGATTTCCTGGAGCTTGAATACAGTAAATCTGCTCTTCTGAAAGAATTCAAAAGAATTGCAGTTCTCATTGAGAATCTTGAGCCTAAAGGAATTATGATCCGCGATTTTCAGGCAAGAAATATCATGGTAAATGAAAAGAATCAAGTCTCTTTCATCGATTACCAGTCGGCAATGAAAGGCCCGTTAATGTATGATGTGATCTCTTTTCTTTTTCAGGCTAAAGCTAATTTTCCAGAAGATTTCAAACAGGAAATGCTGGAATTTTACATTCAACAGTTCGAAGATCCTGAAACAAGAATCCAGCTAAAAAATGCAGTGATGCCTATTCAAATGATGAGATTTTTACAGGTTTTAGGAGCCTACGGCTTCAGAGGATTGATTCAGAGAAAGCAACATTTCATGGCCAGCCTTGAAAAAGGGATACAGAATATTACCCAATTTGCAGACTCATGGGAACAGATGAACAATTATCCGGAACTGCAAAAAGTAATTCAGCAACTGACATCAGAGAAAGCGAAACAAAAAATTGAAGAAATTATAAATTTAAACCATTAAGAATGCTTTAAGCCATTAAGAACATTAAGGTTATGACCAAAAAAGAAATTACTCAACTGTCATATGAAATTACTGGCTTTGCTATCAAAGTCCATAAGACACTTGGTCCTGGCCTACTTGAAAGTGTTTATGAAGAGTGTTTGAAAATTGAGCTTGTTAAAAATGGGTACGATGTTAAACAACAATTATATTTTCCCATCAATTATGACGGGATAGAAATCGAAACAAAACTTGTTGTAGATCTCCTAGTAAATGATGTAATTATTATAGAGTTAAAAGCTGTGGAAGACGTATTACCAATCCATGAAGCACAATTACTCACTTACATGAAAGTTCTTAAAAAGCCACAAGGTCTTCTTATTAATTTTTTCACTAACAATATTACAAAGTCAATGAAACCCTTTATTAATGAATTCTTCAAAGAGCTTCCTGACTAAATTTTGATTTATCAAAATCTTAACTTACCTTAAAAACTAAATAAGCCTTAATGGTTTAAAAAAGATAAAAAATATGCTACACATCGAGATACACAGTTTTTCTTACAAGAAAGGAGGAATTCCTAAAGACAATTCAGGAAATGGCGGAGGTTTCGCTTTTGACTGCCGTGGAATTTTAAATCCCGGAAGAATTGAAGAATATAAAATCCAGACCGGAAATGACATTGGAGTTCAGGAATATCTGGAAACGAAAACAGAAATGCCCAGGTTTTTAGAACTGATAAAATCTCTTGTTTCCATCAATATCGACGACTATCTTGCAAGAGGTTTTGAACACCTGCAGATCAATTTCGGGTGTACAGGCGGGCAGCACAGATCGGTATATTCTGCTATAAAAATTGCCGAATTTATCAAAGAAAAATATCCTGAAGGAACTCAGGTAACCCTTCATCATGACGAACAACCCCAACTGAATAAATAAATGATAAGCCATGATTGATAAATGATTTAATTGTCATTTATTAATTGTAAGGCTTTATCATTCATCCATTATCATTTATCAATTATAAAAAATGAAAGCTCTAATCTTCGCAGCTGGAAAAGGCACCAGACTTAAACCGTTTACAGATCACCATCCGAAAGCTTTGGCAAAAGTAAATGAAGTTCCGCTTCTGGAAAGAAATATCAGATACCTGAAAAGCTATGGAATCACTGATTTTGTGATTAATATTCATCATTTTGGAGATCAGATTGTTGACTTTTTAAATAAAAACAATAATTTCGGATGCAAGATTGAAATCTCTGATGAAACCAATGAACTTCTGGAAACAGGTGGCGGCTTGATTTTTGCAAGAAAATTTCTAGATCATGGAGAAGATTTTTTAATCATGAATGCTGATATTCTAACCGATCTGAACATCAATGCATTGGTAGAATACCACAAAAAGATAAAAGATTTTGCTACTTTAGCGGTTTCGGACAGAGAAAGTTCGAGAAAACTCCTTTTCAATGATGATATGGTTTTGAGAGGCTGGCTGAATGTACAAACCGGAGAACAGAGGCTGGCAGAATTCAATAAAGGTTTTAAGGCTCTTGCTTTCAGTGGAATTCATTGTATCAATCCTGTCATCTTTAAAAAAATAAAAAGAACAGGCAAATTTTCTGTTATGGAAGAATATCTTGACCTAATGCAGACCGAACATATACACGGTTTTGTACATGACAGTATTCTTATTGATGTTGGAAGACCGTCTTCCGTAATAGAGGCCGAGAAACATTTTAAATAAATTTTACAATGGAAATTGATGGAACTAGGGATGAAAGTTTAGTAAATCCAGAACTTGACATTAACGAAACAAAACTGCACAACAGTTTCAGACAAAAAACCTGGGACGAAACAATCACCAAAGACAGCTGGATGGTATTCAAGGTCATGGCTGAATTTGTTGACGGCTATGAAAAACTGGCTAAAATTGGTCCTTGTGTTTCTATATTTGGGTCTGCCCGACTGAAGCCGGAGAACAAATATTATGAAATGGCTGTAGACATTGCTGAAAAGATCACCAAACTAGGTTTCGGAATTATTACCGGAGGCGGCCCGGGGATCATGGAGGCAGGAAATAAAGGAGCTTTCAATGCGAAAGGAAAGTCTATCGGACTAAATATTGATCTTCCTTTTGAACAGCACTTTAATCCTTATATTAATAAATCCTATTCCATGAATTTTGATTACTTTTTCGTGAGAAAGGTAATGTTTGTAAAATACTCTCAAGGTTTCGTAGTAATGCCTGGAGGTTTCGGAACACTGGATGAGCTGACTGAAGCAATGACCCTGATTCAGACCAACAAAATTGGAAAATTTCCAATCGTTTTGGTAGGAAGTGAATTTTGGGGAGGATTACTGGATTGGTTTAAAGCAACCCTGTTAAAAGAAGGGATGATTGCTGAAGATGATCTTGATCTTTATCGTGTGGTAGACACTGCTGATGAGGCTGTAGCACATATAAAAGCCTTTTATGATAAATATTCTGTGAATGTAAATTTTTAATTGGCATATTATTTGTGACTTATAACGAACAAGTATGATTGTAAATCTATTAATTAAGATGAAAAAACTTTTATATATATCAGGAATTTTAACATTTTTTGTGTTAATGAGTTTTATGTATGTAGACTTTTTCTCTTCAATGACCAAAGTGGACTATATTGATGGAAGCAAGACATTGAAGTTTACCACAAAAATGAATACAAGCCATATCTCTGATGCGATTAAAATCAACCCAAATACGGCAGGATTTGAAGCAGAGGTAAAAAAATATGTGAACAATAATTTTGATGTATTTGTCAATGGAGCTCCTAAAACGATTACCTTCACAGGAAGTCAGGTCAGCGGAGAAACTGTATGGGTGTATTTTGAAACCGGAGGCGTTTCGGATATCAACACCTTAAAGATTAAAAATACGATCCTTTTGAGCGCTTTTCCTAAGCAGATCAATCTGGTGAACATTGCCTATAAAGGCAGCCAGAAAACAATGAACTTCCAAAGAGGAAAAGAAGTGAACGAGGTTTCGTTTTAAACGTGAATTAGATTTAACCATTATAAAATGGGTACCCTGAGAAGTTGAACTTTTCAGGGTATTTTTTTTGAGTTTTAAAAAATCACTAAAAAGAGATTAATTAAGTACAAATACCTAATCTGAAATTTCAGCATTTTTACTCTAATATTTTCATTTTCAGCAATGTACATTTGTATTGTAATTACAACCACCAAGGTGAAGCCGGAATCACATAAATAACGGGGCGAAATCTGAAAAGCCACATGAGTAAGAAAACACCAAACTAAAAACGAAATATCATGGACGATGTACAACAAAAATCATCCAGTCAGGAAATAGATGTCCTGATTGTAATAGACACGGATTATGTAAGAGCTACTTATCCAAACCCAAGTAAAGACCCTAATAATCCTACAGGAATTGATCATAACAGCCAGCATATGATTGTTTCCAATGCCAACGCAATTTCCGGACAAGGTTCTGCCGATCTGAATTTCAGCGCAAGAGCCGGAGATACAGTTTCCTTCAGAGGAACTTCAATCTATCAGAATTCTGACGATGCTGTTATCATCTACAATATTAAGTACTGGTCCGGAGATCAGGTTTTTAACAGCTTTATATACAATTCTGTTGAAAGAAGACAAGCTGCAGTACCTAATTTGAATTCTCAAAATGGTCTTCCTGCCGCTGCTGCTGATATTACTTTTGCCAGTATCGACTCTAAAGTGAAAGCTACAGGAAAAGAGAATTTCTATGTACAGTTTGGACTTTATATTTTAGATCCGAATGACAGTAACAAACAGATTCTGTTCGGTTACTTTTACTGGGATCCAACAATTACAGTTAAATAAAAGGAAATAAAAAAACCACTGCTGATGCGGTGGTTTTTGTTTTTTAAACGCCACCAAATCCGCTACTCCATAAAAGGGTTGCAAGATCCAGTTCACAGATAATAAAATCATCTTGATGATCTTTAAAACCTGGTTTATTTTTGAGTTCTTCAATAGCTTTCTCCACCTTTTCTAACGTTGAAAATACTCCGATATATCTTTCATCATCTAAAAAAGTATGGATTGTATAGGAATGGCTGACACTGAAAACAGCATTTAAACCTAATTCTTTGACTGAAATACAGTTCTCATCTATTTCATCACCTTTTTCAATATAGTCACGTCCTATTTCACCAATTACCTCCTCAAACCCATCATTCCAATGTATTTTATCTATAATATAGCAATCTGTAACAAAACAATCGGGATAATCTCTGAATCCAGCCATAAGAACGGCTTTTGCTTTTAACTTCTCCAAATCCTCAAGGCAATTTGAAAAGCCCAGAAATTTGGTATTTGTATGGGTTTCATCAGTGTAAGTATGATTTAATGCGTAAATGAAATATTCCATTTTTGAATATGGTTTCTGTTTTTAGAGATAAAAGTATTAAATTCTTAATTGATTTAATATCACTATTAAAATTAAAATAAAATCGGACAGCTTGAGAAGCCGCCCGATTTTTATAAAATGTATTAGAATATATTGTATCCTAATGTCTTACTCAATTTTAATGTTATCAATCTGAACATCATAGATTCCTCCATTTCCAGTTTTGATCGCAAACATATCTTTTCCGGCTGTAGTGTTAATATCCGTAATACCTGTAAGGGTAAGCTCTACTAATCTCCACTGTCCGCTTGTATTGATAGATCCTGTGTACGAGTTAGCACTTTCTACTCCTAAAGTAGCCCCCGTAGAGAATGTACCTAAGTTAAACACATAGAAACCTCCACCTGCTTTGTATACGTTGAAAGAAAGAGTTTTTCCTGTTGCAGTACCTTTGATATACATTGTAATTCTTTTTGGTACAGCTGGGATTCCCGTAGTAGCCACAGAGGTAAATACATAATCATTAGCTGTAGGAGTTCCTTTGATCTGAAGTGAATTTGTACCATTGTATCCCAGACCCACACCTTGTGTAGCGTAAGGCTTAAGACCGAAAGTATTTACACTTGATAAGAAAGTTGTCCAGTTTTCAAAGTCTGATCCTGCGAAAAGGTTTACAGCAGAAGCAGAAGGAGCATCTGGTTCACCTGGATTGAATCTGTCATTCGGGAAGTTTATATCATCAAGATTTCTGATATACGCCTGATCCGTGAAAACCGTTGCGTTACTTGAGCTTGTAAAACGGCTCAAAAGCAGGACGATTTCACCACTTTTTGCATATTTAGGAGAGATCGGAGATTTCGCAAAAGTTGCATAGTTACTGAAACGAAGATCTAATCTACCAGCTTTTTTATCAGTAATATAACGATCCCCTGTTCCTGATTCATCAGCAAAAGTTTTTGTCAATTCAGGCTCTTCGAACTGAACATTTTTAATTTTTACAAGCTGATTGATGTGAGCACCATTTTTAAGAGCATCAGCGATAGAATTAAACTCTAATGGCTTTATTGCAGTTACTACAGCCTTTTGTCCGTCACAAACTCTTGCAATATAATTTGAAACTTTATTAGGATTGATTCTACCGATAGGATAGTTAGGATCAAAAGAACCTACTTTAATGTTCCCGTTAATACCTTGAACAATCAATCCTTTCAGGTTAATTCTTACTAAAGATCCGGTAGGATAATCAAGATACTGATTTCCACCATCGATGTCAATTTCAATCCCTTGTGTCGGGTTTTCAGGCTTATCCTGAAGGAACATCATTTTATAGATATTTCCTGATTCATCACTTGAAGAAACATAGGCTTCAACGATGTAATCTTCTTTAATGATATCCGCTTCCGTTGGTTTTGCTTTTGCAATAGTAGCAAGATCAGTTAACGGGTGATTAGCTGCTGCAAATTTGTTAGTACATTTAATTTCCGGTAATTCATAATCATCAGTTTTTACACAAGACGAGAATGACAGTATTGAAATAGCACTAAAGATCGCCGCTTTAAAATATATATTTTTCATTGTTTTCGATTTTTAATTTTAGTTTTTTAGAATCTGAATTGAAGGTTAACAAAATAAGATCGCCCTTGATTATACCAATATTTTGGTGCGAAAACCATGTTTCCACTGTCATAATCTTTCGAATAATCAATATAGTTAACGTTTCTGGTCTGCTCAAATCCTCCAGTAATATAATTTCTGTTATTAAGGATGTTATTGACAGATGCAGACACCAATACATAATATTTACCAATCATCCAGGACTTCCCTGCGTTTACATTGAAGAAAAATGCTGAAGGAAGCTTTGTAGGCGTAAGAACTCTTGCAAGCTCTTCATCATTTACCTGGTCATAAGGAACTCCCGGTGTGCCAGGATTGGTATAGAATCTGTCTGTTCTGGTTACTGGAGACGGATCCAGGAATGAATGCCCGAAGTAGTTCCATGTTGCTCCCAGCCACCAGTATTTAGGACTGCTGTAACGAAGGCCTAGCGTATATGCCTCCTGAGGAGTACCACCTTGTTTGTAGTTTTTAAGTGTTGCTTCACCCATGTTGGTATAAGATCTTGACACGATATTTCCGTTTCCGTCAAGCTCTCTGAATGTTCCAACCGCATCAGATGCAAAATAAACAGTAGGATTATTGGTATACGTGTATTGTCCTAAACTTAATAATCCACTGGCAGTTAAAGTAGGAGTTACCTTCACCTGTGCGCCAAGTTCAATACCCATATTTCTCTTATTGGCTCCGGCTAATACCTGTGTAATGAAAGCACCATCCTGAATTGGAGCCTGATCACCGCTCTCAGTAAGGTTTGTCAGTTTAACACCCTGTGCGAAATATCGTTGTACACTTGTTTCGTTTTGAGTATTAACAAGGTAACCTGTCAGTCTAAGTTTAACAATCGGAGTAGAGATAACATAACTCAAATCGTTGGCATCAACAACAACATTCTTGATACCAGGAGTTGTTACACCACTTACTCTTGTATTAAAATAAATATCATTTAAGAAAGGAGACTGTGAAAAGTAAGCTCCGTTATAAACCAGGAAGTTTCTCCCGTTAATTTTATAAGTAACCTGACCTTTAACCCCTGCATTCCAGAAGTTTTGATCTGCTCCTTTTCCATAAGATGACTCATACAGATAATGCTGGAACAATCCTTCTCTGCTGTTTGTTGTATATCCGAATAATCCGGAAATAAAAACATCAAATTTTCCTGTTGAGAATTTGAAAGCTGGGTTTATTTTGAATTCCTGTCTTCTGAAAATATAACTGTACCCGATTTTATCACCTTCTCTTTTGGCAACATCGGTGTCACTTTCTCTTGTATTGAATTTACCCCAAACACTTCCTGCTGTGGTATTGGATGCAAAAGGATCCATATTCAGGGCAAAATCAGCACCTAAAAGGTCGTTTACTTCTCTGTACTGTTCAGATCTGTAGTTCTGGTACGATAAGTTTAAGATAAAACGGGAAGTATCGGTGAAGTTATACGTATAGTGAGTAGATACATTCCATACTTTATCATCTTTAACATCATCTACAAGATAATACGCTGCTCTTCTTCCGCCAAGTAACGCATTGTATTCTACGTTTCTGTTGGCATTATAAAGATTATCCCAGTTGATCTGTGTATGAGACTGATCATCATTCGTCCACCAGTCTCTTGTAATTCCGATGTTGGCACTCTGCTCCGGAGACGGATTTGTATAATTTAACCAATAACTTGGTAGATTACGATAATAGGTTGGAGACGGGTTATTCGCTCTGTACCAATCCAATCTCGAACTGTATTCTTTCCCAAACTGGTAAGAAACAGATGTCCATAGCTGAGAGTTTTTATTGATTTTCCAGAAATCCTGCAATTGGATCATTGGCTGGAAACCTCTTTTTACTCTTTCATTTCTTTTATCTCCGTTTTGCCATCCCCAGTAAGAGTTGTAATGAACTCCTCTGAAGTCATATACTTCCTGAGTACTTGGGCTTGAAGAACTTCTTGCATATTTAGAACCAATGGCATTTAAAGTCATGGTATGACTGTCACTGAATTTCTTCTCAATACCAATATATCCACTGTAAGCATCATAAGCGGTACCATCCTGAATCCCTTCCTGTGCCCATCTTCTTGCAATCATTCCTGTAAATGCCCATCCGTTCTTGTTCATTCCGGAAGAGAATCTGTAGGATAATCTGTTGGTATAGTTTCTGTTGGTTAGAGAGTACGTCAGCTGACTTCCTTTTCTGTACTCACTGGCTTTTGTATTCTTATAAAATACTCCGGTAGTTCCTCCGAAAGCATATTCTGACGGGGCATGGTTCACTGCAATTTCCGGGTAACGGGTAATTTCGTTCAATCCTCCCCAGGTACTGAAGTCTACATCTCCATTATCTGCTGCGGCCATAGAAATCCCGTTGATCATATTCTCCCCTGTTCTGCTATCAATTCCTCTTGGGCGGAACCAGTATGGTCCTAAATCGAAACTTGCAATTCTGTTGAAAACATCCTGAGAAGACTGTAGCAAACCTACAGTTGCGGTTTGCTGAGCACCACCGCCATCACTTTCTCCAGAATCTTCTACGATAGCCAATCCCTGATCTGCACCGTTCAATACAGAATAAAGAGTAATTACTCCAAGATCTTTTCTTTTCTCATCACTGGTTACATCAAATTCAAAAATTTTAGTTTCAAAATTGGGTTTTGTAACCATAATCTGATAATGTCCAGGCATCAAATCTTTAAATTGGAAATATCCGATTTTGTCTGCCTTTGCATCATTTCCTGCTCCTTTTAAATCTACACTTGCTTGCTCAACAGGTTTACCGTCTGCATCCTTAAGATACGCAAACACAGTTGTCTGCGCATAATAATATGAAGCAGGCAGCAAAGTAAATAAAGAGATCAATGATAATTTTTTAATCATGAGTATATTTATTTTTTAAATACTTTTCTTGTTAATTTTCAACAGTTTAAAAGTTGGGGGCACAAATTTAATCAAATTTTGTAATTCAGAACTTTTTTAACATTATTTTTTCATAACATTGCAATCTTTTAAGAATCATTATAAAAGAGAGGTTCGAATTACTGCTTTTAAATTTACAAATATTTAAAACGCAGTGAATTAAAAAAAAGTAAATTTGTAATTAACAGAATAATAAAACGCTAAAGAGATGAAGAGATTTTCGAGTCTGTTTGCCATTCTTATTTCGATCGTGGCATTCTCACAACAACAGGGAAAACTGAGAAAAGTAGCTACCGTAGGTTTTTTAAATGTAGAAAACCTTTGGGACACTATCCGTTCAGCAGATTATATTGACGGAACAAAAGACATAAAAAATCCTGCTTTCCACAGAAGTATCCCTATGGATTCTATCAAATTTCTGGAAGCTGAAAAATACGACGGACCATGGAGTGACGGAGCATTAAAAGGAAAAAAAGCCGTAAGAGAACAAAGTGGATCTGAGGAATTTACCCCAAAAAGTGCCAAGAACTACGGAACTAAAATTTACAAAGCGAAACTGGCTAATGAAGCTAAAGTAATTTCCGAAATGGGCGCACAGTATACCAAAACAGCTCCGGCAGTAGTTGGCTTAATCGAGGTTGAAAACAGACAGGTCATTCAGGATCTTGTGAACGAACCTGCTTTAAAGAAATATGACTACGGAATTATTCATTACAATTCTTATGACTACAGAGGGATTGACGTAGCGCTGATCTACCAGAAAAGAAGATTCACCCCTACCAATTCATTAAAAAAAGAACTGAAAATTTACGGTGACAACGGAAAAAGAGAATATACCAGAGACATCCTTGTCGTAACTGGGTTTTTAGATAATGAAAAAGTAGCATTTTTCATGAACCACTGGCCTTCCAGAAGAGGTGGTGAAGCGATTTCTTTACCTAAAAGAAATGCAGCCGCTGCATTGTTAAAACAACAGATGGACAGTGTAAGAGCTGCAGACCCAACCACAAAGCTTTTTGCGATGGGTGACTTTAACGATGATCCTGTAAGCCCAAGTTTAAAAAACCACCTGAAAGCCCAGGCAAGCCCTAAAGATTTAAGTGAAGAAACACCTTATCTAAATCTGATGTATCCTTTATATAAGAAAGGAGTGGCTTCTTTGGCTTATCAGGATGCTCCCAACCTGTTTGACCAGATCATCGTTTCTAAAAACGTAATTTCAGATCAGGTGACAAAAGAATATTCTGTTTATAAGGCAGAGATTTTTGCACCCGCTTATTTAGTCAATAAAGAAGGAAATTATAAAGGATATCCTTTCAGATCCTGGAATGGAGACCAGTTTACAGGAGGCTATAGTGACCACTTTCCGGCATTTGTAGTTCTTCAGAAAGAACCATAAAAAAGTTAGGCACTCTTATTGGAGTGCTTTTTTTATGTAAATACCTATATCATGAAAAATATTTTTTTATTAATAATGATTGCATGGATCCCTTTCAGCTGTTTTTCTCAGGAAACTCCTAAGAAAGATAAAGAGCAACATGAAATGAAGCCTTCTAAAAACGAAGACGGCGAATGGGATCTTACGGTCATTGATACTCAGTTTGATTATTTTCTGAACGCAGTGGCTAAACCCATCAGTCAGTATACAGAATCTTATCTCAAGACAAAAAATACATTTTTGGTCAACGAATGGAACGGCTATTATAATTCCGGCAGATATAGAGATATTATAGAATCCGGGATAGATTATGATCCTCAGGAAAAGTACGGGATCAAGTTTGAATATAAATTATACCAGGTTTTCGTGTATGTCAACTGGAAATACAAACTAAGATTGAACGGGCTAACCGGAAGTGACTCCATAAGGTAAGTATTACATAATTCCCAATAAAAAAGGTTCAGAGTAATTCTGAACCTTTTCATTTTTATAATAGCTGAAAATTATTTATTGAATAATTCCTCTACTTTATCCCAGTTTACTACATCGAAAAATGCAGAAACATAATCAGGTCTTCTGTTTTGGTAGTTTAAATAATAAGCGTGCTCCCAAACATCTAATCCTAAAACAGGTGTTCCTTTAACGTCTGCTACAGGCATTAATGGGTTATCCTGATTAGGTGTAGAAGAAACAGATACAGAACCGTCAGCATTTTTTACTAACCAAGCCCATCCTGAACCGAATCTTGTTTTAGCAGCATCAGAAAAATCAGTTTTGAATTTGTCAAGACCACCATAATTTTCAATAGCAGCTTTTACATTTCCTACTGGCTCCTTGCTTCCTCCTGGAGTTAAAATTTCCCAGAATAAAGAGTGGTTGAAGTGACCTCCACCGTTGTTTCTTACTGCTGGTTTGTCTGTTCCTGTCTGGCAGATTTCTTCAATCGTTTTTCCTGCTAGTTCAGTTCCTTCAATTGCTTTATTTAAATTGTCAATATATGCCTGGTGGTGTTTTGTATGGTGGATTTCCATAGTTCTTGCATCGATAGTTGGCTCTAATGCATCGTATGCATATCCTAGTTTTGGTAATTCAAATGACATAATCTTTATTTTTAATGTTATAATTCAAAATTAGCCAATATTTAAGGGATTATCAAGGATTGTGGATTACTTTAATAAATCTTTAACATTGATATATTGATTTAGAATGAATTAAGTTTTATTTTTTTATTAAATACTAACAAAAAGCACGAACCTAATGATCCGTGCTTTTTATTTAACAATATTAAATTAAATTTATTTATTCATTGACATCAGGAATTCTTCATTATTCAGAGTTCCTTTGATGTTCTTATTAACAAATTCCATAGCTTCTACAGGATTCATTTCAGAAAGATATTTTCTGAAGATCCACATTCTCTGAGAAGTCACTTCATCTAAAAGAAGATCATCTCTACGAGTACTGGAAGAAATTAAATCGATAGCCGGATAAATTCTTCTGTTAGCAATTTTTCTGTCTAACTGAAGCTCCATATTTCCTGTACCTTTAAATTCTTCAAAGATTACTTCATCCATTTTAGATCCTGTGTCAATCAATGCTGTTGCAATAATTGTTAAAGATCCTCCACCTTCAATTTTTCTTGCGGCTCCAAAGAATCTTTTTGGCTTGTGAAGCGCATTAGCGTCTACCCCACCAGAAAGAACTTTACCTGATGCCGGAGTAACCGTATTGTATGCTCTTGCCAGTCTTGTAATAGAGTCCAGCAAAATCACCACATCATGTCCACATTCTACCATTCTTTGTGCTTTTGCAAGAACAAGATTAGCTACCTTCACATGTTTTTCTGCCGCTTCATCAAATGTAGATGCAATTACTTCTGCATTTACACTTCTTTCCATATCTGTAACTTCTTCCGGACGTTCATCGATCAAAAGAACCATCATATATACCTCCGGGTGGTTGGCCGCAATAGAATTGGCGATATCTTTAAGCAACATTGTTTTACCTGTTTTAGGCTGTGCAACAATCATTGCTCTTTGTCCTTTTCCAATAGGGGCAAATAAATCTACAATTCTTGTCGAAATAGTGGAGTTACTTCCTGCCAAATTGAATTTTTCTTCCGGGAAAAGCGGAGTCAAATATTCAAAAGCTACACGGTCCTTGATAAATGCAAGGTCACGCCCGTTAACTTCTGTAGGTTTCAATAATGAAAAATATTTCTCTCCTTCTTTCGGAAGTCTTACAATTCCTTTAACTGTATCTCCGGTTTTCAACCCATAATTCCTGATCTGTGCTGTAGATACATACACGTCATCCGGAGAAGAGATATAGCTAAAATCTGAGGAACGTAAAAATCCGTAGTTATCGGGTAAGATTTCCAACACCCCTTCAATGCTTACCAATCCATCGAAATTAAATTCTTTTTTATGGTCGTGCTGCTCCTCTGCCTTTTCAGAATGTCTGTTTTGATTCTGATTTTGGTTTTGATGCTGATGTTGGTTCTGGTTTTGGTTTTTATGTTGGTTTCCACTGTTCTGTGGATGGTTATGTCCTTTTTGAGGTCTGTTAGCCTGTTGTTGAGGAGGATTGTTAGGCTTTTCTTCGGCCTGGGCAGGCTCTTGAGAATCTGTGTTTTTTGGAGCTTCTGGTTTTTCCTGAGATACTTCAGTATTACCTGTATTGGTAGAAACTCTTTTTCTTTTCTTTTTAGCTTGAGCGGTGGCTGATGTATCTTCTGTTACGATTGCAGTGGCTTCAGCTTTGGGCTCTTCCTGTTTTACTTCTTCAGCAGCAGGAACCTTTTCTTCTATTTTTTCCTCTTCTTTAGGTTCTACCGGAGCTTTTGTATTTGCTTTTGGCTTGGGGGCTGCCGGTTTTTTGGGGGCAGCTTTTCTTGCCGGGGCTTTAGCAGGTTTTTCTGCTGAGGCCTCTTCAGTATTTACACTGGTGGTTTCTGTGGCGTTGAAATAATCTTTTGCAACTTTAGGGTTAGAAGCCTGAAAGTCAAGAATAGCAAAGATCTTGTCATTTTCATTGCTGGTTCTTGCAACTTTAACGCCCAAATCTTTTAAGATTTTAGTCAGTTCCGTTACGGATTTTGACCTTAACGTTTCTATGTTAAACATATTTATGTAAAAATGTAATTAATTGTGAGTAAGAAAAGTAAGTCCGGTGACTTTGGTTTTCAAGTACATTGTATAATGCAAATCTACACTTATTTTTGAATTGTGCAAAATTTATATTATTTTTGCCTAGAATTTAATATTCAATGCTACAGAGAATACAAACTATATGGACTTTATTAGCAGTTTTAGCTGCAGTTTTCCTTTTCATAACAGGACAGGATGTTGTCATTTCTGACAGTATTCCCTTGCTTAATATAAGCTGTATCGTGCTTGTTATTACAGGAGCATTAAGTATTTTTAGTTTCAAAAACAGAAAAAGACAAATTTTGCTGAATACCATCAGCATCATTATAAACGTTTTGTTGATTGGTGTATTGGCGTACTGGTTACTAAACTTATCCGGAGGAATTCATTTTCCTGAGAAGGGTATTGAGCCGATTTTCCCATTGCTTGCGGTGATCTGTCTGCTTATTGCAAACATTTGCATCCGAAAAGATGAGAGGCTCGTAAAATCTGTAGACAGACTTCGATAGCCTTACAACGATTTTTTGAGTGAGAACAGCTTCTTTTAAGGAGCTGTTTTTTATTTATCTCATATTCTTATTTAATTTATGTAATTTCATTGCAACTTTTTGATCAGAAATACGACAGATCATATAACTTTTAATAAAAGACAATGAAAAAGCTAACGTATCTTACATTATCACTATTCTCCATATTTACTTTTGCACAGGAGGTTTCCAAGGAAAGAGTAAAAACAGTTCTTTCCACTCTTGCTTCAGATGAAATGAAAGGCCGTGAAATCGGAACTCAGGAAAATGAAAATGCTGCCAACTATATTGCAAAGCTTTTCAAAGAAAATAACCTGGAATACTGTACCGGAAAATCTTATCTGGTTCCTTTTGATTATAATGGAAAAACGGTATATAATGTCTGTGGAATCAAAAAGGGAAAAACTGATCAATATCTTGGATTCTCAGGGCATTTTGATCATATCGGAACCAGTGATAAAAGCGGAGACAATATTTACAACGGAGCGGATGATGATGCCAGCGGAATTACCACCCTGGTAGGTATTGCCGATTATTTCAAAAACAAAAAACCGGAATTCTCTATGGTGTTCATGGCATTCAATGGGGAAGAAAAAGGAATGCTGGGCTCAAGAGCTATTTCAACGGATAAAAATCTGGATCCTATTTATAATAAGATGACTGCTCTTTTCAATTTTGAAATGGTCGCTACAGAATCTCAATGGGGAAAAAACGCATTATATATGACAGGAGACGGATTCTCGGATCTTGATGAACTTTTCAATCAAAATGCTGTGAATGGATTAAAAATCAATGCAGACCCATATGCAAAACAACAGCTTTTCTACCGTTCAGACAATGTGAGTTTTGTAAAAAAGAAAATCATTGCCCATTCATTTTCAACCGTTGATATGACCAAAGCATCTCATTATCACCACGAAAATGATGATATCAATATTGTAGATTTTGATAATATGACCCACATCATCAATAATTTGGGAAAAACACTGGACAAACTGAATCCTAAAAACTTTGCTCCGAAATATAATGACCAAGTGAAATTTTAATTAAACCATATATGAAAACCGCTGAGATAGCGGTTTTTGCATTAAACAGCCTTAGTCTTTTACTTCCTGTTCTTTAGTCTTATTGATTCAAAAAATAAGATTCAATAGTTGTGAGTTGTAACAAAAAGACATTTTTTGAAACTTATCCATTAAAGTAAAACAGGATTAAGAACGTCTTATCTTTTAATTTTACGTAATTTTGCTATCCAATTTTTTCATTGAATGAACCAATATATTAAAATACTAAAGTTCGCAAGACCCCACCAAAAATACATCTACGGAAGTTTATTTTTTAATCTCCTGTATTCTGTATTTCAAATTGCTTCTTTGGGAACTATTCTACCCGTTTTGGGAATGCTTTTCGGCACCATTGAGGCTAAAAAATACAGCCAACCCCCTGTGTATTCGGGAGAAATTTTAGACTTTTTCTCTTATGCAAAAGAATATGCCAATTATTATGTTCAGAGTTTAGTAACCGAACATGGGGCACTTAACGTTTTGGCCTGGCTTTGCGTGATAACGGCTTTTATGTTTCTACTGAGAAACCTTTTCAGATATTTAGGTTCATTTTTATTGATCAATTATCGTGTGGGTGTTACTAAAGACCTGCGTGGAGCGATGTACAGAAAGATTCTTTCTCTGCCTGTTTCCTTTTTTACAGAAAGCAAAAAAGGAGATCTGATGTCTCGTATGTCAAATGATGTGGGTGAAGTTGAAGGGAATATTTTGGGAAGTTTAGTTGAATTAATCAACGCTCCTTTTATGCTGATAAGCACGTTGGTGACTCTTTTCTTTTTAAGTACAGAAATGACTCTTTTCTCGCTTTTAGTATTACCTGTAATGGGAACAATGATTGCTTTAATAGGAAAAAGTCTGAAAAAAGATTCTCACGAGGCTCAAAATGAGATGGGAAATATTTTCTCCATTGTAGACGAAACATTAAAGTCTACAAAGGTGATTAAGATTTTCAGTGCAGAAAAAATAATGGACAACCGTTTTATGCAGTCTATGCAGAAATGGATTAACAGTTCAATAAGATTAGGAAGAAAAAAGGAATTGGCCTCTCCAATGAGCGAATTTTTAGGCTCCGTTACTTTTTTAATTATTGCCTGGTACGGTGGAAAGCAAATCATTGTAGAACAAAGCATCTCACCTGCAGATTTCCTGGTTTTCCTGGGTATTTTCTTCCAGATTTTACCTCCTGTAAAAAGTTTATCCCAGTCCATTTCGAATGTGCAGAAAGGAGAAGCATCTCTTGAAAGGGTGTTGGCAATTCTTGATGCTGATGTAAGAATTGACGAAATAGCGAACCCTGTTTCCATCTCAACATTAAATAAATCAATCGAGTTTAATAATATTGGTTTTTACTACGATAAAGATCATACGATTCTTAAAAATTTCTCACTTTCCATCCAAAAAGGAAAAACGGTTGCTCTTGTTGGGCAAAGTGGAAGTGGTAAAACAACTATTGCCAATCTTTTAGCAAGATTCTATGATGTTTCGGAAGGAGAAATTCTGATTGACGGAACAGACATCAAGCATTTAAAATTACAGAAATACCGTAAGCTTCTGGGAATGGTAACACAGGAATCTGTATTATTCAATGATTCCGTTTACAACAATATCCTGATGGGTAAACCTGATGCCACCAGAGAAGAAGTGATTGCAGCCGCTAAAATTGCCAATGCAGACACCTTCATCACCAATCTTCCAGAAGGATATGATACCAATATCGGTGATGATGGCGGAAAGCTTTCCGGAGGTCAGAAACAAAGGGTTTCTATTGCCAGAGCAGTGTTGAAAAACCCACCTATTATGATTCTGGATGAAGCCACCTCTGCACTGGATACGGAATCTGAAAGATTTGTACAGGATGCACTGGAAAAAATGATGGAAAACAGAACTTCTTTAGTCATTGCCCATCGTCTTTCAACCATTCAGAAAGCAGACTGGATTGTGGTCATGGAAAAAGGTGATATTGTAGAACAAGGGACACACCATGATCTGATTGCTAAAAGAGGCGTATACCACAAACTGGTTGAACTTCAAAACTTTGACTAATCATTTAACTGAATTACAATGAACCCCATACAAGAGTATTTCTACAGAATCGAAGAGCCTGAAAGAAGTACTCTTTTGTTTTTGCGTGATACTATTTTAGCTTCAGATCCGGAAAATATTACAGAAACATTCAGTTTCGGACTTCCGTTTATTAAATACAAAAAGAAAATGCTGTGCTACTTCTATTACAGCAAAAAATACCAAAAACACTATCTGAGTTTTTATCACGGTGACAGACTTGATTATCCTGAACTGATTCAGGATGGCAGAAAGAAGTTCAAAATTCTACTTATCAATACAGAAGAGGATATCCCTGTGGAATTTATATTAAACCTGACACAGGAGGTTAAAAGATATATAAAATAAAAAACTCCGGCACGAATAATCGTGCCGGAGCCATCTTTAAAAAACCTTATCATTTTGTGTTTATTCCACTGAATTCTGCCTTTTTAATTGCCCAGGCAAGAGCATTTGCATAGAATATTGAGTTATATACATTCATTTCATAGGCAGCTGCCCCATTTCCATAGTTGGGTTTAGGAATTGGTTTATAGTTCGTATCTGCATAGAATGGACATATCGTATCTGAAGTATTGGGAGAAGTAACAGTTCCACACTGAGAGTTAAATCCTCCATCTCCTACCCAGATAAAGTTCAGGGTGTTATGCTTAAATGCTGTTACACGACCTACATTTCCTGTGGGTGAAGCTGTAGAAATATTTGTATCTCCTGAATATACAGTAATCTCACTGGAAGGCAGCCCTGTTGCATATGTTGTAGAAGAAGCATCTTCACCCCATTGCAATCCTCTTATATCGCCAAAAGGGCCATTCAGTATTTCGTCATTGGTAAGTGGAAGTTTATAGATAGCTCCCGCACTGTTTACACTTCCGGTATTTACAGATCCGTCAAAAACATTTCTGAAAAGGTTCTGCATTCCGCTATTACTTTCAGAATAAGCAACGATTACACCTCCTTTTGCCAGATAATTTTTTAATACCTGAGCCTCTGCAGCATTCATTCCCCATGCATATCCAATAACAATAATATCTACAGGATTTGCTCCCGTTGTCCAGGTTGTCAGCTGTGTGGCATTTGGACTGTCTGTACCATCTATGATCTGATCCCATCCTTCGTATTTTACAATACTGTTTGCCAGTGTTCCAAAATTAGCGGCAGCTTTAGTCACCATACCTGATGGTGAAGTTCCTGATACATTATATCCACAACCATTTGGAGCTGTTCCAATGGTTAAAAGTTTTTTCTTGGGAACCACCACAATCACATTGACAGTACATGTGGTGGAAACTCCTCCCTGGCTGTCAGAAGTAATGGTCATTGTTTTTACAGTCGTGGAGGAAGGTGTACCTGTCCCTTGCAGTGTAATATTCTGATTTCCTGTAGCAGCAAATACTCCTGATCCACTGAAAGAAATTCCATCAACAGTATTGGTGGTAATGGTGTAACTTCCAAGTGTTGAAACATTCACTGGCAAAGTAATCGTATTGGAAGCTGTAAGAGCAGTTCCTACTTTATAGACTCCGTTTACCGTTGCACTTCCACAGCTCATAGTATATGTTCCGGAAGGACTCAGTACCGTAATAGAAATTGCAGGAGTACAGGTAACAGCAGTTCCGTTGGCTTCAAGGGCTACATTATCTGTCTGAATATTCTGAGGAGCTCCCTGTCCCGGAATCTGTATGGTTTGAGTTCCGGTATTAAGGAATACTCCGGTTCCATAAAAGTTATATCCATTTGTTGTCGTTCCGGAAATGGTATAATTCCCTGGTTTTGTAACATTAACAGCAATGCTCAGGTAATTCGAATTGGTAAGTTCTTTCCCTTTCACGTAGCTTCCCATTGCTTTGGAAGAGGAGCAGTCTATGGTAAAAACAGCTTTCCCCATTTGTCCGCAGACACTTTTCCATTCATTGTCAGCAAGACTCCAGTAATTAAAACAGTCTTCTGTGGTATTGTAAATTGTCAAGCCATCATCTTTGGATTGATTAATTACAATTGCATTTCGCTCTGTTTCAGTTAACCTCGGAATAAGTACTCCTTTGTTATTATTTCCTGAAACAACATCCAAAACAGAGTTTGAATTGGGTGCAGTAGTATTAATTCCTACCGCTCCATTATTAGCCTGTGAATAAATTTTTCCAAAAGCAAAGAGCATTGCTATCAGCAAGACTTTGATTGGGAACATTGTAAATTTTGTGTCCATCATTGTATGAATTATAATTGTTTAATGATTAAAATTTCAACCAAGCAGCTCAGTCATTTAACCGTCACAAAATTATCATTCACAGACCATTACTAATTAATTCCCACTACGCAATACTACTCACGCGTAGTAAAACTCACAAAAAGTCAACAACTTACAATCGTGAAAAAGCACTAACAAAAAGTTGAATTATTTAATAAATCTCAAACATAAAATAAAAAAGAAAAACAGAAACAACACAAATATCATTATTGATTATTTATTTAAAATCATAACGCCAAGAGATTAAATGAAACACAATTATTCATACTTTAAAAATGATTTTCCATTTGGCAATGGTATTTCGGCTTATTTTAAAATGATGACTGAGCTGAAGATTGGTAAGCTCATTTCTTTTCTGATAACTGAGAATCTTCAAAATAGATTCTTCGTCATAAGAACGGAGTCTTTGGCTTTTGCGCCCCAACGTATATTCAGGTTCACCAAAAATGATTTGATTAAATTTCAGAATATCAATAGCAGAATGGAGAGTTTCCAACTTAAACATGATGGTGCTATCTATTAATTTTTCAGGGAATTTTTCTTGAAGAATATCAGTATAAATCTGCTTATAGTCAGGCATCATATTATATTTTTTTCATCCATTTATATAAGGTGGTTTTAGGAATCTTATACCGTTCCACAACATCGTTAGCCGTCATTGTACTACTATCAATTTTTTCAAGTATAAAATCTTTTACTTCCTGGGTATAGATACTTTTCCGGAAAACCATCGCCTTTCCCTTTTGGATGGCTGTATTATCAATTCTTGACTGAGGAGCATATAAAATCAGGTGGCTGGTATAAAACCTAAAGAAATCAAATTTTAAAAGCTTGCACCACTTCAACAGAACTTCGGTATCCATGCTTCTTGCATGATACATCATTTCTATTTCATCTTCCGCTCTGTTTAAAAATCGGGAAATTCTTTCTATTGAAATCTGATGTTCTTCTACTTTGGATCTGACCAGACTCCCAATATGAATGTTCTTAATATTCATCACAATATTTTTAAGTAAAAATATTGACAAGAAAAACAAAAAATGCCATCAAATACTACTCAACACTACGTATAAGTAACAAAAATCGGAATTTTGTTTAAATTTTAATAAGAAAGCTATTAACGTTGATCTCTGAGGAGATGTTCAGTTTTTTCCGGATTCTGTATTTTTTACTTTCTACCGCACGAATACTGTTATTGGTACATTGTGCTATTTTCTTGGTATCAAAATCAAGTTTCATCAAAGCACAGAAATACAGTTCAGAATGGATAAGATTAGGATTTATTTTTAAAATATCAGGAATAAAATGAGGAAAAAACACCTGAAATTTTTCAAAAAACATAGGCGAATTATTTTCAGCCAGGCTTAAAATTTCCTCGATATTTTCTTCTGAAAGATGATTGATAAGCATCTGGTGCTTCATGAGTTCTGTATTTGTTTTCACCAGATCCTTGATGGTAGAGTCTTTTTCTTTTCTGTCCGTAATTAAGCCGTGGATAAGGGCATCCTTCTGGGTAATAAAGACAATATCCATCAAAAAGGAAGCAATAGAAAATAAAATATTCAACAGTTTTATTGTTTTAAAATCTTCTTTTTCTATAAATCTGCTCTTTGGCAGAAAATCAAAATCAAAATACAGACATACTATAAAATTGATGCTGATCATGAATGTAATAAAAAAGATGGAAAAAGAATCTTTTTTGTAATTCAGGAAGAAAGGAACCGCAAACAGAAGACAAAAGTAGAAATATTCTACCCCTGCATTCTTGTAAGTATAAATATTAAAAAAGTTGACAATAAAAGTCAGTAAAACAAATGTACCGATAATAGAAGTTTTCAAAACCTTTTTAAACCGCCTGGTTTTTCCTTTTATAGCCATAAGAAACAGCCAGAAAAAGGTAATTACGGTAAGAAATGTTGAGATCAACATATCTCCGAAAAAAGCGATAATAAAAATGGAATAAAACAGAAATATGAAAAACAGTAAAAGCAGATACCGATTGATAAGATGCAGATAATTACTGTCAAAATCGTCATCCATCTTCTCTGTTTCGTCATTGATCATCTTAAAGAAAAACTTATAAATCATCTTGTTGTTTTTTATGTTTTCACAAGCTCAAGTTGGCATTCGTACTACTGAAAGCATAAATTTCCCAATATTAATAGCTTCTCAATAAAATAAAAACTAACAAGACAAAATGTTCGCCTGTAATTTTTAATGATAAAAGAATATGATTCGTGTTTTTCAGTTCCAATTTACTAAAATTCAGATTAAATTATTAAACAAATTATGAGCAATGATAAAAAATCAACATTAAAGACCTGTGTTTTTTGAGCATACAAAATTATTAATCCACACCAGAAAGTTTCAATGCCCCAGTACGCAATATTACGCGTGCGTAGTTAAACTCAAATACTCTACTGAACTTCATACTGTCAAAATAAAAAAGAGAGCCGTTACGGCTCTCTTTTTATATGTATTTACAATAAGAATATTAATTTTCTTTCAGTTTGGCGATTATATCTTCACCTCCTTTTGTAATATCACCAATCTTGCAGATGATCTCCGTATCCAGCGGCAGGAATACATCCATTCTGGAACCGAATTTAATAAATCCGAACTCATGCCCGGCTTTTGCTTTATCACCTTCGTTACAGTAGAAAACGATTCTTCTTGCCACATATCCGGCAATCTGTCTGAAGACTACTTTATGATTGGTCATCGTTTGTACGGCTACCGTAGTTCTTTCATTCTCCGTAGAAGACTTTTCATGCCATGCTACCAGATATTTTCCCGGGTGATATTTTTTATAAATCACTTCTCCCGAAACCGGATATCTACAGATGTGAACATTCAGTGGAGACATGAAAATAGAAACCTGGATGGCTTTTCCTTTAATAAATTCACCTTCATCCACTTCTTTGATCATTACCACTTTTCCGTCTACCGGAGCTATTACGTTTTCTTTGTGATCAAGGATATTACGATCCGGAACTCTGAAGAACCAGAAAACTAAACCGTAAATAACCAACAAAGGCATAATGATCACCAGTGACCATATTTCAAGGAAATAAATTGCTAAAGCACCCAGAATAATAAAAAGCAGGGTTGCAACGGTAATTGTTCCTTTTGATTCTCTATGTAATTTCATGAGACTAAATAAATTTTTCTAAAATAAAGTACAAATATACGACAGGAACGCAGATAATAAAACTATCCAGTCTGTCTAAAACTCCACCATGGCCAGGAATGATGTTTCCACTGTCTTTTACACCGAAATTTCTTTTCAATTGACTTTCTACTAAATCCCCCAAAGGAGCAAAGGCAGCAACCAGGAATCCTACGATCATCCAGTTTCCTCTCAGCTCAGGCTGATAATGTTCAATAAAATAAGACAGAACCAATGTAAGAACTACACCTCCGGCATATCCTTCCCATGTTTTTTTAGGAGAAATTTTAGGAGCCATTTTATGTTTACCGAAAAACTTCCCTACCAGATACGCAAAGGTATCACTACTCCAGATCAGGATAAACAGAAACAGAACCTCCAGGGAGAAACTGTCTGTATAGCTGGAGAACTTTGGAAGTCCCAATGCAAAACTGAACGGCAGAGCTACATAAATAACGGTAAAAATGAGTTTCCCACTGTCGAAGTATAATTCGTTAGGATATTTGAATAAGGTAACCACAGCAATCCCAATAAGCGCCAGTGCCAGTATTTCACTAAGTCTGAAATCAAAAAAGAAATCGTGACTAAAATATCTTTTGGAAAAAATATAGAAAATAAACATGACTAATGGGAATACCACCCATTTTTCATATCCGTTTCCAAATTTCATGATTTTGACACATTCCCAGGTTCCCACAATCAGCAACAGACTCATTAAGCCATAAAAAAGATACTGCTGTTTGATGAGACCAGGTACAATACTGTTCAGCAGCTGTGCTCCCAACGGTGTAGAACAAAGAATAATGACGGCTACATACACTATCCCTGATACGGTTCTTTGAATGAGGTTTTTGTCCAAAATTTAAAATTTAGAAGTGGTTGCTTAATCTTCAAGCAGCAATAAAAACAGTTTTGTATTGGCATTGGAAGAACTGTCCATTTTTGACTGGCTTCCGCTGATGGAAGTAAGGTTCTTGATATTTCCGTTTCTTTTTATTTTCCCCATTGCATCATTCAGGTTGTTCACAATCTGAGAAACATTGGCAATGATAATAATTTTGTCAGGAAGCCTTGAAGAATGATAATGAAGGATATTATTATGGGAAAGCATGATTCTGCCATCATAGGCAATCAGGTACTCACAAGTAATGAATGCGGCCTCATTAGAAGACTGCAGTTCTGAAGTATAAGTAGACTTCACAACGTTCAAAAAGTTCTGAAGTTCTTTATCCCAACAGAAAAGGTTGTTAATACCTTCTATTTTGATAATTTGATTTAAAGTTTGTAGAGCTTCCGCTTCATCTGCACAATAATTAAAAAATCCCCCCGAATGCGTAAATAATTGCGCAAACTTATAGTCAAGATCCGCATTTTTCAGCGAATCCCCAAGCTTCTCCAGGCTCTGTTTGTCCTCTTCTTCAGGCTGGTTGGTAAGTTTGCTTACAATCCTCTTGAATAAATTCAACTTAATCTATTTTTAGTCAACTTTATACAAAAATAGAAAATAAATTACAATAGTGTCCAAAATATCTCTTCAAATATGAAAAAACCTGACAATTTTGCAGTTGTCAGGTTTTTGTTAATTCTATTTTTTAGAGTCTTAAAGCTGTGTTGGGCTTTCTGGAGCCTGAATTTCGCTTTCTTCTTCTTTTTCTTTGATCTGAGGTGTTTCCACTGCTGTTGGCTGATCTTTCTCAGGAATAGTATTGGTAACAGGTTTCTCTGTCAATTCAGGATCCCATGCTCTCTTACCGAATATTTCTTCTAAGTCTTCACGGAAGATCACTTCTTTTTCCAACAGTTTATTAGCTAAAGCATCCAGCTTATCTTTATTTTCTTCAAGAATTCTTACTGCTCTTTCGTACTGATTTTCGATAATCAATTTGATCTCTGCATCAATCTTAGTAGCCGTCTCTTCAGAGTAAGGCTTTCCGAAAGAATATTCAGACTGTCCTGAACTGTCATAGTAAGAAATATTACCAATGTTCGGACTTAATCCATAGATTGTCACCATTGCCTGGGCTCTCTTCGTTACTGTTTCAAGATCAGAAAGTGCTCCTGTAGAGATATTGTTGAAGATCACCTGCTCTGCGGCTCTACCTCCCAATGTTGCACACATTTCGTCCAGCATCTGCTCAGTAGTGGTAAGCTGTCTTTCTTCCGGAAGATACCATGCTGCCCCTAAAGAACGTCCTCTTGGAACAATTGTTACTTTTAAAAGTGGTGATGCATGTTCTACTAACCAGGAAATAGTTGCATGTCCTGCTTCATGGTAAGCTACTCTTCTCTTTTCAGATGGCTTGATGGCCATATTTTTCTTCTCAAGTCCACCGATAATTCTGTCTACCGCATCCAGGAAGTCCTGTTTTGTAACAGAAGTATGGTTATATCTTGCTGCGATTAATGCTGCTTCATTACAAACATTAGCAATATCTGCCCCACTGAAACCAGGAGTTTGTTTGGCTAAGAAATCTCTGTCAACATTATCATCAAGTTTGATCTTTTTCAAGTGAACATCAAAGATCTGTCTTCTTTCATGAAGCTCCGGAAGGTCTACATAGATAGAACGGTCAAAACGTCCTGCTCTCATCAAAGCTTTATCAAGGATATCTGCTCTGTTGGTTGCAGCCATTACAATTACATTCACATCTGTTCCGAAACCATCCATTTCAGTAAGAAGCTGGTTCAATGTATTTTCTCTTTCATCGTTTCCGCCTGAGAAATTATTTTTTCCTCTTGCACGTCCGATAGCATCAATCTCATCAATGAAGATAATTGCCGGAGATTTTGCTTTAGCTTGGGCAAAAAGGTCTCTTACTCTTGACGCTCCTACCCCAACAAACATTTCAACGAAATCAGATCCTGAAAGTGAGAAGAACGGAACTTTAGCTTCACCAGCAACAGCTTTTGCCAATAAGGTTTTACCTGTTCCCGGAGGGCCTACCAAAAGAACTCCTTTAGGAATTTTACCTCCCAGTTTTGTATATTTTTCAGAGTTTTTCAAGAAATCTACTACTTCCTGAACTTCTTCTTTAGCACCTTCCAATCCTGCAACATCTTTAAATGTTACCTGAATTCTTTCTTTTTCGTCGAAAAGTTTTGCTTTAGATTTTCCGATAGAGAAGATTTGTCCGCCAGGACCTCCACCTCCACCCATCTTTCTGAAAAGAAGGAAGTAGAATAATCCTAAGATAGAAATCCAAACCAGCGCAGGAATTAAAATATCCATTAATGCGCTTTTTCCTGTACCGTAATCTTTAGTTGTTTTAATAACCGGATTGCTGGCTTTGACCTGCTCAAATTTCTGAAGGAAAAGTTGAAGGTCTCCATATTTCACAGAAAAATCTGCTTTAGGAGCCATGTCCAGGACGGAAAGTGGGTTGTTTTCTTTTCCGGCTTTGGAAACCATTGCCGATTTTGCTTCTTTTGTTAGGAAAACATCCGCTTTCTCTATGTCTTTGTATATAATTATATTCTGGACTTTGCCCGCCTGCATTTCTCTAAAGAAACCATCTTCATCAATAGATTTTGCAGTATCGCCTCCAAGGAAATTGGAGCCAAAGAACAGCAAAAGAGCTATGATTGCAATAGGAAAGAACCAGTTGAATCCTTTATTATTCATTTAGACTTTTTAAAATTTTTATTATTCATTTTCAATTTTGGTAATGACTGCGTCACCCCAAAGCTCTTCTATATCATAGTACTCACGTACTTGTTTTTGGAATATATGAACCACCACTGAAACGTAATCCACCAATACCCACATCGCATTTTCAGTCCCTTCTACGTGCCAAGGTCTGTCCTGCAGTTCGTTTCTTACTTTTTTCTCTACACTTCCTGCTAATGCAGCTACCTGTGTATTTGAGTTTCCACTACATATCACGAACGTTTCTGCTACGGAGTTTTCGATGTTGGAAAGATCAAAGATCATAATGTCTTCTCCTTTTACATCCTGGATAGCTTCAACGATTTTATCTATTAACGCTTGTTTTTCTGCTGTTTTATTCATTAAAAAAATACTATAATCTGCAAATTTATTGTTTTTTCTTTACTTTAACCTTACTTTTACCCTCCTAATGTCTTAAATTTTTCTTAAATGAGCCAACTCTTCTACCTGAAAGAATGTTCTTCTACTAATGACGAAATATCAAAGTTTTTACTTTACGGAAATTCAAATTTTATAGGACTTCATACTTTTAATCAAACTAAAGGCCGTGGTCAGTATGGAAATGTTTGGACTCAGACTGCCGGAAAAAACCTGGCTTATACGCTGGCAGTGAGTACTCAGAACATCCTGTGCTCCGACTTTATATTCAATTATTATACCGCAATGGTGATTCGGGATTTCCTTGCCAAATTGTCTGACTCTGAGGTAAAAATCAAATGGCCGAATGATATCATCCTTAAAGGTAAAAAAATCGTTGGAATTTTAATAGAAAAGAAAAAAATTAATCAAAATAATTATTTCATCATAGGAGCAGGAATCAACATCCTCCAGGAAGATTTTGATACAATATCCAATGCGGGATCACTTCTGACCCAGACGGAAATACAATTTGACCTTGAAGAACTGGCTTTAAATCTCCATGAATACCTATCTGAAAAACTAAAAAACATCCCTTCTGACCAGGAAATTCTGGATGGGTTTAATAAAAATCTTTTCAGAAAAGATCAGGTATCTGTCTTTGAAATTGAAAAAGAGCGACAAAATGGCATTATCCGACATGCAGACGAGAAGGGCGAACTCTGGATCGAACTGGAAGACGGAATGCATTCCTTTTATCACAAGGAAGTAAAATTACTTTACTGATTTGCTCTTTTAATGTACAAATAAAGGGTAAGCGGCAGGAATACCATATTCGGCAGCCACATGGCTACAGCCGGAGACAAGCTTTTATTTTCAGAAACCACTTTTAAGGCTTCAAATGAAAACACGAAAATAAAGGCCAATGAAATCCCTATTGCCAGGTTAACTCCCAATCCTCCTCTTTTCTTCTGTGATGACAGGGAAAGAGCCAGGAAAGTAAGAATAATGATGGAAACAGGCATCGATGTTCTTTGGTGAAGCTCATTCAGATAGGAATTCAGGTTACTGTTTCCTCTTGCCTTTTCTCTTTCAATAAATTTCAAAAGTTCCGGTGTGGTTTTATTTTGCCCCAAAAGCTCGTTAGGAAAAAGTTCTTCCGGTGAGTGACCGTAATTTTTTCTTAATTCTATTCCGTTTCCTAGTTTTTCGGTATTGTCTTTATTGATGGTTTTTTCCAGATAATTATTAAGAACAAACTGTTTTTTTGTTTTATCCCAATATACTTCGCTTGCTTTCAGCTCGTAGGTCATTTTTCTGTCTTTATCATATTTCTGATAGACAAAACTCGATCCTCTTTTTTCTCTTTTATTCCATGAATCAACGAAAATATATTCCGTTTTACTCAGCTGTGAAGAAGCGGGTGCTGTTCCTAAAATCTTCTCTTTATTGGCTGCATTATAGGTATAAGCTTCCAGTTCATTTTTCTTGATATTGGCCCATGGAAGAACCATATGATACACCACAAGAGCAATCAACCCAATAAAAATAGAGGTAAACAGATAAGGTTTGGAAAACCTGTGAAAACTGGCTCCACTACTGATAATAGCAACAATTTCAGTATTATTTGCCATCCTGGAGGTAAAATAAATCACCGAAATAAATACCAGAATGGAAAGGAAAGTCACTACAAGATTGATGATCCAGAAGGGATAAAAATGGATAAGGAAATAAGTCAGATCCAATTTCGGATCAATGGCCTTGGCGTTTTCTATCCTTGGAATCTTTTGCTGAACATCAATTACCAATACGACTATAGACAATAATACCAACATGAAACTGAAAGTTCCAAGGTATTTTTTAATGATATATCTGTCTACAATTTTAAGCATATTTTCTTACAGTCTTTGTCTAAGAATCGGTACTACAGAGTTTTTCCATTCATAGAAATCTCCTGCAATAATATGTTCTCTGGCTACTTTTACTAAATCCAGGTAGAATGCAAGATTATGAATCGAAGCAATCTGTTTTGCCAGATATTCTTTGGATACAAACAGGTGGCGAAGATACGCTTTTGAATATTCACGATCCACAAAACTGGTTCCGAATTCGTCCAAAGGCGAAAAATCACGCTTCCATTTTTCATTTTTAAGGTTCATCACCCCTTGCCATGTGAAAAGCATTGCATTTCTTGCATTTCTTGTGGGCATTACACAATCCATCATATCAATTCCTAACCCGATGGATTCAAGAATATTCCATGGAGTTCCTACTCCCATCAAATATCTTGGTTTTTCTTTTGGAAGAATGTCTGTTACTTCATCTGTAATTCTGTACATTTCTTCTTCCGGTTCTCCAACAGAAAGTCCTCCGATGGCATTTCCTTCTGCTCCTGCTTCAGAAATCACTTCTGCAGAAATTTTTCTAAGATCGGAATAGGTAGATCCCTGAACAATTGGGAAAAGTCTTTGTTTGTACCCGTATAATTCAGGGTTATCATTCGTCCATTCAATACATCTTTTCAGCCAACGGTGTGTAAGCTCCATAGATGATTTTGCCTGGTTGTAGTCACAAGGATAAGGAGTACATTCATCAAAAGCCATAAAAATATCGGCTCCGATCTGTCTTTGAATTTCCATTGATCTTTCCGGGGAGAACATGTGGTAACTACCGTCGATGTGAGATTTGAATCTCGCACCTTCTTCTGTCATCTTTCTGTTGCTCGCCAGGGAAAACACCTGAAAACCTCCGGAATCGGTAAGGATTGGAAGATCCCAGTTCATGAATTTATGTAAACCACCAGCATCCTGCATCGTCTCCATTCCGGGACGAAGGTATAGGTGATAAGTATTTCCCAGAATAATCTGAGCTTTAATGTCTTCTTTTAATTCTCTCTGATGAACTGTTTTCACACTTGCTACAGTTCCCACAGGCATAAAAATGGGAGTTTGAATCTTCCCGTGATCTGTGGTAATTTCCCCTGCTCTGGCTTTTCCTTCAGAGGTTTTTTCTATATTAAAAAATTTCATCTCTATACTTTTTTAAAACACTGTTTTACCAGTGATTCTTGTAGGATCGAAACGTCCGGGTCATTTTACCTTACGACAGGCATTACAACACCATTTTGTTTCAGTTTATCCTTTATGTATTTATCTGCTTTGGGATCTTTTTTCAGCAATATTTCCTGTGCATCATTGGTAATCCCATCCATTTCTTCTTTAATCACATAGTATTTGAAACTGTCTACAAAGTCATCAGATTTTACTTTATGAGACTTCAGCACAGCTCTTGTACCTGCTTCCATATTTTTATCAGGATATACAAAAATAGCCTGATCATTGATCGCAAGATCGGCAATAATTTCTGCCATCATCTCTTTATCGATCAGATTTTTAGGCTTATCAATATAATCGCCGCACGAAAACAGGCCCAGCAAAACGAAAATAAAGATTAGCTTTTTCATCAGTTTCATAATCTGTTGATGATTGATTTCCATTTTAAGTTCAGTACTCCAAAAACGGCTTCATGGATAATTCCTCCGTTCATTTTGCTTTCTCCTAAAATTCTGTTGGTAAATATAATAGGAACTTCTACAATTCTAAAACCTTTTTTAAATGCTCTGAATTTCATCTCTATCTGAAACCCATAGCCTTTCAATTTCACATTATCCAATCCTATTTCCTCCAATACTTTTCTTGAAAAACACACAAATCCTGCTGTCGTATCATGAATGGGAAGTCCCAGTACAAACCTTACATATTTTGAGGCAAAGTAAGACAACAATACTCTTCCCATTGGCCAGTTCACCACATTCACTCCTTTTGAGTAACGGGAACCAATGGCCATATCTGCATTTTTACAAGCCTCAAAAAGTTTTGGAAGATCATTCGGGTTATGTGAGAAATCAGCATCCATCTCGAAAATATAATCATATTTATTTTCAATTGCCCATTTAAAACCATGAATATATGCCTTTCCCAAGCCATCTTTCACATGTCTTATCGACAGGTGAAGATAATGCGGATTTTTCTTCTGCAACTCTTTTACGATCTCTGCAGTTCCATCCGGAGAAGAATCATCTACCACTAAGATATGAAAGTCGTCCTCCAATGCAAAAACTGCGGAAATAATATTTTCAATATTTTCCTTTTCGTTGTATGTTGGGATGATGACGAGTTTTTTCATTTCAGTTTGCAAAGATAGTTTATTTAACCTTTTTATTTTATACAAAATAATCTATAATTTTGCAAAAATATTTCTCAGGGATTAAGCGGATGAAACAGAAACTTTTATTCAATAGATCTGAACACTCTGTAAAATCTGTGGGAGCAAATATTTTAACTGCAAATTCACGAATCAGGTCACAGGAAAATCTGTGCCGTATTGTGTTATATGAAGTTAAATAATAAATAAAAAACTTAAATTTTGCCATCATCACAACACTTTGTCAATCACGTAAGAATACCTGAGAATAATGACTGGGTAATTTTTATCCTCGTGGGCTGTATATTTTTGTATGTTTTTATGATGAACGTCATAGAAAGGGATGCCAGTCTCAAAGATTTTCTGCTTCAGAAATATTTTGATGCGAGCAATAACCTTCCCAGCTGGATTATCACCTCATGTGTGACAACGCTCACACTGTCCGTCTTAATTTCACAATACGTTCCTATTGTCCCGAAATATATTGCCGATCTTCAGCTTTTTGGATATCAGCTTAATAAATTTGGATATACTTTGCTGGCAGTACTTTTTTTTTATTTAATAAAATCAACATTCGGTTTTTTATTTTATCAAAGTATAGGGGATGGAAAAAAATGGACTATTTTCTATTTTACCTCCACAAAATTTTATTTCATTCTTTCATTTTTGCTAATAATTCTTTGTGTAGCCCATTATTACTTCCCGATAGACAGAAATAAAATGTTTTTATATTATTTCTGCTTCTTCGCTTTTGTATTCATTTTCAAAGTTTTTTTCTATTTATTTCACAAGAACAAGATTCTTCCCGAGAAATGGTATTATAAATTTTTGTATATTTGCACCCTCCAAATCGCACCATTATTATTGCTTTGGAAGTTGTTATTTTTTTAATAAATGTCAATGATGAGAATAAAGTCTATATTGGTTTCTCAACCAGCGCCTAGTGAGTCTTCTCCATATTTGGATATAGCGAAGAAGGAAAAAATAAAGATTGATTTCCGTCCATTTATCCACGTCGAAGGGGTTGACAATAAAGAGCTCAGAACACAGAAAATAGATCTGACGCAGTATACCGGTATTATTTTTACCAGTAAAAATGCGATTGACCATTACTTCAGACTAGCAGAGGAATTGCGTTTCGCTGTTCCGGATACAATGAGATACATCTGCCAGTCGGAAGCAATTGCCAACTACCTTCAAAAGCATATTGTGTACAGAAAAAGAAAAATCAGCTTTGGGGAGAAAAACTTCTCAGACCTGCTTCCTCTTTTCAAAAAATTCCCAACTGAAAAATATCTGTTGCCATCTTCAGATGTTTTAAGTCCGGATATTGTAAAAACCATGGATGCATCTAATGTAGACTGGACAAGAGCAATTATGTACCGTACCGTATGCAGCGACCTTACAGATATCAATGTCAAAGATTACGACATGTTGATTTTCTTCAGTCCGCAAGGTATCAAATCGTTACAACAAAATTTCCCTGGCTTCAAGCAGGATGAAACAAAGATCGGAGTTTTCGGAAACACGACTTTGGCAGCCGCAGAAGAAGCAGGATTAAAAGTAGATTTAATGGCCCCTACGAAGGAAACTCCTTCTATGACAATGGCCCTTGAAAAGTATATTAAAGCACTTCATAAATAGTCTTTAAATATAAAAATACAATCAACCATCTTTTCAATAAAGGAAAGATGGTTTTTTTTTACCTAAATTTGAACAAAAATTAACATTGATGGAATCTCTGTGTAAATCACTTACTTTCAGAAGAAAAGTATAAAGCAGATTCTATTCAATAAAAAAATCAAAATACCCGGATGAAAGCTCCACAGGCAAAAAAAATAGAAAAAATATTAGAAACCCACGGCGATAAAAGAACCGATAATTACTTTTGGCTGAATGAAAGGGAAAACCCTGAAGTCATCAAATATATTGAGGAAGAAAATGCCTACGAAGAATTCATCATGAAAGATACGGAAGCTCTTCAGGAAGAGCTTTTCGAAGAGATGAAAGCCCGTTATAAAAAGGATGATGAATCTCTGCCTTACTTCTTTAATGAGTACTGGTATATTGTACGTTATGAAGAAGGTAAGGAATATCCTATTTTCTGCAGAAAACACAAAAGTCTCGACAATGATGAGGAAATTGTACTTGACGTTAACATCCTGGCAGATGGCAAAGAATTTTTTGAAGTAGGAAGCGTAGCAGTAAGCCCCAATAATGAACTGGCTTCTTTTTCTTCAGATGATGTGGGAAGAAGAATTTACACTCTTAACTTCAAGAGCCTAAAGACAGGTGAAATTCTTGCAGACACAATTCCGAATACAACAGGAAAAGCAGTTTGGGCAAATGATAATCAGCATGTCTTTTATATTAGAAAAGATAAGAGTCTGCGTGCATTCCAGGTATACAGACACCAGCTGGGAACAGATTCTGCAGACGATGTACTGATCTTCCACGAAGAGGATGATACTTTTGATGTGAATGTATTTAAAACAAAATCTTTACAGTATATTTTCATTGCAAGTTCAAGTACAATTTCTGATGAGCACCGCTTTATCCCTTCTGATAATGTATTTGAAGAATGGAAGGTAATTCAGCCCAGAATAGATGATCTTGAGTATTCTGTAGAGCATTATGAAGATGAATTTTACATCATTACCAATGCTGATGATGCAATCAATTTCAAAATTGTAAAAACGAAGATTGACAACTGCAGTATGGAAAATTGGGTGGATGTTATCCCTCACCGTGCAGAAGTTTTACTGGAAGGCTTTGAAATTTTCAAAGACTATCTTGTTCTTGAGGAAAGAGAAAGAGGATTACTTCAGATCAAAATTATTGATGAAAAGACCCAGGAATCTTATTATTTACCTTTCTCCGATCCTACTTATACGGCCTATATCGGAATCAACCTGGAATTTGATACAGAGATTCTACGTTATGGCTACACCTCTCTTACACAGCCGAGTTCCACATATGAATACAATATGAAGGACAAAACCACAAAGCTCCTGAAACAACAGGAAGTACTGGGTGGAAAGTTTTTCCCTGAAAATTATATTTCAGAAAGAATCTGGGCAGACTCCAGAGATGGGGAAGCAAAAGTTCCTATTTCTTTAGTATATCATAAAGACACCAAAAAATCAGCAGACACCCCACTTCTGTTGTATGGGTATGGAAGTTATGGACATACTGTTGATGCCAGTTTTTCAAATGTAAGACTATCCTTGCTTGACAGAGGTTTTATTTATGCTATTGCCCATATCCGTGGTGGAGAATATTTAGGAAGAGAATGGTATGAAGACGGAAAAATGCTGTTTAAGAAAAATACTTTCTTTGATTTTATTGACGCAGGAAAATATCTGATCAAGGAAAATTATACTTCATCAAAACATATGTATGCGATGGGAGGAAGTGCCGGAGGTCTATTGGTAGGTGCTGTGGTGAATTATGAACCTCAGTTATTCAATGGAATCGTGGCACAGGTACCATTTGTAGATGTTGTTTCTACGATGCTTGATGATACAATCCCTTTGACAACCGGAGAATATGATGAATGGGGAAACCCTAACGACGAGGAATATTATCATTATATGAAAGACTACTCTCCTTATGATAATGTAGAGGCTAAAGATTACCCTCACATGCTGATCACTACAGGATTCCATGACTCTCAGGTGCAGTATTGGGAACCGGCAAAATGGACAGCAAAACTGAGAGAATTAAAAACAGACGATAATATTTTAGTCTTTAAAACGGACATGAGCTCAGGACACGGAGGAGCAAGTGGAAGATTTGAATCTCTGAAGGAAGATGCATTGGAATTTGTATTTTTATTAAAACTAGAAAATCAAAAAGAATGATCAACGAAGCTGAATACTGGAAAAAAATAGAACAATTCTTTGAAGACAATTTCCAGACGGAGAAAAACCCGCCCATTGAAACCCTTTTATTTCTGATAGGGCTTCAGGAACTGGGAAGCGGCCAGCAAAAATATACAAAAGAAGACAAGGTAAACCTGATTCATATTGCAGTCTGCAGATTGCTTGAACCTTTTGGATATTATAAATTCACACACTATGAAGACGGATGGCCGCAGTTTGAAAGCCTGGAAGAGCTTCCGGAGTTAAAACCTAATGAGCAGACATTGCTGATGAAAAAGGCAATTATCCAATACTTTCAGGAGGAGGAGCTTTTATAAAGGCTGGAAGTTTGAAGAATGAAGCAGGAAGTTAATCCTGTCGATAAATAAAAAGAGGGTTTCCCAATGGAAAATCCTCTTTTTTTTATAAATAAGTATTTTTTAACATGTTCAAATTCATCCAATCAATTCTTCCAATTGATTAAGCCCCATTGTAAAACCGCCCTCAAATCCCATCTCCATAATTTTCTTCATTATTTCCGGAGAATGGTAATGAATATTGATGGTTACTTTGGTTCCTTCTTCTATTCCGGTAAACCCGATCAGCCATTTTGACCTTGGAAAATCTTCATTGATATTTCCTGCTCCATCAGCGAAAGCACTCAACCAATCAAGACTTCTGTGTTCCATTATCTCCCCATACTGAGTTTTAGAATACATAGGTCCTTTTTCTCCGTTTGGGCCTACCATTGCATACATCCAGATTCCTCCTTCCCTGAAATCCTGACTTATCGTTTCGCATTTCCATGGTTTGGGACCCCACCATTGATCCAGTAATTCAGCCTGGGTAAAATAGTTCCACACTGTTGAAACATCAGCTTTATAAATCTTCATGACATACGTACTTGCTGCATCAAAATCTTTGTTGAAAATGATATTAGATTCCATAAATATTTATTTTTAATAAAGTTAGCACTTTATTTATGAAAGGGACTTTTCATATGACAACTAAAGGATAATTCATAAATAATTGTTAAAAAACACTCTTTTAAGAAAAAAAAAACAATTATTTGGCTCGTTTTTTGTTTATGTACTCTTAAAACAATTAATTTTAACATTCATTTTTCCAAAACCTATATAATTAAATAATGAATAACAAATTCATCCCAATAATTTCAGTGTTTATGACGATCTCACTGATTGTCTTTGTAACGCTCCAATTTTATTGGTTGAAAGGCTATTACGGCGTACTGGAACAGGATTTTTCAAATAAAGTGTATGCAGTTTTGGAAAGTACTTCAAAAAGTATTGAAGAAATTGAGGCTGACAAATACCTGAATCAGGATTATAAAGATTTCAGGAAAAATATTCTTGCCAACAGCAAACAGCCATCTTTAACCACCATCCAGCAGGTGGAGGATTCCGGTACTCAGAGACAGATTATCTATTCTAAAAATATTATTGAAAAAACACAGCTTCCCATTTCCCAAAAAGGAGATTCTATTAAGCTGACCACTTTATATACAGATGAAGCTGCCTATAAAATAAAAAGAGACACCACCAATCGCGAACTTCTAACCCAAGATATCAATCAGGAAATTGAGACAGGAGATTACTCCATGAAAGAATTCGTCAAAGTATATGGAAACAACCTTCCTATTACTAAAAGAGTGGATCCGAAAACGCTGGACTCTGTTATTGCAAAAGAACTTAAAATACGAGGTATAACGGCCAAATTCGGATATGGAGTTCTGGACAGTAACAATAAGCTTACAAGCATTGCCAATAAGGCTTACAAAGAGAAAAAAGACAGCAATACCTACAGCTTTCCTCTTTTTGCCGATAAGAAAAATACGTTATACAGCCTCGCATTAGTCTTCCCTAAAAAAGAGTATTCTCTTGCGATGAACAACTGGCCCATGCTTCTGGGAACATTCCTATCTCTTCTTACGATTCTTGGGATTTACATTATTTCCATCAATTATATGATGAGGCAGAAGAAACTTGCTGAAGTAAAAACAGACTTCATCAACAATATGTCCCATGAGTTTAAAACACCATTGGCAACCATTTCTGTAGCTACGGATTCATTAGCTAATGACAAAATCGCAACCAATCCGGATAAGGTAAAATATTACTCCGAACTGATTAAGCAGGAGAACTTAAGGATGAAAAAGCAGGTGGAAAACGTACTCAATATGTCTAAGCTTGAAAGGAATGAAGTAGAATTATTCTTAAAAGAAACCAATGTAAGGGAATTGATCAAAAGAACAACCGAATCTTTCAATCTGATTGTACAGCAAAGAAACGGTTCTCTTACTCAGAAATTCAATGCCACTCATTATAATTTCAAAATAGACGAGTTCCACATCTCGAATATGCTGGTCAACTTACTGGACAATGCCAATAAATATTCTCCTGAAGCACCGGAAATACATGTGGAAACAAAAAATGAGGGACACTGGTATATCATTGAAATTTCCGACAAAGGAATGGGAATGGACACCCAGAATAAAACCAAAATTTTCGAAAAATTCTTCAGAGAAGAAACCGGAAATATTCACAACGTAAAAGGACAGGGATTAGGTCTTTCCTACGTTAAGAAAATTGTAGAACTGCACAAAGGACAGATTATCGTAGATTCTCATAAAGGAAAAGGAAGTACGTTTACGATAAAACTGCCGATGGGTTAGAAATATATAAATGATAAGCGATAAATGATAAAATAATTCCTTTCAGATCAACTATCATTTATCATTCATCAATTATAAAAAAGGTTAAACCAAATATCAAAATATAGAAGATAGAGTGAGGAAGTTCATTCTTAATGTTAATTATTAATTATTAAAAGTTATGAGCAACAGAATATTATTAGTAGAGGACGATCAGAGTTTCGGGGCGGTGCTTAAAGATTATTTGACCATCAATAATTTTGAAGTAACTCTTGCCACTGATGGGGAGCAGGGACTTAAAGAATTTACAGAAAATGAATTCGATATCTGCATATTTGACGTAATGATGCCTAAAAAAGATGGGTTTTCATTAGCGGAAGATGTAAAAAAGATTGATAAAAATACACCCATCATATTCCTTACAGCAAGAAATATGAGAGAAGACATTTTGAAAGGATATCAGCTGGGCGCTGATGATTATATCACAAAGCCATTTGATACTGAACTTCTTTTGTACAAAATCAAAGCGATTCTTCAGAGAAGTTCTACATTGGAAAATGAGGAGCAGGAGCAATTCAAAATCAGCAATATTTTCTTCGACTCTATGTTGAGACAGCTGAAAGTAGGTGATAAAGAATACAAACTTTCTCCTAAAGAAAATGAATTATTAAAACTTCTTTGCATCCATAGAAATGATTTCATGCCGAGAGATCTTGCTTTAAGAAAGATCTGGAAAAAAGAAAATTACTTCACCGCAAGAAGTATGGACGTATATATTGCGAAGCTTCGTAAATTATTAAAAGACGACGAAGGATTGGAAATTATCAACGTTCACGGAGAAGGATTTAGACTTTTGGTAAAAAATTAATCCAAAAATCAAATTATAAGTATAAAATTAGCAAAACAATTGAAAATGTTTTGCTAATTTTGTTTCATACCCATGGATATGAAGAATACATTTATAGGTTTGATCGCCGTATCACTACTAGCTGCCTCTTGTAAAAAGGATGAAAGAGCTACTTATTTAAAAGAAGAAGCCAACGCTGGCCAGCCCAACGTGGCACTTAATACCTCCTCAAAAACGGCCCTGATGGATCAGACAGGCATCCAATCCAGCCCTGCCCCTGCTCCGATGGCTACAGCTCCCGGAATGAATCCTCCACACGGACAACCTGGCCACCGATGCGATATTCCGGTAGGACAACCGCTGAACAGTAAACCTGCAGGAGCTACTCCCACTACACAGAATGTAAACGTGAATGGAGCCAACACCATTCAAATTGATCCTAATGCAGTATCTCCAGGGAAAATTACCCTTGATAACAACGGGAAACAGGTAAAAACAGCTCCCGGAATGAATCCTCCTCACGGGCAACCGGGACACCGCTGTGATATTCCGGTAGGACAGCCTTTAAACAGTAAACCTGCTCCAACTCCACAAGCTACACAAAATGTAATTCAGACAACACCAGCGCCTGCTCCCGCACCAGCTGCACAGAATCTGGCAATGGGTGAAAAACCCAAACTGAATCCGGCACATGGCGAGCCTTGGCACAGCTGTTCTCTAAAAGTTGGTGATCCTTTACCATAAATTTTGTATTTTTGCAGATATGAAGCTGTTTCACATACTTGCAATAGTGTTTTGCCTGGGAATCTTTTTGATTCCCAAGGATAACTTCTATGCACAAGGAATGCAGGAAACATGCTGTAAAGCAGAATCTTCCAAGAAAATGGACTGCTGCAAAAATCATTCTTCAAAAAAAGACAGCCAACATGATAAAACAAAATCATGTAATGATGACTGCTGTTCATCATGCGTTGCCTGCTATACTTTTATTGAAACGCCTTTCTCAAAAAATCTACGTTTGGAACTGTCTTATTACAAAGCGAATAAGAATCCTCAGTTTCAATATTCAGATCCATATCTTTCAGACCGTTTAAAGGAAATCTGGCAACCGCCTAAGATAGGTTAATTAAAATATCACGAGTTCATTATACTATGTAATGAGCTGTTTTTTAATTAATTTAAACTTTTAAACAAAATGAAATTACCTATTTCCAGGTTTATACTTGGTGCATTATTCCTATTTACACAATTTATATCTGCTCAGACACTTTCAAAAACCCAGTTCAAGGTAAAGGGAAACTGTGAAATGTGCCAAACAAGAATTGAAAGTGCAGCTAAAAAAGCAGGCGCAAAAACAGCAGTTTACTCTATCGATCTTCAGACACTGACGTTAGAGACAGATAAAGTATCCACGGATGATATTCTGAAAAAAGTAGCTGAAGCAGGTCATGATAATGAAAAATTCAAAGCATCTGACACAACCTATGAAGGGCTTCCGGGGTGTTGTCATTATGACAGAGATCTTCAGCCATCGCAGGCAGAGTCTCATCATGAGCACCCTACAAGCACTACGGCTTCTACAAAAAAAGAAAATGAGTTCTACGTAAGAGGAAACTGTGCTTCATGTAAAGCCAGAATAGAAAAAGCGTCAAAAGATGCCGGTGCCAATGCTGCAGAATGGAATGCAGAGAAACAAACGGTTACACTGAATTTTGACCCTTCAAAAACCTCATCAGATAAAATTTTAAAAGCAATTGCTGATGCTGGTCATGACAATGAAAAATACAAAGCTTCAGATGCTGTTTATAATGGACTTCCGGGATGTTGCCTGTATGACAGGGAGTTTACTTTTGGTGAACCGAATCCAAAGGTACATTATGAAGAAGAAACCAAACATGAAGATCATAAAGACAATGAGGCTTCATCAACGAAAGAAGATCACTCTCAGCATGAAAAAAGCATTGACGGAGTTGTAGTAACAGGTTCCAAGGCAGCGACGGCTTTAAGCAAGAAAGAAGCAGGACTTGTTTTTAATATTGATAAAAAAGAGTTGTTAAAGGCAGCTTGTTGTAATCTGTCTGAAAGTTTTGAAACCAACGCAACTGTGGATGTTTCTTTCAGCAATGCCGTTACGGGAACAAAACAACTGAAAATGCTTGGTCTGGATCAGAAATATACCAGCTTAACGAAAGAACAGTTACCTGAAATCAGGGGTCTGGCTTCTGCCTATGGTTTAAATTTTATTCCGGGAAGGTGGATTGAAAGTATCCAGCTTACTAAGGGAGGAAGCACTGTAACGAATGGTTATGAAAGCATCACAGGACAGATTAATACTGAACTTTTAAAGAATGCAAAAACTCCGGAAACTTCACTAAATCTTTTCTCCGATTTCAATGGAAGAGCTGAAGTAAATATTACCAATGTTTCTCCTATCAACGATAAATGGTCTCAGACTTTCCTTCTTCACGGAAACGGAACTTTCGGGAATACGGATATGAATCATGATGGTTTCCTGGACAGACCGAAAGGAACACAGATCAATGCCGCTTATTTGCTGAATTATAATGACCTTGAAAAATCAGGATTCGGGTCTCACTTCGGAATTAATTTTATCCGAGATGAAAGAACAGCAGGACAGGTTGGTTTTGATAAAAAATTAGCGCAGGACAAACAACCTTTTTATGGGGTAGGAATTGACATCTCAAGATTTCAGGTGTGGAATAAAACAGGATATGTTTTTAAAGGAAAACCTTATCAAAGTATCGGCTGGATGAACCAGTACGTTTATCATCAGCAGGATAGTTTCTTCGGATTGAGAAATTATGCGGGGCAGCAGCACACCTATTACTCCAATCTAATTTTTGAAAGTATCATCGGAAATACCAATCATAAGTATAAAGCAGGAGCAAGTTTCTTATATGACGGTTATAAAGAAACCTATTTGATAGATGATATGAGAAGAAATGAAATTGTACCGGGAATTTTTGCTGAGTATACTTTAACAGGGTTAAAATATACTTTAGTAGCAGGTTCCAGAGTAGATTTTCATAATCTGGCAGGGACTCAGTTTACGCCAAGGCTTAATTTCAAGTATGATTTTACCCCTCAGACTATTGTAAGACTTTCTGCAGGAAGAGGGTTCAGAACAGCCAATGTATTTGCGGAAAGCCAGCAGTATTTTGCATCAAACAGAGCGATTAATATTTTACCCAACGGAGGAAATATTTATGGCTTAAAACCTGAAATTGCATGGAACTATGGTGTAAGCTTACAACAGGAATTCAAATTATTCGGAAGAAAATCCAGCATTGTTGCCGACTTCTTCAGAACAGATTTTCAGGATCAGGTATTGGTAGATTTAGACAAATCTCCACAGCAGCTGACATTCTATAATCTGGAAGGAAAATCATTTGCAAATTCATTCCAGACTCAGTGGGATTTCACTCCTTTCAAAAACTTTGATGTAAGACTTGCTTATAAGTATTATGATGTGCAGGCTGATTATATCGGTGGAAGAAGAGAAGTTCCTTTTATGGCAAAACACAGAGGTTTTGTGAATTTAGCCTATTCAACCAATAAGAATGATAAAGGAGGATTCTGGAGCTTTGATACGACTTTAAACTGGGTTGGAAAACAGAGACTTCCTGATACATCAAGTAATCCGGCAGAGTTTCAGTTAGCAACCTATTCTGAATCTTATGCCGTTCTGAATGCTCAGATTTCAAAAAATTTCAATAAAAAGATCAGAGCTTACGTAGGAGGTGAAAACCTGACTTCTTATTATCAGAAAAATGCGATTGTTGATTTTAAAAATCCTTTCGGAAATTATTTTGACGGAGGAATGGTATACGCTCCAATTATGAAGGCAAACTTCTATGTAGGACTGGATGTGACGTTTTAAAGGCTGGAAACTGGAAGAATGAAGCTGGGAGTTATATTAGTCGATGGAACTCTTATTTGCGATAAATTACCGGTATACTCTAAATAAAATTTCACAGATTGTTTTAATAATGATATTTAGAGATTCTGAAAGCTTTCAGTAACTTCCTTCTTCCAGCCTCAAGCTTCCTGACTCAATAAAAAAATCCGCTTCAATGAAGCGGATTTTTTTATTATTTATCTTCCAAAGTCATCCTGTACTCTTACGATATCATCTTCGTCTGAAGGATTGGATGCATCGGTATGCTGCCAGATTTCGGCTACAATTCCCCAGCCTGCAAGACCAATCAATCTGTGTCTTTCTCCTTGTTGAAGTTTTACCTGATCTTTCGGACCATATTCTCCCAATTCTCCTTCTTCATCAGTGTTGCTTCTTTTGATACCAACGGTTCCTTCCACCACCTGCCAGATTTCTGCTCTTCTGTGGTGATACTGCCAGCTTAATCTTGTTTCAGGAGCTACGATAAGAATTTTTGGGCTTAGCTTCCCTCCTATTCTAAGGTTGTCTACATCAATCCCATCAAAATACTGATTCGCAAAATCCTGTGCCTGTGTTTCATCAATCACAAAGAATCCGCCCCATGGTCTTGTATCATCTTTTGCTGCGATGGTAAATCCTTGTGTCTGCAGCATACGCTCTACTCTATCGAATATTTCTTTTTTTTCTGTACTCATACAGCTTCTATTTCTAAATTAAAATTATTTATTTGATTCTTCTTTTGACATTGAATAGGGAAAATCTTTTTCCTGTGAGCCTCTTTCTTTGTTAGGCTTACTATCCATTTTAAAATCCAGAACAGCTCCTTTCATCAGTTCTTTATGGCTTAACCAGTTTTTGGAATAAGGCTGCTGATTGACATTCAATGATTTTACATATAAATTCTCCGCATTATTTTCCGGAGCTTTTACTTCAATTTTCTTACCATTTTCAAGATGGATGGTAGCTTCTTTAAATAATGGTGCTCCCAATACATACTGATCTGTTGCCGGTGTTACAGGATAAAACCCAAGGGCCGAGAAAATATACCACGCAGAAGTCTGCCCGTTATCTTCGTCTCCGCAATATCCGTCAGGGGTAGCATGATACAGTTTATTCATCACCTGTCTTGCCCAATATTGAGTTTTATAAGGAGCTCCTGCATAATTGTACAGATAAATCATATGCTGGATAGGCTGATTTCCGTGAGCATACTGCCCCATATTCATGATCTGCATTTCTCTGATTTCGTGAATTACGCCTCCATAATAACTGTCATCAAAAACCGGTGGCAATGAGAATACTTCATCCAATTTGGCTTCAAATTTCTTTTTTCCACCCATCAATTCAGACAGACCATCAATGTCCTGGAAAACAGACCATGTGTAATGCCAGCTGTTTCCTTCAGTAAATGCATCGCCCCATTTGAAAGGATTGAAAGGTTTCTGGAAGTTTCCATCCTTGTTTTTACCACGCATCAATCCGGTTTCTTTGTCAAATACATTTTTGTAATTGTAGGCTCTTTTCTTATAAATATCAATTTCAGAAGCTGGTTTTCCCAAGGCTTTTCCTAGCTGATAGATTGAAAAGTCATCATAAGCATACTCCAGTGTTCTTGCTGCATTTTCGTTAATTTTCACATCGTAAGGGACATAGCCTAACGTATTGTAATATTCCACTCCGGCACGGCCTACAGCTTCTATTGGGCCTTCATGATTCGCACCGTGTTTTACAGCCTGCCAAAGCGCTTCCGTATCATATCCACGAAGTCCTTTGATGTAGGCATCTGCCACTACAGATGCGGAATTATTTCCAATCATAATATCAGAATATCCCGGACTGCTCCATTCTGGTAAAAATCCTCCTTCTTTGTAAGCATTTGCTAATCCTTCCTGCATTTCTACATTGATACTTGGATAAACAAGGTTCAGGAAAGGATACAAAGCCCGGAAAGTATCCCAAAATCCTGTTCCTGCAAACATTCTACCGTCAACAATTTTACCATTGTAAGGGCTCCAGTGTTTTATTTTGTTCTGAGCATCTATTTCATATAATTTTTGCGGGAAGAATAAAGTTCTGTATAAAGAGGAATAAAAAGTTCTCATCTGCTGGTCTGTTCCTCCTTTTACCTCAATCTTTCCTAATGTTTTGTTCCAGATATTTTTAGCATCGGTTTTTACCTGTTCAAAATTTCTGGTTCCGATTTCTCTTTTAAGATTCAGTTCTGCCTGCTCAAAACTGATGAATGAAGAGGCTACTTTTGCATAAACCGTTTCTTTATTTTTAAGCTTAAACCCTACTACAGCTCCTGTATGATCACTGGTAATTTCCAACTGATCATTAACCAGCTTATCATCTTTCCATGTTTTCGTCAGTTCAAAATCTTTATCAAACTGAATGACAAAGTAGTTTTTAAAATTCTCATATTTCCCGGTAGAATACCTCGTTGTATAACCCAGGATTTTTCTTTCCTTCGGTAAAATCTTGATATAAGATCCTTTGTTTAATGCATCAACAACTACGTAAGCGCTGTCTGTTTTGGGAAAATCAAATTTAAAATAAGAGGCTCTTTCCGTAGGGGTAAATTCTGTAGTAACATTGATATCTGCCAGATAAACACTATAAAAGTAAGGCGTAGTAACCTCAGCTTTGTGACTGAACCAACTTGCTCTTTCGTCTTCTTTAAATTTTACTTTTCCCACTCCCGGCATGATGGCAAATGCGCCATAATCATTCATCCATGGAGAGGGTTGGTGCGTTTGTTTAAATCCTTTTATTTTATCTGCATCGTAGGTATATGCCCATCCGTCACCCATCTTACCGGTCTGGGGAGTCCAGATATTCATTCCCCATGGAAGTCCGACGGCCGGATAGGTATTTCCATTGGATAAAGAGGGTTTGGATTGTGTTCCCATTAAAGGATTCACATAATCTACGGGAGATACATTCTGACCTAAAGCCCAGGCCTGTAATAACAGGAAGCAAGTAGAAAATATAAACTTCATTGTATCGTTTCGTTTGTTAATTTATATAAGCTTTTTTAATGCATAGCTGGCAGCTCCAAGAATGGCCGCATCTTCAAATATAGCAGAAATTTTAACCTGCAAGTTAATATTATTCTTTGTTAAATTCTGAATAAATCTTTGCTCGAAATGAGGATAAGCTTTGGCAATATTTCCTCCTATAACTAAAACTTCCGGTTTGTAATAATCTACATATCTGATAATAAATTCTGAAAAAGAATCTGCGTATTCATCAAACATTCTGTTCTGTATTTCTATGGGTTTATCCAGCAAATCTTTGGTTCCGGAGATTTCCTCTCCTGTCAGTTCTTTATAATGATTCACAAACCAGCGTGTTGCCAGATAATCTTCACAGATAGAGTTTCTGAAGGGAGAATCCCATAGATCTTCATCCGTTGCAAATTCTCCGTTGAAGAAGGTAGTTCCCAGCCCTGTACCGAGTGTCACTCCAAAAGCACTTTTGAATCCCTGAGCACATCCTCCGAACACTTCTCCTTCTATGAATGCTGCAGCATCATTTACAAAATGAATCTGCTCCTGAGAAATGGAAAGTCTTTTTGCCAGTTCTTCTTTAATATTCACCTGATAGATATCTATAAATTTCCCCTGCTGCATCAGCGATATTCCATTTTCATAATCGAAAGGTCCCGGCATTGCGATACCAATGAGAAGATTTTCTTTTACCAGATCATGAGCCACTTTATGAATGGCGGAAACCCAGGCAGTGAAAATAACTTCTTTATTTTCGAAAGCATCTACATGTTCTCTTACATAGGTAGAAGAAATGATTTCACGTTTTTCCGGATCTACCTGAGCCAATGTGATGTGCGACCCTCCGATATCTATTCCTACAATATTCTGCATTATTTTTTTATTTTAAATTCAAGACATCCCTGTGACTGAAAAAACAGACAAACAGAAGTATGCCCCCTGTCTGTCTGCTTTGTATTTCAGACTTTATATTTATAATCCTGATAATTATATCATTATCTGAATTTTTACTTCACGATAATTTTACCAGTTGATAATACTTTATTGTTTGAGGATGTAATCTTGTAAATATAAGTACCACTGATTAAATCCTGTGTATTCACTGCATTATTATTTTGATTAATACTCTGTTTTTTGAATAATTTTCCTGATGCGTCATACAATGCCACTTCAGTTGCCGAATTATCACTAATAGCAAAATGAATGTCATTTCCTCTTTTAACCGGATTCGGATAAGCGGCGTTGTTCTCTTTTACAGATTCAATATCTTTCACGGCAAGAGATGAAGCACAGGCAACATCTGTTCTCCAGTTCGCATCTGTCATATTGATCAGGGTCGCAAAATGGGTATTTGTTGTAGCATCTAATGCGCCTAAACCACTTCCTTCATCCATTTTCCAATTGGCTTCAAGACCTGTGGAGTTGGCAGGAACATTACAGCTGTTGCTCAGAATTTCCTGTGGTGTTAATGCTTTTTTCCAAACTCTGAATTCATCCAGGAAGCCGTTGATTGTACGGGAATTGTCATAATTTCTTCCCAGATAAAGGATTCCGTTTGCGGTAAAGTTACCCGTTACTGCAAAGCTGGCATCAAGGTTACCATTGACATAAATTTTCATTGCTGCCCCATCATAAGTGGCTGCTATATGATACCATGTATTGGTATTGAATGCCGTATTCGTGTTAAGCTTCACCTGTGATGAACCGAAGCTCAGGATAAACTGAAGTTTGTTATTTGCCAGGTTTCCATCACCGAATCTAAGCATTGCCGAGTTATTATCTCCTACTTCCACTCCCATTACTGATGAAATATAAGGGAATCCTGTTTTGAAAGCATTTACTTTTACCCACCCTTCAAATGTCATGGCGTTTCCGCTCAGGTTAAATTGTCCTGCATTCAGATAGTGAGTACTTCCATTAAAGGAAAGTGACCTCGCTCCCGGACTTGTAACAGGGGCAAAACCGCTGTTGAATGATCCTTCTCCTGAATAGGTACTTGTAGTTCCTCCGGCACACCCTGCCTGTACTTTCCACACATAGCTTGTATTTGGGGTAAGATTTTGAAGTGCGTAAGAATTGGTTGTAATATTCGGAATTTCAGACCATGTTGTAGCTGCTGCTGTTTTGTATTGTAATGTATATGAAGTTGCATTTCCTGCATCCCATGATAGCTGAGCAGTATTACCAAGGAAACTTCCGGAAGTTAATCCTGATGGCGTAGTGCAGCCACTTCCGGAGTTAAACCTTGGTGCAAAAATATAAGTACTTGTTAATGTCGGTGAGCAGTTGGATTGTATTCTCCAATCGTAATTTGTATTCAGGGTAAGGTTATTGATGACAATATTATTTCCTGAATAATTATTAGCCACGTTTGTCCATACTGTAGAGTTGGCCGGTTTGTAGTCAATGTTATAAGACTGGGAAGCGTTGGAAGTCCAGTTCAGTTTTGCTGAAGTTCCTGTTACATTGGAAACATCAAGTCCCAATGGCGGATCACAGGTTTGTCCCTGAGACCATGAATATAATTGACCGCTTAAGAGCGTATTTTCGTTGTAAAGAATATTGGAACCTGTACTCAAATAGCTGGCTACATTGGTTCCTCCCAGGTCATACCACATGAATACACCATATTGGTCATTCTTTGTACTGGTTGCTAAGTTTGCCAGTGTAGTTGCTGACGTAGAACTTGGATTCGAATTTTGGATCCATGTTGCAGCAGCAGAAATTTTAGATTTATCAAGAGGCGGAACAACAGGTGCATTGTATGTACTATACATCGCATTCCATGTATAATTGATATAATTTCCTGCTAAATCTCCATTATAAGTTTGTCTTGTCGTAGCAGGACCGTAATAATAGAATGTAATCAGTTTATCCGGCATTGCAGCTTTCAATTCCTGCAAAAGCATTACGAAAGAACTGTTGTTTGGCTGCCCTGTTCCGTTATTTCCGTACCCTGCATATTCATCATCCAGATCTACTCCGTCTAAGCCATAAGTATAAACGGTATGAGCCACCTGCAAAGCGAAATCTTTTGCTGCTTCACGGTTAGGAAAATTAGAAATTCCTGCTCCCTGGTGATTTCCTAAAAGATCAAGCAATACTTTTATCCCTTTTTGCTGTAAAGGTTTTACATAGGTATTGACATCATTAAGGACTTTGGTAACATTGTTATTGTTTGAGATATAAGCACGGTTTTTGGAAACATCATAGTTGATATTCGCTGCAAAAATAATAGCCACATCAAAAAGCTGTCTGTTTGTATTCTGCAAAGTATAGGAACCTGCGTTCAGCGGATTATTGTTATTTACTTCCACATAGCAGACACCTAAAGGATCAAGCTGCTGTGCTTTGAGTAATGAGGCCGACTGAAGCATTAAGGCCATCAGGGGAATAAAAAAGGATTTTTTTCTCATAGTATATCAATTTTGTAGTAGAAAAGTCATTGGGCTTCGGCCCAATGACTGAGGTTATTATTTTACAATTAGTTTTTCGGATTGTTTTAAGCTTCCATCATGAGATTCAAACTGAAGGATATAGTTTCCTGCAGAAATTCTGCTCAATTCGTATTGATTGTCTCCTGAGTTCAGGGATTTTGTGTCTACAATTCTTCCGTTAAAATCATAAACCGTTAATTTTCCTTTGCTGTATTCATCAGGAACAGAGACTGTAAGTGATGAAGATTTGCTTACCGGATTAGGATATAATTTTATTTGATTTTTAACGCTTATCTGCCCTGCATTTATTGCCTTTTGATTGGTACCCGTTCTTGCCAAGAGAGAACTTCCTGTTGTACATGGTAGATCTGTTCCCCAATTAGAAGCATCAACACCTGTTAATGTTAAAGTCACTCCGTTTCCGGAAATATCCTGAACCGTAGAACCGCTGCCTTCGTTAAATTTCCAGTAGGCAGCCAGTGAAGTAGCCGGAACTGTTACATTACACATATTCTGACTGATTTCTGTCTGGCTCAATGCACGTTTCCAAACTCTTACCTCATCTACTTTACCATTAAAATTTCTGGAAGTGTTATATAAATATCCAACGTTGAACGCTCCGTTTGAATTCACGCTTCCGGTCTGTGCTTTAGTTGCATCCAGAACTCCGTTGATATACAATTTCATATTGCTACCGTCATAAGTAGCTGCCACGTGATACCAGGTATTGGCATTCAGAGCAGTTGCAGAAGCCAGTTTTTGTTGTACATTATTAATACTTACGACAAACTGCAGTTTATTATTTGCCAGACCTGCATCTCCTAATCTTAAGAATGCAGAATTGCTGTCACTTATCTCCGTTCCCATGATCGAAGAAATATATGGAGATGCTGATTTGAACGATGAAGGCTTGATCCATCCTTCAAAAGATAATGCAGAACCGCTTAGATTCATACTTCCCGCAGCTCCTGATTCCGTGCTTCCATCCAGAGACAGAGCGTAAGAACCTGTAGGCGTTGTTCCTGAAGAGCTTGTAAATCTTGGAGCAAACATATAAGCGCTTTTCACACTGCAGTTCGTTCTGATTCTCCAGTCATATTCGGTATTGGCTGTTAATCCGGAAACAGTTACGGAAGTGGAACTTGTTGCTGACACCGCATTCGTCCAGGTTGTTGAAGATGCTGGTTTATAATCAATATCATAAGTATTGGCTCCTACGGCTGACCAGTTTAGTTTTGCGCTTGTTCCTGTAAGATTGCTTGTATACAACCCGATAGGTGCATCACAATTGGTTCCTTGTGTCCATGATTGTAAAGGAGTGCTTAAAACAGTCTGCTCTCCGTATAATGTCTGAGTTCCTGCTGAAAGCTGTGTTGCTTCATTGGTTCCGTGCAAATCATACCACATAAATACTCCATAGCCTCCATTTTTAGTCTGGGTAGCCAGGCTGGTGGTTGTAGAATTGGAAGTATTTCCCATCCATACCGCCGCAGGAGAAATTTGCGCTTTGGTAAGAGGTGGTACATTTGGAGCTGAGAATGTTCCGTACATCGCATTCCAGCTGTAGTTGACATTGTCTCCTACTCTGGCTCCGTTCCAGGAAAGCCTTGAAGCTGCAGGTCCATAATAATAGAATGAAATAATTTTATTCGGTAATAAGGCTCTGAGCTCCTGAACCAACATTACAAAAGAGCTGTCATTAGGCTGCCCAGTTCCGTTATTTCCATATTCTGAATATTCATCATCAAAATCAATCCCATCAAGACCGTAAGTATTCACTGTATTGGCAAGCTGTAATGCAAAGTCTTTTGCCGCCTCACGGGTAGGAAAATTACAGATTCCGGCACCCTGGTGATTTCCCAAAATCGTCAACACTACTTTCATTCCTTTTTGCTGGAGTGGTTTTATGTAGGTATCTGCATTGGTAAGAACTTTCGTAACGTTGTTATTGGAATACAAATAAGCTCTTCCACGGCTGGTATCATAATTAATGTTAGCCGCAAAAATATTGACCACATTGAACAGGTAGCTGTTCGATGTCTGCAGTTTGTACGATCCTGCATTCAGGATGTTGTTGTTATTCACTTCCACATAGCATATTCCTGTAGGACTAAGCTGTTGGGCGTTAATCAGAGAACCTGACTGAAGCATCATGGCAATCAGTGCGGTAAAGATGGATTTTTTTTTCATTGTATAATTTTTTTAAGGTGTTTTGGTGTCTGAATTTTATATAGCATTCCCCTGACTCCTTCTTTTTGGGGAAGGAATCTCAGATGAATACACCATATAAAAGGGAGGGCTATGTCAGTAGCTCAGGGTTTTCGTTAAAGGTTTTCCATAACAGTTCTCCAAACAAGGTATTTGCCCATGCAAACCATTCTCTGGTGAACTTTTTGGCATCGTCTTTATGGAAGGATTCATGCATAAAGCCTGTTCCTCCGTGCGTTTTCTGTAAGGTATCTATACACCATCTGATCTCACTTTTGTCTTTAGTAGTGAGTGCCTTCATTATGATACTCATTGGCCAGATCATGTCAAGTCCGATATGTGGACCTCCTATTCCCTCTGCCAGCTTACCTTTGAAGAAGAACGGATTGTTTTCTGACCACACAAATTTTCTTGTATTCAAATAAACAGGGTCATCAGCTTTCACCGCATCCAGATAAGGCAGTCCCAGCAAGCTTGGGCAGTTCGCATCATCCATCAGGTTGTAACTTCCGAAGCCATTCACTTCAAAAGCGTATATTTTTCCAAATTCAGGATGATTGTAAATTCCGTATTTTTTGATGGCTGCATCTACCTCATCAGCAAGACTGTTCAGTTGTTGAGCCAACGTTTTTTCATTTTTAATCTGAGAAACCATTTCCGCAGCCTGACGTAAGCTTACCACAGCAAATAAGTTGGAAGGAATCAGGAATCCATAAATGGTAGCATCATCACTTGGACGGAACATAGAGCTGATCAATCCTACAGGTTTTGTCGGATAACCATATCCTCCCATCGGTACCCCATCTGTTGCCCAGGCTGTTGTACGCTCGAATTTGTAAGGTCCAAGATCATGTTTTCTCTGCTGTTCTGTAAAGGTCTGCAGGGTAAGTTTAATTCCTTTCAGCCAGTTGGCATCAAAAGGTTTTGTATCTCCTGTTGTTTTCCAGAAGTGGTAGGCCAGACGGATTGGATAGCAAAGCGAGTCAATTTCCCATTTTCTTTCATGGGTTCCCGGCTTCATATCGGTATGGTCGTATTCTTTCCATTTGCTGATCTTCTGATCATCGTTGTAGAAAGCATTCGCGTAAGGATCTTTCAGGATGAATGTGGTCTGCTTGTGGATTACTCCTGAGATCAGTTTGTGCAGTTTTTCATCTTTTTTCGAAAACTGCAGATAAGGGAAAACCTGTGCAGAACTGTCACGAAGCCACATGGCATCGATATCTCCTGTGATTACGTATGTATCAGGCGTTCCGTTGGTTTCATTATAGAAAACAGTAGTATCTAATGTATTGGGAAAGCTGTTTTCAAAAAGCCAGCTTAGCTCTTTGTTTTTCACTTTCTTTTTAAACGCTGCAATAGCATTTTCTACGGATTCGCTGGTAAAATGTCTTTTTTCTTTAGGAACACGGACAACAGGAAAATCGTCCAATACTAAATTTTTAGCAAAAACATTCTGAGTGAACAGCAATCCGGCTCCGGCCAGTGCACTTGTTTTAATAAAATTTCTCCTTTCCATTGATACTTTTGTTTCGTTTATTTTTATTAGTCTTATTTTACCGGTTTACTTCCCATTACAAATCTCAGCTCACCTCCGTTCATAATATCGCTGTGGTTAAGCTCCCAGCTTTTGTATTCTTTTCCGTTCAGGAACATTTTCTGTACATAGATATTCTTGTCAGATATTTTGTCTGCAATTACGGTGAACGTTTTTCCATTTTCTAATTTTAATGATGCTTTCGGGAATTGTGGTGCTCCGATGGCATAAACAGGTTTCCCCGGTGTCACAGGATAGAATCCTAATGATGAGAAAATATACCATGCTGACATTTGACCGCAATCTTCGTTATTGACAATTCCATCAGGTTTAGCGGCGTACATATTGTCGCGGATATATTTCACCATTTTCTGAGTCTTATAAGGACTTCCTGCATAATTGTACAGGTAGGGAACATGATGCCCCGGTTCATCCCCGAATCCTAGAGATCCGATGAATCCTGAGATATCTACATGCTGCTCTCCTTCCATATGAAGCGCTTCTGTAAAGGTTTTATCCAGCTTTTCTTCAAATCCTTTTTTCCCTCCATACAGATTCATCATTTCATCAATCTGGTGCGGTACAAAGAAATCATAGGCCCAGATATTTCCGGAAACCCAGTGTGGTTGCAATTTTTTCCAGTCGTTAAGAGTAAAATCTGCTAAGAACTTACCGTCTTTTTGTCTTGGCCAGAAGTGATTATTTTCTTTATTGAAAGTATTCAGGAAGTTCATAGAACGTTTTCTGTATACTTCAGCTTCGTCTTTTTTTCCTAATTTTTCTGCTAATTGAAGGATACACCAGTCGTCATATGCATATTCCAGCGTTGCTGAAACTGAAGCTCCATTTTCTGATGGTGTATATCCTAATTTGATATAGTCATTAAGTCCTCCGCCACCATCGCTGCTGCTCATTTTATCTGTTAAAGAAGCATCTTTCATCGCAGCAAATGCTTTTTCAGCATCAATCCCCGGAACTCCTTTTGAAATGGCATCCCAGATTACCGAAGCACTGTGATACCCCAACATACAGAAGTTATCATATCCGCAAAGCTCCCAGATCGGCATGTGGTCTTTACGATCCGTATATCTGCTGATTAAGGAATTGGCGAATTCTTTTGTATGTTTCTGATCCATAATGGTCAACAGCGGGTGAGTCGCTCTGAATCCGTCCCAATAGGAATAGGTACTGTAGTTGGTAAACCATTTGGTATTCATATTTTCCTGAGCGGCAACATAGTCTCCATTAACGTCCATGTAAAGGTTTGGGGCAATGAATGTATGATAAACTCCTGTGTAGAAAATTTTTCTCTGGCTGTCTGTCCCTCCTGTCACCTGGAATCTGCCAATAAGATCTCTCCATGTCTTTTGTGCAGTTTCTCTCGCTTTTGCGAAGTCTATATTTTGTGCTTCGGTATCGAAGTTTTCCTGTGCATTTTCTGTGCTCACCGGAGACAATGATACTTTTACTTCAATACTTTCCTGGTCTTCGGTTGAAAATCTTACGAATGCTTTGGCATCCTTAGCAAGGGCAATTTTTTCATCATTTTTGATTTTTCCGTCAGCATACACGCCATAAGACTTAAACGGTTTGGAAAACTCCATCACGAAGTAAGCAAATCGTTTACCTCCCCAGCCGTTGCTGTAACAGTATCCTTTGATTTTATTATTACCTTCTACACTTACTAACGTATGGTAGATGTTTCCGAAGATTTTATTAGTGGGATCAATAATGATATTGGCTTCACTACTCTTCGGGAAAGTATATTTATGAAATCCTACTCTTGGGGAAGCAGTAAGCTCTGCTTTAATTCCATAGCTGTCCAGCATTACGGAATAATACCCGGGAGAAGCAATTTCTTTATCGTGCGTGAATTTTGAACGGTAACCTGTTTCAGGATTCTCTTCCGTTCCCGGAACCATTTTTACCTGTCCTACGGTAGGCATTACCAGAATATCTCCAAGGTCTGCCCATCCTGTTCCGCTCAAATGGTTATGACTGAATCCCATGATCGTTTTACTGCTGTAGTGATATCCGGAACACCAGTCCCAGTCGCCACTTTTTGTATTCTGATCCGGGCTCAGCTGTATCATCCCGAATGGCGTGGTTGCCCCCGGAAATGTATGTCCATGCCCTCCTGTGCCTATGAAAGGATCTACCCAGGATAAAACATCATTCTTATTTTGCTGGGCATTAGCTACAGAAATCAGGGTGGTAAAAAAGCAGATTAGCAGTTCTTTTTTCATGATAAGAGAGGTATCGGAGATTTTTTTGTTTAAAAATAGGAAAACCATTATAAAATTCCCAGAAAATGGAAAAATTAAGATGATTAACCTATTTTCCTAAACTTTATATTACTTTATTAAATTGAATTCTTTTTCATAAAATCAATGATTTCTGAGATATATCCAAAGGCAATAGCCACTACGGTATCAGCAGCACCATAATATACTGTTACTTTGTCTCCTTCAGTCAATGCCGCACAAGGGAAAACCACATTCGGTACATCTCCTGTCAGTTCGTACACTTCAGCCGGAGCTAACAGATAAGGTTTCGTTCTGTACAATACTTTTGTAGGATCTTCAAGATCAAGCAAAGCTGCTCCCATTGAATATCTGAATCCTCTGCAGGTATTAATTACTCCATGATAGAAAAGCAGCCATCCTTCTTCTGTTTTGATAGGAACCGGCCCACCACCAATCTTTGTACACTGCCATGCACTGTCTTCAAAAGGGGTTACTTTCATCACACAACGGTGTTCTCCCCAGTACTTCATATCAGGGCTATAGCTGATATAAATGTCACCAAAAGGTGTATGTCCGTTATCACTAGGACGGCTCAACATGGCATACTTACCATTGATTTTTTCAGGGAACAACACTCCGTTTCTGTTGAAGGGAAGAAATGCATTTTCACACTGAAAAAATTCTTTAAAATCAAAAGTATATCCAATACCGATGGTAGGTCCATTGTATCCGTTGCACCAAGTAATCCAGTAACGGTCTTCTATAAAAGTGACACGGGGATCATATTTGTAATCGGATTCAATCATATCCGTATTTCCTGCCTGCATTTCAATAGGGTCATGATTAATATCCCAATTGATTCCGTCTTTACTGAAACCAGCAAAAATATTCATCTGTACTGCCTTGTTATCACAACGGAATACTCCTGCAAATCCATCCTCAAAAGGAATTACTGCACTGTTGAATATACTGTTAGATGTTGGTATCGCGTATCTGTTAATGATCGGGTTTTCGGAAAACCTCCACATGATATCATTGCAACCTTCCGGGCGATCCTGCCAAGGGATCATTACTGATTGAGCTGTCATAAAGTATTTTTACTTTTTATTTTTAATTATTATTAATTGATTTGTTGTTCTTTTTGATTTTCCGGATAAGGGAAAGGAACGAATAAAGTGGCTAAAAATGCAGGAATGGTAGCAATCAAGACCCAGATAAAGAACATTTTGTATCCTATCCAGTCACTGATCATCCCACTGAACATTCCGGGAATCATTACTCCAAGATTCATAATTCCTGTTGCAAATGCATAATGAGCGGTTTTATGTTTTCCTGGCGCAATCTGCTGCATCATGTAAAGCATCAATCCTACAAAACCAAATCCATAGCCAAAATATTCCACGACTACAGCAATTCCCACAGGCATTAGATCTGAAGGCTGGTAATGAGCCAGTAGTGCATATACTACAAAAGGAATATTAAATGCACAGCATAGCCATATCAAAGATTTTTTCAGTCCGCGGGCTGAGATAAAATATCCTGCCAATACAGATCCTAAGATAAATGCTGCAGAGCCGTAGGTTCCATAAATAAGTCCGATATCAGAAGTGGATAATCCTAATCCTCCTGATGTTCTTGGAGCTTTAAAAAATAAAGGAGCTATTTTGATCGCAAATCCTTCTGCAAAACGGTACAGAATGATGAAGAGGATACACCATAGAATTTTCTTTTTGGTAAAGAAAGAAGTAATCACTTCTAACAGTTCTGTACGAACATTCCCCGCTGTTTTCTCATCTTTCTTTTCTTCTTTGTTTTCTTTTGGCAGAATGAAATAGTGATAAATCGCTAATACAAAAAACAGTAATGCATAGATCACCATAATGATCATCCAGGCATGAGTAACTCCTTTTGTTTTTTCTAAAATACCTGCAAAATAAACTAATGCACCACTGCTGATAATCTTGGCAAGATTGTAAAAAGCACCCTGCCAGCCGATATATTTCGCCTGCTCTTTATTGGTAAGAAAACCAATATATGTTCCGTCTGCTACCACATCATGGGTAGCTCCACAAAATGCTATTACGGCAAAAAGCGCAATACTGTATTTGAAAAAGTCATGCATTGGAAGACTTAAAGCGACTAATGCAAACAGAATTCCTATAGCAAACTGAGTAGAAATAACAAAGAACTTTTTTGTTTTATAGATCTCCAAAAACGGACTCCAAAGGGGTTTTAAAGTCCAGGAGAATAGGATAAGAGCTGTCCAGAATGTAATCTGCGAATCCGAAACACCCATATCTTTATACATGATTCCTGAAACCGCATTAATGGTTACAAAGGGAACACCCATTGCAAAGTATAATGTGGAAATCCAAAGAATTGGCTGGATCCGGCGGGTTCCGGAGTTGTTTTTTCCCATATTTAAAAATAAGATTCTAAATAAAAGAGAACATCTCAAAAGTTCATTCAGACTAAAAACGAAACTATAATTTTTTTGGAGATTCTACTCTATTCTCCTGTCTTAATGAATGTATCAAATAAAAATCTGATATTGAGATGTCTCTTTATTGATGAGTGATTCTGAATATTTTTTATTTCTTATCCCACCATAGCTTGGTGCCTCCGGTATCAGGTCCGTTCAGCATTTGTGCAGCCTGCTGGTAATTATATAATGAAGTTTTGGTATCAATAGTGAAAGGAATTCTTCTGATCATTGCTTCCGTACTGATCGCTCCGCCGCTGTCATTTTTTCTTACCTTGAAAAGAATCGGGTAGCCTGTTCTTCTCTGCTCAGCCCATGCTTCCGGTCCGTTTGGATAAAGGGAAAGCCATTTTTGGGTAATAATTCTTTCTAATTTTCTTTCGTTGGTATCCCCGTTATTCCATGCAATAGTGATAGTACTTAGCTGAGAATTTCCTACAGCAACATTATTTTCTGCATTTTTTGGATCAACATAAGGAGCTTCTGTAGAAGTTGTATCAGCAAGATAAGCAGCGACATTAGCACTTTTCCCCCATTCCCCGAAAGACTGTTGAACTCCGGTAGTATAGTTGGTTTGAATATCTCCTGCTCCTGCGTATCCTCTCAAAGCAGCTTCCGCTTTCAGGAACCATGTTTCTGCAGCAGTGAATAATTTCATTTTCCCATCAGTTCCGGAAAAATAATCTCCGCTGGCAGATTTTGCCTGTGGTTGCGAGAATGCTCCGTAGGTAGATTTACCATTTAATAAATCAATTCCCTGACGTACTCCTATATATTTACCCTGAACATCAGCATCTTTTGCAGGAATTGCATATGCCGAAAGTCTCGGGTCATTATATCCGTTCATATAAGCCATCAAAGGTGCACCTATTAAACAGTCTCCCCATGAGTAAATGATGAAGCTCAATTCTGACTGTCCTACACTGATCAAAGCATTATCTGCATTGTCAGTAATTAATCCCGCAGGTGAAGCCAAAGCCTCTTCTGCATATTGTTTAGATTTTGCAGGATCAGCATAACTCATTCTCATGGCTAATCTCAGCTTTAGTGAATTGGCAAATTTTGCCCATTGAGCCATATTTCCTCCATACACTAAATCTGCACTTTTCAATGAGGTCTTATCTTCAACATTCTGTATCGCCGTCATTGCAATTACTTTCTGTAAATCTGTAATGGCTGCCGTAAGATCTGCAATAAAATAGTTGTAAGCCTCTTGTTGAGAATCAAAATCTGTAACTCCGTTAGGGTTAGGTTTTTCATATTTACTGTAAACTACAGGACCATGGCTGTCTGAAACTCTTGCCGCTGTAATAACTTTCAGAATTTTTTTCACAGCAAGGGTTCCCGTAAAATCTACACCCGGATAGTTTCCTTTGGCAGCATTATCGATAATGATTGAATAATTGAAAATATCCTGCTGTCTGGCAATAATTCTGTTATTCCATCCGTCCATCATAGAATAAGTAAGGTTATTTACTCCTCCGTTAAATGGTGTTGCGGTACTGAACATTCCACTGTACATATCTGCACTCAGGTTAGGATATAACTGATAATCTGCTTGCAGCCCTCTCTGGATAGATTTCATAGGGTTCACAACCGCGATAAAGTCAGCGTAAAAATTTTCAGGGCCTCCCAGCTTTTCCTGATTATATTGGTCAAAGTCATTAGTACATCCGGAAGCTGAAAACAGAACTGCAGCTCCAAATACCAATGTTTTAATAGTATTGATTTTCATTGTCGTAATTGTAAAAGTTAGAAGTTAGCTTTTAATGATAAACCTATAGATCTGGTAACTGGCAGACCGAATGAATCTACTCCCACTCCACCTGGTGTATTCCCTGATACCTGCTCAGGATCAAACGGTGCTTTCTTGTAGAAGAAAAATAAATTGGTTCCTACTAAACTTACCGTTGCATTTTTCAAATATTTTGAGTTGACATCAAACATATATGAAACAGATGCCTGACGTAAACGTATTGTTGTAGCACTATACAGATAGGCTTCATCAACTCCTTTTCCAAATCCTTCGGTTGTTCCTACTGCTTTATAATAATCTTTAGCATTAGTCAATCCAGTATAAGCCTGCCCTGCATTAGGAGTTCCCGGTGCATACACTGCATTTGGGATTGATACGCCTCCAGCATCTCTAGCATCAGCAGTGGTTTGACTTACTCCATATAAATCATTGGCTTTTTCTGTAAGTGACAATACTTTACCTCCGAATTTCCCATCAATAAGGAAAGATATTCCCAGTTTACCAATATTAAATGAGTTATTGAATCCCATAATAAACTTAGGGTTCGGGTTACCCAAATAAGAAGGTGTACTCTCTGCTAAAGGAACCCCTTTCTCATTCACAAGAACACGGCCCTGATCATCTCTTTTAAATTTGATTCCGTAAAGATCTCCAAAAGAACCTCCCAGTTTTAATCTTGTATAGTCACCACCTCCGGTTAGTGAAAAAGTCAGGTCTTTAGAAACATTGATGCTTGTTGGCAATAATTCAACGATCTTGTTTTTATTGGCCGATGCATTCAATGTAGCAGTCCATCCGAATTTTTCCGAATCAAAGATTTTATAAGATAATGAAGATTCAAAACCTGTATTTCGGATTTTTCCGGCATTAATATAATAGGATCCCGGAGCCAAACCTCCTAAATAAGAAGGAATTGTGGTTTCCAACAACTGGTTACTGGTATTTGAATTATAATAAGTAATATCAAAATTCAGTTTGTTATTCAACATTCTCAACTCAGTCCCTGCTTCAAACGTTTTATTAAGTTCCGGCTTTGGAAGCAATGCCTCAAAACCTGCCCCTGTAGCAAAAGAACTCTTAGGATATACAATCGTTCCTGCATCTACTCCATAAACATATCCTTTATTATATTCAACCATTGCATTGGTGATATTCGTAGGTAATCCCAAACCAACGGTTGCATAAGACCCTCTTACTTTCCAGAAATTAATAACTTCCGGAAGTTTGAAAACAGAAGATAATATAGCATTTGCTCCTACAGATTCATAATCAAATCCGGTTCTTCCTGTTAATGCTAAAGTAGAATCCCAGTCATTTCTGAAAGTCATGTCTACATAGAACATATTTTTGTACCCTACGGAAGCACTCGCAAAAACAGACTGTACCTGTTTTTTCATATTCGTATAGGTATTATGATATCCATCTCCCGGCGCTCTGTTTACATTCCACTGAAGGTTATTCAAGGTGAAAAGATTAGGATTTGCCAGATAAGCATTATCAATTTGTCCTATTTTATTTCTTGTCGTATTGATACTTCCTCCTACTGTAAAATCTAAAGAGATAGATTCACTTACTTTAGGGCTACCGATCAATAAAACATCACCATAAGTAGAAGAATTTTCATAGGTATTTTTAAGCATTCTACCATTAATACCATTAGCCAGTAAGCTTGGCGCTGAAAAAGCAGCAATATCACGCTGGCTGTCTGAAATATTCCAGCTGTAGTTTCCTCTCACTCTTGCAGTCAACCATGGATTAATCTGGTAAGACAATGAAAGGGCACCGTATGTATTTTTGTTACTCACCGTAACCGGGTTTCTGTTTAAAATCCAGTAAGGATTCTGGGTCACAGGATTTCCTTTGAAACTTCCATCCGGGTTTACTTCCCACCAGTTTTGAGCTGGCAAAAATCTTGTTTTATCCAAATAAGAATAATTATCGCCTCCGTATTGGTCAAAATCTACTCCTCTCGGTAACCAGTACAAACTTGTCAAAGGAGAAAAAGAAGCTCCCGGAGTCTGTCTGTTCTTACTTTCCTGTAATGATCCGATGAAATTGGCATCCAATGTCAGTTTATCATCCAAAAATTTACTTGAGTTTCTGAAAGAGACATTATACTGATCAAAATACGACATTGGAACCACTCCTTTATTGGTCGTATTTCCGATAGAGAAATAGTTTGTAGATTTTTCATTCCCTGACTGGAAAGAAAGACTGTTTACCCATGTAGTTCCTGTTTGCAGAAAATCTTTAAGATAATCCTTTGAAGATCCTTTTGCACCCCAGCTGTCTACCGCCTGACCTGGCTGCTGACCAGCAACAGATGGATCATAAGACAAATAACTGTGCTGTAGTTTTGGAAGGCTATACGCTCTGTCTACTGTAAGGCTGGAACTGTAAGTAATTGAACTTTTTCCTGCACGCCCTTTTTTAGTGGTAATCAAAATAGCTCCGTTACCTCCGGCAGAACCGTACAGTGCAGAAGCAGAAGCTCCTTTTAGGAAGTTGATGCTTTCAATATCATCCGGATTGATGGAGCTCAGTACATCTCCCGGATCCGGCATATTAGAATACTGCCCGATATCTGCTGACTTTCCTGTTCCGTTGATAATTGGAATACCATCAATTACATATAATGGCTGTGCATTGTTTACAGATTTATTCCCTCTCATGATCACCCTTACGGAGCTTCCTACACCATTGGTTCTGTTGATCTGTACGTTGGATACTTTTCCATTGATCGAATTTAATAGATTGGGAGTTTTCACTTCTGTAAGCTCATCTCCACCAATCTGCTGACTGGAATACGTCAAAGAGCGGGCCTGCCTTTTTATCCCCAAAGAGGTGACCACGACCTCCTCAATACTGGTTGTCTTCGTAGTGTCGGCCGCTTTTTTCTCCTGTGCATTCGCAGTAAGTGAAAAAACGAACAGAACGGGTATAACTGCTTTTCTCATAAGGTATAGATTCGTTAGATTTAATTGAGAATCAATGACATTGCTTTGTTATTCAATACAAAAAAAATTATTGTTTTTTCAGCAAAATTTTATCGTTTATGTATTAAATAATTTAAAGTTTTGTTAAGATTTAATTCACATTCACAAATCTAAATTTTGTAACCAGTCTGATATAATACTATTTTATCATAAAACGATATTATTTTTTCAGCAATTTTATTAAAAAGCAACTAAACGATTATATATCAATAAAATACACCACATTAAAATCAATAGAAAAAAGGGGATTTATCTTACATTTTATCCAAAAAAAATCGGATATAAATACCCGGTTTTGTGTTTTATTTTAAGCTGATGATACAGAAAAAGTAAGTTGTAAAAGAATATTATTCAATTTTTTTCACTCCTTTAAACTGTTCTTTAAATTCAGTGGGAGTTGTCTTTTTAATGGACTTAAATACCTTATTGAAGTTGGCAATATTATTAAATCCGGCTTCAAAAGCAATTTCAAAGACCGTAAGATTTTTTTCCATCAGCCAGCGTGCAGCATAGCTGATTCTTATCTCATTCAGATAATTAATAAAAGTCTTTCCGGTTCTTTTCTTAATAAACCTATTGAAAGTCACATTGCTCATATTCACCATGGAAGCCACTTTATCCAGCGTGATTTTATTTTCAAAATTTTTATGAACAAAATCGTGGATGATCTTCATTTTATCATTGTCAGCAAAAGTCTCCAGCTCAATACTATAAGACGATAAAAGTATTTTATTTTCAGCAACAGCCAGTTCATTGAGAATCTTCATAATTTCTATGAATGATTCAAAACTGTTCATCTTTGACAGATTGAGAAACGAATCTTTTAGTTTCTCAGCAGTTTCAGCTGAAAAAAGTATTCCTCTAATGGAATCTTTCATCAGATTATTGATAGGTTTAAGAATATTTTTCTCCATCAGCGATTGGTGAAAGAAATCCTGATTAAACTGTATCGTGATCTCGTGGGTTTTTCTGTTTTTGCATCTGTAATTAGCCCAGCAATGGGGTAAATTTGGCCCTACCAATACCAATTCTATATTTCCGATCTCTCCCGTATGATCTCCTACCATTCTGCGGTATCCTTTTCCTTTGTAGATAAAGTTGATTTCAATTTCCGGATGATAGTGATAGGGAAAGTCAAATGATGCTTTAATCCTGTCAAATACGAGAAAACTATCCTCAGGAGACAGTGGAGTTATTTCTCTCAGAATATTTTCTAATTCGCTCATACAGGCAGTTGTGAAAAAAGGGTTAATAATAAAGGGCGGGATACAAATCTTTGTAAAAATGATAAAATAATATCAATGTAAAAACATATTTCCTATTTATTTTATCCCAATTGTCTCTGTCAGGCATCAGAAATTTGGGTTTCAATAATTTAATAGAGTTCAAATCATGCTTTTTTGTATCTTTAAACTAAAGTTAAAGGATGCCGCAACAGCTTATTTTCGAAGACCACTATAAAAGACTCGGCCTGGAAGTATTTTCAGAAGAAAATCTGGAGAATTTCAATGGAAATCGATTCAGCACAGATATCAAAGTATTTTTTATTCCTTCAGGATATGAGCTTACGGTAGACTTTAATCATTACACGACAAAGAAACCCTCGTTATTTTTCCTAACCAATCAGCATCTAAATATTCTAAAAGGAAAAGACGAATCTATTCTTCTTTTCTACAACCGTGATTTCTATTGTATCCAGATTCATGACAAAGAAGTAGCTTGTGATGGGCTTCTCTTCCATAATGTATTCGAAATACCTTATGTAGAGCTTGAGGATTCAGAAACGATGCTTATAAAAGGACTGTTTCAAAATATCCAGGATGAACTGGAATGGAAAGATTCTTCTGCCGAGGAAATGATCAGAACCTATGTAAAACAGATCATCATCCGTGCAACCCGAAAATGGAAACAACAGAATTTAGACAATAACGCAGTCCGAATTCCGGGTACTGAGTTAGATGTTTTCAGAGATTTCAGCAGACATCTGGAAATTCATTTCAGAGAAAAACATAATGTGGCAGAGTATGCAGACCTGCTTCATATGGCTCCAAAAACATTAACCCATAAATTTAAAAGCTTAAATCTGGATTCTCCCAACCAGTTTATCATCAACAGAATCTTGTTAGAAGCAAAAAGATTATTATTCTACACAGATAAACCTGTTAAAGAAATTGCCTATACGCTTGGATATGAAGATCCGGCTTATTTTAACCGTCTTTTCACCAATAAAACGGGAAGCACTCCTGCAAATTTTAAAAAAAATTACTCTTCGGGAAAAAAGTACAATATTTAAGTCTTTTTATCTATTGAATATGCCTCATTGCAGACATACCTTTGTAACATCAAAATCAAACAATACTAAATACAAAAAAACAAACATTATGAGACGTAACGCAACAGCCGTTTGGAACGGTACCATCAAAGAAGGAAAAGGACATTTAACAACACAAAGTACAACTTTAAACCAGACTCAATATTCTTTCAACAGCCGTTTTGCGGATGGTGTAGGTACGAATCCTGAAGAATTACTGGCAGCAGCTCATGCAGGATGTTTCACCATGAAATTAGATGCTGAGCTTTCACAAGCCGGATACAATCCTGAAGAATTAAAAACAACTTCGGTCATCACTCTTGATCCCAATATTGGAAAGATTACAAAATCTGAGCTGACTTTGACCGCTAAAGTTCCAGGAATCTCTGAAGAAGAATTCCAGAAATTTGCTAAAATCGCTGAAGAAGGATGTCCTGTAAGTGCAGCATTCAACTTTGAGATTACATTGAATGCTACTTTGGAAAATTAAAAATCTTAATTTCAACATCAATAGGAACGGGCTTTAGCCCGTTTTTTATTTTAAAAACAAATCCATTGGCTTCAGCCAAAATGTAATCCGCCAATATCTGTATCATGTAAATCTTCAAACAAATATACCGAATGGTATATTTTTGTATATTTGCATATAATTAAGCATTTAAATGTCGAAGGCAGAAAAAACAAAACAGCATATCATCGAGAAAACAGCTACTCTTTTTAATACGAAGGGTTATATTTCCACATCATTATCCGACATTACTCAGGCAACCGGACTGACGAAAGGGAGTATCTATGGAAATTTTGAAAACAAAGATGAAGTCGCTATAGAGGTTTATAAATACAATGCAGGATTACTGGGCAAAACCCTTAGCCGTTCTTTTGGGGGTGAGTTCCCAACTTCTCTGGATAAGCTTCATGCTTTCGTAGATTTTTACCGGAAAAACTGGAAGTTTGTTTTCTCAAACGGAGGCTGTCCCATCATGAATGCAGCAACGGAAGCGGATGATTCTTTCCCTGCTTTAAAAAATCAGGTTAAAAAGTCCTTTGAACAATGGATGTCAAAAATTTCATCAGCTATTGTGGAAGGGCAAAAGAAAGGGGAAATTAACAGCAACGTAAATGCAGAACAATTCGCATCTCTATTCATCATGCTTATTGAAGGCGGAATTCTGCTTTCAAAAACGATGGGTGATCAAAGTTTTCTAAACAATGCTTTAGACAGAATCACCAGCATGATAGATCATGAACTCAATATTCTTCCATCATAAATTATACAATATGGAAACAAAAAAAGTGGCTATTGTAGGATATAACAGAATTCCTTTCGCCAGAATGAATACCGCTTATTCGGAGCAGGGTAATCAGAATCTCCTGCTTGCTTCTCTGAATGGATTAATAGACCGTTATCATCTTCAGGGGAAACGTCTCGGAGAAGTTGCCGGCGGAGCTGTTATTAAACACATCTCTGAAAGCAACCTCATCAGGGAAACAGTGATGAATACCACTCTTGATCCTGCAACTCCTGCCTGTGATCTTCAGCAGGCATGTGACACAGGTATTGAAGCAGCTATTTATATCGGAAATAAAATTGCATTGGGCCAGATAGAATCAGGGATTGCATGCGGTGTGGAAGCAATGAGCAACATCCCGTTTGAGTCTTCGCCAAGATTAAGAAAAGCGCTTTTAAAAGCCAATAAAGAAAAATCTGCCTTTGGGAAAATAAAACAGCTTTTAAGTCCGAAACTGAAAGACTGGATGCCTATTCCTTACAAAGGACAGGAGCCTAAAACAGGTCTGGTAATGGGTGAACACACAGAAATTACTGCCAAATACTACAATATTCCCAGAGAAGAACAGGATTTACTGGCTTTAAAAAGTCATCAGAATATGGCTAAAGCTTATGATGAAGGATTCTTTGATGATATGATTACTCCTGCATTTGGCTTAGATAAAGACAATAACCTAAGACGTGACAGCAGTATTGAAAAACTATCACAACTAAAACCCGCTTTTGATAAACAGAACGGAACGTTAACCGCAGGAAATTCTACCCCTTTTACAGACGGAGCTTCCGCAGTTTTGCTGGCCAGTGAAGAGTGGGCAAAAGCTAACAACCTCCCAATTTTAGCTTATATCAGCTTTTCGGAACTGGCAGGAATAGAATATGTTGAAAATAAACAGGATCTTCTTCTTGCTCCTGTTTTTGCCGCAGAGAGAATGCTTAAAAAAGCAGGGATGAATCTATCTGACTTTGATTATTATGAAATTCATGAAGCCTTTGCAGCACAGGTTTTAGCGACCATAAAAATCTGGGAAAATGAGGAACTTGCCAAAAAATTCGGACTGGAGAAAGCTCTTGGAAAGGTAGACAGAAGCAAATTGAATGTAAAAGGAGGAAGCCTTGCAGCGGCACATCCTTTTGCAGCCACAGGCGGAAGAATTATTGCAACCCTGGCAAAATTACTTAATGAAAAAGGCAGCGGAAAAGGATTCATATCCATCTGTGCAGCCCGCGGGCAGGGAGTAACCATGATTTTAGAAAAATAAAAATTGAAAGTATGGATAGATTAGCACAATTACAGCAATTCATTGGAAAAGAATTCGATCAGTCACCATCGCCTTTTATGAAATGGCTTAATCCCATCGTTCTTTCTGCAGATGAGGGACAACTGGCATTTCAGTATACGGTAAGAGCGGAATGGCTGAACCCCATAGGAAACCTTCATGGTGGAGTTACAGCCGCAATAGTAGACGACATCATTGGTGCCACCATGTTTTCTTTAAATGAAAATTCTTTCATCACCACCATAAATAATGTCATTGATTATTTTTCAACTGCAAAAGAAAATGATAATATTGTAGCCGAAACTAAAATCATTAAAAGAGGTAAGCAATTTGTCAATGCACAATGCGAAATATGGAATGCAGACAAAACACGCTTAATCGCAAGAGGAACCTCTAATTTATTCAAAATCAATAGCTAATTATGAAAAGAGTTGTCATTACAGGTCTGGGCGCAGTGACGCCTTTGGGAAATAATGTCGAAGAATTTTGGCAAAATAGTATCAACGGAGTGAGTGGAGCTAATAAAATCACCCTTTTTGATACAGAAAAATTTAAAGTACATTTCGCATGTGAGGTTAAGAACTTTGATCCAAAACTTCATTTAACACACAACGAAATCAAAAGAAGTGATTTATTTTCACAATATGCCATGTATTCCACTGCGGAAGCTCTAAAAGATTCTGGTCTTGAACTGGAAAATATGGATCCTTTCGATATTGGAGTAATCTGGGGAACCGGACAAGGTGGAATGTGGACTTTCGAAAGTGAAGTCATGAATTTTGCAGCCGGTGACGGAACTCCAAGATTCAATCCATTCTTTGTACCAAAATTCATTGCCAATATGGCATCGGGAATGATCTCTATGAAATATGGTCTGCAGGGAATCAATTATACCACTGTTTCTGCGTGTGCCACCGGAAATACGGCATTAATGGATGCCTTCAACTATATTCGTCTGGGAAAAGCTAAAGTAATCGTTAGCGGTGGATCTGAAGCGGCAATTTCTCCGGCTTCAATCGGAGGATTTTCCATTATGAAAGCAATGTCTACAAGAAATGATGATTTTGCTACTGCCAGCCGTCCTTATGATGCGGACAGAGATGGTTTTGTAATGGGTGAAGGTTCGGGAACATTAATTCTTGAAGAATACGAACACGCTAAAGCAAGAGGCGCAAAAATCTATGCAGAGTTAGTGGGAGCAGCCATGACAGCAGACGCTTATCACATGACAGCACCTCATCCGGATGGTGTGGGAGCTATCAAAGCAATGCAATTGGCACTCAATGAAGCAGGAATCAATGTGGATGATATTGATTATCTTAATCCGCATGCAACCTCTACTCCGCTTGGAGATTTGGTTGAGTTGAACGGAATTAATAAGTTATTTAAAGGAAGTAAAAACCTAGACATCAGTGCCACAAAATCCATGACAGGTCATTTATTGGGTGCTGCAGGAGCAGTAGAAGCCATCCTTTCCATTAAAGCCATTCAAAACGGAATTATTCCTCCTACAATCAATCTTCACCGTATTGATGAGAATATTCCTCAGGATATCAATATTGTATTTGGAGAAGCAAAGGAAAAAGATATTACCTATGCCTTAAGCAATGCTTTTGGATTCGGAGGCCATAACGCGACTTTAGTGTTCAAGAAATTCAGCTAATTTGAATTAAAATAATTGAGAATCCCTGTATGAAAACATACAGGGATTTTTATTCTATCTTATCTTTAGCTGTTACATAAAATCAGCATCAGGAATGAAAAAGTCACTCTCATTCTCTGAAATTGGGATATAAAGCCTCTCCCACTCTTTACTTTCCACCATATCCCAGCTGTGTCCGGCCCCTTTAAGATCTTCAGCCAAAAGGATGATTCCTGGTCTAATAATAAATGTAGCGCCGTCTGTTACTTTAAATCTTATATTCCCTCTGATCGTAATAACATATTGTCTTCTGGGCGCTGGATGATCACTTTTTTCCCATTCTTCCGTTTCATTACTCATCCAGAAAACCGTTGCATTGATAGGTTTAAGCGTGAGCATTTTACCTTTCTCAAAAGTGCATGATCCATCAGGATTATTAATCAGTCTTATAGCGGGAATAAATCCGACAGAAGTTTCCGGATCTACACTTATACTCTTATGATGGTCATGTGGTCCTTTTATCATGCTATGATACTTTAAGGCTAAAAAGTTGATATAAATTTAATTGTTATTTTCGAATTGCAGAACTTATTTAAAAGAAAAAGAGCAGTCAGATTTGACTGCTCTTTTTATCTTTACGCTTTCAACCATTCTGAGGAAGAAAGATAATTCTGATCCGGGTAATAGATGAACAGACAGTTTTTTCCTTTAATCGTATTGATTATAGATTGTGTCAGCTCTCTGGGAACAGCGGGGCATCCCCAACTTCTTCCGATTCTTTTGTGCATAGACGCGAATGCATCACTTACATAATCAGCACCGTGCAAAACAATTGCTCTTCTGTAGGCTGCATCATTAAATCCTTTATCCATTCCCAACAGTTTCAAAGAATATCCGTTGTCGCCCTGATAGGTTGCATCTGTGATATAAAATCCTAAGCTACTCTGTAACGAACTTTCCTTGTTAGAAAAATTCGTCGCAAATTCTTCGCCTGTATTTTTTCCGTGTGCTACCAATGAGTTAAACAGAACTTTTTTGTCTTCCAGATCAATGATCCAAAGTCTTTTTGTATTAGAAGACATAGAAAAATCGCAGATCGTTAATAAATGCGAGTCCTGGGTTAGCAATCCTGCTTTTTTTAAATTTTCATAACCAGTTAATGCTTTTGAGAACACTTCATAATTCAATTCATGTTCAGGGTCAAATGCGATAGATTGGTACAATGCTTCTGATGAAGACACCGCTGTAGTGCTCTTCTCAGATTTCGTTTCAGCTACTTTTTCAGTTTTCGTTGTTTTGACATTCTCACTTTTCGCCACCACTCTTGGGGAAATGTAGAATGAAGTCGTCACCATGTAAACAAGGCCTAATACGCTATAAAATCCTTTCATTCAATACTATATAAATCCAAATTAGTGAGGCAAAAGTATAAAAACATAATTACCAAGGGGTTATAACTCTAAAAAGTTTAACGCTATTTAAGAAACTTTAACGTCCTGATTTCGTGAATTAAAGCACTTATTTTGAAAAATTCCGAAGTAAATAAAGGCTGATAAATACTCAATATTTTCTTCCATTGAAGAAGTCATAACCTCGTTTGATTATAGATTTCTTCAAGTCTTTTCCAATAATCTCTATTTACGGATTCATATATTGGATAAATACATTTGATAGCCAGAATATCCAGCTTACTTCGAAATTCCATCCAGGTCATAATATTTTTAACTAATCTTTTTTCTTCAAAACCAGCCCATTCACCCGCCGGATTCAGAAGATTGGAAAAAAGAACAGGAAAAACTTCATACTGATCTATCTTTTTAATCATTTCAAGGTTAAAAGGGCTTTTAAGGAAAATACCGGTTATATACTGAAATTGCCACTCCTGAAGTTCTGTATCGAGATACAAATCGGAAAGCGCCAGCCATACAAGCTTCCGTTCTTCAAAGAACTCAGGTTCATTCATGGATGTTTAATTCTTAGAATCTGCTACAAATTCAAGGCTCACAGAATTCATACAGTATCTCAATCCCGTAGGTTTCGGGCCGTCATCAAAAACGTGTCCCAAATGGGAATCGCATCTTTTGCAGAGCACTTCTACCCTGTCCATCCCATAAGACTGATCTCTTACATAATAAACACCTTCTTTATCAGCTTCGAAAAAACTCGGCCATCCACAGCTGCTGGAAAATTTTGAAGTAGAACGGAACAGATGGTTTCCACATACGGCACAGTAATACTCTCCTAACTCATCAAATTCGTTATACTTTCCTGTAAAAGCTCTTTCTGTTGCTGCTTCTCGGGCGATTGCATACAAATCCGGAGCAAGGAGTTTTTTCCATTCATCATTGGAAACGTTAAGTTTTGTAGTATCTGTTCTGGAGTAATATGGATTGTTTTTTGCTTCTGTATTTTCCATAGAAGTTTTTTTAATAGGTTCGTATTTCTGCGTACATGCCTGCAGAAAAAATAATAAGGTGAGTGAAACTAAAAATTTCATCGTAAATTTCATTCTTTAACGGCAAAAGATTGGGTTGGCATTATTTTGACTCAAATAACATCAATCTTTATGGTTTAAAAGCTTTTATTAAGATTAAACGGTTTCATAACCAAATTTAGTAAATTTGAGAATATGAATGACGAAGCAAAAAGAAAACAACTCAGAAAATATAAAGCATTTGCCACAGGATTATTTGTTCTGATGGCCATTATTTTCATTGTTACCACTATTGTACAGAAGTCTAATAACTCTCATTGGATTGGCTATGTACGGGCTTTTGCTGAGGCCGCTATGGTAGGTGCCTTGGCAGATTGGTTTGCAGTTACGGCATTATTCCGCCATCCTCTCGGTCTTCCTATTCCTCATACCAACCTTATTGAAAACAGCAAACAGAGACTGGGAGACAACCTGGGGAGCTTTGTAGTAGGTAATTTCCTTTCTCCTCAGAATATACGTCCTTATATTCAAAAGCTTAAGGTTTCCAACTTTGTCGGGGAATGGCTGGGTAAAGAAAAGAGTCAGGATATTTTGATTAAAAATCTTTCTGATATTGTTCTTGACATTCTTAATAAACTTGATGACTCTATGGTAAGTCAATTTATTAGCAAAAAAGTATCTGAAATGACCGATGATATTAAGCTTAATAAAGTAGTAGGAAACGGAATCGGCTATATTCTGGAAAAGAATGACCATCAGAGAATCATCACCAACCTTTCCAAGCAGATCAAGGAATACATCATTGAAAACGATGAAATGATCCAGGAACGAGTGAAGAAAGGCAGCTATTCATTCATTCCTTCTTTTGTAGATACTAAAATTGCAGATAAAATTGCAGACGGGCTTTCTGATTTTTTTAAGGAGATAGAAGAAGATCCACAGCACGAAGTAAGAGGACTGATTACTCAGAAGATTCATGAATTTTCTATTGATCTGAAAGAAGATCCGAAATGGGATGAAGAATTTAAAACGATCAAAAACGGACTTCTGAAAAATGACAAACTGGATGAATACTCCAATGACATTTGGGTTTCTATCAAAAAAACGCTGATGAAAGAGCTTCAGGAAGAAAACTCTTCATTGAAAAATTATCTTACTAAAAACCTGAATGAGTTCGCACAAAATTTAAAGACAGATGAAAACCTTCAGAACAAAATTGACCATTGGGTTCGGGTAACTGCTTATAAATATATTCTGAAAAACACCCATCAATTCGGAAACCTCATCAGTACAACTGTTGGCAACTGGCAGGGAAAAGAGCTCAGTGAAAAGCTGGAACTGGAGGTAGGAAAAGACTTACAGTTTATCCGGGTCAACGGAACACTGGTGGGAGGTCTGGTTGGCCTGATTATCTACACCATTGCTCACTTCTTCATTTAAAAACTAACATCCACGATCACTCAACCATGAAAAAAAATTTTACATTATTCTTTTTCTTATCCCTCACGTTTTTTCTCAGCCAAAAAATTGAATTAAAAAAGGTAACAGATTCTTCACAAACTTTTACAGGACAGATTGGAGGAGCTCCTATTACCCTACAACTCAGCTATACAGGAGTAGTAGACTGTGACCAGTATCAACACTACGTTGATGGATGGTACTATTATGATAAATACAAAAAGAAAATCCCGCTTACCGGAATATATGACTATTATGGTAATCTTTCATTATACAATTTTGGGGCTAAGCAAAAACAAAGTTCCAGGATTCTAAAAGAGCAGATCACTTCCCTTCAGAAAGTAGAAAAAACTGATGAAATAGCCCAGAAGTTACTCCCAAAGGAATCTATCATATTTGATCAATCCACTCTTAAAAACAATCCAATTCCCGGCCATTTTTATCTTGGTAAAAAGGTTCAGCCTGCAACATTATTTACAGGAAATGCTATGATCTACCGCCTCAACAATTATCTGTACTTACCAAATAATAAAAAGATCAATACTTATGATTTCATCAATAAAGCTGGAGGAAATGAACTGCTATCCTTCTCTTCAGGAGAAAATGGGAACAGGGTTCTGCTGTATTTTGAACAGACTTCAAACTTTAATGCCTGCGGACAATGTGGAGCCAGTGATGGAGAAAAAGGCTACAGAGTTCTTTATTTCACAAAAGACTGGAATTATAAAAACTATGAAGAATTCCTGATTGAAAGCTGCTGGGAAAATATTTATGATGTAACCAAAACAAAATCCAAAGACAAACAAATTATACAATATAAGATAGGGAAATCCGAGACAACGCCGGCTCACACACTGACTGTAGATGTAAAAAATGCATCCGTCATCAAATCAAAATAAAAAAGAGAGTCACAATAACTCTCTTTATATTTTTATCTTGGTAATCTGCTTGCTCTTTTCAGAAGTTCCTGATTGATTTCGTTAATCAGTTCCGGACCTTCATAAATAAATCCGGTGTACAGCTGAACCAGTGTGGCTCCTGCATCTAATTTTTCCATCGCATCTTTTGCAGAATGAATTCCTCCTACCCCAATGATCGGGAATGCTCTGTTACTTTTATCGGAAAGGTATTTAATCATCTTTGTACTTCTTTCACGGATCGGTTTTCCGCTTAGTCCGCCATTTCCTATTTGCTCTAAAACTTCTGGTGATGTCTTCAGTCCTTCTCTGTTGACAGAGGTATTGGAAACTACGATACCATCAATTTTCGTTTCTGCAATCAGCTCAATGATTTCGTCTAACTGATTGTTATTAAGATCCGGAGCAATTTTCAGTAAGATAGGTTTCTGTACAGATTTTGACAGGTTTATTTTCTTTACTTCTGTAATCAGCTCTCTCAGATATTCTACATCTTCCAGTTTGGCGTGGCTTCCTACATTCGGACAGCTTACATTCAATACAAAATAGTCTACATGAGGATGAAGACCTTCAAAACAGTCCAGATAATCCTGGGTATAGTTTTCGGGGCTTGTATCTGTATTTTTACCGATGTTTCCACCGATGATTATTTTTCCTTTGTTAGATTTCAGTTTTTCAATAGCCGCTTCAAGACCATCATTGTTGAATCCCATTCTGTTGATGATTCCCCCATCTTCAATAAGACGGAACAATCTTTTCTTAGGATTTCCGGCCTGTGCTCTTGGCGTTACGGTACCGATTTCTACAAATCCGAACCCAAGATCTCCTAATTCGTTGAACAAAACTGCGTTTTTATCGAAACCGGCAGCCAGTCCTACGGGATTTTTAAATTTCAATCCGAAAACTTCTCTTTCCAGACGTTTGTCTTCGATAGGTTTGGGTAAAAACAGTTTGGTAAGAAATCCAAAATTTTTAAGCATTGAAAATGTAAAATGATGAACTTCCTCGGGATCAAATTTGAAAAGAATGGGACGAATGAGCGATTTGTACATTGAAAAAAAGTTTTACAAAAATACTCATTTTAAAATTAATCTTTGATTAACCTATGATATTTTATCAAAATTCCTTTTATATACATCATCTATAAGGCATCGAATATTAGAAATTTGTTTTTTCAGGCCGATGATCCTTGTCAAGGTTTAAAACCTTGACAAGGATATTTAAAATCTTTGGGTTGTCATTAAGAATAGGAACTCAGATCAAAGTTCAGAATATCTCCTACTCTTTTGAACTCATCATCTATAGTGGCGTTTACTGTAATTCTTTCGTTAGAAACAGGATGATTGAAAATCAATTGATGAGCGTGAAGCGTCATTTTGCTGATTTCAAATGTTTGAAGCCACAACTTATTCTGTTTATTGCAGCCATGTTTTCGGCAGCCTAAAATAGGATGCAAGATATGTTTAAAATGTTTTCTCAACTGATGAAATCTTCCTGTTTCAGGAATTGCTTCTACCAAACAATATCTCGAAGTCTGATGTTTTAAAAAAGGCAAATCTATTTCCGAAGTCTGCAAACGGCTGTAGTAGGTAACGGCATTTTGCTTGACTTCATTTTCATTAATTAAATCATAATCAATTGTCTCTTCTTCTTTTGCCCAACCTCGAAGAATGGCCAGATATTTCTTCTCCACTTCACGTGATGCAAACTGTTCACTCATAATTCTAAGGGTATCTTTATCTAAAGTAAACAGCAGGACACCCGAAGTTTTTCGGTCCAACCGATGTACAGGATACACTTTTTGTCCAATCTGTTTCTTCAACTCCTGAATAGCATAGGTATCAGCTTCTCCTGCATAGAAAGATTTATGAACCAACAGTCCGCTGGGTTTGTTGATGGCAATAATGTGCTCGTCACGATAAAGAATTTCTAACATGGTGCAAAAGTAGAAATTTCCGGCCGATTTAGCCCTGATTGAGTGGTATGTTTGAGCTCTTTTCTGTTTTAGGCGGCGGCTTCGTCGCCGCCTAAAACAGAAAAAGCGAGTAGCGAAAGCAGGTTCCCGGCTCCTTCATTACCCTTCAAATAAAAAGGGTATATTCGTAAAAGGTTTTCCCTTAATTTTAAAAAAATGACAGACTATTTTGGTTTTTTTGTGAAATTGATCGTGATCGCTGTTGTTATAACGATCGCTACAATTCTTTTTGTGCCGTTAAAAAAATACAGAATAGCAAAGATATTACTGTTTATTATTGCCGGTATTTTATTTATCATTGGTGTGGGAGGATGCTTTTTGATGACCATCTCTAATGTAGGTTCTTACAGGTATTAATATTTTCCCAATAAAAAACATTATTTTTGCATATCAGACGTTAAAAAAATTATGGCAAAGCAAGAAGATGTTTTCAAGAAAGTGATTTCTCACGCTAAAGAATATGGTTTTATTTTCCCATCGAGTGAGATCTATGATGGTTTATCCGCTGTTTATGATTATGGACAGAACGGTGCCGAACTTAAAAATAATATCAAACAATATTGGTGGAAAGCTATGGTACAGCTTAACGAAAATATTGTCGGCATTGATTCAGCAATCCTTATGCATCCAACAACATGGAAAGCATCAGGCCACGTAGACGCTTTCAACGATCCATTGATTGATAATAAAGATTCTAAGAAACGTTTCAGAGCAGACGTTTTGGTGGAAGATTATTGTGCTAAAATTGAAGATAAAGAGAATAAAGAAATCGAAAAAGCAGCGAAAAGATTCGGTGAGGCTTTCGATAAAGATCAGTTTGTTGCTACGAATCCAAAAATTCTGGAATACAGAGCAAAAAGAGAAGCAATTCTTTCAAGACTGGCAAAATCTCTGGAAAATGAAGACCTTGCTGATGTAAAAGCTTTGATTGAGGAGCTTGAAATTGCAGATCCTGATACAGGTTCTAAAAACTGGACAGAAGTAAGACAATTCAACCTGATGTTCGGAACAAAACTGGGCGCTTCTGCTGACAGTGCGATGGATCTTTACCTTAGACCTGAAACGGCTCAGGGTATTTTCGTTAACTTCCTGAATGTACAGAAAACTTCACGTCATAAACTTCCTTTCGGTATTGCACAGATTGGTAAAGCCTTCAGAAACGAGATTGTGGCAAGACAGTTTATTTTCAGAATGCGTGAATTCGAACAGATGGAAATGCAGTTCTTCGTTGCTCCGGGAACAGAACTTGATTTCTACGAACAATGGAAGCAAAAACGTCTGAACTGGCACAGAGCTTTAGGTTTGGGAGACGAGAATTACAGATTCCACGATCACGAAAAGCTTGCTCACTATGCGAATGCTGCAGCTGATATTGAGTTTAACTTCCCATTCGGATTTAAAGAACTGGAAGGAATTCACTCAAGAACAGATTTCGACTTAAAAGCTCACGAGGAATTCTCCGGAAGAAAGCTTCAGTTCTTTGATCCTGAGAGAAACGAAAACTATGTTCCTTATGTAGTGGAAACATCCGTAGGTTTAGACAGATTATTCCTTTCTATATTTTCACACTGCCTGAGAGACGAAGTATTGGAAGACGGTTCAGAAAGAACAGTTTTATCTTTACCTCCGGCATTAGCACCAATCAAAGCAGCTATTCTTCCATTAATGAAGAAAGATGGTCTTGCAGAGTATGCAGAAAACATCTTCAATGATCTGAAATATGATTTCAACTTATTCTACGAAGAGAAAGATGCTATCGGAAAACGTTACAGAAGACAGGATGCCATTGGTACTCCTTACTGTATCACTGTAGATCACGACTCTTTAGTTGATCACACCGTAACCATCAGAGACAGAGATACGATGCAGCAGGAAAGAGTTCCTGTTTCAGAGTTGAGAAGAATCATTGATGAGAAAACGAACTTCAGAAATTTACTTTCTAAAATATAATTGAAAAGCCCTGGTTTCAGGGCTTTTTTATTTTTCAAATATTCCAGATCAGCATACCACAAAAATTATTATTTTTAGCGGACTAAAAACTAAACGAATAATAACCATGAAAAAACTGATTCTTTCATCACTGGCTGTGGCAGTGCTCTCAAGCTGTGTGTCTAATGATAATCCTGCCGATCACAGAGATAACGTCAAAAATAATAACAACAATAATAACGGAACTCTTCGTCTTGTAAAAAAAGCAACCGACCTTAATCCCGGAGGCCAGCCCTACATGGTGGAGTTTAAGTATAACGGAGATCAGATTATAGAAACTTACAATGCTTCAGATGATGACAGAGTGGTTTATACCTATAGCGGATACAATAGTGATTATATTGCTAAAACTGAAGAGTTCATTGGCGGATCTCTGGTTCTTATGAGAGAATTCACCTATTCTAATGGAAGGCTATCAACAGAAAAGGTAACTGATAAAGAACAGGGAACTCTTATCTACACCAAAATCTATCAGTATATCAGTGATACCCATGTTCAGTTTAATGAGTATAAAAGCGGAACTTATAATCCCTCAACAGGAACATATTCCAATCTTGTATTTGCACAGGTGGATGTTCATTTAAACAACAGCGGAAATGTAGCTTCTGCCAACTATACTCATAACGGAGTTACCTATAATATTATCAATACTTATGACACCTTTCATAATCCTATGAAAGATATAAAGGGTTTTATTAAGATCAATTTATTTGATGTAAGTGATGGACAGATAGGATATAATAATTTACTAACCCAAACCGAAACTTATTCCGGTTCATCCAATGGAATCAACAAAATTACAGCTGTCTACACCCTTAACGGAGACAACTACCCTACCAAAGCTGTCACCACCTATGACATCTCTGGCTATGGAACAAGTACTCATAACTGGCTTTACGAGTACTATTAATCATTATTTTATATTTTTAGATAGCAAGTCCTGGAATTATTTTCAGGACTTTTTATTTTTCGCAACATATAGGTTAATTTATTACTTTTATCCCTCAAATTTTAACCATGAAAAAAATAACTCTGATAATGTTTGGGCTGATCCAGACCTTTGCATTTTCCCAAACTCAGGATCTGACAACACTCGCTGCGGGCGATCATGTAGGAATGAATGCTCTATTCGATGATAAAGACAATCTTTACGGTTACGTTTCTCTCTATTCTTACGGAAAATCCGGTGATAAAACCAAAAAGTTTGAGTATGTTATATTAGATAAAAACCTCAATCCTGTTGCCAACAAAGAATTTGAAGGAGATATCACGGCTGCCTCTTATTTAGGATATGTAGATTTTAAAGGGCAAATTATTTTAAAACCTTCCATGATGGACTATTCCCTGGTAAAAACCAGAGAAGTATTTACTCCCGTTTCTATGGTGATAGATCCTAAAACAAACTCTATTACCAGAAAAATATATTACGACTATCTGGAAAATGGTACTTTCAAAGAAATCAATGAACCGAAAAGCTGGAAAGAACAGCGTAAGGAAAACCGTGAGGAGAAAAAAGATAAAGGCTACAACTACATTTCTGCCGTAGGAGAACTGAAAGAAGGAGGCTACTTTGCTGTGGAATATAAAGATTACGGAAAATACGAAAACAGCAATAGTCTTATTAAGTTTGATGCTAACAAAAAGGAAGTCTGGAGATATAAGTATAACACAGACGGAAGTAAAAAGCTGTATACGACCTTATCCGTTCTGGAAAGAGACGAAAATTATATGTACTGCATCATGAAAAAGGTTAATGACAAGCAGAAAACATTCAGTGTGATGGTTCTTGATATGAAAACCGGAAAAGAAACGTCCAATAAACCGGTTACAGGATTATCTGATGATACGATAGACAATATTGAATCCTTCTACTCCAACTACAGAAAGCTTGATAATGATAAAACTTTTGATGATAAAGTAGTCCTGCTAGGAAGGAACTATGATGATTCCGAATCCGTAGGATTTGCAAGAATAATTCTCAACAAATCTGATTTCACAGTAGATACCAAAGCAATTAATTATGAGCCTAATATCTCTACATTTCTTCCCAAAGTCAATAAATATGGAATGGTAGAAAGCGGTTATATGCTTCAGACCAAAGACATGTATTTTATGAACGATGGAAGCGTAGGTATCTTATCCGAAAAATATAAACCTGCAGGTCAATATAACGCCCCGAAAACTACTGATCTTGTGTATATCTATACCGATAAAGATTTCAAAGTGAAAAATGTTCAGGTTTTTGAAAAGGAAAAATCAAAATGGGTAAACAGTGATTATCTGTTTTCACAGTACCTCAACGGAGGAAAAGATGTGGTATTTTTCTACCGTGACTATCAAAAAGACGAAGTAACCAGGCAGAAAAGATGGAATCTATTTATCAATACCATTATTGATGGAAAGTTCAAACAGGAAATCATTCCCATTTCTGAAAAAGACAACTATGCCGTAACTCCGTATGTTGGAAAAGAAGGCTATATCCTGCTTCGTGAATATAACGAAAAAGAAAAATTCAATAAGATCCGTTTGGAGAAATTAAATTACTAATACAAAAAGAACCCTGATGTTTTGTCAGGGTTCTTTCTTTTTTATATTTGGCTAAAGCCAGTGGAATTTTTTGTTATTTTAAACGGGCTAAAGCCCGTTCCTATTGATCCTTTAATGATGATCAGTTTACCTTCGCTATCATTTCATTGGTCTGATAAAAGTCTGCAATATTCTTTATTTCATCCAGGCTTAAATTCCACATAAAGTTCAGAAACTGCTGATAACTTTCACTTTGATTTTTAGGCTCTATCCGATCCAGATACCGGTTCAGGTTATAATTTTTTCTTGCCTCATATATTTTGGAAAAACATCTTCCCAGCCAGCTTTTATAATACTTTTCCTCTTCATCATCCTGTAAAAACTGCATGGCAGTGTAAATGCCCAGTCCATAATCTTCTGAATGAAAATAATTGGGCAAAATTTCCATCCTGGCTGTTTTTTTCAATGTGAGAAACAGATCCGAAGGTTTTTCCGGAGTAAAAGGTGTTGTAAGTTCTGTAAAAGTCTTTTTAAGCATTTCAATCCTTCTGGATACTTCAGGATGCGATGCCAGGGAATCTTTATTTAGCTTTTCTTTGTAGAAATTATAATTGTACAGGGAGAAGTCTTCCTTCTTCATCCACTTCTCATTGAAAACCTGTTTAGGAAGATTAAAAAGTTTCTTATAGGTATCAACCTTCAATTCTCTTGGTGAAATGGTATCAAAATCCTGAAGCCTTTGAAGTGCATTTACAAATTCAGCTTTCTTGAAATCACTGTTTTTAAAAATGATATATCCTAAAGAATCTGCCTGCATTTCGCTTTGTCTTCTTTCTACCCCTTTTTTGTACGCCGTATTTTTAAAAATGTCAAAAGCTTTCTGATTCTGGCTCTGGCTTCTGCGTGTCGTTGTTGATTTTATATTCTCCACCACCACTTTATCCAGCTTATCCTGTTCGATAATTTTTAAAAAAGTTTTCAGAGAATGTTCTTCTATTTTGTGTCCCAGCTCATGAGAAATCACCGCAGCAATCTGCTCCTCATTGTTCAGCCAGCTGTAAAGCCCCATATTGATTACAAAAGTTCCGTCAGCAAGACAATAAGCGTTGGGGGTATTGTCTTTTGCAATCAGAATTTTCAGATCCTGAGGAATTGCAGGATTACTCTTTTTAAGACGTTGAATCATAGATTGTATACTGGTCTCAAATTCGGATTTAAAGATAAAATCCTTATTCTTTACCTGCTTTTCAAAATCAGTTCCGAATTCTTTATAAATCTTGGATAGTTCAGAGCCTGTTTTCCCAGAATATTGGGATTTTAATCTCTTGACAGTTGCTTCATTATTGCCTTCAAAATTCTTTAAAAATGCTTTTCTCTGTATATAATCTGCAGTATCTATCGGTTTATACATCTGGGCTATCCCCATCATCGAAAGCAGGAAGCAGCCTAATACAATTAGTTTTCTGGTCATAGTTTTCATCAATAAGAACAAAAATAACTTATTTGCTGATTCATTTTAAATTTTATAACCAAATTATTCTAAATTTGTTAGAGACCCATTCATGAAACAATGAGAATACTGAAGTATATGATAGGCGGAGCTGTAGCAGGTGCAGCAGCAGCTTATTTTCTGGGATACGATTATTTATTTAGTGGTATTTCTAAAACCTATCTAAAAGGAAAGTCAAGTGCATACATTGATGATGGAGATCTTTTCCCCAATAATCCTATTGCTACAGAAGAACCCAGACTTTGGGAAGAAGATCCTGACTATAACAAAAAGGAGTTACCTAAGAATTTAGTTGAGAATTTAAAACTTTCCAAAACTGCCGCTTTTGTTGTGATAAGGCATGGTAAAATTCTTCACGAACAATATTGGGATGGCTACAATCAGCTTTCGCAGACCAATTCTTTTTCAATGGCAAAAGCAGTGACAGTAATGCTTTTAGGGAAAGCACTGGAAGAAGGGATTATCCCATCCATTGATGAAAAACTTTCTGACTTTTACTCTGAATTTAAAAATAAAACATTTGGAAATCAGGTTACCCTTAAAAACTTAGCCCAAATGGAAGCCGGACTGGACTGGGATGAAAATTACAACAATCCGTTTCTTCCCAATGCTAAAGCCTATTATGGGAAAAGCCTGGTAAAAGCTGTATTCCCCAGAAAATTTAAAGAAGAGCCGGGCGTAAGATTTGAATATCAAAGCGGTTCCACTCAGCTTCTTGGTTTTGCCCTTCGAAAAGCTCTGAATCAGCCATTGGCAAGCTATTTATCAGAAAAATTCTGGATTCCTTTGGGAATGGAGCAGAATGCGAAATGGAGTACAGACAATCATGGTATGGAAAAAACGTATTGCTGTATTCATTCCAATGCCAGAGATTTTGCCAAATTGGGGCAGCTATTTCTTGATCATGGAAAAGCCGGAGATCAGCAAATCCTCAACGCAGACTTCGTTGAAAAGATGAGAACTCCTACAGAAAAGTCCGAAAACATCTATGGAATGGGGCTTTGGATCAATCATGACAATCCAATCAAACATTATTATTTCCTTGGATTACAGGGGCAATATATTATTATGGTTCCGGAGCACAATATGGTTATTGTAAAGACCGGAAGCTATTCCAACAATCCTAAAAATGACAGAGGAAGACCTGATCAGGTAAAATTCCTTGTCAATGAAATTGTACAATTATTCCAATAAACACTATGGAAAAACACAGCACAAAAGTTGATGAATACATTGAAAAGTCTCCGGATTTTGCAAAACCTATTTTACAGTATCTCCGTGAAACCATTCATGAAGCCTGTCCTGATGCGGAAGAAGCCATCAAGTGGCAGTTTCCTACTTTCATGTACAAGGGAAAGATCCTATGCTCAATTACTGCTTTCAAACACTATTGCAGTCTGGGATTCTGGCTTCATCAGGAGATGAAAACTTTACAGGAAATAGAAACAAACGCTGAAAAAAGTTCAATGTTCAGTTTAGGAAAAGTAACCCGTCTTGAAGACCTTCCTTCTAAACCTCAGCTGAAAAGAGCAATCCAGGAAGCCATGGAGCTTACAGATATGGGAGTTACCATGAAGAAAGCTCCTCCATCCAAAATAGAGATGGAAATCCCTGATTATTTTCAGTCTGCTTTAGATGCCCGGCCAAAGACAAAAGAAATTTTTGAAAAAGCTTCACCATCTTTCAGAAAAGAGTATATTGCATGGGTTACAGAAGCCAAAACAGAAGCTACCAGAAATAAAAGATTGGAACAGTCTTTGGAATGGATAGCAGAAGGTAAAGCCCGTAACTGGAAATACCAGAAAAAATAAAAAAACACACAATGAAGAAAAAAATTATACTCTTTTTCTTCCTTATTATTTCATTTTTTACATTCGCTCAGACATTTGATTTTGAGGGGCAGTACAAGTATGCCCGTATGTTGTCATCCAAAAATCCGGACAGCTCAGAAATTGTTCTGAATAAGATTATAGATTCTGCCCAGAGAAGAAATCTCCCGGAGTTTCTGGCAAAGGCGTATTATTTAAAATCGTTCAACAGTTATTTAAAATCTGATGCTGAAAAAAGTCTTGATTTTGCAGATAAAGCTCTTAAAATAGCTAGCGAGAGCAACTATAATATTGGGAAAGCTCTTGCCTACAGAATGCAGGGAACTCAATATGCAAAGCTTGGACTGCTCAAGGAATCTTCCACAAGCCTCCGAAATGCTATTGCTGAAGTAAAAAATAATAATACAGAGGAAGGACATGAGCTGAAAGGAATGATCTTTAATTCTTTTTTGATCCTTCTCAATAAGAATCAGTACAAGGAAAAAGCATTCTATTCCAAAAGCGCCATTCAGGAATTTCAAAAGCTTAAAAATGCAACCCGACGGAATGAACTTTTGATTTCAGCGTATACCAATATGGGATACAATTTATCTGAGGTAAAAAAATTCAAGGAAGCCAAACCCTATTTTGTAAAAGCCCTTTCTTTGGTGGGAGAAAGCAATTATTATCTCCGGGCAAACATCCTTAATGATATCGGATTTTCGTTTTCAAAACAAAATAAGCCGGACAGTGCGGTGCTTTATTATAAGAAATCTCTGACCATTGTAGATCAGTATGGTTTCAATGAAAAAAAGATTGAGGTTACCAAAAACCTTGAAGAAGCGTATGCTTTGCTTCACGATGATTCCAATACGGAAAAATATAAAATTGAAAATCTTAAATTAAAAGACAGCATCGCCTACAACAAAGCAATGGCTGTCAACAAAACATTATCCCAAAAAGAAGAAAATTTTCATCAGCAGCTCAATGAAAGCCACTCTACTTCAAAAGGACTTATCATAGCCTGTTTTGCGTTGATGATTATCTTAGGAGCTGTTATTTTCAATACCATCCGTCTTCGTAAAAAACATAAAGAAGCTGTTGCCAAAATTTACAGAGACGGTATTTCACCCGTTATTTATGAAGAAGATCCACAGGAAGTATCTGAGGATATTCAAACAAAAAATACCTCTACTCCCACAGAAATAAAAATTTCGCCTGAAGTAGAGGAAAACATATTACACGGACTAAAAATATTCGAAGAAAATCTTGAGTTTAACAGCAAGAATATTTCACGTTATAATCTTGCAAACACATTGAATATCAACACAAAATATCTTTCAACAGTCATCAAGAAACATAAAAAATTTAACTTCAATCAGTACATCAATCATCTGAGGATCAATTATATTGTTAACCAATTGAAAAATGAGCCTCAATACAGAAAATATAAGATCAATCACCTCGCTGAAATTACAGGATATTCATCTCACAGTGCTTTTTCTCTTGAGTTCAAAAAGATCACCGGGCTGCATCCGTCTGCTTTTATTAAAACCCTTGATGAAATCTCCTGATTACTGTTCTGCTATGGTGAGATTATTGTAACCTCCCGTATTGTTGAGCGAAAAATTCGCAACGTTTGAATTATTTAAATTAAACCAAATATAAGGCATCAGTCTCTGCCCTGCTGTCATATAAAACGAGGCTGTACAATTGCTTCCTGCGTCAATATTTACGATGCTGTTTGAGGACATGGTATTGGCACATTTTACAGTATTTACAACATTGGTGGCAGCCAATCCTGCTGTATTATCATAAAGTTGCCAGATGGCTTCTATCTGAATGGGATTTAAAGGGTCTGTAGTATAATTAATGGCTAGCGGAGCCAGATCTGTTGTGAAAGTAGCTACATAAATTCCGTTTCTGGGCGCTGTAAAAATGCCTGTAGCAGCATTGAAACTCGTTCCGGAATTACTTTCAAAAGTTTTGCTCCAGTCTACAAGATAATTACTGGCTCTGTTTTGTAAACCAGCTGTTATTGTTGGGGTAGCCGGAGTTACCAGTTTTACATTATTAGTTGTTTTGGCTGCAATAACAATTATTTTATTACTGGCAGGCTGTGCGGTAAGCAAAGGAAGCCACTCATTTCCATTGGAATATTCCACTCCATTGTTATAGCGTACGGCTCCTTCATCTGCTGCAACCGCTGTCAGTGTGGAAGTTCCAAAACCAATCGCTCCGTTACCGGAATTTCTGGCATCTATTTTTACCGTGGGACTGAGAGTTCCTGCTCCTATTTTCCCGGCACTGTTAACAAGAACATCATTGCTCTGCTGAGCCGGAGTGAATGTAGATCCTGAAGCAGGATTATCTTTTTGCCCGTCAATATGTAAAACACCTTGTGGGTTTGGGCTATTGATTCCAATCTGTGAAAATGCACATTGGAAACTTAAAGTCATTAAAATCAGTAAACAATTCTTTTTCATCATTTATCTTTTTATAATCCGAAAATACTTAAAGAAGTAAGCGTAGAATCAGTGTCCAGTGTTTTTGAACTTCCCAGTTTTTGATTCAGGCTTACCGTAATGTTATCTCCCTGATTGAGGTTAAAAATCCCGGAACAGTTTCCGGCAACACGGTTTCCGATCGTATTGTTTCCCGGGTAGCTTCCTACACATTTAAACACTTTACCGGTAGCGGAAGACGTTGAATTAGTCTGAATCAGCGTTTCATACCTTGAATCATCTGCAATGCTTCCTGAAGTCAGTGAAAAGGTAAAGGATACAATATATACACCCGTTTTGGACGCTATAAAAGCTCCAGTACCAGTATTAAAGCTGCCATTCACATCTGTTTTCTTAGTCCAGCCGGTAACCGCTGTCTGTATTCCATCACTGAAACTTTGCCCTGAAGCATTTTCTGCATCCACAAAATCATTGGGAGCCTTATGAGCCAATGCTACCCAGGCTGTTCCGTTAGAATAGCTTAGGTCCTGAGTTCCGGAATTATACCTCATCGCTCCGGCCTTTGCTGCTGCAGCAGATTGTGAAGTTCCTCCAATTCCAATAGCATTTAAGCGCTCCCCTGATCTCATATCCAGTCTTGTTTTCGGAGATTTTGTTCCGGCTCCTACATTTCCGGAAGAGGTAATCACCACATCATCATAATAACTGGAAGGTATGGAAACATTTGTGTTTTTCTGTCCGTCTATATGTAGTATTCCTTCCGGAGAAGACATATTAATTCCTATCTGAGCTTTCATCCCTATGCCACAGCAAATGAGTAAAGCCAGTCCTAATTTTTTTCTCATATCAAAGTGTGTTATTGTTCTAAAATAGAAAGATTTACGAAGCCGTATTCATTGCTTGCAGAAGACGTATCTGTTCTCAGACTCAGGTTTCCATTATAAACCGACTGATAGATATAGGGCTGAAGAGTATCGCCTTTATTCAACTGAACTCCGGCAACACAGGATCCTGCCACCTGTGCCTGTTTTGAAATATTTGAGTAAGATTTCACGCATTTTTTTACTGTACTGCTTCCATTCACAACATATCTTGCTTCTGAAAAATACCCTGAAACGATAGGAATTCTAACAAAATCGTAGGTAAAAGAAACAAGATATACACCGGTTCTTGGCGCTGTAAAAACACCTGTTCCGGGCGTAAAGTTCCCTGTAGGGTCGGAAACCTCCGTCCATCCTGCAATCCCTGTAGAAACCTGATAGGGAATTTTCACCGCGAAGTTCGCTGCCTGAAGATTGGCTACCACTACTGCTTTGGTTGGGGAAGAAATAAGATCCTGCCATACAATACCATCTGAATATTGCATCTTTCCCCCATTCAGCGGGTTATATCTTACAGCGCCACCTCCTGCAATGGCTGCGGTCTGGCTGGTTTCTCCTATTCCAATTGAGTTGTCTGAATTCGTTGCAGATCGGGTGTCTACTCTGGTAGCAGGAGTTAAGGTTCCAATTCCTATTTCTCCGGTAGAGGTGATGGAGACATCATTGGCAATTTGAGTGGAAGACGGGACTCCGGATGAGGGATTATCTTTTGCCCCATCCACATGGAAAATGGTTTGAGGGTTTGAAGTATTAATTCCTACTTGTGCTTTCGACTGGCTTATCGTAAAGCACAAGGAAATGAGTATTCCCTTTATCAAAATACTTGGATTTTTCATTTAATTTGTGGTTTTAAAACGTGTACAATTCTTGGCCAAAGATAAATGTAAAAGCACATTTCGTACAATAGTGCCATTCAAATCAAAAACACGCAAACCACTGAAAATAAGCTAAATAACACTTTATTTCACAGTATCAAAATACGGAATTTTACTATTTAAAATAAAACAGACATGTTATTTTGTTGAAAAATTTTAAAGAATTTTTATTTTTTGAAGAAAAATTTCAGCACTAATGAAATCTAAAGTTGGCTTCCGGCAATGTATTCTTTTTCAGGAAGGCTTCATATTCGGGAGAAAGCTTTGCCCGCCCAAAAGTATTTTCACCGCTCATACTTCCCAAACGTACTTTATCTTTCCCGAATTTTCTGTTCATGGCATCCATTGCTTTCATTACAGGAAGATGCTGGTTTTGGATATCTTCTTCGAAAAGGCTGATCTGTCTCTGATCTTCAGGCACAAAATCATTCACCATTACTCCTGCTCTTTTATAATGAAACCCTTCTCTGTAAATGGCTTCAAAAAGTTCATTCACTACTCTTCCGATTAGGATGGATGAATTGGTAGGATTGGAAAGAATCCGGGTCATTGCATTTTTATATTCGGGCAGATCTTTTCTAAAACGGTTGGTCTGTACAAAAACCGTAATCATTTTACAGCATGTATTCTGCTTTCTTAATCTTTCTGAACAATACATCCCGAAAGTCTCTACCCTTTCTCTGACTTCTTCTTTCTTTGTCAGCATCTGCATAAAACTACGGGTAACTGCTATGGATTTTTTAGGAGACGGAGTGTCAAGCTCAAGCTGGCGGATTCCCTTCAGTTCATTAATCATTCTTATCCCATGAATTCCCATCACTTTTCGGACCCACATTTCAGGTTTCTGAAGAAGATCCCAGGCTTTATATACTCCACTGTCATTCATTTTAACAGCAAGCCTTCTACCTATTCCCCACACATCTCCTATATTGAGCCACTTCAGGGCTTTTTCAATTTTTTCGGGAGTATCCAGAATATACACTCCCTTAAAGTTATCCGGAAAGTCTTTTACAATTCTGTTTGCCACTTTACATAATGTTTTGGTGGGCGCAATGCCAATACTTACCGGAATATTTTCCTTATCATAAATTTCATTTCGGATTTTAAGACAATAGTTATACATATCAATATACTTAAATCCCGTTAAGTCAAGAAAAAGCTCATCGATACTATAAACTTCATGGTCAATAACATAAGATTTGGCAATATTAATGACCTGCTGGCTTTTATAATTATACAATTCAAATTTTGCAGAAAAGCTTTTCACATCATATTTCTGAAAAAGCTCTTTGTACTTGAATGCAGGAGCTGCCATAGGAATTCCCAGATCTTTTGCTTCTTTACTTCTGGACACCACACATCCATCGTTGTTGGAAAGAACCACAACGGGTTTGCCTTCGAGATCAGGATCTAAAGTCCTTTCGCAGGAAACAAAAAAATTGTTACAATCTACCAGAGCGTACATGACAATTGTATAGTAAAAATATATACAAAATTAGAGTTTTTAAAGAATAAAATAATCTTTTAAACCATAATTAACATCACATTTAACACTCTGAAAAACAAATGGATAAAATTTTTAAATACGACATGTTTTGTCGCATTAGCACTTTAATTTTGTTTTCAAAAATATCCATTAAATCATCCTCAAACGTTCTTCCTCAAGATCAATCTGATAAAGCTGATGGCGGATAATTTCTTCATTCACGGAAATATCTTTGTTAAGCTCTGAGAGAAACTGTCTCTGACTTTCCAGCATTTCAAAAAAGATATCTTTGGTTTTTTCATTCATCCATTCTGCATCATTTGCCTCTATTTTTTCTTCCCAGTGTTTCAGCATTCTTTCTAATCCGGCGTTACTATTCAGTTCATTTTCATGCTTGTTTTTAAGAAAATGATAGACGTGTTGTTTCAGTTTGTGCTTTATTTCTTCTCTGGATTGTTTGTCTTTCTCCTCATCAGTAAAATCATCAAATACATGTCCATATTTTATCAGATATGGGAGTGTAAGTCCCTGAACAAGCAACGTCAGCAAAATCACAACGAAAGTAATGAACAGGATAAGGTTTCTGTTGGGAAAAGGAAGCCCGTTTTCAAGGGTAATCGGAATGGCTAATGCTGCGGCTAATGATACAACACCTCTCATTCCTGTCCACCCAAGCATCAGAGGCATCAGCAAACGTCTTCTTGAGGAAGAAGCACGAGGCGCCACACTTGGCCGGAAAATCAGTGTAGCCAGCATTGCAGCATAAGAGCTTATGATTCTGGCAGCAATCAGAATACCGGTCACCAATATCCCATATTGAATAGCTATTCTCAAAGGAATTCCTTCCCATCGCAGTCCACCAACAATTTCAGGAAGTTCCAGTCCGATAATTAAAAATACAATGCCATTCAGAATAAAGACGAAGCTTTCCCATACGCTGTAACCTCTTATACGGCTGGTACTGTTTAAAAAGATCATCCTTTTAGCAGACATATACAGACCTCCGCAAACTACGGCTAAAACTCCGGAACAATGGAGCTGCTCTGCAATCCAATACATCAGATAAGGCTCAATAAGTGTTAATGCAATATCTGAAGAGGCGTCTGTAGGAAGTCTTTTATGAGCCTGCACAAAAATCCATGCCAGTAATAAACCCATTCCTACTCCTCCGATTAGCATCCATAAAAAATCCAGCGAAGCTTCCTGCCATACAAACTGTCCGGTTCCTACAGCAATTAAAGCAAAACGGAATATAATAAGTGAAGAAGCATCATTCAACAAACTTTCTCCTTCCAGAATAGCAGATGTAGTGGATGGTATTTTTACAAATTTCATGATGGCTCCTGTGCTTACAGCATCAGGAGGAGATACGATTCCTCCCAGCAAAAATCCGAGGGCAAGCGTAAAACCGGGTATAAAGTAATTGGCCGTCACTGCTACGGCCAGTGCGGTAAAAAAGACGACTAAAAATGCAAAGCTTCCAATAATGCGCCACCACCGTTTCATTTCTTTAAAGGAAATAGACCACGCAGCTTCAAATAGCAAAGGAGGTAAAAAGATAAAAAAGATAAGATCCGGATTAATTTTTACAACCGGAAGACCAGGTACAAAGCTAACAAGCAACCCGAATACAACAAGTAAAATCGGGTAAGCAATTTTTAACTTTGCAGCCCACATATTGAGCAGCACAATGGCCGCAATCATAGCCAATAAAAAAGGTAAGATGGTATGCATTACTATTGTGTTTTATCCATCATATTTACTACTTCTATTTGATTTTTAAAAATTAAATAGCAATTTTTCTTATTTTTTGTGTTCACAGATGAATTGATCTGTTTCTAATTTGTTTGTAGATTATGTTTTTCATCTCTGATTGAAGGATATAGAATTTTAATCAAACTTCTAATAAAACACGTCAAGTTTCGTCGTCTTCGCGCTATACTTTTGTCCTGTAACAAAATAGAAAATATGGACAAAGTAACCTTAGAACGAATTCAGAATCTTCATCCGTTGGTAAGAGATGAAGTGAAGCAAATTATACAGGAATGCGATGAAGCCCTTACCGGAAGAGCCAAGATAAGGATCACCCAGGGATTAAGATCTTTTGAAGAACAGGAAAAGCTGTATGCGATCGGAAGAATTACGTCAGGAAAAAAGGTAACCAATGCAAAGGCAGGACAAAGCATCCACAATTATGGACTTGCTGTAGATATCTGCCTGATGATTGACGGAAAAACAGCGAGCTGGGACACTGCAAAAGACTGGGATAATGACCGCGTTGCAGACTGGTATGAGTGTGTCAAAATCTTTGCCCGCCATGGCTGGGACTGGGGTGGCAACTGGAAAACATTTAAAGATCTTCCCCACTTTGAAAAAAAGAATATCCCTTCTAAAAAAGGCTCTGTAAAAACCCGTTGGAGATCACTTCTGAAGATGCCAAAAGACAAGCAGAATTACGTCATTTTTTAGTGTCATTTATTTGAAAATAAATATAATACGACACGTTCTGTCGCTTCCCCACACTACCTTTGCTTTATAAGAAAACAACAAAAAAAGCAATAAAATCTCAATATGGAATCTGAATGTTTTTATGATAAATCAATAGATTCTGTAGATTTAATATTGCATGTGTCCTTTTAACAAAACATTAAAAATATCACATGAAAAAGACAACCATTCTTTCTTTGGACGGAGGTGGAATAAGGGGAATCATAACCTGTATTATTCTGCGTTACATAGAAGAACAGCTCCAGTATTATGATAAGCCCACTGCCAAGCTGGGAGATTATTTTGATCTGGTAGCAGGCAGCAGCACCGGAGGTCTGATTGCTTCTATTATTCTCTCTCCTGATGAAACCCGAAAAGCAAAATATTCTATTCAAAAAGGATTGGAATTATATGCTGAAAAGGGCGGCGACATCTTCCAGGTTTCTTTTTGGGAAAAACTGGTCAATCCATTCGGATTATTGAATGAAAGAATTTCCCAGGAAGCTCTTGAAAAAAACTTAAATGATTTTTTTGGAAATTTAGAATTAAAAGAATTAATAAAACCCTGTTTAATAACAAGTTATGACATAGAGAACAGAAGAGCAAAGCTTTTCAACTCATGGAAAGCTAATCTCAGCACAGACAACTTTTTTGTAAGAGATATCTGCAGAGCGACTTCCGCTGCTCCTACGTATTTTAGTCCTGTTCAGATTAAATCTATGTACGGACAGATTTTCAGTCTCATTGATGGCGGAATGTTTGCCAATAATCCCGCTCTTTGTGCTTATGCTGAGGCAAGAAAAATTCCTTTTGCAGAAGTGTTGAAAAATCATCAGAAAGCCAACCATCCAAGTGTAAATGATATGATTATTATTTCTATCGGAACAGGAATTGAGGCAAGACCTTACCCTTTTAAAAGACTTGAAAAAGCCGGTAAAATTGGCTGGGTAAGCCCAATTATTGACATTTTAATGTCTGCCAATGCAGAAACAGTAGATTATCAGCTGGAACAAATGTTTCAGACACTGGGTCTGAGAAATCAAAAAAATTATTATCGTTTGAATCCATCATTAAAAAATGCTTCTCCAGCAATGGATAATGTGAGAAGATCCAATATTGAAAACCTGATCCAGGCCGGATTGAGCTATATTGATGATAACAGAGAAATTTTGAACCAAATTGTTCAGAAACTCATCAAAAATAAGATATAAGCTTTTTACCTTATAAACAACTCATATAAGCTATTAAGATTATATTTAAAATTAAAAAAATCTTTTTTAAACACGTCAAGTTTTGTCGTTCTCCTCTACTACCTTTGGAGTATCAAAAAAACACAAAACAACAATCCATAAAAACTTTTAAAAGCCATTGAATTCAACATTCTCTTATGCTGAACAGCCTGAAATATGTTCACAACACCTTATAACACAAAACATGGAAACACCACCAGATCACAATACAAATATACTCTTTGATGAAGATCTCTATACCATTGAGTGGAGCGATATTGAAAATACTGAGATGGATTATGAAAACTATCTCAATGACATTGAAAACTTCTTTAGAGAAGATTTTAAAGAAGGAGCACTTGAAGAAGATACTTTTTAAATAAAAAACTAATACACGACAAGTTCTGGCGCTGTTCAACATTACCTTTGAAATCTCTATAATACACGTACAGCAGTCTCATTAAACATTCTCAACACCTTTGAATTCACCATTCACAAAATGCTGGACAGCCAGAACTATGTCTGAAAATATAGCCCAAAAGGATCCTGCTCCACTAAAAGGCAGGACCAAACAATCAATTTATTAACCCACAGATCACACAACGTTTTATGAAAACAAAACAAGAATTAAAACTCTATTTTGAAAATGGAGATATCCCAAAACAGGAAGACTTTTGGGAATGGCAGGACTCGTACTGGCATAAAGACGAGATGATTCCATTAAACCAAATTGAAAACATTGATGCCTTAAGTGTTGGAGGTTTATTAGAGAATATAAAAACAGGAGGAGTTCGGAATTGGGTTCTGGGTTCTTATAAAGCTGGTGAGGTTGTTAGATATCTTGATATTTTATGGAAAGCTAAAGTAGATATTACAAGTGCAGTTCCAGGTAATAATGCTAATTGGGAAGTTTATTTCCCTTTTCCTAAGTCACCAGGTCTTTTTACATCACATTCCACTACTTTGACAATTAATGTTGCTACTAATACTGTTACTTTAATTGGATCTTCAACAAATAAAATTATTACAAACCAGGGTGTATTTAATGTTCGAGCACAATCTGTCGATACCTCTGCAAATCCAACATATTATGCAATTGTTTATAATACATTAAGTACGAATGCAAGAGCAGTTACAATTTATGATAATGCCGCAAGGCCTTTGGGAGTTAATGATTACGTATTATTTTATGTATTAAATCTAAATTCAACACTGCAAGATGTTTTTGGAGCGAAAGGATATACTTTAATCAATACAATAGGAACAACTGCTTACCCAATAAAGCCTGTAGCCCCTGCTGATGTTTTATATAATAAGACATTTTCAACCTGGCAGGGATCGAGAACGTCAGATGAAAAATTTTGGCTTAGTAAATCAATCTTAGATGCTGAATTTTATAATGTAAAAGATAATGCGGTTGTTACATTATATGGACTGGGAAAAAACGTTACCACTACCAATTCATACCTGGGTTTTATTTATGCAGAAACAGGTAAGCCCGCGCTGTTCTTATACGCAGATGAGTTTAATAATGCATTTTCAATGCCGTATGATCCTGTATTGCACTCAGGGATAAAAACATATTATCTCAGATCAGGTACTAAAAGGGAATCTAATACAACAATATATGGAAAAGTAACAATTGATTGGTCTCAGGTTCCTAACGAGAAAAGAGTGGTTGAAAGTAACTCAGGAGTAACTAATAATAGTAATTTAGGTAGAACATTATATAAAAAATCAGAACTTTTTAATAATCCTTTAGGGTTTGTAAAGTTTGCACGGTCTCGTAGTTTCAATGATTATTATTCTGCACCAACACTAGACAGTTACTCGGGGGCGGATGGATCTGGCATTCCCAAAAAACCTTATGAGGATTGTAGAGAATGGTCATTAAAATGGGATGAACTTATCACTAATACTCCTCCTGGATATTCAATTACGAAAGAAACGCTTACAACGGATGTTCCTACAGACACCAATGTTGATGGTAAATTACCAATTTACGGTTATACTTTTCTACCTAACAAGTTAACTGCCGGCGATCCTACCGGAAACAATGCCCAAACATTGCCACGAGTTGTTTTGAATTGTTCAATTCATGGTTTTGAAAAGACCCCTTCTTTTGTTGTTTATGAGTTCATGAAACAGGTTCTTACAAATTGGAAATCACATCCGTTTTTAGAATACTTAAGATTTAATGTTGAATTCGTTATTATTCCGTTCGCAAATCCACATGGATGGAACGCAGGATCTGGCGCAGGAACACGTAAGAATTTTAATTTGGTTGATTTAAATAGAAATTTTCCGACATTCTGGGCAGGCGGAGGTACTTCTGCTGACCCTACGTTTCCTGGTCAAGCAGCATTATCAGAAATTGAATCCCAGGCAATATATACATTCATGCAGGAAAAAATCACATCAAACACAATTATGGGTGTAGATTTTCACAATTTTCACGGCACACCTCAGACAGATCCGAAAAATTACAATATGGCATGGGTTGTAAATCTTGGTTCTGAATTAGGTCAAAATTCAGCTAATGTTTTAATGAAGGAGTTATCAGCAAAATACAAGGCTAAATCTTTATTAATTCCACAATCTGATGATTATTACATTGGGCAATCGAATAACTATAATGGACCGGGATTTAGTGGTTCTACAATGAAATCTCTGGGAGCTTTATATGCTTCAACATTTGAAATTTGTCAAAATTTCCGATTCAATCCAGCTTTTAAAAGCCATGATAGTGACGCTATTACTTTTGGATTGGAAACATTTACCAACTATTTAAGAGTTTTTCTAGCTGAACATTTAGATGAATATAACAGGACAAAATAGAAAGTATTTTCTGTACTGAGAAACTTAGACCTTAATAAGGTAATCATTCCAAAAGCAGCAGCAACTTACACTATTACTATGTAACCCTATCACAATTAACAATATGAAAACAAAACAAGAATTAAAACTCTATTTTGAAAATGGAGATATCCCAAAACAGGAAGACTTTTGGGAATGGCAGGACTCGTACTGGCATAAAGACGAAAAAATTGACACTCAGAAGGTGACAGGCCTTGAAAATGGTACATTCAACCTGCTCTATGCTGAAATGGATGCTGAGAAGAATGCCTCACTGGCGTTCTTTGCACAAAGAAAAATAGTTATAAAACCAGGAACGTTAACTATTCCAAAAAGCTTTACCGGAGGTTTGATCGTTACTGAAGTACAAATTCCTGACAGCGTAACAAGTATTCAGGAACACGCATTTGCAGGAAGCGGCTTAACAGTACTTGAGATCCCTGCCCGCGTAACGGATATTCAAGGCTGGGCCTTTTTCAGCAACCGAATAACATCTTTACATATTCCTGAAAGCGTTACCTATATTGGCACTCAAGCATTTACAGGAAATCAGTTGACTGAAATACGCCTTCCAAAAGGAATAACAGTTATCTCACAAGGGGCATTCTCAGCCAATAAACTAACGTCTATTGAGATTCCAAATGGAGTGACAGAAATTAAATCCGATGCTTTCTACGATAATCAACTAACCTCAGCAACGATCCCCAACACTGTTCTCAATATTGAAGCAGGAGCATTTTCAGGGAACAAACTTACAGAGGTTGTATTAGGTGAAAACACAAAGTATCATACGTATTCTTTTGATACTGATGTTAAGATAACTGGCGGACAACTTACCAATTAAACACTATACAAATGAAAACAAAACAAGAATTAAAAAAATACTTCGAAAACGGAGATATCCCCATCCAGGAAGAATTCTGGGAGTGGCAGGAGTCTTACTGGCACAAAGATGAAAAAATTCCGGCAGATCAATTAGATTATGATCTCTCTCAAAAAGCAGATGTTAATGCCTCCAATCTAAGTCCGCAGAATGCTCAGCTTTGGAAAGATAAGGTTGAAACTCAAACCTCCATTCAGACTCCGCAATTGAACGGGAACATCTTAACGGTATTCTATACTGGAGAGAATGGTACCCAGCAAAGTAAATCTGTTGATTTAAGCAGTTTGATAACCCGTGATATCAGTATTGAGAACGCCACCTATGATGCTTCTCAAAATATTATCACCATTACCCAAAATGATGGCTCAGCCTTTCACATCAATCTTTCGGAATTCAGTATCATTACGACGACCAATTCCGACGGAAGTGTAACCTTGTCACAGGAAGGGCAGGAAAAAGTGTCCCTGAAAAAAGTGGCTGTAACAGGCAGCTATAATGACCTTTCTGATAAACCTACTTTTAGTGGAAATGATAATTTACAAAATGTTATCGACAGAGGAAACGGAACAACCAAGCCTATTATTTTCCAGCCAGCCCAAGGCAGAGCAGGTGAAATAAATTTCAGTCCTACAACGTATTCCTTTTGGTTTGGAAATTTGAATACAGATCATACCGGAGCCTATGGATTAGGGATTGGCTATAATACATTATCAAAATTAACCACAGGGGCAAATAACGTAGCGCTGGGCTCTTATGCTTTAAATGAGCTCACCACAGGAAGATGGAATACAGCAACGGGAGTTTCAAGCGGAACTAAGTTAACAACCGGAAATTTCAATGCTTTTTTCGGAACACAATCAGGAACAGAAACAACAACGGGAACCGGAAATACGTATATCGGAGATGAAGCAGGAAACAAAAATATTACCGGAACAAATAATACAGCTCTTGGTCTTGGAGCAGCTTATTCCTTAACGAATGGAACCCAAAATACTTTTTTAGGTGCTTTTGCCGGAAACATTCATGGTAAAGCAACAGGATCCGGCGCATGGGGTTCCAATACTTTTGTTGGATATAATGCGGCCTCCACTACTCACGCTATGGGTGTTTGGGGTGATAATAATGTCGTTATCGGCTGTAATGCTCCATTAGGAGGTTCAACATTCAACAAGCTGGTTATTGAATCCAATCCGGTAGCAAGACGTCATGATTTTGTAACTCCTTTAATTGGCGGTGACTTTGCTTCAAGAACATTAGATTTTGATGCTGTAGTATCTGCAAAAAGGACGCCTTTAGCTGATAACACCTATACAAAAGTAGCTGTTCTAAATGCCAATAATGTATTTGGATATAAAAATCTTTCAGACTTCCAAAACTACATTCCTCTCACAGGAACAGAAGTAAACAACCCCGTTTCAGGTAATATCCAGTTTACAGATGAAGATCCGGAGGAAAGAATCATTTATAGAACGAATGAACTTGATGGTGTAAAAAATATTCTCGGCTTATTTCCTGAAGCTGCTATGATGTCTTCCGGTAACTTAGATGGAACCAATGCCTCTACTATTTCTGTAAGTAAAGAAAATGGCGTTTTCGCATATGGCCATGGAGCTCGTTTGATGCTGAGTGATGTAGGTGCTGCTTTAAGGCAGACAAACGGAGGAGGGCTAAAAGGAATTTTTGCAAGTCCGAACTTGGATGAACCTGTGCTTATAGAACATGAAGCAACAAATGCCAGAGGATTAAGTTCTAAAACTTATTTTGGAGACAATGCCCAGGAAAATGATTACATCCAGAAACAGTATGCGGATAAGCAACATTCTTACAGCACCAAAGAAGAGCTAACAGGCGGAAAATGGATCAACGGGAAGCCTGTTTACAAAAAAACCTTGTATCTGGATCAGATTCCAAGAACAGGTCAAATTGAATTGAAAGCTGAATTCCCAGATCTTGAAACGATTATCTCCAACGAAATGTTTACGGAATGGTATGATCTGAAAACCGCATTTGCAGGTAACCAATGGAGAACAAAGGCCTACATCACCATAGAAAGGGAAATGGCTATCATTGAACTGTTGAATGTGCCTGATTATGATTATTCTCTTATCAACTCGTTTACTCTAACTCTCGAATACACAAAAAAATAAGCACAAAATGTCAACCAACAATACATCAACAGCAAAATCCGCATTTACCGTCGGAACATCTTTAGTCGGAGAAGGAATTATTAACTATAAAGAAACAAACCCTATGAATACAACCAATAATGCATCACAATCACTTTTCAGATTTGTAAGTCTGAGGAACCCACAATTAACAGAAACTAAAGACAAAAACTTAGGGTTTATCCACAGACCTAAAGGGGTAACCGGCGTTTTTGATACAGCAGTCGCAGGAAGACCTGCCAAAACATTAAAATTTGCAGCCATGAAAAGAGTTGCAGGTGAATTTAACAATGCGGGATTCGAAAGCGAAAAGAAAATTGAAGAAGGTGCATTTAAAGATCTTCTTGTGATTGGAAGAAAGCTTTCTAAAAAAGAAAGATTAGAGAATACCGACTGGGCTCTTGTAACAGACTATTACAAAAGTCTTATTAACACCAACAGACAGCTAAACGCAGAAGGAATTGCTATATTTTCCCAACTTTGGAATAATTATATTCATCAAATTGTTACCCAGGGAGATTTCTATATTAAAGAAGCAATCAGCCACGTTTTAATGGCTATTCAGCTTGGTTTTGCCAGCAATCAGGATCTTACCGATCAGGAAATCATCAAGGTTAATGGTGAAAAACCATTGGAAAAAGCAATGGATGGAAAAATTATACTACCAGCCATCTTATTTTCAGAGGATGTTGAAACGCTTTCAGTTTCTGCAAGAGCTGCTGAAGGTTCTGAACCTGCCCTGAGTGCAAAAACCATTCAAAGACTGGAATCCGAAGCAAGAGCTTCATTGGCTGCCACCAAAGCAATTCATAGAAAAGAATCTTTAAGCACCCTAAACTCTGAGCTTGAAAAACTTCAGAAAAAATTCCACAAATCCAGACATCAGGCATACGAGGATGAGTATTCCAGATATATGGCAGAAAACAAAGAGCGTTTAGAACTCTATGACAAGAAACTGGCTGAAGTAGACAGCAAAATCACTCCGGACATGTCTGAAGAAGAAAAAGAACGTCTTTACAGCACCTTGAAGGAATATGAAGTTGCTCCGTTTGTATTTACTTACAATAATGAAATCAATTTACAAGATTTACAGGCAAAGCTTTCACCAGAATCTTTCGACCTTTTTGTTGAGCTTTTCGGTGAGCCCACAACGGGATTAGTTTCTCTGGCAGAAGAGACAGACAGCCTTCAGATCCTTTCACATAACACCTTAAGAATGGGCGCTCAGACCATTATTCTTGATGATGAGATAGAAAGCTATGCCGATGCTTTACTTGTTGTAAAAAACAATATTTCATCTTCCATGGAAATCGCTCTGCAAAACAGTCCTCTTCCGGAACAGCAGTATGCCAATATCGGTGGAGCTTCAGTTCCCCTTATTCAAAACACTGCCAGAACGCCGATGGCATATAGCTTATACGCACACAGTTCTTACAGGGTGTCCGGGAGCAGAGGATTTGTTAGTTTTTCTTTCGAAGTTGAAGATGTTTCATGGAGCGTTGCCAATGCCAGAATCACTGCTACAACGGATGCAGCCGGAACTTTCGAAGAAAACTACAGCAATATTCCTGTTGTAGACAATAAAATTTCTTTACCTGCAGCTTTGGTAGACAGATTCAGAAGCAGCTTTAGTTTCAAAATAGAAATCATTTTTGATAACGGAAGCGTAGCCTATGGAGAGATTGCTACACAATATCCAAAAGAAGATCTGAACCTTACCGGAATGCTGATCCTGAAACGTGCAGCCATCGAAAACCCGGGGACACCGGATCCGGTAACCATTCAGAAACGTAAAAATTTCGGAATAAAAAGACTGGGTGTAGCAGATTATCTAAAGGTAGTACAAAGTGTTCATGCCTACGTTCCCGGAGAAGTTTCCAATATTGAGAATGTTATGGCAAGCGAATTAAGACATAAATCTTCCGTTTCCAGAGAATATTCTGAAATTACAGACACAACATCTAAATCTCAGGAAACAGAGAAGATGTCTGACACTTCAAAAACTTCCAGAACGGATATGCAGACCGAAGTTGCTAAAGAAATTGAGAAGCAACAAAGTATTTCTGCCTATACAAGATTCAGCTATGGAAATGATAGTGCCATGAAGTTTGAAATCGGTGCAGACTATGCCAATAACACAGCACAGCACGACAGTACAAGACAGGCCGTGATGAAATCTCAGGAAATTACGGAAAGAGCGATGGAAAGAGTTCTGACTAAAATTTCAGAAGAAAGAGTACAGAAAATCATCAAAGAATATACGGAAACCAATGTTCATGAATATGACAACAGAGGAAAAGTAACCAATACTGATAATCCTGATGCTGCACAACCTAAACACATTACAGGAGTGTACAGATGGATCGACAAGAAAATGAAGAACCAGATCTACAACTATGGTAAGCGTACCATGTTTGAATTTATGGTTCCTGAACCTTCAAGATTACACCGTTTGGCTCTTACTGTTGCAAAAGCACAGGTACTTAAAGCTCCTGTAGACCCTAGAAAAGCACCGGAACCTTGGTTAATGCCAGATCCAAAATCTGCAACTATTGTACAGATCCAGCATTGGGCTCAGGAATATGGAGTGAATTTAGTAGCCTTCCCGGAAGCAACCAAACAGGTTATTCATACAGCATCCAGTGTTCCTCAGACAAATGACGATTTTGGAATTGATCATACCCAATTTACCATCCCGGACAACTATGCCGGAAAGAATGCAAGCTTCGCCTGCAGATCAACAAGAAACAGAGGTGGCGGATGGTCAGGATCACGTTATTCTGAAGTAATGTTCTCTAACTTAAAAGGAGATATGATTGGTCGTTCTGAACGTGGTGGAGACCTTAATTTTGATGACGGATCATCTGGTTTCAATATCACAGGGAATGTAACTTTTCAGGTGAAAGGACACAATGTTAGAAGCTATACCATCAAAGTGGTTGTAAATTGTGAGCTAAGTGATACATTTATCAATCAATGGAAAACTGAAAGCTTCAATGAAATTATTAAAGCCTATGAAGCTGCTTATGCAAAATTCCAGGAAGATCAGGCAAGATTGGATGCAGAGCAAAAAGAAAAAGAGGCACAGCTTAAAGAAAGACAGGATACGTTCTACCGTTATATGGAGCATGATGTATTAAAGCACAACTGTATCGCTTACTTATTACAGGATTACCTTTATACATTAGGCCAGGAAACAACCAATGGTGCCGATGAGAAAACAAAAATGGATAATTTCCAGGTCTACCTGAATGAAAATCTGGACCGATATACCGCACTTGCCAAATTTATGGAACAGGCATTTGAATGGGAAATCATGGATTATACCTTCTATCCATACTATTGGGCTAATCGTAAGAGCTGGCAAGAATTCTACATCAGTGAAAGTATGGATCCTCTATTCAGAAGCTTCCTACAGGCAGGTATGGCAAGAATTATCGTTACCGTAAAACCAGGTTTTGAAGCAGCCGTTCAGTTCTTCCTTGAAACCGGATTAATCTGGAATGGCGGATCTGTACCGGTAATCGGAGACCCAATGTACATGAGTATCGTGGACGAAATGAGACAGCCAACAGGAGAACCTCAGGGTAAATACTGGATTACCAGAATCCCTACTACACTGACGATTCTTCAGGATAAGTCTACAGGACTTCCCGTGAAGCAGCCTCTACCGATTTTCCCGGAAAATGATCCTAAGAATTGTGAGAATCCTTCAGAACTGGAGTTTGAAACAAGTTTCTCTCTGGATACTGATGCTCAGTTGTCACATAGTGATGGAGCTACCACATTACCTACAACAATTGTTGGATAGTATTAACCTTAATGGCGGTGTGAAATATCACCGCTATTTTTTTACAATTTTTAATTTCAAAAAACTTTAAAAAATGAAAAATATAGATATTAGAAATCTTGCAAAGATTGGTGTGGCCGATGTGGATGTTTATAAGACGGACAGAAGAAAATACTCAAAATATAAGCTTGAAGGAGATGTTACTTTTTATCGTTCAAAAACAAGTATGATAGATAAATTGACTAAAAAAGAGAGAATAGGTTTGAATGACTCCGGATATATAGGGCAATTTGGATTTGACAAATATAATGCGGAACACTGTCCTACTGGGAGCATAATATATTACAGAAATAAAGAAGGTAAGAAAATTACTGATAAGCTTTATACAGGATATTCTTGTCCGTACGTAAGTATTTGGCCACCTAAAATAAATAAAGAAAAAAGCTATGTTTTTTTATATGTAAGTACAGAAAATAATAATGCTGTTCCTGAATTGTTAGAATATGAATGTAAAGAATTGAATGAAAATAATGAATCATTTATATCTATAACTAACAAAATAACTGTAACTAAAGAACGTACAGAAACTGTTCCTAATTCTGATGACAAATTTTATAAAATAAAAATAGAGTGCTTGGAACCATTTGAAAAGGATATTAGTGTTGAAGCCAAGTATGAAGGAAAAACAGTTGGAAGGCTAATTGTAAAAGCAAATGCTAAAGTATATGAAACAACCATACAGCCAGTTTTTGTTTCTTTTGATTCCGTTCCCTCTACAACTGTTGAATTAAAAGACCATAAAGAATTTGAATTTGTTAATAAATTACATAATTTCTTTAATAAACAATCTTTTAACCAAGCATATATTAAAGGCAATCTTGCTGAGCATACTCACGTTGTAAAATTTGACAAAACTGATTTTCTTAAAGATGATGTAGTTAAAATGAAAGGAAAAAATCTATTCGTAAACTACCAAGAAAATAACCAAAGAAATGCATTGATTTATAATGATTTAATCGAAAACAAATATTCCGCATTATTTTACAATGTAGTAGAAATACAAAAAAATATTGAAAAAATGCAAGCCTGTATAAAAACAATATTACAAGCATTCAAAAAAAATTTTAAGTATGATAATGAATCTAATCTGAAGAAAGCAAAAAAATTTCATGAAGATCATACGGCTACAAATGCCTGGAACCCAATAAAGGATACATTATATAAGGAATATTTAAATTATAAATCAGAGTATTTAAAAAGTAAAATTGTACATCTTAATCAGGATAAAATTGTTTATATATTTGTCAACATGTCTGTGGAAGGTGGTAAAAATGAAGATGCTAAAACACAGGCTTATTCTTATCGAAATTCAGGAATTACACATATTTTCAAAAGTGCTATTAAGGATGAAGATGCCCTTTCTCTAGTTATTCATGAACTTGGACATTCTTTGGGATTACTCCACACTTTCGAAGACGAAGCCAGTAAAGAAATAAATAGATTAAACACTTTAATAACACGAAAAAAAGCAGAATTAGATGAATTAAATAATGTCAAAGTTGACTTAAAAAAATATTTTACACTTGATACAAAATATAGAGTTATACAGTCTGTTATTGAAAGTTCTGAAAAATCTTTGGTTGATATTGAAGAATTCGAAAAAAGATTTTTAATAAATATTGTCGGTGAAAGCTCTTATTTAAATGAAAAATCGGAGCTGGTTACCGATAAAAAAACCTCAGTAATAGAACTTGAAAGTATTAATTTGCCGGATTTTGATGTTAACACAACAAAAAATAAAGTCATAAATGATATTAAAAGTTATGAGAGTCAAATTGCAAAATGGACTCCTTATTTAGGTATTGTAAAAAATCAAAGTGAAACTTTAGAAAACATAATGGATTACAGACAATTTGCCGATTTGCAAGAAAGCAATGCAGGAGAAGATGGGAAACCAAATTTTAATCAAAAGTTTAAATACAAATCCTTTTATCAATGGCAATGGCAAAAAATGGTAGAAAAGTCTGTCGATTATGATTATATTAGTCCAATAAAATAGTAAACAATGAAACATATTATTTTCTTACTTATATTTTTAGTAAATTTCTTGGGTGCACAAGAATTCCCGACAAAATTTGAAGAAAATGGTAAATTTGGATTGAAAGATCAAACTAATATATTATTACCCGCCATCTATGATCGGATAACTACCGATATATTGATTGTAACACACAAAGCGAACGAAACAACCATTTATGATCAGAAACTATCCATGCTCTATAAAGAGCAGGAGATTTTAACCTATAGGTATTCCGAAAATCCAGATATTTTACAAATTATTTTAAATAACGGAACTTTGGTTACTTATACACGGGATGGATTACTGAGCAATACTTCTCAATTATCCCCACAAAAAGAATCTGATAAATCATATAAAGAAGACAAAAACAATGGTTATCAAATTTATACGATTGAAAAAAATAAAATCCGGGAAAAATCATTTAATATTTTTATGGATCCTGAAGATGAACTTTTAAATATTAAATATCCTTCTTATGGACAAGATCCAAAATTCTTAAATAATAAAAAGAGTTTGGAAATTGAATATACTTTGAGAAGAAAAAGTACATCGAATGAAAAAATTATAGATTATGGAGATAGTGAGGAAAGATTATTTTCTCCATTAAAGATATCATATATTATTTCAAAACTAAAAAATAAATATGGTGTTTGGGATTTCAAAGAGCAAAAAGAAATTATTCCATTTCATTATAAAAAAATTATTTCTTATCAGAATTATTTATATCTGGAAAAAGACGGATTGTCTACCTTCTATCCTAATATAGGCACTGATCCAAAATATAAAAAACTTGAACCTTATATTGGAGCTTTTGCCAGGTTTGAAACTCCGGATGGCAAAAAGGGATGGGTAGATCGAAAAGGGAAAGAATATTTTGATCAATAATAAATAAGCCACAGAAGTACTGTGGCTTTTATTTTTTTTAAATTAAAATCCTGTCACATTCTTGCTATATTCATCACCTATAAAATATTACAAGTCAATTAAAAATATGGCAATATTAAAAATTATACAGAGTATAAAGCCCATAACAACGTAGAATACGATGGAACTTATAAAAAATGGGATGAAAATGGTAATTTGATGGCATCCTTCTAATAAAAATATAATAGATAAAAAATAAAACACGTCAAGTTTTGTCGTTTTCCCTCCCTACTTTTGAAACACAAATAAAAACACAAAAAGCAATCTTAAAATTCTAAAAAAAACTTTGAATTTAACGTTCACAAAATGCTGGACAGCCAAAACTATGTCTAAAAACCAGAAATCTGAAATATAGCTATACACCTTTTAAACAAAGCCCTGCCTTTGAAGGAATATTCTAATCTTAACCTATTTAATACAAAAATCACCGAATTTTATTATGAAAACAAAAGAAGACTTAAAACGATACTTTGAAACCGGAGACATACCCACACAAGAGCATTTCTGGTCCTGGCTAGACTCTTATTGGCACAAAAATGATCTGATCCCCTTAAACCAAATTCAAAATAGTGATCAAATTATCCAACAAAGCAGCAGTTTTAAGGATTATATGAATCCCACTCTGGAAGTTGGAGCACTCGCAATTTCTGGGTCTGTTGGATTTCCCACAGGATCAACGATGAGAGGTAGAACGGATTCCTTTTTAGATATCATCTATGCCAACCAAATTGAACTTCTGGGTGATATGTTGTTGCAAACTATTTTCTATTATACTGATAAAAATGTTTTTATTGCAAAACAGGATATCAATGCAAAAACTTTCACTCCAGCCCTTCCTGCAACAGCAAAAAAATGGAAAGTTTCCCTACATCATACGGACAAGACACAAACAGTCACTCAGTCAGAATTAAATGCAATCAAAATTAATTGCTACTCATCTGAGTTAATTACATTTAATGATATCGTAGAAAATACAAAAGTATCTGCAAAGGCTATATCAGAATACAATGATTTTGAAATTAATTTAGGAGAAAGTATCACTACAGAAATAGGTAGGATAGCAGTGAATAATGGCTTCAACTCTACCTCCGATACAGGAATACGAACCGCTTTAATTCCTGTAGTTACGGGTAACTATTGGCTAAATCCAAAATCAGGATATAAAATATCCCGTGTTGTTTTCTATAAGGATGGAATATTCGCCAACCAGAATGTTACTACCAATGACTTTTCAGTAGATAATGCAACCTCTAATCAGGTAAGAATAGTTTTTGAAAAAAATACTCCCACGGACATTATTACTGAGCAGGATCGCTTTGATTTCACCTATATTTTAAAGAATATTAGCGCCAGTAAGTATGATCAATTATTAAATGAAAGTAAAAAAAGCAAGCCCCTTCCATCTACGATTTATACAATAAATGAACAGGTTGCCATCCTAAATACTAATGATACCGACATCAATTTTGATTTAGCGAATCGTAAGATCATAATTTCCGGGGGAGCAATCATTGACACAGGAAACACAACCGTAGGGAGAATTAGTTTGCCCACTACTACCGCGGGTATAGATATGCCTTCTGCAATAACAGCCGGCGTTGTATTGTATAATAAAACAAACAATACAATCATTGTTCAAAATCAAACAGCTGCACCCTTATTAAATCATTTGATTTTGTTTACTTATCGGTATAGTGGTTCGTTCAATAGTTTTTATGTTACCGGTCTTAAAAATTATTCTGTAAATGGAGTCTCTATATATCAAAAGGACGCACGGCAAATGAATAAATTTGCAGTCGATAATTTCGGGATTAAATATTGGAGTGCTCCGGTTTATCCTGCCTTCAATCCTTTAACTCTAAATTCGGATGTTCTTTACCCAATGTATGATCGTGTAATAGCCCCTTTCTCTAATAACGTCACAAAAACAGTTATCGGTCAAACAGAAGGTCCAACACCTTATGATATTTTACGGATTGATATTTCATTTAACAGGAAAACAGCGCCAACACAAAGGCGCAGAAAGCCACGTATATTTGTATGCGGAGGTACGCATGGGGGTGAAAAGTTAAGTATTTACACTACCTATTTATTTTTTAAACTCTTGCTTGAAAATCCTGATAAGGACGAAATAATAAACGTCTTACGATCTAATTATGACTGGACATTTATTCCTTTGGTTAACCCATATGCATTAAATGTTGGAAATGTAGGGGGTACAGAATCGGTAAGATGGAATCATAATGGTGTGGATATTAATAGAAATTTTGATTATCGCTGGGCAGAATATGCAGACGGAGGCGCTGGATCACAATCTTATAAAGGCACTGCACCATTCAGCGAAAAAGAATCACAACTGGTGAGAGATACTTTTAATACGATTAAAACAGACACCGTATTATATATTGATTGCCATAATTTTGGTTCAGGGGTTACTATTGATTATCGGGCAGCCTGGTTTGCATCATCATTTAACACTGTTCAAAATGCGATATATTCATTATGTGACAGATTAGATGCTGAAATAAGGAAACGATATAGTTATCTAGCTGATAAAGACCTCCTTGCATTTTCCGATATTGACGGCAGTTCCCCGATGTCTCAGGCCTGGATGGGGAATCAGCAGGTAGCAGCAATGACAATGGAAACAGATCAGGGAGACTTTTACAACCCAACAGATCCTACATCCTTTAACAGTAATGTTATTACAAGAAGTATAGAAACCTATGTCAATACATTCTATTCTATGGGTAAATATGCTGTTGATCTTTATAACAGCAGAATATAATAATTCTTCATAAAGTTTCCACAAAAAATAAAACACGACACGTTTTGTCGCATTAACCGCATATATTTGTCTTATAAAACTTTACCATGAAACGCAGCACTGCTGCACCCTAAAAATAGAGAAATGAAGAAAGATTTTTATCTGACAAGATATGCCTTAATTATTAAAAGATTAGAGAGTTCTCCGGCTACTTATTCCCAGCTGGAGAGCTATCTTTTAAATTCTTTTGAATTCCAGGATGCTGAAATCAAGAGCTACTCTATCCGTACCCTGCAGAGAGATATTCGGGAGATTTCCAATCTTTTTAATCTCTCCATTCACAACAAAAAAAAGGGAGACAACCGATATTATATTGAGAGTCGTCCCATTATGGAAGTGGATGAATACAACCAAAAACTGCTGGAATCTTTCCAGGTAAGTAATGCCCTGAATCTTCACCCGGATTTTTCAGATTTTATCTTTTTTGAAAGCCGTAAACCTACCGGTGTAGAACACTTTTATGATCTGTTCTTTGCGATTCGAAATAAAAGGGTGGTGACATTTGAACACTACAATTACAAAAACAAACTGATGACCTCCAGAAAAGTTCATCCTTTGGCGTTAAAAGAATCTAAAGACCGATGGTATCTCATTGCCATCGATACAAAAGATAAAGTTTTAAAATCATTCGGGCTAGACAGAATCAACTATCTGGATGTTGCTAAAAATCAGTTCAGAGAGAAGTACAAATACAATTTCAGGGAGCATTTCAAAAATGCATTCGGGGTGATGAATCTGGCAGAGCAGAAACCTCAAAACATTGTATTGAAATGCAGCCGTCATCAGGGAGAGTATATCAGAAGTTTCCCTCTTCACCAATCGCAGAAAGAGACTAAAGAAACACCTGAAGAGATTTATTTCGAGTTTTTCCTCCATCCGACGTATGACTTTATGCAGGAAATTCTTTCTTTCGGAAAAGAAGTCACCGTTCTGGAACCTAAAGGTTTAGTTGATGACATTCGCAATCATTTACAGGAATCTTTGAACCGCTATCTTGAAAGCTAAGCACAAAGAATATATTTCATATTTTTTGTTATATTTACATAAATATACCCTTATTGAAAACTTTATTCATTGGCCTCAGCTGTTTTATCTCTTCCTTTTTTCTCGCACAGCAGAAAGAAGAGTTCAGACTCGTAAAGAGCTATTATAACCAGCACAGAAATATGCTGAATAAAGAGTTCAAAAAGAAATTTGATGCAGAATCCAACACCGTAAAAAAAGCGGCCATAAAGGGGGATTTCCTTTTTTTCATGAAAAAAATGGACAGCATTGAAAATAATGCACTGATCGGAGCTTTATTAAAAGTCAGAAATCTTGAAGATCTTCAGACTATCAAAAACCCAGGATTTGCCTCATCTGGAAAATTTTCAACCGCTGAAAAGAGTGCAGATTATCCTGGCGGGATCAATTCTCTGAGACAGGAAGTCGCCAATCTGCTGTATGTTGACGGGGTATATTCTGAAGTAAAAATGATAAAAACAGATGTCGCTTTTATTGTTGAGAAAGATGGAACAGTCAGCAATGTTCATGCACAAGGGGATAATTTCACCTTCAACAGACAGGCAGAAATTGCATTATATTCTCTGGCAGAAAAATTTTCTCCGGCAATGATAAAAGGTGACCCTACCATTTACCATTTTAAACTTCCTTTAACTTTAACCATAACGGATTAATGTTTACAGACGAATATTATATGAAAATGGCACTGCAGGAAGCAGAAGCCGCATTAGAAAAAGATGAGGTTCCTATTGGATGTGTTGTGGTTTCCAATAACAGGATTATTGCAAGAGCCCATAACCTTACTGAAACACTGAATGATGTTACCGCACATGCTGAAATGCAGGCGATCACCTCAGCAGCAAACTTTCTTGGAGGAAAATACTTAAAAGACTGTACACTTTATGTAACCATGGAGCCATGTGTCATGTGTTCCGGCGCACTTTCCTGGTCTCAGATCTCTAAAGTAGTCATTGGAGCCCGTGATGAACAGAGAGGGTTTATCAATAAACATCTTTCGCTGCATCCGAAAACAGAAGTTATCACAGGAATCATGGAAGCCGAATGCTCTTCAATCGTTAAAGATTTTTTTAAAAGCAAAAGATAGTCTTTTAATCATCACATAAAAAAAGGGGCGGATATTTTCCAATATCCGCCCCTTTTATTTTATAGCGTATAGAATTCTGTATTCCTCTCGAATCAGTCATTAAAAATAGAATATCTCACGATATCAAAATATTCTCCGTCTTTCTTAATTTCCTGTTTTAAAACGGCTTCCTGCTCCATTCCTATTTTTTCCATAATTCTTCCGGATGCCGGGTTATGAAGGAAATGAGTCGCAAAAATTTTATTGAATTTCAAGGTATTAAAACCAAAATCTACAACAGCTTTTGCAGCTTCGGTCACATATCCTTTATTCCAATAAGACATTCCTATCCAATAGCCAAGCTCTGCTTTATCATCATCTCTGTCATGAAGGCCGATTGCTCCGATAATATGTCCATCTTTATTACGAATCCCAAAAGTATATCCGGTATTGTTATCAAAAGCTTCTTTTGACATTTCCAGCCAGGATCTGGCATCATTTTCTACGTAGGGATAAGGAATATTGGAGGTAAGATCAGAATAAATTCTATGCTGAAGATATTCAACAATAAAAGGAATATCCTTCTCCTCCAGTTGTGAAAGAATAAGCCTTTCAGTTTCTATAATCGGAAATTTTTTCATGATAATAAAATTAAGGTTGAGGTGAAGACTAAGGCATTACCCGGATTCAACCTGAACCTTAATCTTTTAATTTATAAATCTTTTCCAAGGAAGTAAAGTCCTTTCAGGGTGTGAAGTCTGTCCATCACATGAATTTTGTCTGTCAAAGGTTTATAGACGTGGGAAACTCCTCCCGTTGCCACTACAAAACAATCATCATTAACTTCTTCATTGATACGGTTGACAAAACCTTCTACCATTCCTAAGAAGCCATACACCATTCCACTCTGCATACAGGTTACGGTATCCAATCCCAAAACAGATTTTGGCTTTTTCAGTTCGATATCCGGAAGCTGTGCCGTCTGGTTGATGAGTGAATTCAGAGAAGTAACAATTCCCGGAGCAATAATTACACCTAAGGTCTCTCCGGTTTCAGCCACACAACTTGCTGTAAGAGCCGTTCCGAAATCGATAACAATCTTTTTCTTACCAGGATATAGATTATGGGCTGCTACAAGGTTTGCATAGATATCTGTACCCATCTGCTTGGATTTTGCCTGCACCGCTGAAGGAGTATTCCTATCAACAATAACAGCAGTAGTTCCATGAATTTTTTTGATTCCTGAGCTCATTACTTTGGTAAGCTGAGGTACTACGGATCCGATAATTACCTTATCGATTTCTTTGGGTTCAATTTTATACGTCTGGTAAAGCATCAGCATCTGTACATAAAGTTCATCTGCCGTTCTGTAAGGCTTTGTATTGATTACCCACGAAACATCACAATTATCACCATTGAAAAGACCAAATCTGATATTGCTGTTCCCTACATTGATTACGATTGAATTCATTGACATATTTTTCAGAAGAAATTCATTATATATAATTGAAATTCCTGCTCGATTTTGAGGGATTAAATTTAATCATTTTTATAAAAAACCAGCCCCCAATCTCTTATAAATTAAGTTTATCTTAAAAATACTTCTGTAAAAAGCGCTTCAATGCAAAATAAGTACGTTTGAAACCTGCACGATCCCTCTGAAGATTACAAACAAGGTTGTTTTTCTTTTTCCGAGATATCGGAAAGTCTTAACCAGGCTGCGGGAAACAAAATGAGGCGTATTTTTATTATTACAACATACATTTGGTTCATAAAGCTAAAAAAAATCTATAGAAACCTATTGCTGAGTGATTAAAAAAAATTATCCTTGTACAAGAATTAAAAAACAAAAAATGGATAAAAATTTAAAAGCTATCGCCTATTTTTTATTTATAATTATGAGTTGTAGTATAAATGCACAAACTAATTATAGTTTCGATTATAAGTTTCTGATAAAAAGCAGTCATAGTCCTATAAATAAATCCCAATTCCTGATCAACTCTGAAAATCCAAAGTATATCATGTATAAATATAATGACGATATATCAAAGTTATATGATTATGAAAATAATGAAGTTATAATGCTCAATCACAAAACGGATCCTAACAAGAATATTTATAACTTCATTTCTTCTCACAAACTTACCTCTCAAAATACATTTATAACCGATGATATTATCGTTGAAAAAATCGGAGAAAATAAATATTTAATACAATATTCCCGCATTTTTGAAAATACAAATAGGAAGATTAAGCTAAAGATCAAATTGAAACCATGGGATAAAGATTTAATTCGATTCTATTATTCAGACCTGGGTGATGATATTGACAAAATGCTTCTCTCAAGCTTAAAAGAAAAATTGAATGGGAATTATGATTTTATTATAGAAAGCTATACTATAGATTATAAAAATGGCTTTAAGGTCACTAATTCAATAAAAAATGTAGAGAAAATCAATTTGAAAATAGCACTTCAAAATTAAGATAAAACCGCAGAGAATTCAGCAGCATCTATTATGTACACTATAAAAAAAGAGCTATCTCAAAATGAAATAGCTCTTTTTTAGTTTATTTTACTTCTACAAAATTATTCTCCATATTTACATCTGCAATTCTCTGACTGAAATCAATTCCCAAAACAGATAACTGAGATTTGGTATAAGGAATGGTAAGCGTGTATTCTTTCTGAGTCCAGGGCCAGTAAGGCATTGTTTTAAGCTCTCCATAGATATCTTTTTCTTTCCATGTATGAGTCATATTCAATGGGATCTGGTACGTAATAACTTTCTTATCCGCTGTCATCACTCCAAAATCAATAGGCATTGGAACCTGACCATTATTAACCAATGTAATAGTGGTGGACTTGGTATCATATTTTACCTCTTTAATTCCGTAATCGATTGTCTTTGTTGTATTAATCCAATAGTTATGGAACCACTTAAGATCCATTCCGGAAACCTTTTGGGCAATGTGAAGGAAATCTCTGTCTGAAGGATGTTTCATACTCCATTGATCATAATATTGTTTTAACGTTTCTGCAAGGTTCTGCTCTCCCATAATGTATCCAAGCTGTACCAGATATAATTCTCCTTTTACATAAGATGCATAGGTATAAGACGTACCGTTATCATGATGATCTCCTAACCAAACAGCCGGTTCTTCAATTCCTTTTTTGATAAATTTTCTGTAACCATCAAGCGTTTTTGCAAATGGGTTCGGCAGATCTTCAGGGAACAGCTGATACATGGTATATCCTTCTGCATAGCTTGTGAACCCTTCATCCATCCATGGACGAACAGATTCGTTAGTAGCCAGCATTTGCTGATACCATGAATGAGAGCCTTCGTGAGCCATTAAGCCCATTAAATCTTTAACATTTTTAGCTTCCCCTAAAATCATAGTACACATTCCGTACTCCATTCCGCCATCTCCTCCCTGGATAAAGGCATAAGTTGGGTATACATATTTTCCAAAGTGAGCATTCATGATCTGGAAATACTTCGTGATATAAGGCTGAGATTCACCCCAGGCTTTTGTTTTATCATTTTTCTGATAGACCAGATATACTTTTGGGCCCTCAGGAACATTGAAGCTTTCTACAGAATAATCTCTGTCTGCACTCCATGCAAAGTCAAGGATATTTTTTGCCGTCCATTTCCAGGTTGCCTTTTTATCTTTTTCTGTTTTTATTTTAGCATTGGCATCGTAGCCTTTTACTTCTGTAGGGTTCTCCAGAATTCCTCCTGCTCCCACTACATAATCTTTATTAATTTTAATGGTAACATCAAAATCTGAGAACGGCGCATGAAATTCTCTTCCCAGATAATCAAAAGTTGCCCACCCGTCATAATCGTACTCCGCAATTTTCGGGTACCATTGTGTCATTGTCATATCTACACCTTCCCTGTTGTTTCTTCCGCTTCTTCTGATCTGCTGAGGGATTACAGAATCCCAGTCCATCGTAAACGTAGTGGTAGAATTTGGCTTGATAGGTTCTGCCAGGTATACTTTCATAATGGTTTCCTGAACTTCAAATTTCAGGTCTTTTCCATTTTGTTTAATCCAGTGAATATTCTGAGCACCTTCCTGATCTTTTGGAATAGAAGCCAGTCTTGAAATTCCGTCTTTCTGCAGTCTTCCGTCACCATTTTTTCCTTGGGAAGCCACTCTCTGATCCATCATAGAATTAGGTTTGAAAGCATTCCAGTATAAGTGGAAATAAACCACATTCAGCTCATCCGGCGAATTGTTGGTGTATTCTAATATTTGTTTTCCCTGATAGGTAAATTTTTCAGCATTGACATCAATATCCATCTTGTACTTCGCAGCCTGCTGATAATAAGCTCCTTGCTGAGCCTGAAATTGTGAAATGATAAACGCAAAAATGATTGCAGCCGATTTTCTCATTTAAAATTTTATTTTTTCTTAAAGGTAGGTAATTTAAATAAAAGCCTCAAATAGGAGTTATTTTGAGGTTTTATTCTGTTTAATATGGTTTTAGATAGATTTTAACCTGAATTGTTAAATTATCTTTTGAGCTTTATTTTCAACAATCTTTGTCAAGGTTTAAAAGCTTGACAAAGATCACCGATTCACAGCTTTTCAAAGGTGTTTTATTTATTTTCAGAGGCTTTTTAATAGTTTTTTGATTAAAGTAATTTGTCCCAGATGATAATAGCTGTGTTCAATCATTCCATCGATATTCCTACAGTAAGTTCCGTACTTTTCATCTGCAAAAACCTCATCAAGTTTAGAATCAGGCATCTGTTCCAGAAGTGCTGCGAATTTTTCAGAATTTTTCCAAAATTTATCCAACAGATCCTCCCATTGCTTCTGCGATTCTATGGGAGGAAGATCAAAACTGAATTGATCTTTAATTTCAAGATTCCCACCTTCAAAAACATTAATAATTCCTGCAATATAATAATCAATATGAAAAGTGAGCATTGCAATGGTATTAAGAGAGTCTATCTTTGTCACAGCCTGTTCCCAACTTACATCTGAAAGCTGATCTTTAAAATTGGTATTGGCGATCCAGAGACCATCCAGCAGAACCTCTCTGAATCTTTTCGCAAGTTGTGAAACTGAGCTCATGGATATTTTATTTATGTTTCCTAAAGATAGGTTTTTATTTAAACACAAATTTCACCAATGAAAACCACTATTTTAAACACAATAAAATAGTGCAATTTGTGCAAATAAATTTGTGATATTAGTGTTTAACTAATTACAAAAAACCTCAGATACAAATGCATCTGAGGTTGATATTATAATGAAAATATAATTATTTTTTAGTGGAAACTTCTTTCTTTCCACTTCTTAAAATCTTTTCAAGGATTCTTAAAGTGATCAGATAGGTTGGTTTTACTCCTGTAAGACCTAAGCCTCCTGAAGACAGTGTACTTCCTGTTTCCAGCGGATTATCCGATGCATAATAAGCATACATTACAAACAGATCCGGTGAAATGTGATGTCTGATTTTAGAGGCTACCTGAATGGCTTTCTGATAATGTGCTCCTTCCATTTCAAGACCAATAGCCTTCCATGAAGTATTCATAAAGTAAGAAAGGATATCTTTATTCTGAAGAGAAGTTCCTAAAACAGTAATCATTGGTCCTTCAAAAGCTTTCAGTTCATCATCGTTGAAATCTTCCAGCTTTAAAGCATTTTCAAAAGGATAGTTATCTGCTGTTCCTTCAAAAATATGAGAAGTAGGAATCATAATATCTCCTTTTTCTCCGGTAAGGATACCTGCTTTCCCCATAATGGAAACAGATTTTACATGCATCATATACACTTCACCTTTATGCTCAAAAGGTCTAAGTAACTCATCCATTACTTCGAACGCCTGTTCACCGAATGCATAATCAAAAACCATCACCACATCATCTCCTCCGAACTTGCAATCAGCAAATGGTGTATTCTTCAGGTCTGTTTTGCTGAGGTCTATAATCTGAACATCAATATTGCTCCCGCTTTTGTCACCAATATGAATCATCCCTTCATCCAAAGCATATTTCAATACCTTATCACGAAGTTCTTTTTTGTTTGAAATTTCTTCGTACAGTTTGTAATCAATTTCATGATGCTGCTTCTTTTTAAGGGCATTATTGGCATACAGCATATTTTTCACCGAATGCATATTGGCAGAAATAATATGTAACGGACGCATGTGAAGATTGTTTTCAAATAAAACCTCTTTCACTTTGTTGGCCCATTTTTCTCCAAAATAATGGTGTCCTACTCTTTCTTTTAATATAGAACTGAAATGAATTTCTCTTTCTCTGCTTCCTTTTGCATCATCAAGACTTACTTTTCCTAAGTTGTAAATGATTTTAAACAAACGGTCAGGATTTTGATCGTCACCAAAAGTATTGTAAGCCCTTAAAGTTTCATCAAAAGATCTTCCTATTAAAGAAGAAAGATGGATAAGCGCCACTTCTTTTTCTTTTCTGCTGAATTTCTTTTCTCCTTTTACTACTTCTTCAATGATTTTGAAGGCGCGTGTAGGCTTCCAGTTTTCATCCTGAATGAATGCCAGGTTACGGATTTTATCTGCTTCTATAAAAAGGAAGGTAAGGTGGGTAAGAATGTCATAAATTTCGGAACGGCCCAAAAGAACCTCAATATTCATCTGGTGTTCGTCTATTCTATAACAGTTTCTTCTTCTTTTCTTGGGAACAATGGGTTCGAAACTTCCTTTATCAAACCCTTCATCAGATGTAAGATGAATAAAAGCACATTCTTCAATTCCTTCCGGAAGTCTGTCCAGTACATACATCAAGCCGTCAAGCTCCAGTTTGCTTGGAATATTCATGGTTCCATAAATTTCCGGATTGATGGTCTTTAACAAACTTCTGATACTCTCTCCTGAAACTCCACCCGGCTTGAAAAATCCTCTATAAAATAAATGTCTCATAGAGATGTATAGTCTTTCAATAGCCTCTGTTGTTTCTCTTGCTCTAGAATTTGTCATAAAATAAATTTCACACAAATATACAAAATCTTTGCCCATTTTATTTTAACTGTCTTTTAACAAGTCGTTTAAAACATATGCTTCAGACTAATGAATATTTGTTTTAATACGTCGAGATTTGGCGTCTGCTAAGGCTAAGTTTGCCATAATCACACTAAACATATACAGATGAGCTATCCAAAAAGATTAGGATTACATACGCAATATCCATCGATGAGTATTTCAAATATTACACAACAGGAAATATTAACAGTAAAAGACAGGGAGGAAGATGATTTTCTTTATCTCAATAAAACAGAACTTAATACGGTAAAAGCTCTTTTTCAGATTCGTAATGCAAATTATTACAGAAAACATATTAAGCCCATTCAATTATCTGATTATTCCACAGATATTTTCCCTAAAGAAAGGGTCTTTATTATAGGAAAAATATTTCCGGTAATCAATATTCTTTTCAACTACGCAGGAGTAAAAGATGTGGAACAAAATGTCAATCCGCTTGTTATAGAAATTGTAGAAGGAGCTTCTAAGGTAAAATATTTTGATTCCGCCATTCATCATTCAAAATATATTAATATTGATGGAGGTAAAATTAAAATACTTCTTCCAAAAAATTATATTGGCAATAACTTTCCTCAATTGATGTATGATTTCCTAACCAACAAAAATTCTGTAGAAAAATATATTGGAGGAGAATTTCCTGATTACGAAACTTATCAACTTGCTTTACGAAACAAAGCGATAAAAATACAAGACTGGAAAGGACAGGATGGTTCATGGCTGACAAAAGACAGGGCAGAAAACAATGATACCTGGAGAAGAGCTTATTCTTATATTATTGAGCACAAAATACCTGGAAGACTTGCTCCTTTTAAACAAATTTATGATTTTTACGAGGGTGTAGACTGGAATATTAAGAACCGTTTCGGGCATGAAGTAAAGTGGTGCAAAGGAGCTAAAGGACTGGTAAAAGCATTATCGAACTCACTGGAAGGAGGAAATAGCTTTTTAGCCAATGATGTTGAAACTATTCTCAATGAATTAAATTTAGGTATTTGTGATTTTGCCATAACCAAATTTCATGAGCTGATGTATGGACAATATGCTAAAACTCCTTTAAAAGGCGACGCGGCCTATACTTGGGATAAAGAATTTATCCAACATGAACAAGGGGTTGTAGCCCCGCCCATTTATGGAAAAACGAGTTCATCAACTATATCCAGATTCCAGAATATGGCAGACAAAGACCCTTTCGGCGGATGGCATGGAGCCGGAGCTCAGGCAATTAGTTGGTTTAACGACATTGTTCCGGCATTTGATGATTTTACACCTAATGCTAAAGTAACAGATTCACAATTCAGGATAGATTTACCATTATTAATGCTATATTTATCAAAGCATAAACCAAAGTGGTATGGATTTAAAGGCAAATTACATTCAGATGGAACTGTAAATAATGAAATTGTAAAAATTATTAAACCTTATGAAAAGTAAATTAAATAGAATTTCTCTTTTTTGGAAAATATGGATTTGTCATATCTTTATATACTTTCCTATTAGAGCTTTATTTTTTTTGTTTCAGCTTGATGAAGCACCAGATTTCACTCAAATTGTTAAATCAATTCTGATTTCTCCTTTTGCCGGAATATATGGATTATTTGATAAGTTCCCTCTGGTAATCCTCCTTCAAATGCTGGTCATGTTTTTTATAAATGCAGTTATTTCTTCTAAAAAAATACTACCTTATCTCTTGATAACTTTTGCAACTCATATCTTATTCTATGCATTTGATATTTATGACATGGATTATTTTAAGCCTTTTCTCTATTCATTTTTTATTTTTCTGCCGATCTTTTTATTTATTTTCAGGAAAAATCTCAAGAATTAGTTTAAATAATTGTAAATTTAATTCGATATATATAGGAAGACAGCAAATACAATCTTTTTTGCACCGCCTAGGCAATTGACGTTCTTATTTTACAATTGTTTTTAAACAGAAAACACAAAACACCCTGTTAAAAAACACCAAACAATCGTTTAAATTGCATAAATTTTCAAAAGACCCCTAAAATTTTTAGGGTTAAAATATTTTCGATTCATTTTTTTTGTAAATTTGCCCTGTAAAAAATCAACCCAATTATGTCAACCTTAAGATTCAAAGCATTAGAAACCCTTCCATTTAAGGATTTCAGAAAAGACAACTCTGTTGAGATCCCTGCGAAATTATCAGAGCTATTCTGTAAAAATGTTTTCTCAGAAGAAACCATGAGAGAATATTTAACGAAAGAAGCATTCGGTTCTATCATGGATGCGATTAAAAAAGGAACTAAGATCCAGAGACATATTGCAGACCAGGTAGCTGTAGCAATGAAAGACTGGGCAATGAGCAAAGGTGTAACACACTATACTCACTGGTTTCAGCCTTTAACAGGTACTACTGCAGAAAAGCACGATTCTTTCTTCACTCCGATTGAAGGAGGCAGAGCTATTGAAAGATTCAGTGGAAACATGCTTATCCAGCAGGAGCCTGACGCATCGTCTTTCCCTAACGGAGGTATCAGAAATACTTTTGAAGCAAGAGGTTATACAGCTTGGGATCCTACATCTCCGGCATTCATTATGGGAACTACATTATGCATCCCTTCAATCTTTATCTCTTATACAGGAGAAACATTGGATTATAAAGCACCTCTTTTAAGAGCTTTGAGTGCTGTAGATGAAGCGGCAACAAATGTAATGCAGTATTTTGACAAAAACGTAACGAAAGTAACGCCTACTTTGGGTTGGGAGCAGGAATATTTTCTTGTTGATTCAGCATTATACCAATCACGTCCGGATCTTGTATTAACAGGTAAGACATTGTTAGGACATTCTCCGGCAAAAGGTCAGCAGCTGGACGACCACTATTTCGGTTCTATTCCTACAAGAGTAATGAACTTCATGAAAGAGCTGGAAATCGAGTGTATGAAATTAGGTATTCCTGCTACAACAAGACACAATGAGGTGGCACCTAACCAGTTTGAGCTTGCGCCAATGTTTGAAGAAGTAAACGTTGCTGTAGACCACAACTCTTTGTTGATGGACATCATGGCAAGAGTAGCTCACAAACACCACTTCCACATCCTTTTCCACGAAAAACCATTCGCTGGAGTAAACGGAAGCGGAAAACACAACAACTGGTCTTTAGCAACAGATACTGGAGAAAACCTGTTAAGCCCAGGAAAAAATCCAAAGAAAAACTTACAGTTCTTAACATTCTTTGTTAACACCATCAAAGCAGTTCATGAATATGCAGACCTTTTAAGAGCAAGTATCGCTTCTGCAAGCAATGACCACAGACTTGGGGCTAACGAAGCTCCACCGGCAATTATTTCCGTATTCATCGGAAGTCAGTTGTTCAGCGTATTGGAAGAACTTGAAAAAGTAACCAACGGAAAATTATCTCCGGAAGAGAAAACAGAATTAAAATTAAATGTAGTTGGAAAAATTCCTGAAATCCTGTTAGATAATACAGACAGAAACAGAACTTCTCCATTTGCATTTACAGGAAATAAATTTGAAATCAGAGCGGTAGGTTCTTCTGCAAACTGCGCAGAGTCTATGACTGTAATGAACACCATTGCAGCAAAACAGTTAAATGATTTCAAGAAAGAAGTTGATGCTTTAATTGAAACAGGTCTTAAGAAAGATGAAGCCATCTTCAATGTATTGAGAGAATACATCAAGCAGTGTAAAAACATTATGTTTGAAGGTGATGGATATTCTGATGACTGGGCAAAAGAAGCTAAGAAAAGAGGATTAAACAACCTTAAAACAACTCCTGAAGCTTTAAAGCAGGAAATGGACAAGAAATTCTTAGATCTATATGAAGAGATGGGAATCTTTAACCACAGAGAAGTTGAAGCAAGAAATGAAATTAAATTAGAGAAATACTCTACTGTTATTGATATTGAGGCAAGAGTTTTAGGTGATATCGCAAGAAACCACATTATTCCTTCTGCATTAAACTATCAGAACAGATTAATTGAAAACGTAAAAGGTCTTAAAGAAATCTTTGGTGATAAAGAATTCAAAACTTTAGCAAAAGAACAAATGAGTTTAATTACAAGCATTTCTGAAAATGTTTCTAAAATTAAGCTTGGTGTTGAAGATCTTTTGAAAGCCAGAGAAACCGCAAAAAGTACATCAGACAGCCAAAAACAGGCAGAAAGCTATTGTAATAAAGTAAAACCATTATTCGATCCAATCAGAGAAGCTTCTGATGCACTGGAAATGATGGTAGACGATGAGCTTTGGCCGATGACAAAATACAGAGAAATGTTGTTTACAAAATAACGTCCTGTAAAGTTCCATATTAGTTTAAATTCCTCGGTTTTCCGGGGAATTTTTTTGTTTTATTAACAGTCCTGAAAATTAGAGTTTTAAATCACAGAACCTGATATATAGAAGAAAGTCGATAGAGTTTGTTAAAGAATCTTAATAAAAAAAACCGCACACTTACCAAAAATAGGCCGTTGCGGTTTATTTTTCTTTAACATATGTAAATTATATGTTAAAATGTGTTAAAATAAGATCCTGACAATTATCATATCAGGGGTCTTTTACTCGGAATCTCTACTTTTGTATTGCTTTTGAAAATAAATATTCCTTTTTAACACGGATAATCAAATATATATGAAGAAAAGAGTTTTGTTTTATTTAGTTGCTTTAGTTACTACAGTTTCATTGCAATCGTGTGCTACAAATTATGTGGTTTCAAAACCAGCAACTTACACAAAAGAATACAAAACAGATGCCAAACTAGCTTCTATAGATAACAAAAAAATAGAGCAGGATAAGCAAAGACTTATCGACTCTTTCCTTGCTGAAAAGGCAGCATCTATCGCTAGTGCTAAAAAAGCAGTTAAGAATTCTGAGATTGCAAAAGCAATCAAACATAATAAAACCATTGACGGTATCCTTGAAGAAGCTGAAACATACCTTGGGACTCCTTACAGATACGGAGGGACAACCAGAAACGGTATCGATTGTTCAGCTTTTGTTCTTTCTGTATTCGGAGCAGCAGCAGGGCTTAGCTTACCAAGAGTAGCAGCATCTCAGGCTCAGGAAGGTGAAAGAGTAGAAAAAGGAGAACTACAGAAGGGAGATTTGATTTTCTTCTCTCACGGAAGAAGAATTTCTCACGTAGGTATTGTAGAAAGTGTTTCTGAAGAGGGTGAGATTAAATTTATCCACGCAGCAACATCAAAAGGAGTAATGATTTCTTCACTGAATGATTCTTATTGGGGTCCTAAGTTCAGATTTGCTAAGAGAGTGATCAACGAAGAAGGAGAAAATTATAACAACTTAGCAGCGACTACTCCAGCTACACCAGCAAATTTTTAATTTTATAAATAATTGATTTAAATAATGAAGCCATCAGAATTCTGATGGCTTTTTTATATGTGCTGTTTACATTAAGTCTTGGCTAAAGCCCATTCCTGTCGAATGAATTTCTATTTATTTTAGATGTGTTATTCCACAATTACCGATATCAGCCATTCTTATCAATTTCAATATCCAGTTTATAGAGCAGTCCATAGATTTCAGAAAGCGAAAATCTGGCCTTTTTAAGCCTGTTTAAAGCCGGATCTATTGAATAGTTAACCGATGTACGGAAATCTGCTTTTTCAAGGTTTGTACTATCGAAAACAGCGCCCGAAAAATCGCAGTGAGTGAAGACTGCATTTGACAGATCACATTCAGTAAAATCCACCTCTATTAATTTGGTATTTTTAAAGACAGTCTTCTTAATGGAAGTTTGATAAAAAACTGAATTATTTAAAGCACTTCCATCAAACGTGAAAGATAATCCAAAAGCATTACAATCATTAAACTGAAGTCCAAACATTTTACATTCTTTGAAAACTACCTCATGGAAGGCCGTTTTGACAAGCTTTATCATGCTTAGATTACAATCTGTAAATTCACAGTCTGTAAAACTGAAACCGGATAGATTTCCGTATTCAAAATTACAGTTTCTGAATGTACAGTTTTCATATTCTCCTTTTTGTAATTGGGTAAGATCAATATTTTCAAAATCCTGATCCAGGACATAAGCATCTTTCATTTTTTTACGATTTATAGAACGACAATATACTCCGCAATCTGCAGATGGGTAAAGAAGAAGTATTACCTTTTCGCGATTTTATATTTTCGCTTCAAAGATATTACACCAGGCTATTCTTATCCGAATAATTAAGTTTAAAGAAAATAAATGTCATCATGGAGAAGGCCAGTAAAGAACTTCCTCCATAACTGAAATACGGGAGAGGAATCCCAACTGTTGGGAAAAGCCCCATAACCATACCTAAATTGATCGAAAAGTGCATCAGCAGAATCGAGGCAAAGCAATACCCGAATACACGGTTAAAAGTAGATTTCTGTTTCTCTGCCAGATAATATATTCTTCCAATATAGACCATGTAGCATAAAATAAGAATTGCGCTTCCTAAAAAGCCCCATTCTTCTCCTACTGTACAAAAGATATAATCTGTTTCCTGTTCAGGTACAAATTTCCCCTGGGTAACAGATCCTTCACGGTATCCTTTTCCCCAAAGACCACCGGATCCGATAGCTGTTTTGGAATATAACAGATTGTATCCTGAAGTATCTCTAAATGCCTTTTCACCTTTGTAAAGAACCTCAATTCTTTCTCTTTGGTGTTTAGGAAGTTTTTCTAAAATATAAGGAGATCCGAAAGCCAGACCGCACAATAAAAGAATGGAACCGGTAATTCCTGAAATAGAGATTACATCCCATGACATTTTATGATAATTCATGGCAATAAGAACCCCTGCAATAAGCAAAACCGCTATGGCAACATAAACGGGAGGAACCGCTAATGCAATCAGAAAAACTCCGGCGAAAATAAATCCAATACCAAATAAAAGACCACTCAGTCCTTCTCTGTACAAAGCAATAAAAAACGCTATAAATACGAGCATGGAACCCACATCAGGAATGGCCAGAACGACTGCCGCAGGAATTCCTATAACAGCAAGGGCAGTCCAAATAGATTTTTTATTTTTAATATTAAAATCCGGGCTTGAAACAAAATTAGCCAGCATCAAAGCAGTTCCAATTTTTGCAAACTCCACGGGCTGCATGGTAAAACTTCCAAACTTATACCAGTTCTTTTGCCCCAGAATTTCTTTACCAAACGGGAAAAGCCCTATCAATAACAAAACTCCTCCAATGTAAATAATCCCGGCCATATTCTCAAAGAATTTGCTTCTCCCAACGAATATAATAAGCCCGACAAATACAGAAATACAGAAAAAAACCAATTGCTTCTCTCCTAGTTTCTGGTCTACACTGTAGATGTTTGCAATCGCAAAAATGCAAAGCAGGAAATACAGCCCAAGGCCCAGTTTATCTATTCCTTCTGTCCATTTCATTGCTTCACAGGTTTTTTAGCAGTGTTATTTTTTTTAGCTTCCTCTTCTATTTTCTTTTGCAGTTTAGCTTTTTGTTGCTTTACCAACTCCAGACTATCCTTAATTCTTTTCTGTTTAATGGAATCAGGTTTAGGATCCACATACAAACCTTTACGCTTCAAATCAGCAATCCATTGCCTTTTATATTCAGGCATGAAACTCGAGGTAATCATTTTCTTATAAAGATTTTCTCTTTTCAGATCACCTGTAATATATTTTTCAGCAATCACTGTACAAGCCGGGCCAGCCCACGTAGCTCCAAATCCAGCATGTTCCATTACTGCTACTACGACAATTTTTGGTTTATCAGCAGGAGCAATCAATACAAAGATAGAATTATCCTTTCCTTGGGGAACCTGTGCTGTACCTGTTTTGGCTAATTGCGTAAAATCATTCGATTTCAAACCTCTTGCTGTTCCTCTCAAAACTACAGCTTCCATCCCTTTCAGAACTGGTTCAAAATGTTTTGGATCTACTAACGTTTTATGTTTAACCTTGAATCTTGAATCAGGATTGGGCTTTCCATCGATAGCTTTTACAATGTGAGGGGTATAATACCATCCTCTGTTAGCAATAGCGGCCACATAATTGGCAAGCTGAATAGGTGTTACCAAAACATCACCCTGCCCCATTCCATTATAAATAGCACCGGTTGACATTTCGTCCCAGTTGGTAAAATCCTTTCTCTGGGAGCCACTTGCCTTCATGATGGCTTTAAATCTTTTTTCGTAAAAATCTCCGGAAGGGATTCTTCCTTTTGCTCCAACAGCAAAATCATTATTTAAAAACTCACCCACCCCAAAACTACTCATGATTTTTTTCCATTCATCAACACCTTTAGAAGGATTTCCCGGGTATTTTTTGATGATGGCAATAAATGCATAGGTAAAGAAACAGTTACTGGAAACCTGAATAGAAGGAATTAACGGATCAGCGCCACCATGTCCTTTAATTCTTTTGCCTTTATAGAAGAATCCTCCTCCACAAGGAAAGATTGTTTTTTCATCCATTACTCCCATTTGCATGGCCGCAAGTGCTGTCAGCAATTTGAAAGTTGATCCCGGGGGATATCCTGCCTGTAAAGAACGGTCAAAAGTAGGTTTATTCTCGTAAAGAGTATCTTTTGAAAGGGCGTATAAATTTTTTGATTTATAAGGTCCGGTGAAAAGGTTCGGATCAATATCCGGTCCTGTTGCCGCCACTAATACTTCCCCATTATTAGGATCTAAAGCTACAATAGCACCATGTTTGTTGACAAGCATTTCTTCAGCTGTTCTCTGAAGATCATAATCAATGGTTAAGGTAATATCTTTACCTGTAATCACATCTTTATCTAAAGATCCGTTTTTATAGGAACCGATATTTCTGAGCCTGATATCTTTTTGAATATATTTTATCCCTTTTACTCCTCTAAGTTCTTTTTCGTAGGATTTTTCAACTCCTGTTTTCCCGATAAAATCTCCCGGTAAATAGTAGACAGAATCTTTTTTAATATCTCTTTCGTTCACCTCACTGGTATATCCCAGAAGGTTTCCGGATGTGGAGACTTCATACTGACGCTGAGGTCTTGATACAATATTGAATGCGGGATACTTAAAAATAATTTCCTGAACTCTTGCAATATCTTCCCTGCTGAGATCTTTAATGAAGGTCATCGGGGTCAGCTTCGAATAATATTTCTCCTTTTTGATAATATTGACTCTATTGATAAAATCCTGTTTTGTAATTTTCATCAAACTACAAAAAGCCAGTGTATCAAAATCAGGTTTCATCAAAGCCTGAGTAAATGAAATTTCATAAGCAGGCTGATTACCTACCATGATTTTACCATTTCTATCAAAAATAACTCCACGCTGTGGAATAACATATTCTGTTTTAATGGAGGTATTCGCAGCATTCAATGCATAACGGTCTGTAAACAATTGCAAATACGCAAGCCTCACCACAAAAATAAGTGCGATGGTAACGAGGATCGAAAAGATTTTTAAATAACGTGTGTTCAAACTTTTTGTTTGATTTTAAATATTAATGCGTAAATGACTATAAAGATAAATGAAATTACACTTGTCACCAACACATTAAATAATATTTCAAAAAACCTGCTAAACTTAAAGAACTCGATATACTGTAATAAAAGTTGATGCAGGAAAATACTTGAAAATAAAAACAGCAAAAACTGCGCCCATTGAAGGGACTGAAAAGAGAAAAAATCCGTAGAAGTATCCGTAGAAGTTCTAAAGATCAACGTTCTGAAATAGGCAATCAGCGTTGTTGCAAACGCATTAATTCCCCACGTATTAAGAAAACCATCAATAGACAGTCCTATTAAAAAGCTCAATGCCAGGAACTGAAATTTATTTCTGAAAAATGGATAAAACATGACAAACACAGGATATAATACCGGAGTATATTTTCCGAAAAGCGTAATCCTGTTCAATACAAAAATTTGTAATGCAACAAGAAAGATCATGATCAATATATCGGTAAATAAAGTTCTGCTAATCATTTTCTTTTTTTATTACAGCCTGCATAGTGTCCTGAATCTTCTGCACTTCTGCTTTCTTAAGATTCTTCACTACATACACTTTATTCAATGCTCCCATTTTCTCACTCAGCTCTACGGAAATATCCCAGAAACCGGTTTTATTATCCACAGAATATCCTGCAATGGTACCAATGGTTACACCCTTAGGAAAAATAGCAGATTTACCATCTGTAACGACCGTATCTCCTACTTTTAAGGCTACATATTTAGGGATATCCGCAAGGTGCATGACCCTTGAGTTATCTCCATTCCACGTTAAGGTACCAAAATATCCTGAGTTTTTAAGTGCTGCATTAATTCTGATCTTGTTGACACTTAACACGGATTGAACTAATGCATAACTATCTGTAGAATTGATTACAATTCCCGCAACACCTCTTGGCGCCATTACCCCCATTTGAGGGAAGACACCGTCTCTTCGGCCACGGTTAATGGTAAAATAGTTATTTCTTCTGTTGATACTGTTGAAAACAATTTCACCATCAACAAAAGTATAGATCTGCCCTCCACCAATGGTATCATGAACTCTTTTGAAAACAGGATTTTTCTCTCCGTCTTTTCCATAGAGTTCAGTCATAAGGGCTTTATTCTGAACCACAAGATCTTCATTGATCTGTTTTAGCTTCAGATAAGAAACTCCTTCATCAATATATCCGGAAACCCAGGAATTGAAAGCAGCCGTTTGGCCTGCAATCCAGGATCTCTGCATGGCATTTCTAGAGAATATCAAAACCAGAGCAATAATTTGCAGGAATATAAAGAAGACGAAAAGAGTATTCTTCGAAAATAATCTCAGCAAAAATCCCATTCAGATATAAAGTCGTAAAAAGTTAAAATTATTTAATTAAGAAATTGAACTTATCCATATTCTTAAGGGCAATCCCTGTTCCGCGAACTACAGCTCTCAACGGATCTTCAGCAACAAATACAGGAAGGCCTGTTTTTTTGTGAATTCTGTCCGCAAGACCTCTTAATAGCGCTCCTCCTCCGGCAAGATAAATACCTGTTTTGTAAATATCAGCTGCCAATTCCGGTGGAGTAAGAGAAAGAGTTTCCATTACAGCATCCTCGATTCTGATGATCGATTTGTCTAATGCACGGGCAATCTCTTTGTATCCAACCATAATTTCTTTAGGTTTACCGGTGATAAGGTCTCTACCCTGTACCGGGATGTCCTCGATATCTACATCAAGATCTTCTACTGCAGAACCTACTTCAATTTTGATTCTTTCAGCTGTTCTTTCTCCGATATAAAGGTTATGGTGAGTTCTTAAGTAATAAGCAATATCGTTGGTAAATACGTCTCCGGCAATCTTCACAGATTTATCACATACGATTCCTCCTAAAGCTACTACAGCAATTTCCGTAGTACCACCACCTATGTCGATGATCATATTTCCTTCAGGCTTTTGTACGTCAATACCTACCCCAATTGCAGCAGCCATTGGTTCGTAGATCAATCGTACTTCTTTTGCGTTTACTTTCTGAGCAGAGTCTCTTACTGCTCTTTTTTCAACTTCAGTGATACCAGAAGGAATACAGATTACGATTCGTAATGCCGGTTGAATGAATTTACCTTTGATTCCAGGAATTTTCTTGATGAATTCCTTGATCATATGCTCAGAAGCATGGAAATCAGCAATAACCCCGTCTTTCAAAGGACGGATAGTCTTGATATCCTCGTGAGTTTTACCCTGCATATGCTTGGCTTGCTCTCCGACGGCAATCGGCTTACCCGATGAACGCTCAATTGCAACAATTGAAGGTTGATCTATAACAATTTTATTATTATGGATGATTAGGGTATTAGCAGTTCCAAGGTCTATCGCAATTTCTTGCGTAAACATATCAAATAAACTCATATTTTTCTTCTGATTTTAAGTTTACAAAGATATAAATTTAACACTACTAAAGAAATTTCCCACCAACTTAATTTGGTTAAAATTTTATTAAAATTTATAATTCTTTATTAACTTTCAATTTAGACATTTACAGAGTTTGATTTCAACTAAAATTCAAGGGATGTTAAAAGGGTTGAAAAGCGAAATCGCAAAAGGGCAGAAAGACTAAGAAAGCAGAGGATTCTGATGGGAATAAAGCTAAAAAATTCAAACGAAAAATAATTCGGACTTTGCTTACAAGGTAATTTTGTCATTTTACCGTTTTGCATTTCTTCCATCAACTCCTTTCCTTCTCCTTTTATAGTTTTTTACGATAATTATCATATACACTTTCAGAGAATGGTTAATTAAAAAAATCGTAAATTTGCGACTGCTTATGTTACAGTATTCCAACATTCATCGAACGTCAAATTTTGCCGTGCTTTCAATAAGCTACGAGAAAGCCGACGTAGAAACGAGAGGAAAGTTTGCATTCTTTGATGAGAACATCAAAAACTTTGTTTCCAGAGTCCATCAGGAAGATCTTGGTGATGCATTTGTGGTTTCCACCTGTAACAGGACCGAAATCTACACCACTTCCCCCAATTACCTTTTGGTGGCTGAAGAGTATTGTAAAACCATCGGAGTACATCTTACAGATTTTCTTCAGTTTGCCAATATTCTTACCAAAGAGGAAGCTCTTATTCACCTTTTCAGAGTAGCCGCGGGTCTTGAAAGTCAGATTATCGGAGATTTTGAAATCATCGGACAGATCAAAAAAGCATACAACCGTTTCAAAAAAGAGAGACAAAATTCTAATCCTTATCTGGAAAGAGCAATCAATGCAGCCATTCAGATTTCGAAAAGAATAAAAAATGAAACCGGCATTTCCAATGGAGCGGCTTCTGTTTCTTATGCAGCGGTTCATTATATTTTAAACAGCCAGAAAAGGATTGCAGAAAAAAACATCCTTCTTCTCGGCGTAGGTGAGATTGGGCAGAATACCGTTGAAAATCTGGTAAAGCATGTCTTTCAGCCGAAAATTAAAATTGCCAACAGAACTCAGGAGAAAGCTGAAAAGATTTCCCAGAAATATAATATTCCTCACGTTGATTATTCTGATTTTGACAAGGAATTAAAAAACACCGATATTCTTATTGTAGCAACAGGAGCCAAACATCCTATTATCAACCAGTCTCATTTCCCGAACGGAAAAGAAACACTGGTGATTGATCTTTCGATCCCTCATAACGTTGAAAAGAATGTTACCGAAAATGAAAATGTAACTCTGATTGATGTGGATGAGCTTTCAAAACAGATCCAGGAAACGATTCAACAGCGGGAAAGAGAAATTCCAAAAGCTGAAAAAATCATTAAGGAACTGATGAAAGACTTTATTGAATGGGAGAAAAAGAGAAAGTTGGCACCCAATATTCATCACTTCAAAGCGGTTCTGAAGAATATGGAACGCAACGAAATGCATAATTTTTATAGAAAGAATAAATACATAAACATCACGGACATGGAACTTTCTGACAAAATGATCCAGAAAATCACCAACCGTTTTGCAAAATATATCATCGACAATCCTTTAAAAGCCGAAGAAATTAGTAAATTAATGCACGAAATATTAGTTGAACAACCAAACAACGAATTCAATGAAAAGCATTAGAATCGGAACGAGAAATTCCGCACTTGCACTTTGGCAGGCTAGAGAGGTTGCGAGGCACCTTCAGAACAACAATTATTTAACGGAAATTGTTCCTATCGTTTCTTCCGGCGATAAGAATCTTAATCAGCCACTCTATTCTTTAGGAATCACCGGGGTTTTCACAAGAGACCTTGATATTGCCTTATTGAATAACGAGATTGACATTGCCGTACATTCTTTAAAAGACGTTCCTACTCAATTGCCTCAGAATATTGAGATGATCGCTTATCTGGAAAGAGATTATCCACAAGACATTCTGATCAGAAAGGAATCAGCAAGAAACAAAGAATTCCATGAGCTTAAGCTTGCCACCAGCAGTTTAAGAAGAAGAGCTTTCTGGCTGAGAAATTATCCGACTACTGATTTTTCAGATATCCGTGGGAATATTCAAACCAGACTTCAAAAACTGGAAGACGGAGATTTTGATGCCACCATTCTATCTTTGGCAGGTATCAAAAGAATGAAAATGGAAATTGATTATGAAATGCTTCCATTAATGATTTGCGCTCCATCCCAAGGGGTAATTTCCGTAGCCGGACATACTGACAAACCGGAGATCAACGAAATTGTAAGCCAGATCAACCACGAGCAGACTCAGATCTGTGTAGAAATTGAAAGAAACTTCCTGAGTACTTTAGAAGGAGGCTGTACTGCACCTATCGGAGCATTTGCAGAAATCATCGGCGACCAGATTCGTTTCAAAGCAGCACTTTGCTCTTTAGACGGGAAAAACTGCATTGCTGTGGATGAAAACTTCGTGTATACTCCGGAAGAAAATTTTGGAGAAAAGTTCGCAAAAGTGGTTCTTGAAAACGGAGGGAAAGAATTAATGGCAGAAATCAAAAGCCAGATCTGATATTTCAGATTGTAAATTCCTTTCGCAGCTCTTTTCATCTTCTTAATTTTACAGACATGAAAATCTTATTTACCAAAAATATAGACCCAACGATTATATCCAAAGAATTAGGAGAGGATATTTCGGTCGACTGTGTTGAGGTAATTAAGACGAAGCCTATTATGATCAGTCCTTTTGATCTGAAAAATTATTCTCTGATTTTCACCAGTGTGAATGGAGTGATTTCATTTTTCAAAAACAGGTTTAAGCCCAATGAGAATTTTACGGCAAAAAACTACAACAAGATCTATTGTGTGGGTGAAAAAACGAAGAGGGAATTAAGAAAACATGGCTTTGGAACCTTTAAGGTGTTGAAAAATGCCGAGACTCTTTCCAGATTTATTATCGGGAAATGCCAGCACGAACAGTTTCTTCACTTCTGCGGCAATCTTGCCATCAATGTCCTGGATCAGGAACTTCCTTTACAAAACATTAAGTACAAAAAAGTTACGATATACAATACTGAGGAAACTCATCCTTTAATAAATGAAAAATATCATGCTGCAGTATTTTTTAGTCCGAGCGGAGTTCGTAGTTTTGCAAGGCGAAATTCTCTGGAAGGGATGAAACTTTTTTCCATAGGCGAAACCACTTCCGGTGAGCTGAGAAATTATACGCAGGACGAAATTTTCACTTCTGAAGAAAATACATTGACCTCCATCTTTGCATTGATCAGAAAAGAAATCAGAAGTAGAATTTAGAATATCTGTTACCAAAATACTGCCGGTAATATTAGTTAAAATTGATTATGATAAAGAACGACCTATATTTAAAAGCACTTCGCGGAGAAACCGTTGAAAGACCTCCTGTCTGGATGATGAGGCAGGCTGGAAGATATCTGCCGGAATTCATTGCCTTAAGAGACCAATATGATTTCTTTACAAGATGTCAGACTCCTGAGCTTGCCGCTGAGATCACTCTACAGCCTATCCGCAGATTTCCTTTGGATGCTGCGATTCTGTTTTCTGATATCCTGGTAGTGCCACAGGCAATGGGAATTGATTTCAAAATGAAAGAATCCGTTGGTCCTTGGCTGGATACTCCTATCAGAACTATGGAACAGGTTCAGAATATTGAAACTCCGGATGTGAATGATACTTTAGGCTACGTTTTTGATGCTATTGAACTGACGCTACAGAAACTGGACAATGACATTCCATTGATTGGTTTTGCAGGTTCTCCATGGACTATCCTTTGCTATTGCGTAGAAGGAAAAGGAAGTAAAGCTTTTGATATTGCGAAATCTTTCTGTTTCCAACAACCTGAAGCAGCTCATTTATTATTGCAAAAAATTACAGATACTACCATTGCTTATTTAAAGAGAAAAGTAGAAAAGGGAGTTTCTGCAGTACAGGTTTTCGATTCATGGGGAGGAATGCTTTCTCCTACAGATTATCAGGAATTCTCATGGCAGTATATTAATCAGATTGTTGAAGCATTAAGTCCGCTTACTCACGTTGTTGTCTTTGGAAAAGGATGTTGGTTTGCACTGGAAGACATGACAATGTCTAAAGCTTCTGCTCTTGGGGTAGACTGGACTATTAAGCCGGAATTCGCAAGAACACTGACCAATCATACAATGACGCTACAAGGAAACTTTGATCCTGCCAGGCTTCACTCAACACCTGAAACGATCAAGAAAATGGTGAACGAAATGATCAACCGTTTTGGAAAAGACAGATATATCGCCAACTTAGGTCACGGAATTTTACCTAATGTTCCTGTTGAAAATGCTGAAGCATTCATCAGAGCGGTGGTTGACTGGAAGCCGAATTTATAAAATTATTTCTTTTTGAAAATACAAAAAACCTTATAGAATGTTCTATAAGGTTTTTTTGTTCCTTTTTTCAATGATTATTCCTTCATTATTTTCCTCTTAACAATTTTCCCATCATGATTAATGATTATTATAATATAGACTCCTTTGGGCAGATCTGATACATCATAAGAATCTGATCCCTTACTAAATATCTTCACCAGCTTCCCTGACTGATCAACCACAGAAATCTTTTCAACCTTATTTTGAGAGCTTTGTTTAATATAAAGATTTCCCTTAACCGGATTTGGGTATACCTCTATATGGTCAGCATATGAAACCTCTGAAGTTGCCAAAATACCACTCGTAATCATCACATTATCTACTACAACACCGTAAGAATAGTCTCCGGCATCATCATAAACAAATCTGAGTTTAAAAGCCGCATTAGCATAGGGTGTCAGATCTATATTTGCAGCAGTATCATAACTTGTTACTACAAATGTAAAGGTGTTAAAATCAAGATCCCACACTCCTGCGTCACCTGAAAAAGTAAAAACCTGAATCCAGGAAGTTCCATTGAAAACTTCAACTTTTAAAGTAGAATCCAGATTATCAATCATATTAGCATAATTAAACGACAGCTTTGGGTTTACTACTCCGGTAAGGTTAATTACAGGAGAAATCAGTCTGGCATTCGTATTAATCCCGGTTGGCCCCGCATCATCATCATCAAAAAAAGCTGCCCCATCGGGAAAGCCTGCGAAACCATTCTGTGAACCCACATTCCAGTTAAAAGAGTTATCCGGATTCTCTACCGTCCACCCGGTTGGCAAAGTATTACCGTTGAAGTTTTCAGAAAAAATCTGTGCATTACATAAACCACAAATGGACAAAAATAGAATAAATAGCTTTTTCATAATAAAATATTTGATGTTTATATAAAATTAGCGAATTATATTTCATAAAAAATAATTATACACAAAATAAATACATTATATATATTTTAAAAAGAATGAGAATTTTATCTATAATTTATACCTTTATGTTTAAACTTTAAATCACATCCTATGAAAAAACTAAACAAAGAAAGAATGAAAAGCATTATAGCGGGAGGAGAAATCTGCCTTGAATGCGCCATCGGATATTATCAGGTTATTATTGATGGCCGATGCTATTGTGTTCCAATAGACTAATAAAAAAAGCAGCTATTAAGCTGCTTTTTAATTTATATCTTAAAGAATATCGTATTGATTAACTCAACATTCTTTGTGCTTTCTTAACTCCTTCTACCAGGATATCAATCTCTTCAAAAGTATTATACACCGCAAAACTTGCTCTTACCGTTCCGGCAATATTAAAGAAGTTCATGATCGGTTGTGTACAGTGGTGGCCTGTTCTTACAGCAATTCCCATTTTATCAAGGATCATTCCTACATCAGAGGCTATACCCACTCCTTCCAGATTAAAGGAAACAACCCCGGTTCTCTTTGCTTTTTCACCATAGATCTTAATTCCTTCTATTTCCAAAAGCTGTCTTTGAGCATAGTCTAATAAAGCATTTTCATGATTCTGAATATGAGTATGCCCTACTCTGTTCATAAAATCAACAGCAGCACCTAAGGCAATATTTCCTCCTACATTGGGTGTTCCTGCTTCATATTTAAAAGGAAGACCAGCATAGGTAGTTCCTTCGAAAGAACAGGTTGCAATCATCTCTCCTCCTCCGTGAAACGGTGGCAATGCTTCTAATATTTCTCGTTTCCCATATAAAATCCCTGTTCCCATAGGAGCATACATTTTATGGCCTGAGAATACAAAGAAGTCACAATCCAGCTTCTGAACATCAATATTGAAATGCGGAGCAGACTGAGCCCCGTCAATAACGATGTAAGCATCTGTATTCTTTCTTGTTTTTGCAATAATCTCTTCTACAGGATTCACAATTCCCAATGCATTGGAAACCTGATTCACAGAAACAACCTTTGTTTTTTCGTTTAAAAACTGGTCAAAATGGTCCATCTGAAGAATTCCGTTTTCATCAATAGGAATAACGCGAAGTTTAGCTCCGGTTCTTTCACAAAGCATCTGCCATGGAACAATATTAGAATGGTGTTCCAGATATGAAATGATGATCTCATCATCTTTCTGCAGTTTCTGTGTTAAAATATAAGCGATAAGGTTCAGCCCTTCTGTTGTTCCTTTTGTAAAGATGACTTCAAAATCATGTTCAGCATTGATGAATTTCTGGATTTTTCTTCTTGAAAGCTCCATTTCTTCTGTTGCCAACTGGCTTAGCGTATGAATTCCTCTGTGAACATTGGCATTAAGTTCTGTATAATATGCGTGACAGACTTCCAAAACTGAATTTGGTTTTTGAGATGTAGCTGCATTATCCAGATAAACCAAAGGCTTACCGTTCACTTCTCTGTCCAATATAGAAAACTGGCTTCTTATTTCCTGAATGTCAAACATTTATTTATATTTTAAATTAAAACGTTCTTATTTAGAACTCTTCAAATTTACGGCTTTTTTTCTGAAAGGAAGCATAGGGTTAAAGCCTGATACTTGTCAGCTGATAGAAATATTCGATAGCTCAAGGTGAAGAAAGTCGATAAAGCAAAAAACTTTATAGAAGAGTGCTTGTTCCTCAAATAATGCAAATAAAAAACCTGCCAATACATTGACAGGTTTTTATATTGTTTAAATAAGCAATTCTTATTCTGCTGCAGTTTCAGCTGCTGCTTCAGGAGCTGCACCTTCTTCAGTTGCAACTTCTTCTTCATCTTCATCATCCATTGCTGCTGCACCTCCTTTCATTGCATTTCTAGACATCTTAACAGCAACTACTACTGCATTGTCCGGGTGCATGAAAGAATATCCTTCTGTTTTGATACCACCGATGTAAAGTTTGTTACCAATTCTTAATGGAGTAACATCTACAACGATTTCGTCAGGTAGGTTAGCAGGGATAGCTTTTACTTTTAGTTTTCTGAAAGACTGACGTAAAACACCACCAGCTACAACACCTTTTGAACGTCCAGTAATTCTTACAGGAACCTCCATAACTACTGGCTTATCGTCAGATAGTTGATAGAAGTCTACGTGAAGAATTTTGTCAGTGATTGGGTGAAACTGAATGTCCTGAAGAACAGCTGGAATTGTTTTTCCGTCAACCTCAATAGATACCGTGTGTGCTTCAGGAGTGTATACTAATCCTTTAAAAGCTTTCTCTTCAGCAGAGAAGTTTAAAGGAGCTTCACCTCCATAAACAACACAAGGAACTAATTCAGCATCACGTAAAGCTTTTGTAGACTTTTTGCCCACGTTTTCTCTTTTTGTACCTTGAATTGTAATAGATTTCATTTATAATAAATTTAAAAAATTATTCTTATTTAATTTGCAAATTGCTAAAAATCAATTAAATAACAAACTTACTGCTAATTGATTTATGCTCATGAACCATGGTCATAACATCTGCAAATAATGGGGCGCAAGATAGCACTTTTATTTTAGATGACAAATTATTTTTAACAGGAATTGAGTCAGTTACAATAACTTCCAAGAGTTTTGAGTTCTCAATATTATCATAAGCCTTACCTGAAAGCACTCCGTGCGTTGCCATAGCTCTTACTGTTTTCGCTCCTTTTTCGATTAGGATATCTGCTGCTTTACAAAGGGTACCTGCAGTGTCTATCATATCATCAATAAGGATTACATTCTTACCTGTAACATCACCAATAAGGAACATTTCTTCCACAACGTTTGCCTTTTTTCTTTCCTTATAAGCAATTACTACTTCAGCACCTAAGTGTCCTGCATAGTTTTTAGCTCTTTTCGCACCTCCCATATCCGGAGAAGCAATGGTAAGATTATCAAGATTCAGAGATCTGATATAATCTACGAAAATAGAAGAAGCATACAGGTGATCTACCGGGATTTCAAAGAACCCTTGAATCTGATCTGCGTGAAGATCCATTGTCATTACTCTTGTTGCTCCTGCTGCTGTAAGAAGGTTGGCAACTAACTTCGCACCGATCGGCGCTCTTGGTTTGTCTTTTCTGTCCTGTCTGGCAAGTCCGAAGTAAGGAATTACTACGGTAATGCTCTTTGCAGAAGCTCTTTTCGCTGCATCAATCATTAGAAGAAGCTCTAAAAGATTGTCTGCAGGAGGGAATGTAGATCCAATCAGGAAAACTCTTCCTCCTCTTACAGATTCGTCCAAAACAGGCTCAAATTCCCCGTCGCTGAACTCCTGAAAGTTGATTTTTCCTAATTCTTTCCCATAATTCTGGGCAATTTTCTCTGCCAAGTCCCTGCTGGTTCTTGTACAAAATAGATAACTTAACTGATCGGCCATTTTTACTTTTTAAAAGATTTTGCAAATTTAAAAAAAAACCACAAGATTTACTCCTGTGGTTTCTAAGTTTTTATTTCATCAATTATTAAGGGAATTTAACTCCTGAATATTTGTTCGGATCTACCTGTGGAAGTGTAGATTTATATTTCGCATTGATAGACTTAATAAATTCGTTAGCAACGACACCATATCCGCGGCCTGTAAGGTGAACTCCATCTAGTGAGAACGCTCCTCCTCTAACAAATGTAGCAGTATATTTTACTCCGTCAAATACGATTCCTGACTGTGAATTCAGTTCAAGCATCTTCGCATTAGCATCTACAAATGCAAGCCCATAAGAATCAGCAAGCCCTTTTATAGAAGCATTATATGCAGTAGTTGCTGTTTTTACGTAGCCAGCTTCCGTTTTCGTTAATACATGTTGGTTTTGTAATGGATAAGAAATTCCATAAATATTTACAGGTGAAGGAACTCCTGCAGCAGTACTTCCAATCACAGAACTTGTAGTAAGCAAAATATAATCATCCACTGTAGCTTGTCTTGCCTGGCCAAAGATTTGTCCAAAAGCTGTAGCTGTAGGCAATCCTAAAGAAGGAGTAAGCGCCGCGGTAAGCTGAGCTGAAAGATCTGTCAGCGCAACATCTTTAATTAAAACAGGATTTGGACCTGTAGCGGAAAGTAAATTAATTCTATCCCCAGCCCCAAAAGCCGTAAGAGCCTGCTTTAAAGGACCATACAAACTTGTGTTAAGAGTTGTCAGATTTGAACCTAAAAGAGCTGGTGTCAAAGGATTATAAGGCACCGTAGTAAAGAAAGGAACAGAAGTAACAGAAGGGATATTAGCAATAACACCTTTTGTTGTTCCCACACTTTTAAGACCATCTAAAACCGCCTTAATAGATCCGGCCAAAAGTGCAGGATCAGAGATATCATTTGATTTATAAGTTGTAGGATTCGTATTCCCGGTCTGAACCGTAGCAGCAGTATATGTTGTAACACCTCCTACAGTCTGGGAGTTTGTTCCTCCGTTTGTTGCATATGATAACACATCATTATTTCCTATCCAAAGGGAAAAGAATGTTGCCTTCTGAGCCATAGCATCCGCCAATACACTTGTTGTAGCAGAAGAAGCAAACCTTACAAAATAAGGGTTAGCTGTTCCTGTTAGAAGCCCAGCCTGACTACCATATCCGGGAGCCACTAAATGGAATGACTTAGCACCAGGTACTCCCATATTATTATAAGAACCACCACCTGATAATACATCTAGTGGAGCAGCAGCTCCGCTTGGCACTGGAGATAAAGATCCGTTAACAACCTGAAGAGTCAATTTTCCAGGAAAACCCGGAAGATTGTTAAACCCTCCTATGTCATTAGGCATCAATGGTTGTTTAAAGTCTCCTCCCCCTGCAAGTTTCATCTGTGCAGCGATCATACTTGGATAAGATTCATTTTGGCCACTGCTGTACAGCGCACCATCACGATATCCTGAAGTAAGAGAGTTTCCTAACGATATATATTTTGAAAAATCAGCATCTCCTTTTGTTACCTGGATATCTTTCACATCCGTATCGAAATCCGTATTACAGCTTACTGTAAAAAGAAGTGCAGAAACTGCAATTGTCGATATTATAATTTTTTTCATAGTCTTCTAAAATTAAAATGGATTATAAGATAAACCTAGACCTAGGTAGAATGCTGTTGCTTTTGACTGTCCGTAGAAACCTAAGTTAGCATTATCTACATTTCTGTATTGAGGCATTGCATACCCCCCGGCAATATCCACTCCGAATTGTTTCAGCTTGATACCTATCCCTCCGGTAACCACATAAGTATCATATGAAGGTGTTTCCGGAATGAAGTTATCTGTTGTATAAGGTGCTTCATCATAATAAGCTCCCAAACGTCCATAGATCATATTGGTGAATGCATACTGAGTTCCCAATCTGAAAGTTTTGGAGTTTTTGAAATTCTTAGGATTGGTAAGAATAGTAGGATCCGATGGATTGTTTCCAATAGGAGCATTCTCGAAATCTAAAGTAAGTTTGCTGTATCTCTCCCATCCATGATAGTTAAAGTCTGCAGAAACCTGCCATTTCGGTGTCACTTTATAAGTTAAACCAATGGTATATTCTTCCACCAACGGAAGTGTTGCAGAGAACCCATCCTGTCCGGCAGCATTTAGTTTCAACTGATTATAGATAGATTGAGAAGGGAACTGGAAAGTAGCTGTACCATTCTTAGCTTTCATATCTATTGCTGAACGGTAAGCAATACTTACATCTAATTTCGGATCAGGTCTGAAGTAGAAACCGAAACCATATCCGTGTCCGCTTGCTTTTTTATCATTGATATTTACCTGCCCTCCAAATTGTGTTACTGCTTTATCCCAATCTACAACTCCTTTTGCATAGATATAGCTGGCACCAAAAGATACCCATGGAGCTAGTTTTACAGAAACCATTGGTTGGAAGTAGAAACTTTTCAGTTCTAATTTCTGAACCATTTCTTTACCTTCCCAGTCATTCGGCCACTTAATTGTACTTCCAAAAGGCGTTGTTACACTAAGACCTACGGTAAGCTTTTCTATCGGTCTATAAGTAATCGCGGCATAGAAAGGAGTTCCTACAGGGTTATCTGTCTCTGTACTTTGTAAAGTATTGAAGTTTTGAAAAGTAACCTTGTTACTTGCTGCAAATCCTCCTGCCACTACACTCAGTTTGGAAGGGATAAATGACATACCCGCTGGGTTAAAAAATGTCACACTCGCGTCTTCGGCATGAGCACTAGTATGCGCCATTGCCAATTGTTTTACCCCTTGCAGGGAAACTCTGAAGCCTCCTGCGTAAGATAGAACTCCCGCCAATAAAGCAGTTGATACTAATATTTTTTTCATAGACTATTATTATATAAGCCAAATATAAAATTATTTTGAATACGTCTGTTAATATTTGCCAATATTTTAAACATTATCCTAAAAGAAAACTATGTTTAAAATAACACCTTGAAAGAAACAAAAGGCAAAACAATCATTATTAAAGGTTTAAGAACATGAGAAAACAACACTTAATTCATTGTTTAATTTTAAACAAATGTTTAACATTCTACCGAAGCATAGTAAAAAAACAGTACAGGAAAGCAAAATGATAATGAATGTTAAATTAAAAAAAATCTATACTCATTTATTTCTTTATAGCAGCCTTTATCCAGCCTGCGACGTTCATTCTTACCCGAAATGGGAAAATGTTTTATCCCGAATTCAGGTTATTTAAGTATTTTAGAATCGCATAAAGATAAAAATACATAAATTTGCAGATTATAAATAATAGTAAATATGAGTTGTGGATGTAAAACATCCGGCGATTCTGCACATTCTTGCGGCCCTAAAAAAACCGCAAATGGCTGTGAAAATGTAAATACCTGCGGGAATAGTTATAAATTAAGTGTTTTTGACTGGCTTTCTAACATCAACAATCCGGCACCGAACAGGTGTGATTTTGTAGAAGTTAGATTTAAAAATGACAGAAAATCGTTTTATAAAAATGTAAATAATATTCCTTTACATATTGGTAGTGTAGTTACAGTAGAATCAAGTCCGGGACACGATGTAGGCGTTGTAAGCCTTACGGGAGAATTAGTAAAGATTCAGATGAAAAAGAAAAAGTTTTCTGAAGAATCGGCACTCAAAATATACAGACAGGCCAACCAAAAAGATCTTGAGGTATGGCAGGAAGCAAGAAAAAAAGAAGATGGTGTAAAGCTTGAAGCAAGAAAAATTGCCCAGAGAATAGGCCTCGAAATGAAAGTTACTGATGTGGAATACCAAGGTGACTCTTCAAAAATCACCTTCTATTACACTGCTGAAAACCGAGTGGATTTCAGACAGTTAATTAAAGACTATGCCGGAGCATTCCGTACTAAAATCGATATGAAACAAATCGGTTTCAGACAGGAAGCAGCCAAAGTAGGTGGAATCGGATCTTGCGGACGTGAGCTTTGCTGCTCTACATGGCTTACAGATTTCAGGTCTGTAAACACCAATGTTGCAAGATATCAGCAGCTGAGTATCAATCCTCAGAAGCTTGCAGGACAGTGTGGTAAACTAAAATGCTGCCTTAACTACGAACTTGACAGTTACCTGGATGCTTTGAGCAACTTCCCTTCTTCTTCAACAACGCTGGAAACGGAGAAAGGAAAAGCATTCTGTATCAAAATCGATGTTTTCAAAAAGAAAATGTGGTTTGCTTACGTGGACAGTTCTATTGCATGGTATGATTTCGATATTGACCTTGTTAAAAAGCTGATTTCAAAAAACAAGAGAGGAGAAAAAATACTTCCTCTTGAAGATTTGAAACAGCCGGACACCCCTACCCATACTATTGATTTGATCCAGGAAAACAATGTGGATCGTTTTGAGAAGAAAAACAGAGGAAACAGAAACAGGAATACTCCAAATAAGCAGAACAACAGCCAACAGGCACAGCAAGGACAAGGGCAAGGACAAAAAAGAAACAGACCGGAGAGACAAGAAAGGCCGGAAAGATCTGAAAAAACCGAAAACCCAAATGCTCCTCAGTCCGGGAATCAGCCCAAACCCCAAAAGCAGTACCCACAGCAAAAAGGACCTGTGGAAAAAACTGTGAGTAATTCTGATGCTGATAAAACCCCGCAGAGCAACCCAAACAAGAAGAAATTCAAAAAGAAATATCCTCCAAAAAAAGATAATAATGCATAAAATTTTAGGATTACTTTCACTTATCCTTTTCTTTAGCTGTAACTCTTCCTCAGGAGGAGATGTCATCATGAATTCCGTTGATAACAAATGGAATAAGAAAAGTGAACAAAAATTTAATCTTGAAATTTCAGATCCGCAGAATCCTAAAAATATTATATTTGTCGTAAGAAACAACAATAATTATCCTTACAGCAATATAAGGTTTATTGTAAATTTCACCAATCTCCAGAACAAAAAAAAGGAAACAGATACCTTGAATTATGTACTGGCAAAACCCAATGGAGAATGGCTTGGTACAGGGTTTGGTGATACGAAGGAAACTTTGTTTCAGTATAAATTAAATTACCAATTTCCGGGAAAAGGAAAATATGAAATCGGTCTTACTCAGGCCATGAGAAATGACAACCTTCCGGGAATTGAGGATATTGGGGTAAAAATAGAAACGGCTAAACCGTAACCATAAATGGAAGAAAACAAAAAAAATGCAGGAAATAAGGGGAAAACATTTCCTCTGCCTCCTAAAAAAAAGAAAGATACCTCCTGGAGAAAATGGGTTTCCTTTATTTGGATCGGACTCATTGCGGTAGTTCTTGGAATTTCAGGACTTTTCTTTTCGGTTTCTCAAGGATTCCTTGGGGAAATGCCCGATGTAAAAGAACTTGAAAACCCGGATATCTTTGTTGCTTCTGAAATCATTTCTTCAGACGGAGTAACCTTGGGTAAATTCGAAAAAGAAAAAACTCAGCCAATCGTTTATAAGGATCTTCCTCCTTTTCTTATCTATGCCCTTCAGGCTAAAGAAGATGAGCGTTTCAAAGAACACTCAGGAATCGACTTATATTCCGTTGCCAGAGCCGTAGCATATGGTGGTGGACGTGGTGGTGGTTCTACCATTACCCAACAGCTTGCAAAGCTTCTTTTCACAGGAAATGCATCTCAGAATAAATTTCAAAGAGCATTCCAGAAGCTGAAAGAATGGGTGGTAGCGGTAAGCCTTGAAAAAAGATATACCAAAGAAGAGATCATTACTCTTTATTTCAATAAATTCGATTTCCTTTTCAACGCTAACGGTATTGAAATGGCTTCCCGAGTGTACTTTAACAAGAAGACTTCCGAGCTTACATTACCTGAAGCTGCAACATTTGTAGCAATGCTTGAAAATCCAAGAAAAAACAACCCTTACAGATACCCTGAAAAGGCTAAAGAAAGAAGGAATGTAGTATTGGATCAAATGCAGAAAACCGGATACATTGATGCTGCAACCTATGAAAAAGCAGCCAGCACTCCGATTGAAGTGGACTTCCACCCGATCAAGAGTATCACTGATGGATATTCTGCTTATTACAAATTCTATCTGAGAAAAGAGATTGATAAATATCTTGAAACTCATGAAAAAGAAACCGGTAAAAAACTCAACCTTTACAAGGACGGTTTAAAAATATATGTTACGCTTGATTCTAAAATGCAGAAATATGCAGAAGAGTCAATCAAAGAGCACTTAACAGATCTTCAGAAGAGATTTGATGCTGAACAGAGAGGAAGAAAGAACAGACCTTTCTACTATCTTAATGACAAACAAATCAAAGATGTAATGGTGCAGGCTATGAAAAGAACCGGCCGTTACAAACTGCTGAAAGCTGACGGAATGCCTGAAGACTCCATCATGATGGAATTCAAAAAACCTATCAAAACTTCACGATTCACATGGAGCGGAGAAGAAGAGGTTGAAATGTCTCCATGGGATTCTATCAGATACCACAAACAAATTGCACAGGCAGGTCTGATGTCTATGGTTCCGGGAACCGGAGAGATCAAAGCTTGGGTAGGTGGTATAGACTGGCAGCACTTCCAATATGACCACATCAAGCAAGGTAAGAGACAGGTAGGTTCCACATTCAAACCTTTCGTATATGCAACGGCTATTATGAAACTGGGAATGACCCCTTGTTCAACTGTTTCTAACGGAACTTATGATCATAACGGATGGCATGTACCGGGAAGAGGAGGAATGCTTACTTTAAAAGATGCATTGGCACACTCTCAAAACCCTGTTGCGGCAAGACTTATTGAAATGACAGGAGTAGACGCTGTAATCCAGACGGCAAGAGACCTGGGCGTAACAGAAGATATTCCAAGAAACAATACAATTGCTTTAGGATCATCAGACATTACAATTTATGAAATGTTAGGTGCCTACAGTACTTTTGCCAACTATGGTAACCACAATAAACCGGAAATGATCTGGAGAATTGAAGATGCCAACGGTAGAGTAATCAAAGAAGTAAATGTAGAACCGAAAGAAGTCATGAACCCGATGTATGCTTACACCATGATTGAATTGATGAAAGGTGTTGCACAATACGGAACCGCTTCCGGAGAATTAGGAAGAAGAGGAATATCAAAAGCAGTAGAAATTGCTGCTAAAACAGGAACCACTCAGAATAACTCTGACGGATGGTTTATGGGAATCACTCCAAAACTGGCCACCGGAGCATGGGTTGGATGGGAAGACAGAGCCACCCACTTCTTTGGAACAGGTGAAGGTCAGGGTGCGAAAATGGCATTACCGATCTGGGCAATTTTCATGAAGAAAGTATGGGCAGATAAGAGTCTAGGAGTTACTCCAGATGATAAATTTGTCAAACCTTCAGACTGGAAAGACGGATGTTCAAACCTTAAAGGATTAAGTGGAGGATATGGAGATGACGGAAGTCTTCAAACCATTGACGAAATCAAAAATCCAAGGCCTGCAGATCCTACTCCTAAAAAAACAACAGAAAAGAAAGAAGATAACATCAATGAAAACCTTCATTCTAATGATGAAGTAGATTTCAATAAATAAATTCTCTTTTAGAAATACACAAGACCTTTCAATAATTTGGAAGGTCTTTTCTTTTATAATTAATACCTTTGAAGGATGAATATCGAACGTATCAGACAGCCATTTATTGAAATTTTTCCTGGTGATTTTTCCAACAATTCCATGCAGAGAAATACACCTAAAGTTTTATTTGCCACCATTCAACCTGCCGGCTTCGACAACCCTGAACTGATTGCTTTTAATGAAGTTTTATCAGAAGAAATAGGCTTAGGAAAATATGAAAATAAAGATCTGGATTTTCTGGTTGGAAATAATCTTCCGGAAAACGTTCAAACCTATGCCACAGCTTATGCAGGACACCAATTTGGAAACTGGGCCGGGCAGCTGGGAGACGGAAGAGCCATCCTTGCTGGTGAGATTATCAGTGAGACAGGAAAAAAGACAGAAATCCAATGGAAAGGAGCTGGTGCTACTCCTTACTCAAGACATGCCGACGGAAGAGCCGTATTAAGGTCTTCTGTACGTGAGTATCTTATGAGTGAGGCGATGTATCATTTGGGAGTTCCCACCACAAGAGCATTGAGTCTTGCTTTTACTGGTGAAGAGGTAATGCGCGATATCATGTATAATGGAAATCCAGCGTTAGAAAAAGGAGCCGTGGTTATCAGAACTGCTGAAAGTTTTTTACGTTTCGGACATTTTGAACTGATGTCTGCCCAAAGAGAGTACAACAGCCTTCAGGAACTTGCTGACTTTACCATTGAAAACTATTACCCGGAAATTACAGCAACTGACAGCAAGAAATACAGAGACTTTTTTGAAAATATCTGTACCCGGACTGCCAACTTAATTGTTGAATGGTTCAGAGTAGGTTTTGTACATGGAGTGATGAACACAGATAATATGTCAGTTCTCGGATTAACGATTGATTATGGCCCCTATTCCATGATGGATGAATATGATTTGAATTTCACCCCCAATACGACTGATCTTCCGGGAAGAAGATATGCATTCGGAAAACAGGGACAAATCGCACAATGGAATCTTTGGCAGCTTGCGAATGCCCTTCATCCATTAATCAAAGATGAAAAATTCTTGGAAGACACTTTAAATAATTTTGGCACTTACTTCTGGGAAGCTCATGACCAAATGCTTTGTAAAAAATTCGGTTTTGATCAGCTTCAAAAAGAGGATGAAGAATTTTTCACTAACTGGCAAGGCCTTATGCAGGAACTTCAGCTGGATTACACCTTATTTTTCAATCAACTGGAAAAAATAACCCAGAACACCAATATATCAGAACATTTTAAAGAAGTCTCTTATATTATTTTGAATGAAGAAAAACGGGAAAAACTCAATAGTTTCATCAAAAGCTATGAAGCAAGAATCGCTTTAAACTCAATTTCGAGAGAAGCCTCTTTAGAGATGATGAAAAAAGCAAACCCAAAATTTATCCTCCGAAATTATCTTCTTTATGAGTGTATTGAAGAAATCAGTAACGGCAAAAAAGAAATGCTTGAAAAACTGACCAGAGCCCTCGAAAATCCATATCAGGAAATATACCCCGAGTTCTCGACCAAAAGACCAGCCGGATATGATGACACAGCCGGATGTTCCACTCTTTCATGCAGTTCGTAATTAATAATTTTTTATAAAAAATCAAAAAACGTGTAATTATTTTCATTTTTTTATTACATTTACTGACAACTTTAAACGTAAACCAAATGAAAACAAAATTACTATTCATTTTCCTAGTCTCTTCTATATTTGGGAATGCACAGATTCTCACAGAGACCTTTCAGGGTACGACATTTCCTCCAACAGGATGGACAACCGGAACAAATGTGGCTTCAAGACCTTGGGGATTCACAACCACAATTTTCAATGCAACCGGACAGGCTACATTTAACATCACGGGTGGAAAATCTGCCGGTATAGGATGGATCGCTCAGGCACAGGATGCTCATTTAACAAGTCCTTCTTTCAGTTTAGTAGGAACAACGAGTCCCGTACTTAAGTTCAATGCTAAAATAGGATACGAATACATGGTTGATCCTAATCCAAACGGAGACCTAAAAGTAGAAGTATCTACAGATGGAGGTACTACATGGACTCAGGTATGGGTGGAAGAAAACTATGGATTATTTGTGGATTATGAAACTCTGGCAATTACCGTTAGTTTGTCTTCATATGCAGGACAGGCAAATGTTAAAGTACGATTTCATTATGTAGCCAATGATGCAGACAGTCTTTCAATAGATGATGTGCAGGTTTTAGCAAGTGCTACATTAGCAACTCAGGAAAACAATGCCAAAGTAAAAGGTATTACGGATATCTATCCAAATCCAACGAGAGGAGAAATCAATATAAAAACAGACAAAAAAATCAAATCTGCTACAGTATTTGATGCAAGTGGAAAATCTCTGCTTAACAACAATTCTGAGAGATTGGATATTTCTTCACTTCCAAAAGGAATCTATCTGTTAAAAGTAGACTTCTCGGATGGAACTTCCAAAACGGAAAAAGTAATCAAACAATAAGAACCTTTATACAAACTTTTAGAACCACCAATTTTGGTGGTTTTTTTATTTTACTTTTGCAAAAAATTTGACACGTGTCTTATATCAAAACAAAAATCATCAATTTTTTTAAATTGGTTTTCCCTTCCACTTATACAGAAATGGCAGTATTCCTGTTTTTCATGATCTGTTATGGAATTCTGGGATCTTATATTGCTCTTCATTACCGGATTATTTTTGACAGCAGAATTCCATGGGATGCTTATTTCAGTTTTGATAATAAATCAATCCTGATGACAGGAGGCAGCTTTGAAAGACACCCATTATCCTACTATTTTTTTAATTGGGTAAGAGAATTTTCATTATTTGTTTCCGGAGGAAAAATGGATGCCAATTTCAGGCTCACCCTGGCATGGCTCAGCAACCTGATCATCACATTGAATATTGTTCAGGTTTTCAAATATTTAAAGAATATCATTGACCTTCCTTTATGGCTAAACGTTATAATCATTCTGTTTTTTGGAGCTTTTTCCACTAATATTATTTTGTCATTTACTCCAGAGAATTTCACCTATACCCTATTCTTACTATCACTATACAATCACTATGCAGCTATAAAATTAAGGGAAGAAGAAAAAACTCCTGCTGCAGCATTATCACTAGCGGGGATAACCATCGGAGGACTTACGATTACCAACTTTGTAAAAGTTTTCATTCCTCTTCTTTTTGAGAAAGATCTTTTCAGAAGCTGGAAAAAATTCGGAAATGCGGCATTCAGGGTAATTGTTTCAGTGATCTGCTTTGTGCTTCTTTATTTGAACAGAATTGATTTTAAATACCAGAATATCTTTTCAAAAACAAACCAACAATATGAAAAGTTCTCCAATGTAGAATCCATGCCGACATGGGATATGATTCTTTCATTCTTTTTCGGAGGGAATATTCTTTTCCCGGGATTTATTATGTCTGACAAACATAATATGAAAGGATTTAACTTCAAAGGACTTTATATGGATCTTTATTCATCACCCTTTCCATATCTTTTCATAGCCTTATTATTGATACTGATAAGTTGGAGTTATATTAAAAATTTCAAGAATAAATGGGTTCAGGTAATCGCTATTTCGTTTTTGGTTGACATCATGATCCATTGTGTGATGAGGTTTGGGCTTCACACTTCATATATCTATGGAGGACATTTTGTTTTTGTATACCCGCTTCTTTTAGGATGGCTCTTTTTTGCCTACAGATCCTCTCCGAAAATCATGGCATTTTTAACATTCACCCTGGTGATATTATTTACCTATCTGCTGGTTAATAATATATTCAGAATGACTGAATTTTTCTGGTTTATGGAAAACTATTACCAATAAAAAAGCTGAGAAAAATTTCTCAGCTTTCTGTTTTTATTTTGAAATAAATTACTCCTATTTTGCCTCGGCACAGAAAATTCTGTACTGTACTGCTACAGCAGATTTAAAGTATTCTCTGATTCTGGAAAGATCACTGGCAGCGCTTTGTTTTGTGAAATAACTTCCGGCTAAAATTTTGTAATTAGGTCTTAAAGACGCATCCGTTTCCACTTTCAGATTAGGGAATCTTTTTCTGAAATACGACTTCACCTCATTAGCCTCTTCATTGCTTTTTACAGTTGTAATCTGAATTTTAAACCCTAAAATTCTAGGATTTTTTCTACAAATCTCCGCATTGGTAAGTTCTCTGCTCGGCACAAAGATCTTAGGAGGTTTTGTATTGATTCCCGTAGAAATTCCACTATCATTATTACTTAAATCTTTAGAGGGATTTGTAGGGGCAACTTTAGCACATTTACTTTCAACTCCTTCCAAAGCAGCATTAATTTTAGAATCCATCGTTATGACAAGCTCCGTTCCCGATAGGGTATCTTTTTTAACAACCTGCTGTGCTTCAATATTATAAAATCCAAATAATGATAATATCGAAAATATTTTGATTAGATTTCTCATTTAAACTTGTTTCCGCAAATTTATACAAATTAAAAAACTATACCAAACTGGTTATTTAGAATCAATACAAATTAAACGTAAATGATATTTTCCCTTTTCGATATACCGTTAAATTCCTGTTAAAAATATTATTTTTGCGGAATTGATTGAATGTTCAATAATTTACTAACATAAGATAATTTAAATGATTAGTTGGAGAAAGCATTATAAAAAAACGTTGATCGCAATAGGCTTATTGCTATCAACCAGTGCTTCATTTTACGGGCAAGACGGCGATCCTAAAAACGGAGAGAAACTTTTCAAAGCGAATTGTACTGCATGTCACGCGCTGGACAAACAAGTTGTAGGACCACCATTAAAAGGGGTTGTAGAACGTGTAAAGACAGAAGGTGGTGTAGACAAAGATTGGCTTCACAAGTGGATCAAAGACAACAAAGCTCTAAGAGCTTCTGGGGATAAATACGCCAATGAGATTTTTGAAAAGTTTAACAAGACTGAAATGCAGGTCTTTCCAAATCTTACAGATAAGGATATTGACGACATTTTAGCTTTCACAACTAATCCTCCCGCTCCGGAGGAGAAAAAGCCGGAAGCAACTCCTGCAACTGACGCTACTGCGGCAGCACCTGCAGACAAAACTACAACAAACGTTGTCATCATTTCACTTTTAGCGATTGCAGGTTTACTGGTTTGGATCTTAGTTAAACTAAGACAATTGGTAACTTTAGGTCAATCCGAAGAATTAGCCGGACTTAATGAAACAAGAGTTCGTTCTTTCAGCGAAATGTATGAGAAGTTCCACTTCATTGGTAAAGGGTTATTGGCAATTCTTGCTATTTTAGCCGCTTACGGAGTATGGAACTGGTTAATGTGGATCGGGGTTTACAAAGGGTACAAACCTGAGCAGCCTATCTACTTCTCTCACAAAATCCACGCTGGAGAACAGAAAATTGACTGTCAGTTATGTCACTCTAGTGCTAAATACGGAAAAGTATCTGAGATCCCTTCTATGAACGTTTGTATGAACTGTCACAGAACAATTTCTGAATACAACGCAGATCACTACATGGAGCCAGGAAAAGACAAGGCATTCTATGACGGAGAAATCCAGAAGATCTACGCTGCAACAGGTTGGGATCCTGCAAAACAACAATACACAGGAAAAACACAGCCGGTTGAATGGACAAGAATCCACAACATGCCAGATTTCGTTTACTTCAACCACTCTCAGCACGTAATTGCTGGAGAACAAGCGATCATCAATTCTTTCAACAAAAAGAATCCTAACAACAAAATTGATGTTGTATGTAAAGCTTGTCACGGTAAAATTGACACAATGAATGTTGTTCAGATGGCTAACGACTTTACTATGGGATGGTGTATCGAGTGCCACAGAACGACTGAAGTTGATATGAACAACGGTTATAATAAAGAGTACTTCAAAAATCTACATGACAAGTTGAAAAAACAATATCCACAAGATGGAGGTAAGATCACTGTAGATGCAATTGGAGGTCTTGAGTGTGGTAAATGTCATTATTAATAACTAAAAAATTAGAAGTATAAATGGCTTCAAACAAAATACAATTCAGAAGTATTCATGAACTTAAAGATCCAGCTTTGAATAATAAGCTGGCTCAGAAAGAGTTTCAGGAAGAAATTCCGGTAGAAGATTTCCTTGGAGATGCTGAGACAAACGGATCAAGTACTTCAAGAAGAGATTTCCTTAAATTACTAGGATTCTCTACAGCAGCAGTAACATTAGCTGCCTGCGAAGCTCCGGTAATCAAAACGATTCCTTATGTGGTAAAGCCGCATGATATTATTCCGGGAATCCCTAACTATTACGCTTCAACATATTTTGATGGTTTCGATTTCGCTAGTGTTTTAGTAAAAACTAGAGAAGGTAGACCCATTAAGATTGAACCAAACCCGGCTGGTGGTGATTTAGGTAAAACTAATGCAAGAGCTCAGGCAAGTGTACTTTCTCTTTATGATAATGATAAAGTAAAACAGCCTAAACTAGACGGTAAAGACGAAACTTTCGATAAAGTAGACAGTTTTGTGATCAAAGGTTTGGAAGAAGCTAAAGCGTCAGGCAAAAAGATTGTGGTTTTATCACACTCTTTTGCTTCACCAACTTTCAAAAAGCTATTCGCTGAATTCAAAGCTAAATATCCTACAGCTGAACTGGTAACCTTCGATGCATATCCTTATGCTGCAGGACTAGATGCCGCTCAGGAAGTATTCGGACAAAGAGCATTACCTGTTTATGACCTTAACGGTTCTGAATTGGTAGTTTCTTTCCAGGCTGATTTCTTAGGAGATTATAACGCATCCAGCTTAGAGTCTTCTTATGCAGCAGCTAGAAAACCTAGTGCAACCATGTTGAGACACATCCAAGTGGAATCTAACATGTCATTAACGGGTGCTAACGCTGACTCAAGATACAGATTAAAGCCAAGTGCAGTAAACAAAACATTAGTTGAAGTTTATAACGCAATCGTAGGTGGTGGTACTTCTGATAAGACAGCTACTGAAATTGCAAACGAATTGAAAGCAAAAGGAAGCAAAGCTGTTGTTTTTGCTGACGGTTCTAAAGGAGCACAGGTTTTAGCCCACTTAATCAACCAAAAATTAGGTTCAGTAGCTTTCACTGGTAAAGCAAACTTCCTAAAAGAATTCAACGGTGCAAGATATCAGGAATTCCTAGGTTGGGTAAATGGTGGACAAGTTGGGGTATTAGTTACCAACAACGTAGATCCTATCTATGCTCATCCAAAAGGAGAAGACTTCAAAAAGTCTTTATCAAAAGTTCCTTATGTAATTGCTGTTGCAGATAAGAAAAATGAAATGTACAAAGCAGCGAAAGCTGTAATTCCGGTTGCTAACTGGTTAGAGTCTTGGGGAGATATCGAACCACAGACTGGAGTATATTCATTAATGCAGCCTACAATCCAGAAGATCTACAAATCAAGACAGATTGAAGAATCTCTATTGGTTTGGAAAAATGGTAAAAATAATGCAGCAAACAACTACTACGATTATTTAAAGGCAAGCTCTGCTTCTCTTTTAGGTGGTACTTCTTTCAACAAAGCATTATATAACGGGATCAATGCTTCTACAAATTCAACAACATTATCTTACGCTGGTGGAAACGCGGCTCAGGCTGTTGCTGAATTAGGAAACTTCAAAGCTTCCGAATTAGAATTAGTATTATACACTACGACTTCAATGGGAGACGGAACTCAGGCAAACAACCCTTGGTTACAAGAGTTACCTGATCCAATCACTAGAATGTCTTGGGATAACTACTTGACAATTTCTCCAAAAGATGCAGAAAAGTTTGCGATCGATAACGACCTTAACGCGAGAATGCAGTTAGATGGTTCTATCGTAAACCTTACGGTAAACGGAGTTAAAATAGAAAACGTTCCTGTATTCGTACAGCCAGGTCAAGCAGAAGGATCAGTAGGTCTTGCGCTTGGTTATGGTAAGAAAAATTCAGGAGCAACTGCTGATACAGGGGTAAATGCTTATCCTTTATTCGATGGTTCAAACCTTGTTCTTTCTGGAGTTAAAATCGAGAAGACAGGAGAAGATCACGAATTCGCAGGTATCCAGCTTCAAAATACATTAATGGGTCGTTACGAAATCGCGAAGGAAGTTCCTTTAGCCGAATTCATCAACGTACCATTTGATGACGAGCACAAAGGATGGAACAAGCCTTTGGAATACCACACAATCAGTGGAGCTCTTCCAGCAAGAAAAATTGACCTTTGGGATGCATTTGATGATACTGATGGTCCTCACTTCAACTTATCTATTGACTTGAACTCTTGTACAGGTTGTGGAGCATGTATTATTGCTTGTCAGGCTGAGAACAACGTTCCTGTAGTAGGTAAAGAAGAGGTAAGAATGTCTAGAGATATGTATTGGTTAAGAATTGACCGTTACTATTCTTCAAGACAAAAAGTAGAAGTATACGAAGGATTGAAAGAAGGAATGGCTGTACCAGAATTGTACGGTACTGCTTTCGGAGACGGAGGTGCATTAAACCACCCTGCAGATAATCCGGATGTAATCTTCCAACCTGTAATGTGTCAGCACTGTAACCACGCTCCATGTGAAACTGTATGTCCGGTAGCGGCTACTTCACACGGTAAGCAAGGTCAAAACCATATGGCTTACAACAGATGTATCGGTACAAGATATTGTGCAAACAACTGTCCGTACAAAGTAAGACGTTTCAACTGGTTTACTTATAACCTAAATGAAAAGTTCGATTTCAACATGAACAATGATTTAGGAAGAATGGTACTTAACCCAGACGTAGTTGTAAGAACTAGAGGGGTAATGGAGAAATGTTCAATGTGTATCCAAATGACTCAGAATACTATTCTTGAGGCTAAGAAAGAGGGAAGAAGAGTGAAGGATGGAGAATTCCAGACTGCTTGTTCTAAAGCTTGTTCTACTGGAGCAATGACATTTGGAGACATGAATGATAAAGATTCTTCAATTAGAAAGGTATATGCCTCTAACAGAAGATATTATTTACTAGAGGAGATCGGAACAAAACCAAACGTGTTCTATCACACTAAAGTAAGAAACAGAGTAGAAAAATAAAGTTTAAATAATAAATAGGTAAAAAATGTCAGGACATTACGAAGCTCCGATAAGGGAACCTCTAATTATTGGTCACAAAACTTATCACGATATTACAGAAGATATCGCACGACCTATCGAAGAAAGAGCAGGTAAATTATGGTGGATCTCATTATATGCTGCACTAGTTCTATTCCTCTATGGATTCGGCTGTATCGCGTACACTATCGGGACAGGTATTGGAGCATGGGGGCTTAACAGAACTATTAACTGGGGTTGGGATATTACCAACTTCGTATGGTGGGTAGGTATCGGTCACGCCGGGACCCTAATCTCCGCAGTATTATTATTATTTAGACAGAGATGGAGAATGTCTGTAAACAGATCTGCAGAGGCGATGACGATCTTTGCGGTTGTACAGGCAGCAATCTTCCCTGTAATCCACATGGGTAGAGTTTGGGTTGGATACTGGGTATTCCCTTTACCAAACCAGTTCGGTTCTCTTTGGGGGAACTTTAACTCTCCTCTACTTTGGGACGTATTTGCGATCTCGACGTATTTCTCAGTATCAACTGTATTCTGGTTCATGGGACTAATCCCTGACTTTGCAATGATCAGAGATAGAGCTAAAACTCCTTGGACTAAGAAAATTTATACATTCCTTGCATTCGGTTGGGGTGGTAAAGCAAAACACTGGCAAAGATTCGAAGAACTTTCTTTGGTTCTTGCAGGTTTGGCTACTCCACTTGTATTCTCAGTACACACAACCGTATCTTTTGACTTCGCAACTTCAGTTATTAAAGGATGGCACTCAACAATCTACCCTCCTTACTTCGTTGCTGGGGCGATCTTCTCAGGATTTGCAATGGTACAGACCCTATTGTTAATTGCAAGAAAAGTGTGTCACTTAGAAGAATATATTACAATGTATCATATCGAAATTATGAACATCGTAATCGTTCTTACAGGGGGTATGGTAACTGTAGCTTATGCTACTGAATATTTCATCGGATGGTACTCAGGATCTAGATTTGAAGATTTCACATATCTTTCTCCAGGTGCTGCTGTAGGACCTTACTGGTGGGCATTCTGGTCATTGATCATCTGTAACCTTGTGGTTCCTGCTTCTTTCTGGTTCAAAAGACTTAGAACGAACATTATCTGGACATTCATTGTTGCATTAATCATCAACATCGGTATGTGGTTTGAGCGTTTTGATATCATCGTTATCAACCTTTCAAGAGACTACTTACCAGGATCATGGACTATGTTTAAGCCAACGATCATTGATGTGGGTGTATATTTAGGAACTATCGGATTCTTCTCTGTATTATTCTTATTGTACGCAAGAACATTCCCTGTAATTGCACAGGCTGAATTAAAATCGATTTTGAAAATCTCAGGTGAAACTTATAAAGCAAAAGAAGGAGATGAGCACCACTAAAATTGTATACGGACTTTATGCTGACGACGACGATTTAATGAACGGCGTTAAAGCATTCAACGATAAAGGAATCGCTATAAACGAAGTATATACTCCGTTTCCGGTTCACGGACTAGACAAGGCTTTAGGGTTAAAGAAAACGAGAATTTCTGATGCCGCATTCTTATATGCTCTTTACGGTGTTACTATCGGTGCTACTGTAACTTGGTATGTGATGAATCATGACTGGCCGCAGAATATCGGTGGTAAACCAGCTTTCGACTGGGCACACAACATGCCGGCATTCGTAGTTCCAATGTTCGAATTAATGGTATTCTGTGCTGCTCACATGATGTCTTTAACTTTCTTGGTTAGAAACAAAATGTATCCGGGAGCACCAGCTCAGAACCCAGACCCGAGAACTACTGATGATAAATTCATGATGGAATTTGTAACTGAAGATGTAGAATCTGTAAAACAGTTGCTTATTGAAACTGGAGTTGAAGAAATAACTGTTAAAGACGCTTAAAATGAAAAAGAATGTATTAAAAATTACAGCAGTTTTAGGTTTAACAACAGTTTTACTTAACTCTTGCGGACCAAAGGAGAATACTCCGCTGGTATATTTCCCGGACATGTATTTTCCGGTAGCTTATGATCCATTGATGAAAGCTCAGGATGCTTATTCAGATCATGAAAATGAAATTCCTGCTTTTGTTAAAAATAGTGGTGCAACAGGTCTTTCTCCAGTAGAAGGATCAGTTGCTCAAAATAAAGATGGCGTTTTTGAAGAAAGCTTATTACCTAAAAATGTTGACGAGTACAACGCTGGGTATGAAGCTTCTAAAAAGCTTACAGTATCTCCTCTAAACCCGGCTAATGCAGCTAAGGATATTGAAAGAGGAAAAATATTGTTTGATCACACTTGTGCGGCATGTCACGGAACAGGAGGTGATGGACAAGGACCTATCGTACAAAGTGGGGCATTCTCCGGAGTACCCAACTATGCAGACAGAGAAATTACTGTAGGATCTGTTCATTATGTATTAACAAACGGTAGAAATGCAATGGGATCTTATGCGGGACAACTGAACGCAGGAGACAGATGGAGAGTGGCTTTGTATGTGATGAGTGCTTTCAAAAAAGGAGCAGCAGCACCGGCAGCAGCTACAGCGGCGGCACCAGCAACAACTGAAACGACTACCGAAACTAAAAAATAAGAAAAGAAATGTATAGTTTTTCACCAAAATTAAAATCAACTTCTATAATACTTCTTGTTGTAGGTTTAGTTCTTTTCGGTATTGGTTTCTTTTTGAACAAAGGAATTTCTACTGAGAAAATAGAACAAATGATGGAAGCTGTTCATGCTTCTGGTCATAATGCTCCTACACACTCAAGTGAAATGGTGGGACCACAGGATCACGCAGCTCATTTAGAGCATGCTGAGCTTCAGGTTCACAACCAGCCATTAGCATCGCTGCACTTTGTAGCTGTCTTTTTCTTTGGAGTAAGTTGCGCTGTACTGTTCTTCTACTGTATTCAGCACGCAGCTCACGCAGGATGGCCTATTATCATCACAAGAGTAATGGAGGCTATTGCTTCTTATATTCCTTACGGTGGTGCAATCCTGATTATCCTGATGATCTTAAACATCACTCATAATGGTCATTTGTTCCATTGGATGGACCCTGAATTGACAAATCCAGAGTCTGCTCATTTTGACGTGATCCTATTTGAAAAGAAAAGATTCTTAAATATTCCTTTCTATGCAATCAGAACGTTCATCTATGTATTAGGTGCTTCTTTCTTCGCTTGGAAACTGAAAGCTCAGTCTAAAAAAGTAGACGAGACAAAATCAAAAGTAGAATATCAATTCCTTTACAGATGGGCAGTAGGATATATCGCATTCTTCGGATTTGCTTCTGCAGCTTGGGCTTGGGACTGGTTGATGTCTATTGACCCTCACTGGTACTCTACAATGTATATCTGGTATTCTATGGTTAGCTGCCTATCAAGTGGTATTGCTGTCATCATCTTATTAAGTGTTTATCTTAAGAAAAATGGTTTCTTACCACAGTTCAATGACAACCACTTACACGATTTAGGAGTTTTCCTTTTCGCTACAAGTATGCTTTGGACATATACATGGTTCGCTCAGTTCATGCTTTACTGGTATGCAAACGTTCCGGAAGAGGTTAACTACTTCTTCGGTAGATTCCAGCACTATGGTACTACGTTTTTACCAATGCTGATTGTTAACTTCTTATTACCACTATTGGTATTAGTAAGCAGCAGCATCAAGAGAAACTACAAAGTAGTTACCACAATGGCAGTAGTAGTGATCTTAGGACACCTTTTAGATTACTTCAACATGGTAATGCCGGGAACGGTAGGACCATACTGGAACACTCCTGAAGTATTCTTGTTAATCCTAGGAGCAGTTCTATTCGTAGCAGGATTATTTATGTTTACTGTTCTTTCAGCTTTATCTAAACTGAAGTTGATTCCTACAGGAAACCCATTCTTACACGAATCTGAAATTTATGAGTATCCTTTCTAAGGACTTGTAACAAAATAAAAATATAAAAGACTGATTGGTAAAACGATCAGTCTTTTTTTATGCATATCCAGCAACAGGCAACCATTCTGTTCGTTATGCGTCTCTATAATGAGATCAACAACCAAAAACAAAATCTTATTATGAAAACAAAACTTTTCATTTACTCCTTCTTTCTGTTTCTCTATAGTTTTATTCAGGCTCAGACAATCACGTTCGTTTCTGAAAAAAGTAATCATCCTCTTCCCAGAGTTTCTGTGTTTGGAAAAGACGGAGCTATTCTCGCATATTCGGATATTGAAGGCAAGATCGACAAACAATCTCTGTCGCCTTCCCAGGAAAAGTTTCAGATTGTCTATAATAATTTTCCGGTGGCCACTTTATCATATTCCGACTTTGATCAATCTGTGATAAAAATCAATGATCAGGTAAAGGAAATTGAAACGGTAGTGATTAAAAATAATAAACCCGCCAAATACATTTTCATCAAAGGAAATTTTAATGCTTATGTAACGGTAAATAATAAACTTAACAGTTATGCCGACGGTATTGTAACCTACATTTTTGATAATAAAACAAAAAAACTGAAAAGCACGAATGTAGAACAGTACAGAGTTTTCAGACTGACAGAATCTAAAAATGAGAAAAAGGAAACTTCATCATGGGATTATGGAAATTCTTTAGAGATTCCAAAACTTAAAAATGTAGGAAATCCGGAAGAATATAAAACAAAAAAAAATACAATTAGAGAATTGAAAGGTGATCGCAAAGATCAGATTGAAGTAACCGGGGCTGCTCTTCAGGAAAAAGAATTTTCATTCTTCGGATACCGGTTTTACGATATAAAATCAATTTTAAACATGTCCTTTGAAAAGGGATCAGAAAAGACTTTAAAAGATTTCCTGGAATACAATGAACTGGTTTTTGTAAAACTTAAACATAAAAGTGAACCCAGTTACAATCAGATTGCGCTTTACACCAATTTCTATCCCACAGAACTGAGTTTCAATAATGATAACAAGATTGAAAAAGTAAAATTCAATAAAGAAAACAGCAGCTACCAGACCTCCTATTGGCAGGACTCTTCATTCCCGAATATGCAAACCATATTCAGTAATTTTTTCAAAGGAGATTTAAAAGAACAGCCGAATAAAAGATAGGAACATCAGCTTCACTCAATCCACGGAAAAGAAATAAATCAGCCGGAAAACATAAAGTAAAAAATAAAATCCAGTATTAATAAAGGTTTTATTAAATTTGCAACAAACCAAATAAAAATGAAAAAGTTTTCTTTTCTACTTGTTTTCAGTCTGTTGCTTTTTACAGCATGTAAGAAAGATCATGTAGATGCTACGAATACTAAAACACTGCAGTCAAGTATCAATGATATGACTTCCAGTTTACCTACCATTAAGCAGATTAAGTTTAATGAGGCTCTTTATATCCTTAAAACATTTGGAGTAGAGGCAGATGGTGATATCAATGAATTAAAAGCTCTTGGGAAACTGATTAACGGGAAAAAAGTTCCTGAAATCATGTCTCTGGCTGACGAAGTTGCACAGAAAAACGGAATAGAATGGGCAAGTACTGCTCCACCATCCCTTGGAGAAATGAATATCTTCGGAGATGATAAAGCCAAAGAAAGCGATCCTAATGATGTAAAAGCAGGATCATTAAGCCTTGTAACAAGACCTACAGGAGATGACGGAACCGGAGCGCCTACGGCAATTCAGATTGTTCCAAGACTTGTAGATGCAGCCGGAAACCCTGTATCTTTCACAGGAGCTGGTCTGGAAGCCACTCTTGAAGTGTTCAGTAACGGGGTAAGACTGGCTACTGCTAAAAACCTGATGCAGGATAATAACTTTAAAGGGTTCAATTTAAAGTTCTCCTCTATTCCGGCAGCAAAAGTAATAGACAATAAAATTGATATCACGGTTTCTGTAAAAACAACGGCTAAGACTTTCAAAATGTCTAAAATCGGTCTTGATGTCAATGCAGCAGCATTAAAAGTTCCTACAGTTCCAAAAACTGATTCGACCGCTGTTCCTGAACAACCAAGTGCTGTAATTGATCCAAACAATCCAACAGCTACTCCTGGTGCAACAACTGATCCTGCAACAGCCACTCCTGCAGCTCCAGCAGCACCAAAGCAACCGACAGCAGACCCTAAAAATACTGTAAGCAAATTTTTGAACAGTGTAAGTTCTCAGAATTTAAAAGCAGCATACGAAACAGCAAGCAATCCAAGCTGGGGAAGTTATGAATCCTTTTCAAACCCTACTTCAGGTTTTGGATCGGTGAAAAACGTAAGCGTAAAGAATATTACTACCAGCGGTGCTAATGCAAACAGTGCCAGCGTAAACGCTACTTATGACGTAACGGATAAAAGCGGTAAGACGACTTCTTTAAAAGTAACTTTCGGGCTTAAAAATGTAAATGGAGACTGGAAAATTTCCAGCTATAAAATCAATTAATAAATGGCTTCAGCAGAACTGATCAAGAAACTAGAAGAAACAATTGAAAATATCCCCGATTTTCCTATTCCGGGAATACAGTTTAAGGATATTTCGCCCATCTTTTTAGACCCAAAACTTTATGAAGATGTTATTGCAGATCTTGCAGCCTTCAGTAAAGGAAAAATAGATGCAGTATGCGGAATTGAAAGCCGCGGTTACCTCTTCGGAATCGCTATCGCTGTGGCATTGGAAGTTCCATTCATCTTAATCAGAAAAGCCGGAAAACTTCCTCCTCCCATCATCTCAGAAAAATATGATCTGGAATATGGAAGTGCTATTATCGAAACCCGTGAAGGACAGATAAAACCAGGACAAAGAGTTTTAATTCATGATGATCTTTTAGCAACAGGAGGCACTACAGAAGCAGCAGCTAAATTAGTAGAAAAGCAAGGAGCAATTGTTTCACAATTTAGTTTCCTTATCGGCTTAGAAGGCTTAAACGGTGATGAAAAACTGAAAAAATTCGGTGCTGAAATCTACCATATTTTAGGGTATTAAGATATAATATATATGCTTCGACAGGCTCAGCATGACAACACTAATAATTTACTGTGAGATAAGAACAGGTAGTATTAGAAGGGTCATGCTAAGCTCAGTCGAAGCATCTTTTTTTAATAAATTCATCACTCACGATTAACAATTCACAAAATTTCATCAATAATACTCACAAAGTATTTTGTAAATCTCTCAGAAACAATTAAATTTGCATTTCAATTTTTAAAAACTTATGGCAAAATTGGGAAAGAGTGCTCAGAACGAGCAAGAAGGTAAAGAAACAGTTGAGTTCTTTAAAGACCTTGACAGAGAAGCTTTAAACACTGAAAAATTCGTTGAAAAATATTCAAAACCTCTTGGTTTGGTATTTGGAGTATTGATTTTAGGAGTTTTAGGATTCTTTGCTTATAAGCAATTCGTAGTTGCTCCAAAGAACACTGAAGCTGTAAAAAGTTTCCTTGCTGCTCAAAAAAACCTTGCAGAAGGCAAAGATAAAGATGCTTTAGGTGGAAAATCTGCAGCTAACCCTGGTTTTATAGGTACAGCTAATGAATATTCTTCTACTGAGATCGGTAAACTTTCTTCTTATAATGCCGGTTTATTAAAATTCAAAGAAGGAAAGTTCCAGGAAGCTTATGATCTTTTAGATAAATTCTCTTCCAAAAACAAAACTTTGATGGCAATGAAGTACGGAGCTATGGCAGATGCTAAATCAGGTCTTAACAAAAATGATGAGGCTTTAGGTTTGCTAGACCAGGCTGCAACAGCATCTGATGATCCTTATACAACCTATTATTTCACAAGAAAAGCAGGGATTGTTGCTTTAGGATTAAAGAAAAATACAGAAGCTAAAAAATACTTCTCAGCAATTGACGAGAAATATCAGGACTACGACAACGGAATGTCTGATTCTTATATTGAAATGACTAAATATTATTAAAAAATGGCAACAGTTAATCTTTCCGATTACAAGCCACTTCATATAACTAATGCCGAAGATTTTTCTATCGGCATTGTTTTTTCTGAGTGGAATGATTTTGTAACCTACAATCTTCGTGATGCAGCTTTGGAAATTCTTGAAAAAGAAGGGGTAAAACCTGAAAACATCAAACTTTTCCCTGTTCCCGGAGCTTTTGAATTAAGCTATGCAAGTATGCAGCTTTGCAAAGAGAGAAAATATGACGCAATAATCTCTATAGGATGTGTGATCCGTGGGGAAACACCTCATTTTGATTATGTATGTTCTGCAGTAGCACAGGGAATCAAAGATTGTAATATCATGACGGATACTCCTACAATTTTCTGTGTATTAACAGATGATACAAAGGAACAGTCTATTGCAAGAAGCGGCGGTGACCTTGGAAACAAAGGTGTAGAAGCAGCTGTAACAGCTCTTAGAATGATTGATTTCAAAAAGAATTTATCTGATAAGAAAGGGAATATTGGTTTCGGTCACTCTTAACCACTTATTCACTTTGACTATATAATGGGGACTATTTTTTGATAGTCCTTTTTTATTAGGGTAAAAATAATTCATAAATCTTATTAATAAAAAGGATGTTTTTCTTTTTTTCCATCAAAAGTTCTCCACAAAAACTATCTTTGTGAAAACCAATAAAAACAGTCAATACATGTTTTTAAAAAAAATAAAACCTTTCCTCTATTTAGGAATTTTCTATCTTATTATTTCTTTGATAATAAGAACAGTATTCTTTTTTCATCCTATTACTACCGCTAGTTTCGGATTTTTCGAAGTCGTAAAAGTTTTGTTAATCGGTCTTGTGAATGACGTTTTTGTTTTCATACTGGCCAGCTCTATCCTCGCTCTTTACTTCCTCTTTCTTTCCAATTCAAAATATAAAAAACCTTACGGTAATATTATTTTGGGAGCATTGGTTCTATTCTTCCTTTATATATGGCTTGTTCCCAATAATATATTCAAGCAATATGGAGGTTCTATCATGGAAATCGCTCTTGTGTTTGTAGGAATAAAGACTCTTTTCTTCGGATTGATGCTGTTCCTTCCTACACAAAGAACCAAGATCCGTAACACATTATATTTCATCACATTACTATTATATGTTCTTCTGATTATTTTCAACGGAGTAAGTGAATACTTCTTTTATAATGAATTTGGAGTTCGTTATAATTTTATTGCAGTAGATTATCTTATTTACACCAATGAGGTGATTGGAAATATCATGGAAAGCTACCCTGTTGTTCCATTGTTTTCCGGAATCATGATCGTTACCCTTACCATCACATGGTTTATTTATAAGAAAACAAAAGATGAGCTGCTGGAACTTCCGGATTTTAAACAAAAAATGGTTCTTCTGGGCAGTTTCATGGTACTTTGTGCTTTGAGTGCACTGGCAATCCCTTCGTTGATGCAAATCAAATCTGATAATGTTTTTGCCGATGAAATTGAAGCCAACGGAATTCCTAAGTTTTATTGGGCCTTTACCCATAATGAACTGGATTATTTCCAGTTTTATTCACAGATTAATCAGCAACAGGCCGAAAAGAATTTCTTGAGCCAGTATCCACAACATACATTATCAAGAGCTGTTGTTGCAGAGCAGCCGGAAGCAAAGAAAAATGTAGTGCTGATCTCTATAGAAAGTCTTTCTGCGGACTTCATGGAACACTATGGTAATACACAAAAAATTACTCCTTTCCTGGACAGCCTTGCAGATAAATCCCTGATGTTTACCAATCTTTATGCTACAGGAAACAGAACTGTAAGAGGATTGGAAGCCCTGACTCTTTGTATTCCTCCCACTGCAGGAGAAAGTATCATCAAAAGAGATGACAATAAAAAGAAATTCACAACCGGAAGCGTCTTCAAATCCAAAGGATATGATGTAAAGTTTTTATATGGTGGATACAGCTATTTTGATAATATGCAGGACTTCTTCGGTGGAAACGGCTATGGTATTGTAGACAGAAACAACTTTAAGCCTGAAGAAATTACTTTTGCCAATGTTTGGGGCGTTGCTGATGAAGATATGGCAAGAAAAGCTATTCAGGTGATGAATGCTGAAGCCAAGTCGGGAAAACCTTTTTTCAATCATTGGATGACGGTTTCCAATCACAGACCATTTACTTATCCTGACGGAAGAATTGATATCCCGGGAACAGCAAAATCCCGCGAAGGAGGTGTAAAATATACTGATTATTCTCTTAAGCTATTCTTTGATATGGCGAAAAAGCAAGACTGGTATAAAAACACTGTTTTTGTCATTATTGCAGACCACTGTGCATCCAGTGCAGGGAAAACAGAACTTCCTATGGATAAATACAGAATTCCTGCAATGATTTTCTCAGAAGGATTTATTCAGCCTCAGAAATTCGATGCATTGATGTCCCAGATAGATGTGATGCCTACTCTTTTTGGATTATTAAATTTCAGCTATCAGTCTAAATTTTTAGGACAGGATGTCTTCAGACAGGAATTCCAGCCTAAAGCTTATGTGGCAACATATCAAGACCTTGGGTTTATCAAAGGGGATCGTTTGACCATTATTTCTCCGGTAAAAAAGGTAAAACAATATTCTTTGGAACTGGAAAAAAGTGATCTGAAACCCGCATTTAAACTGTATTACGACGAAAAATTATTAAAAAATCCAGAGCAGAAACTGGTAGATGATGCTGTATCAGCCTATCAGTCTACTTCTTACTGGCTAAAAACAAAACAACTGAACAGATAAATATCTAGATATTTTTCGCTTATAATTTGGCGTAAAATATTTAAATTAACCCATAAATTTATTAGTATGAAATGGACAGACGACAGAGGCGGAAACGTTGATGACCGCCGTGGTTCAGGAGGCGGTGGTGGCGGAATGATTGTAGGAGGAGGACTCGGAACATTAATTATAGCAGCCATCGTGTTCTTTTTGGGAGGCGACCCGTCCGGTATTTTAAATTCCGGCAGTATGCAATCTTCAGGAAATTCCGGAGAACAAAGAGAGCTTACAGCCAGTGAAAAACAAATCGGAGAAATGGTGGATATGATGGCCAAATGGAATATTCTTACCTGGGATCAGATTTTTAAGGAAAACGGAATGACTTATAGTGCTCCTCAGGTGGTTCTTTTTGAGAATACAACTTCTTCAGCATGTGGTACTGCTCAATCTGCCATGGGACCTTTCTACTGCCCTGCTGATCAGAAAGTCTATATGGATATGAGCTTTTTTGGTGAACTTCAGCAAAAGTTTGGGGCTAAAGTAACAGAATTTACAGTAGCCTATGTGCTTGCTCACGAAGTGGGACACCATGTGCAGACTCTTTTAGGAACGACCCAAAAAGTAGATCAATTAAGAAGAAGCGGAAGATATTCTGAAGAGCAAATGAACAGAGTGTCTGTTGCTACAGAGCTACAGGCTGATTTTTATGCCGGAGTCTGGGCTAAAAGAACCAATGACAGCAAACATATTTTGGAGCCCGGAGACATTGAATCCGCGATAGATGCTGCAGAAGCTGTTGGAGATGATAACATCCAGAAAAGAGCACAGGGATATGTGAATCAGGAAAGCTTCACTCACGGATCTTCTGCTCAGCGTAAAGAATGGTTTATGAAAGGTTACAACACCGGAGATATCAGACAGGGTGATACTTTCAACCAGCTATTAAAATAATTTCATCAAAAAGATGATATAAAAAAATGCGGTCTCACGATAAGACCGCATTTTTTATTTATTGCAATTCGATAGGGTTAGAATTTTTCTTCGCTTCTTCCTTCACCCTTTCTTCCATTCTCTTTCTCATATCAGCAGGATTCTGGTTTCCACCGCCTCCAGGACCTCTTCCACCACCTATTCTCATTGGAGCAGTAATACCTCCACCACTTTGATTCATGAATGACATGGGGTCGGTTTTAAACTTTTGCTGCTGTTTTAAATAATCTCCTCTTTTCACTTTTAATGTATTACCAAACTGGTTCAAAGTAGGAAACTCAGCAATTTTATAATTCTTCATTAAATCAAAAGAGTAATCGCCTTTATCATCTTCAACTTTTACAATCAGTCCAGGAAGTCCTCCGAATTTATAAGGTCCATCCTGATAAGGAAGATCTGTTGTAAACCATGCTGTCCATTTTCTCCCTCCAAAATCCGTTTCAGCCTTCTGAACCTTGTATTCGCCTATTTTTCTTGTTTCCGATTCAATTTTCCAGTTCAGTGGCCTGTCTTCTTCATAAGAATAGAGATCACGTCCTATTCTGTCTTTAAAATACGTCTTTTGGTTCGTCTTATCCTTTTCTACAGAGTAGTTGATATTCGTTCTCAAACCTTCCATCTGATCTCTGTTGATACTTCCTCTTCCGCCTCCACCTTGAAATGCTTTTTGCATGATGGAATCTCTTTTAATCCTGTTTTCAGAATAAAACACTGATTTTTCCGGAGAAATATCCAGATACGCGTTTTCCGTCTTGATATCTGTTTTATTTTCGGCATCAGGCTTCATAGTCACCTGATACACAAACCTGTTTGTCTGTGCAGAAACATTCTGTATGAAGAGCGCTAATGCGATGATACCTAATTTTTTCATTTATATTTTTATTTATTTTAATTCAATGGGGTTCTGGACTGTAGTTGTAGAAGAAATTCCTGCAGATGGACTTTGTGATATCGGACCTCCTTGATTATCGCCTCCCATTCCGCCTCTGTGCATTCCGCCACCGCCATGGCCTCCTCTCATTCCTCCTCCATTCATACCACCGCCGCCCATTCCGCCGCCATGTCTTCCCCCTCCGAAATTCATATTTCCATCTCCACTATTCCCTGCCATATCTTTTCTGTTTTTACCCAACTCCAGTTCCAGAGCAGCTTTATCACCATGGAAGTTGACTCTCGTACTTTGTTTAGCATCGGAGCTTACCTGTTCTTCGAAAGCATTCTTAACGGTAATCTTTTTAACAAGGTCAAATTTATAATCTCCTTTATCATCTTCCAGTTTTACAATCAGTCCGGGTAATCCGGAGAATTTATAAGGCCCGTCAGAGAAAGGAATCTCTTTGGTAAACCATGCCGTCCAGACTCTTCCTCCAAACTCAGCAACTGCTTTTTGAGCAGAATATCCATTCTGTTTTTCAACAATATTTGTTACGTCCCACTTTACAGGTCTGTCTTCCTGATAATAAATTTGTCTTCCGGCTGCCTTTTCATAATAATACACTTTTTGGTCGGGAATAGTCTTAGTAATAAAATATTCAAAAAAAGTAGGTTCAAAATTTTTCTTTCCTTCTATTTTTGAAAAATCTTTTTCCTCTTTTTTATGATTTTCTTTCATTTCTGATCTGACAGCAGTAAAAAGAGAATCTCTTTTCAATTTATTTTCGCTGATAAATAAAGAATGATCTCCTTTAATATCCAGAAAAGTTCTTTCACTTTTCATACTCACCAGATTGATGGAATCCGGATTTACAAGCGTTTCATAAACAAATCTTGTAGTCTGACCATAAGATACTATCGTGAAAAACAATACAAAAAAAGCGGCTACTTTTTGTTTCATTACCTATTTTCTTTATAGATCGAAAATACGATTCAAGGTTAAAATCCCGAATGAAATCTTCACATGATGAGAAGAAATTTATCTATTTTTAACATAAATAGTTGCCTTGAAGATCGCTATTAATATCAGAATCATTAAAATAGATATCTTCGATTTGAGATTGCGGAAATTAGTTCGTATTTTTGCATCATTAAATCATTCTAAATAAATACAATGATAAAAGTATCAGACTATGCAAAGGAGAAAGCCATCCAGTTAATGACGGAAGATGGTTTTAACCCTGCTGAAGATTATATAAGAGTAGGGGTGAAAAGCGGCGGATGCTCTGGTTTAGAGTATGTTTTAAAGTTTGATAACCAAAAAACAGACACAGATCAGATTTTTGAAGATAATAACATCAAAATTATTATAGATAAAAAATCCATCCTTTATTTAGCGGGAACAACTCTTGAGTATTCAGGAGGATTGAACGGAAAAGGGTTTGTTTTTAACAACCCGAATGCATCCAGAACATGTGGGTGCGGGGAATCATTTAGTCTTTAGAGAAAAGACATTAGATCCTAGATTTCAGACCTCAGAGCCACTCTGAATTCTGAAATCTAACATCTGAAATCTAAAAAATTATAATGAGTAAATATACAGAAGACGATTTAAGAGTCGATCTAGAAAATAAAAAATATGAATTCGGTTGGGAAACGAAAATTGATTATGAAGATTTCCCGATCGGTTTAAATGAGGACATCGTTCGTGCCATCTCTGCTAAAAAAGAAGAGCCGGAATGGATGACTGAATGGCGTTTGGAATCTTTCAAAATCTGGCAGAAAATGGTAGAGCCTAACTGGGCTAATATCAAGTATGAAAAACCAGATTTTCAAGCAATCCGTTACTATGCTGCTCCTAAAGTAAAGCCTGAACTGGCAAGTCTTGACGAGGTAGATCCTGAATTATTAGCAACTTTTGCCAAATTAGGAATCAATATCGAAGAGCAAAAAAGACTTTCTGGAGTTGCCGTAGATATCGTAATGGACTCAGTTTCTGTGAAAACCACTTTCCAGGATACATTGGCAGAAAAAGGAATTATTTTCTGTTCCATCTCTGAGGCTATTAAAAACCATCCTGATCTAGTAAGAAAATATCTTGGAAAAGTAGTTCCAAGAGGAGATAACTTTTATGCAGCTCTGAATTCCGCAGTATTCTCTGACGGAAGTTTCTGTTATATTCCAAAAGGCGTAAAATGCCCAATGGAGCTTTCCACTTATTTCCGTATCAACCAGGCAGGAACAGGACAGTTTGAAAGAACACTTCTTGTAGCGGATGAAGGAAGTTATGTTTCTTATCTTGAAGGTTGTACAGCACCCTCTAGAGATGAAAACCAGCTTCACGCAGCGGTTGTAGAGCTTATCGCTTTAGACAATGCTGAGATTAAATATTCAACGGTACAGAACTGGTATCCTGGTAATGAAGAAGGAAAAGGAGGTGTATTCAACTTTGTAACGAAAAGAGGACTTTGCGAAAGAAATGCAAAAATCTCATGGACTCAGGTAGAAACAGGTTCTGCAGTAACATGGAAATATCCGTCTTGTATCCTTAAAGGAGACAACTCTATCGGAGAATTCTACTCTATTGCGGTAACCAATAACCACCAGTATGCAGATACAGGAACAAAAATGATCCACATTGGAAAGAATACCAAATCAACGATTATTTCTAAAGGTATTTCTGCCGGAAAATCTCAAAACTCATACAGAGGACAGGTGAAAGTAATGCCTTCTGCTAAAGGAGCAAGAAACTTCTCTCAGTGTGACTCTTTATTGATGGGTAATGAATGTGGGGCTCATACTTTCCCTTATATCGAAATCAAGGATCCAACGGCTCAGTTAGAGCATGAAGCAACGACTTCAAAAATTGGGGAAGACCAGATTTTCTATTGTAACCAGAGAGGTATTGATACTGAAAGAGCCATTGCTTTGATCGTCAATGGTTTCAGTAAAGAAGTTTTAAATAAACTTCCGATGGAATTTGCTATTGAAGCTCAGAAATTACTGGAAATTTCATTAGAAGGTTCTGTGGGATAATCCTTCAAAAAGAATCTATCAGATAAAATCCACTGATTAATGGCAAGGTTTTCAGTGTTTTTATCAGATTAAAACCGTTATTCGGGAATATAAGTTGTAATCTTCAGTGAAGATTATTACAAAACATAAAATATAGAAAGCTTCTATCCGTCTATTGAGGAAATATTCAATATAAAGAAAATGTGTATTCACAGAAGAGAAGCTCACACAATTATAAAAAGAAAAAGTTAGCAAGAATGTTACAAATTAAAGACCTTCACGCCAAAATTGAAGATGGCGCAGAAATATTAAAAGGTATTAATCTTGAGATAAAGCCAGGCGAAGTTCACGCTATTATGGGCCCGAACGGAGCTGGTAAGTCTACCCTTTCTTCTGTAATCGCAGGAAAAGAAGATTACGAAGTAACTGGTGGAGAGATCCTTTTCCAGGGAGAAGACATCAGCGAAGACGCTCCTGAAGATAGAGCTCACAAAGGAATCTTCCTTTCTTTCCAGTATCCAGTGGAAATTCCGGGAGTTTCTGTAACGAACTTTATCAAAGCTGCTTTAAATGAAACAAGAAAAGCAAACGGACTGGAAGAAATGCCGGCAAAAGAAATGCTTGCATTAATCCGCGAGAAGTCTGAAAAACTAGGGATCAAAAAAGATTTCCTTTCAAGATCATTAAACGAGGGATTCTCAGGAGGTGAAAAGAAAAGAAATGAGATCTTCCAGATGATGATGCTTAATCCTAAATTGGCTATTCTGGATGAAACAGATTCAGGATTGGATATTGATGCTTTGAGAATCGTGGCAGATGGAGTAAACCACTTTAAAAATGAAGGAAATGCAGTTCTTTTGATTACGCACTATCAGAGATTGCTTAACTATATTCAGCCTGACTTCGTTCACGTTTTAGCAGATGGAAAAATCATCAAAACCGGTGATAAATCTTTAGCATTAGAACTTGAAGAAAAGGGTTACGACTGGCTTCTTAACTAAGAAGAAAATGTATTATTTCAGAGATTAAAATTTTCACAATCATTCTTGAAACGTAGTAAAATAAAGAATCTCTATTATTAAAAATTGGATTCCCTGTTCCTCGGAATAGCAATATTTTAGTTCAAAAAAAAAGAAAAAATGGTGCAAACCACAGATATACCAGTAATGGCATTAAAAGAACAGATTATAGAGAACCATAATGAATTTTTGGAGAGTCTTCGTCACAGATTTCTGGATGATGAAAGAAAAGAGGCTCTTCAGAAATTTGCAAATCTTGGTTTTCCGACAAAAAAAGACGAAGAATATAAATATACCAATCTAAAGGAAATCACGGAAAAAAGCTACAACTTCTTCCCGAAAGAGAGCCACAATATCACTAAAGAGCAGTTTGATGAACTGCACCTTGGAGAGGAAAATTTTGATTGGATTGTTTTTGTAAACGGTAAGCTTCACAAGGAACTTTCAAAAGTTTCTATTGAAAATGTAGAATTTCTTTCATTCAATTATGCATTGAATGATGAGAAGCACAAAGAGGTTTTTGAAAAATATTTCAATACCATTGCTTCTAAGGAACAAGCGTTTACCAACTTAAACCTTGCTTACTGCAAATATGGTTTCTTCCTTAAGGTTCCTAAGAATGTAGTGATTGAAAAACCAATCCATGTTTTTTATATTTCTCAGAATCAGGAGGAGAACACATTCTACAATACAAGAAACCTTTTGATTGTAGAAGAAGGAGCAAAAGTAGAAGTGATTGAAAGCCACCATAATTTTGACAGCACGTATGTATTGACTAACTCTGTAACGGAGATCTTTACCTATCCTAATGCAAAAGCAGACTGGCACAAACTTCAAAATGATAATAATACAACCTATTTTATCGACAATACTTTCGCAAGACAGGAGAAAGACAGCTTAACCACTGTAAATACATTCTCTTTCGGAGGTAAGCTGGTAAGAAACAACCTTGATTTTATTCATAATGGATCTAATATCAATTCATTCATGAACGGAATCACAATTATCGGAAAAGATCAGTTAGTAGACCACCATACAGCGGTTCACCATAACTTCCCGAACTGTGAAAGCTACCAGAATTATAAAGGAATCTTTGATGGCAATGCCCACGGAGTTTTCAATGGAAAAGTTTTTGTTGACAAAATAGCTCAGAAAACAAACGCTTATCAGCAAAACAACAACGTATTGCTAAGTGAAGGTGCAAGTATCGATACTAAACCTCAGTTAGAGATCTTTGCTGATGATGTAAAATGTTCTCACGGATGTACAGTAGGTCAGTTGAATGAAGATGCTTTATTCTACCTGAGAGCGAGAGGAATTTCTAAAAAAGAAGCACAGGCATTACTTTTATATGCTTTTGCTAATGATGCAATGCAAAACATTGATATAGAACCTCTAAAAGAAAAAATTTCAAAGTTATTGGCTGAGAAATTAGGAGTTGATATAGAATTCTAAGACTTATATATATTGATAAACAAAAGCACTTCATTTTGAAGTGCTTTTTTATTGTACTGCAGATTATATGTCTGTCTTATTTTTTCAGCCAGCTTTGGTTATCCTTATTTTCCGAACGTTTCTTACCATTATCAAAATTGTAAGCCAAACCTACGCCTAATGTCTGTTTCAACTGTGTTTTCCATATCTGATTATGGTCATACAATAGATCAAGAGTAACATTCGTAGAAATATATTTATTGATTTTCATGCTTAAAACACCGCTATATCCCAAAACTAGTCTGTCCGGATGGTCAAGATAGTTGGAAAATACAGACGCTGTATTTAACAGGCTGATGTTCTCCATAATTTTCAGCTTATACATAGCTGTTCCTAAGAAACCGAATTGGAAAAGAGAAGAATCACCGTCATTTTTAAGACCATACGTTCCTGCTTTCTGAAGATCCTTATCTAATACAAAAGTCCATCTTGCATTTGCCGGACGTAAAGTCACCGTAAAATTATCATTGGGACGGTAAGTAACCCCTGCTCCTACACTCAGATATCCGGGAGCCATAAAATTGGAAATCTTCTTAGCATCGGGATTGTTTCCGTCTTCATATCCCGGAGCAAACTGAGTTTGTAAACCTGCACCTGCAGACAAATACCAATGCTTGGCAAATTCTCTACCATAGTTTGTAGAAAGGTTAATAACATCCTGCGTTTTTCTTACTCCTGTTCCCTGCGTATTGTTTTGCCCATAACCCAGAATAACAATGTTTTCCCAAAGATTTTTTCCTTTTTCATAAGTCAGGTTATAATTCACTCCGGCAAGCCATCCTACGTTGTTGGCTCCACCACCTACCCAGTTGGAAAAGGCAGCCTGATTAAGCATTAATGTATTTTGTCCCTGAATAGACCAGGCTTTAACAGTATCTGCTGCCGGAGCCTCCGTTTTAGTCTCCTGAGCCAATGCTACAGCCCCAAAAGTGATAGAACTGATCAATAAAAGTTTTTTCATAATGACGATTTACTACAAATGTATAAATAATAATCTACGCCTTAATAAAATTCACTTTAAAATGAATTTAACATCATTAAAAACAACGCAGTAATACTATGAAAATCATCACATTAAACAACACTCCAGCAACCCGCAAACTTAAATCAACTTAAAATTACAGTATTTTAAAAACAAAAAAACACCTCATTTCGGAAGTGCTTTTTATTGAAATATGATATTATTTTTTATTTTTTAATCCACCACTGACTGTCTTTGCGGTCGGAACGTTTTACCCCATTCTCCAAAGTGTAGGCGAACCCGATTCCAAGAGTTTGCTTCAGCTGTGTTTTTTCTATCTGATTATGATCGTAAAGTAAATCTACTGTCACATTGGATGAAATATATTTGTTTACTTTCAGGTTCAGTAAAGCTCCATATGCCAGAACCAATCTGTCCGGACGGTCAAGGTAATTCGAGAAGACTGATGCTGTATTGGTTAAGTAAATATCTTCCATTATTTTTAGCTTGTACATGGCTGTCCCCAGAAAACCGAACTGCAATAAAGAAGTATCTCCGTCACTTTTAAGACCATAACTTCCTGCTACCTGAAGATCTTTATCTGAGACAAAAGTCCATCTGGCGTTGGTAGGACGTAGAGTTACCGTAAGGTTATCATTAGGTCTGTAGGTGATACCCATCCCGACGTTCAGGTAACCTGGTGCCATAAAATTTGAGATTTTCTTTGCCTCAGGGTTATTCCCATCTTCATATCCTGCCGCAAACTGTGACTGCAAACCTGCTCCTAAAGAGAAATACCAGCTTTTCGAAAATTTTCGCCCGTAATTGGTAGAAATATTGATCACATCCTGTGTCTTTCTTATTCCTAATCCTTTCGTATCATTCTGCCCATAGCCCAGTATAATAATGTTTTCCCAAAGGTCTTTGTCTTTTTCATAGGTCACATTGTAATTGATTCCGGCAAGCCATCCTACGTTGTTGGCTCCACCTCCTACCCAGTTTGAAAAGGCTGCCTGGTTGATCATTAAGGTATTTTTCCCTAATACTGACCAGTATTTCACGGTGTCTACTACTACGGAATCTTTTTTCAATTCTTCTTGTGCACTTGCATATATTCCTATAAAACAGGAAAGAATCAATAAAAACTTCTTCATTACTCTAAATAATTTTCCCTACAAAAGTATTAATATAATTTTTTTTCAGGGTAAATTCAGCTGTAAAGAATCGAATTTCCTCAAAGCTGAATCAATCACAATAAGATATTTCTATAAAATCAATGCCAAAATAATAAGTTTGAAAATAAAATTTGATACCTTTTGTCTTAAAATCAGGTGAGTAAGAATTGATTCATCGCCAAATTTTCCGAAATTTATCATTGGCTTTTGATTTGACGTAAAATCCACATGTTCAAAAATGTAATTTCCAAAAGAGCGATTATATACCCGTTGCTGATGCTATCTGCGATGTGGTTCGGGTACTTTTTACAAACGCAGGGCTTTTTCCAAAGCTGTTTTGGAGCCATTATCCCATTGCTGCCTGAAGGTTTGCTTGGGGTGGTAACCTCTCCTCTTTTACATGGAAATATAGATCATATCATAGGAAATTCTATCCCTATTGCAGCACTTATGTTTTTACTTTATCAGTTTTATCCTTTGGTTGCCAACAAGGTTTTTATTATCGGATGGCTGGCAACGGGACTTTTGGTATGGTTGCTTCCTCCTATTGACATTCTTACTGGTGATTATATGTATACCTGTACCATTGGAGCCAGTGGTGTGGTGTATGTGCTTGCCTTCTTCCTTTTCTTTAGCGGTGTCTTCAAGTGGAATACAAAACTTCTCACAATTTCAATGCTTGTTGTTCTGTATTATGGCAGTTTGGTGTGGGGAATGCTTCCCGAAGAACTGTTCTATAATATGCAGGAACCGAGTAAAATCTCATGGCAGGCCCATCTTTCCGGAGCTGTAGTAGGCAGTATCATTGCTTTTGCCTTCAAAAATGTTGGAGAAAAGAAGAAAAAATTTATATGGGAATTCCCCAATTATTACAATGAAAAAGATGATAAATTGTGGCAGGAATACAAAGAAAATCACCCGGAAGATTTTATGGAACTTCCCTATAAGAAAAAAGATGATATCTGGGATCATTTGGAGGAATTAAGGAAAAGATAACACTTATTTCATTACATTTGAAAAAAAACACACATGATTTCCGAAGAACATCTCTATGCAATCGCCCTCCGCGAATGCAGCCATATTGGCGACATTCATTTTCATAAACTGGTCCGAACTTTTGGCAGTGCTCAGGAAGCCTGGAAAAGAGCCAGAAATGAGTATAAAAAACTGGAAGGAATAGGACAAAGAACAGTTTCAGACATTGGAAATAAATCTCATTTGAAATTCGCAGAAGAAGAATTAAATTTTTGCGAAAAAAATAATATCCGGATCAGGCTAAAACATCTTAAAGAAACACCTTTCCTCCTTAATGAATGTAATGATGCACCCGCTATTCTTTACCAAAAAGGAAGTATGGACGATACCCAGCCAAAAGTAAGCATTGTAGGAACCCGAAATATGACATCTTATGGAAAGCAATTCATTCAGGATTTCTTCGAAGCCACACAATCTTCAGGATATACATCCGTAAGCGGTCTGGCTCTGGGTATCGACAAAGAAGTTCATGAGCAGTCTATTCGTCACCAAAAACCTACTGTAGCTGTTCTTGCTCATGGTTTCCAGCATTTATATCCCGCAAAAAACAGAAAGCTTTCTGAGAAAATTTTGCAGGAAGGAGGCGCATTAATAACAGAGTTCAGCTCCGGCAGAAAACCTGACCGGGAAAACTTCATCCAGAGAAACCGAATTGTGGCAGGACTATCTCCGGCAACGATTGTAGTAGAAACCGGTTTTGGAGGAGGCTCGGTAAGTACAGCAGCATTTGCCAATGATTACAACCGTGATGTTTTTGCACTGCCCGGAAAGATTACAGACCCTTGCAGCCAAGGCTGTAACCAGCTGATTTTCCATAATAAAGCAACTGCAATTTCAACGATCAAAGATCTTATTAATATACTTGGATTTAATGATCCAAAAGAAAAAATGGAAGAGTTATTTCCTCATCACGAGATTACCATACAATTAACTGACAATCAGGATTTAATATATCAGTCGATTAAAGACTATCCACAGATTTCTTTAGATGATCTTTCTCAGAAGATTGATCTCTCTACTCACAAAATCTTACCAATAATTTTGGAATTGGAACTTTTAGGGAAAGTAAAATCATTTTCCGGGAGGCAATTTATCGCAATTTAAGATTTAACGATTTCTTAATACTGCATTATTTCACACATAACATTTCATTTTTAATAAATTTTAAACATAAATTATCAATTTAATAATATTACGAAACATTATTATTTAATTTTTAACAATGTTAAAATATAGTGTTGTGAATCTTGAAAAAAAAATTAAATTTGTTGACAATAATATTCAACCTTAATATATGGAACAATATAATATTGACCAGAAAATCCAAGAGTTTATTGCAAAAATTGAAGCAAAAAATCCTAACGAACCGGAATTTTTACAGGCTGTAAAAGAAGTTGCCGTAACCGTAATTCCATTCATTGCTACTAAAAAAGAATATACCGGAATGAAGCTGCTTGAAAGAATGGCTGAAGCTGAAAGAATTATTATTTTCAGAGTTCCATGGGTTGATGATAAAGGAGAGATTCAGGTTAACAGAGGTTTCAGAATTCAAATGAACTCTGCTATTGGACCATACAAAGGAGGAATCCGTTTCCATCCTACAGTAAACTTATCCGTTCTTAAATTCTTAGCTTTCGAACAGGTATTTAAAAACTCTTTGACAACTCTTCCAATGGGAGGTGGTAAAGGAGGTTCAGATTTCGATCCACAAGGAAAATCTGATATGGAAGTAATGCGTTTCTGCCAGGCTTTCATGACAGAATTATGCAAGCACATCGGTCCTGAAACAGACGTACCTGCGGGAGATATCGGTGTTGGAGCGAGAGAAATCGGATATTTATTCGGACAGTACAAGAAAATCAGAAACGAGTTTACAGGAGTTCTTACAGGAAAAGGTCTTGCTTACGGAGGTTCATTAATCCGTCCTGAAGCTACAGGATACGGTGTAGTATACTTCGCAGAGCAAATGCTTAAAACTATCGGACAGAATTTCCAGGATAAAATAGTAACAGTATCAGGTTTCGGAAACGTAGCTTGGGGAGTTATCAAAAAAGCGACTGAGCTAGGGGCTAAAGTAGTAACCATCTCTGGTCCTGACGGATATATCTATGATAAAGACGGTATCAGCGGAGAAAAGATCGATTATTTATTAGAACTTAGATCTTCAGGAAACAACAGAGCGGAAGACTATGCTAAAAAATATCCATCTGCTGAGTTCCATGCAGGAAAACGTCCTTGGGATGTGAAGTGTGATGTTGCCTTCCCTTCTGCAACTCAAAACGAATTAGATTTAGATGACGCAAGAAAATTAGTTGAAAACGGATGTGTTTGTGTAACTGAAGCGGCTAACATGCCTTCTACACTAGACGCCATCAACTATTTCTTAGACAATAAAGTGTTATTCTCTCCTGGTAAGGCTTCCAACGCTGGAGGTGTTGCTACATCAGGATTAGAAATGACTCAGAACTCTATCCGTCTTAACTGGACTTCTGAAGAAGTTGATGCAAGATTAAAAGAAATCATGATTGGTATTCACAAAGCTTGTAGAGACTATGGAAAAGACGAAGACGGTTATGTAAACTACGTAAAAGGTGCCAATATTGCAGGCTTCGTAAAAGTAGCAGAAGCAATGTTAGCTCAAGGAGTTGTGTAACAAAAAAAACAAAGGTTGGGAAAAGTCCCGACCTTTTTTGATATAGCCTGTTCCCGGGATAATGGGAAAAAAGTAAAAAGTGAAAGGAGAAAGCGCGGCTATATGCCGCGCTTTTTTTATTTTTATGTAATGATAAACACCTTTAAGAGTATTGATGAATACATTCTTCTGTTCCCAATAGAAGTACAGGAAAAACTGCTTGAGCTCAGAAAAGCAATTCATTTACAAGTTCCGGATCTGGAAGAATACATAGGATATCAAATGCCGGCTTTCAGGTATAAAGGAAAACCTTTAGTTTATTTTGCAGGGTACAAAAAGCATATTGGGTTCTATCCCGGAGCTGAAGGGATTTCTAATTTTGAAAAAGATTTTGAGGAAAGAAAATATAAATTTTCCAAAGGGGCAGTTCAACTTCCTATGGATGAAAATCTTCCGCTGGATCTTGTCCGTAAAATAGTCCTATTCAAAGTGGCAGAAATTGAACAAAAAAAATCCTGAAATACAAGATTTCAGGATTCCGACTAGTGTTTGCTAAAGTGCTTTTACTTTTTCTTTTTCTTGTCTTTCTTTTCCTCTTTAGGAGTATCGGCTGGCTTAGTAGCATCCGTAGGGGTTGTACTTACTGATGGATCAGTTGCCGGAGCAGTCTCCATAGTAGTTGCAGGCGATTTTTCCTGTTGAGTCTTTGGATCCGAAGGACTTGTAGTCTGTGTATTCGGTTGGGTTTGAGTTGTCGCTGGATTATTAGTAGAAGTATCGGCTGGCTTTTGTGGTGTTGATTGTGCTGATACTGCGATTACTCCGACTAATGTAAACGCTGCCGTTAAAAATAACTTTTTCATAATGTAATATTTAAATGATTGTTTAACTTAAACGAGGCATCATTTATAAAATTATGTGTATATATCTTATTTAACGTACTTTATAATTATTTAAGAGGAATTTGCAAAAATGACATTAGTGAATTCGGCTGGAAGATTGAAGCTGGAGGCTGGAAGTTTTAAGGTGGAAATAACAATTCAATAGGTTGTTTTAGTTGAGTTTAAAATTAAAGAAATAATAGTTTTATTATTTGCGACGAGAGCTTCCCGTTCCCATCTTCCTGCTTCCCTCCTTTAAATCTACTTCGTTATATTCTTCATCATTTTTTCTACGAATTCAAATGCAGCCGGGCAGATTACTGTATTTTTCAGCATCAAATTATTAATCTGATAGATCTTCTTACGGTCTGTATGAGGGTATTCCCGACAGGCTTTCGGTCTTACCTCATAGATAGAACAGGTATTATCACTATTCAGGAAAAAACAGGGAAGATTTTGCAATACTTTATCATTGTCTTCGTCTACTCTTAAAAACTTGGCTTCAAAATCTGCGGACTTCATTCGGAGATGTTTGGAAATTCTCTCAATATCCTTTTCGATATAAAGAGGACCGGTTGTTTTGCAGCAATTGGCACATTGTAAGCAGTCTATTTCCTCAAAAACTTCATCATGCGTTTCCTGTACTATATAATCAAGATTTTTGGGCGGTTTTTTCTTTAATCCGTCCAGAAATTTCTTGTGTTCTTTCTGCTTTTGTATAGCCTGTTTTTTATAAAAATCTAAATTCATTTATTCTTTATTTGCCACTAAGTCCGGAAGTTTTTCTTTTTTATATTCATTGATTTTATCCAGATCCAAAACTGTTGAGAGATTTTCTTTGTTAGGATAATACATCGGGACAAATTTCGCTCCATATATAATTTCTCCTGTCGTATATGAAGACCTCTGAACCACGGTATTTGAAAATACTTCATCAAATGCACGAACCTGTACAATAAGTTCAATATCTGTGTTTTCAAAATCCTCTTCGGAAAAACCATAAAACGGAGAGTTTTCATCAATTTTATGAACTACAGTCCAGTTGAGCGCTAATGTATTAATCTTACTCATCTGTGTATTAAGCCTGTAAAAGTTACTTTTGGCAATTCCGTTTTCTATCACCTCAATGGCCGCAGATACAATAACATCTGCATCCGTCAATGCATTGTTTTTGTAAGGAGCAAGCCTGAACATTAATGCTGAAGATTCCTGAAAAGGTGCAATTACTGCAATATCAGAAAATCTAAGATATGCCCGCGGTCTTGAAAATCTTCCGTAAAAAAGACCCGTTGCAATGGCAAAGGTAAGCAATCCCAGAAAAGCTTCAAAAGTAGCCACAAGACTTGCCAAAAAACCTACCGGTGCTATTCGCCCATATCCAACGGTGGTAAAAGTCTGAGAACTGAAGAAAAACACATCGATAAACTCATTTAACGGATCACTCTTGTCGATTCCCGTAAGATGCTCTACTCCAATCAGGTAATAGATCATGGCAAATACGAGATTAATGAGAATATAAGCGATAACCAAATAAGAAATAAAGCGAAATGAAGACAAATTCAGCATGGTATGATACCAGCTTAATCTGTTGAAAACATTTACCCCTGTTCTCTTAACATTCGGGAGACCGTCTTTATTGATGAACCTTCCGGATGCATTAGTTCCGAAACCACTGTTTTCCGCATTTTTCTGACGGATCTTTTTTCTGAATCCTCCTGTCATTTTTTAATCATTTTAACGATCTTATATTATGATTTTATTCTACAGTAAGCCAGTTACTGCTCAGCTCTCCCCTTCAACATATAGATATTTAAAAAGCAAAGTTAAGAATAGAATCTATTAAGATACCTATGCTTTTCAGGAATCATTAGAGATTACTTTCCCATGGGTCTTTATGGAACTTCTACTCAAAAAAACAGCAGAAATTCTGAATTTCTGCTGTTTACAATATGCTTTAAAGGTATTTTTATATCTTTTGCGCAGGTGATTCCATAACAGTAACACTTACATTGCTTACAGATTTTACAACCCCCGACTCTCCATGTACATTGGAAAGAAAATCAGGGAAGTTTTCAATAGGAAAAGCCCAATAATAATGTCCATCTACCGGAGAAGGAAAGTTGGCCTGTAATCTTCCGGTCAATTTCATTGGTACAAAGTATTCAACAGAAGACCCTTTTAATTTCGTCAGAATAGAAATACTTTTTTTAGAATGAGCCGGCACGATGGTCTTATAGCTGCTGGTCTCGGTAATTTCTTCGGAGGTTTCTGTGCCTTCCGTTGTATCTCCTCCTACAACAACTTTTGTGCTGGCAGAAGCTTTTGCCACTAACGGAATATCAACAGATACGGATGCTGCCACTTCAAATGAGCCTGAGACAGTGCGCTTCCAGGAAGTAGAATATCCCTTTTTATAGGAATAGGTTACTGTAATTTCACTTTCTCTATCTCCATTATTGATAGCCTCCGTGGTGTAGGAATTATCCGGTAAATCTACTCCGTTTGTTTTTATGTTTACCTCAGGTGTTCCTAAAACAATGGAAACATTAGGATTAGGAGCCGTATTCCGAACATCTCCGTCTACAGAAAGATCAGGATTAAATATAATTCCATCCGGAACCTGGCCAGAGTAGGCAAAAACATTTTTCAATCTCGTTCTTTCTCCGGAAAAACTAACATCATATCCCATATCTTTCAGGTGATTAGGTTTAAAAGGAATTTCACGCTCTTCATGGGTAGAAGTATAGTTTACCCCCAGATTGTTATTCCCTGGCAATTTAAACTCATCTACAACTGTCCAGCCTTTCTGAAGCATCTCTGCCTGTGTCAAATGTGCACTCTTTGTATCAGCATAATTTATTTTTTCCGGATCATCATTCATAGAACTCACTTCATCCCTTGAACATGATACTGAAAATGCTAATAAAAGAATCAAAACAGAATTGATTTTTTTATTCATTTTAATAATTTTTTAGTGTTTAATAATTAAATTTACAAAAATCATATTCTTTCAAGGCGTTTTTTTGTGAATTAATCAAATTTTAATGTTTCCTAATTTTTCATTTTCCGGTTATATGTTTTGGTGGAATGAGTTGTAAAATACTGTTTATATGAAATTTATCAATTTACCGATGGGAATCCTTTACACAAATTACCCTAAATTTGGGCTATGAAAAAGCTTGAATCACGAGAAGATATTGAACATCTTGTCAACTCATTTTATGCCAAAGTAGTTAAAGATGAGACTATAGGCTTCTTTTTTAATGATATTGCTAAAGTAGACTGGGATCAGCACCTTCCTAAAATGTATTCTTTCTGGGAATCTATCCTTTTTGGACAGATGACGTATAAAGGAAACCCGATGGGTGTACACTTCCCAATTAATGAGATACAGGCTATGGAACAGAAACACTTTGACCAATGGCTGTTGCTTTGGCGTACCACTATTGAAGAAAACTTCGTAGGAGAAAATGCAGATATGGCCATCTACAAATCCGAAAACATTGCAAAGCTAATGGCATTCAAGATGGAATTGGCAAGAAGACTTTAGTGAGGTCGGGATCCGGGGTTCGTGATGCGATATATCGGGTATAAATTTCCGGGATTTATTTTATCTAAGATTTTATTTTGCCTTCTTAAGGAACGATTACCGTAAAGATATACGCTGCCAGATTTACCAATAAAACGGTTCCGTACAAAACATTTGTCTTACCACGGCTCAAAGAAAGCATTACGATAAATACCGATAAAGAAAGCAGGATAATGTCTTTTTTATCCAGGCCTAGTACCAGTGGAATATCATACATAATACATACTGCTGAAACCGCAGGAATGGTAAGACCAATACTTGCCAATGCAGATCCTAATGCCAGATTTAAACTGGACTGTATTTGGTTGGCTCTTGCGGCACGAATTGCTGCTACCCCTTCAGGAAGAAGAACCACAGCGGCAATAATTACCCCTACCAGAGATTTTGGAGCTCCTAGGCTTTGTACCATTCCTTCTATCGTATCAGAAAGTCCTTTTGCCATCAGTACAACAATGACAAGGCAAACAACCAAAAATCCAAAGCTTACAAGAGTCTTTGTTAATGAAGGAATATAATGTTCTTCCGGATGCTCGTCAGGAACGATAAAATAACTTCTGTGCCTTACCGTCTGTACCATCAGAAAGACACCGTAGATAACAAGACATGCTATTGATATAAAAATAAGCTGTGCTTCGTTATAGAATGGCCCATTCACACTGGAAGTAAAATTAGGCAGAACCAGAGTAAGTACCAGAATAGAAACAATACTTACCAGATAAGTCGTTGCAGAGGTTCTTGCAAAAAACTGCTCATGATATTTAACGCCACCTACTAAAATACATATTCCCAGAATTCCGTTAAGAATAAGCATTACAGCAGCAAAAACGGTATCTCTGGCCAGCGTGATCGCCTGATCTCCGCCGGCTACCATCAGCGAGATGATAAGCGCAACTTCAATAATGGTGATACAAAGAGCCAGGATAATTGTTCCGAAAGGCTCCCCTACTTTATGAGCAACTACTTCAGCATGGTGTACTGCCGATAGAACACTTCCGATTAATAAAATACCGGCAAGAATATCATAAAGAACACCACTTCCCATCAAACCGAAAAAGTAGTATCCTACTGCCAGAATAGGAAAAATATAGGTGTATTGTAAAAATTCTTTAGGTCTCATAAAGTGACTACAAAATACAAAAAATCTATAGAAATTTCAATATCAAAAGAAAATATTAATAATATTTTAATGAGGCCAAAAGTTAAAGTCCTGATAATCTGTAAACATATGAAACAGAAGCCCAATTGCTATAATCCTTATATTTCCTTTAAAGAACAGCAGCAAAAAATACACCGCAATGGCATAATATGAATGTAAAAAGTGAAATCCGATACTTCCTCTTGAAGGATCAAAAATGGGATGAGCAAAAAGGTGGTCCAGATCTACCAGCATCGTAGCCAGAAGAATGAAATATGCCTTGTTCCAATTTTTACGATAAAAAATCAATGCAATAAAGACCGGAAAAACAAGATGCAGAAAATAATGAGTACATGTTTTGAGCAATGCGATATCTGATGGAGCCATTAATAGATCATTTTAGGTTTCTATTTTTTACCACCGTAAAATTAGGGGTAATTCTCCACTTTTTGCTTTTATTTTCACCCAATAATCCTTTGATTTATTCCCATAGAATACATAATCGATATCCGAGATAATTCTTTTTTCGCTCGCACTCAGCATTTTTAAAGAAGAATACAGCAGCTTGTTGTTTCTGATGAAGATATAATTTTCTTTCAGCTGAGGTGACAATGAAATGGGTTTTCGGGTTGATTGTATGACAACGCCGTTATTATTTTGGCTGGCTTGATTGGGTTGAAAAGGAATTTCTGTGAATTGATTTTCACTATTGATCCATTTTTTAGCCTGAAAGAATTCCCAGGTTTTTACGGGATCATTGCTTTTGAGATCTATGGTATAGTTGGGTTGGGTAATGTTTTGAAAGGTTTTCTTTTCAACTTCATTAAAATTATCGTCATATTCATAACTGATAATCGTATCATTAACCTGTTCAAGATCAGCTGTAGCTATAATATTAGTGACCTGCGAGGAGTCAGCAATACTTTTGTTGAAACCTTTGCTGAAATGTCTGATATTTTCTTTGTCTAATTCAAGCTCCAGAAAGTGATTACCGGTTTGAAGCTTAGAGATCATTGAATTAAAAATTTCAGAATTTGAGGTGTTTTTGATTTCAATCTCATCATCCTTTAGCTCAATAGAAAAGTTTTGAATTCTCTTTCCTGAAATAAAAGAAATACTCCCTGCAGTGTTATGAATAAACTGATCTGCATCCAGAACAGTATTTGAAGACACCTGAAGAAGCTGTTTCTGAATCGTTTCAAAAGCCGAATCTGAAGTTCCTGCAATACAATGATTGCCATTGATCATAAGAAAAATCTGACCCTTCTGAAAACGATTATTTCCTTGATCTGCAAACTTTAGCGCCTTTAGAAAATGAATGAATTTTTGAGAATCTTTCAATTCTACAATACTATACCACTCGGAAAACTTAGTGTTTTTGACATGGAAAATCTGTAGGAAATCCGGAATTTGGATGCCTGAATCTTTCAGAGAACCAGATCCTTTACCCTTGGTCTTGCTCCCAGACCATTGTGAAGGATGGGTTACCCAGCTGAAGAGGTACTGCCCCGTTACTTTCTTTATATCTATTAAAACTACTGCATCTGCATTCTCGGGAATATATTTGAGGGTCTTATTTTTATGAAAGACTACAAAATAGACTGCCACAGCAAACAGTAAAAGTAACGGGACAACAATCTTCTTTTTGTTCATTTATAAAATTTGTGGTTTCTCTTCTGTTTCTTTTGTTTTAAAAACCTGATCGAATACATCAAAGAAATACATTAAGCTGTTTTCCGAAGAATCTTTAATATTATAATTCATTTCAGTCTGGATACTTTCTCCTTTTACCTCTGTCTTATAGTACATTTCACCTACATTTTTTCTGATGGCATCCAGGGCTTTTCTTTCTTTTGGAGTTTTGAATTCTTTATCCAAACCGATTAAGAATTTTTTAATATCCAGTCTTCCTGATAACGGATATTTGGCTGAATCTTTTGCCCATTTTCTGGAAATATCAGACTGACCTACAGATACATTATTGTCTGCAGAGCTCATCAGATATACCACTCCGTCTTTTACGGTAAAGAACAGCTGATCGATATATCCTCCGCTTTTCTCTTCTTTAAAAGTATAAAGATTTCCTTTTTTAGAGAATCTTTTAGACAGCTTCTTATTAGTTGTCAGCATATCAAAAATACGGTTCCAGTAGCCTTCATTTTCTGTTGCAAAAGCGAAAGTGAAGTTAGGAACAGCAATTTCTTTGGTTTTCTTTACTTCTTTTTCGTTGAAATCAGCATCATATTCGTAATCAGTATACTCTACTGTTTTGGATTTCAATTCATTCAAAACAAATATTCCGTTTCCGGGTGCAATTTTGGTAATAGCTTCTTCATCCAGAACAATTTTCATGGTTTCCATGATGAGTTCCATTTCCTTTTTGTACTCATTTTCTCCGGAATCTTGAAGAAGACTGTACATCATGTCGAAACATTTTGCCCCATTTACATTCATTGCATAGTAACCCACACTTTTCTCATTGATCAGTTCCAGCAGTTTTTTGTTTTTCTTTCCTTTATAAATGGCGGAGATATTCTTTTGAATTTCAGGGTTTTTGTGCTGATAATTATTAACCAGTCTTACTTTATCTTTATCAAAGTACAGATTGTACGAATAATTGGAGTTGTACATGTTTTTGAAGAACTGTCCATAGCTGTATAACTTGGTCATCTTCCCATAGATTCCGTCATTTACGATTCTTCCATAGTCTGTATACACAAACACATCAGAATTGCCATCTCTGAACGCGAGCATTTCTTTAGGAACTTCAATTTCCAAGTTTGAACTGAAGTATTGATCAAAACGATCTTCAGCATTCTTTTTTACAATTTTGAAGTTTTCTCTGCGGATAGAATCCTGTTCTTTCTTGTAGGCATTATCTTCCTCTTCATAAGATTCATTAGGCATCTCTTCTTCATTTTCAGGGCTCTCAGCATTCTCTTTTTCCTCAGGATATTTGTGATGTTTCTGCAGATATTTGATATCTTTCTGAATTCTCGCTATCTCAAGATTGTTATCCTTAATACTTTCTTTAAGATATTTAATATCATCTTTAAGATTTTTGATTTCTTCCTTATAATTAAAAGGTTTTTCAGGCTCATCAGTATAAGCACTATCACCAGCATCTATAGCATCTACGGCAACACTGTCCACAACAGCAACGGCTGTACTGTCTGCAACAGCTTCTTCTGCCCAAAGGTCTTTATAAGGTTTGGTATAGCTTATCATGCTAAGAATCGCACGGCTTCCGTTCCAGGCAACAAAAATATCATCATTGATATCTACGTAAGAATAATTTTTTCTGTTGGAAACCTCCTGTCCTTTTTTCTTCACAGAATTAATGAATTCCTGGAACTTTTCCTTATTATCGATGATAAAATGCGTATTGTATGCTTTAATAGAGTCATTAAAACTTGCGTAGTGGTATTGAACAGCATCGTATTTGATTCCTGTTTTGGAGTAATCTGTCCATGAAAGGTTTTCTTTACTCTTTTTACTCAGCTCATGCAGCAAAGGATTCAGTTTATTCCAGTTGATTTTATTATTAAGCTGTTTTCCGTTGACTTCCATATAAAATACAGCGTCGGACGGTATTTTCATACTGTTTTGGGCAAAAACCAGGGTAAAGCCAAAGAGTACGAAAAAAATTTTTTGCGTTTTTAATAAGATAGATTTCATGACTATAGTTTAGAAATTTATTGAAAAAGTATTGTGTTTTGTATTTGTTTTTTCTGAAGGATCAGATCCAGAATATCAGCTTCCAGTTTAAGAGCCTTTTTATTAGGAGAAAGTACGTAAGTGTTATTGGTTTGTGATTTTACAGTACTTTCGAACTGCATAATGGAAGTATATCGGGCATCATTAAAGACTTCCTTGTCCGCCTTACTCATCTTGTCATAATCCGCCTTGAAAGTATTTACTTTATTTCTGGTTAACGTCTTCTTTTCAAGATTCTGGCTGTAGACTTGTGTGGGAACCATTTTGCCTAATATATTCTGAGCCTTCAGCTTTTCCAGACCGGCATTTATATTTTCAATTTTTTTGAAATTACAGCTCAGTTTGATGATATAATTGTCAAAATCCATGGATGTTTTCACATTACTGATTCCGGGAGTTGCTTTAAAAATTTTTGCAGCTTCATTGATTTTGTTTTCAATTTCACCCTTTTTTGGAACTTTTTTCCCGTTAATGGTTTCCATTTTGGAGATGGATGCCAGCCTTGTCTTGCTTTTGCTGGCGTTAAGGATTATGGTATATTCTCCCGTTCCGTCAGCTTTTACATTCACTTTATCAAGAATATCGAAACAGCTTGTCAGGAATAACAAAGGAAGAAAAAGAAGAAATAATTTGAGAAAATTTTTCATGATTGGTTTTAAAACCACGAAATTACTCAATTTTGACCTTAAAACCTTATTCTGTTTGATTTTTTGAACACAAATAGCTGTTTTCCGGTACTTTTTTTGGGGAAAATACGGTATTATTTTTTAAACATGTCCTTTCAGATAATCCTGGCGAAGATCTTCGTCCAGTTTTTCAATGGCGTATCGTAAGCAGGTTCTTGGCATTTCTTTGTAATACTGATTCAAATAGCTGATCAGCTCTCCTTCATTCTTATTTCCCATTTCCCTTAATAACCAGCCATTTGCTTTATGCATCAGATCATGAGAATGTTTCAGATTTCTGGTGACAAATTCTTTGGTAAGATCAAATGAGCCTTTTTTAATGTAATGCATTGTTCCTACCACAGCAATTCTCTTATGCCACATTTCGTCAGATTCCGAAAGCTCCCTCAGAAGGTTTTCTTTCTGATTTTCAAAAGTATATCTTCCAAGAATTTTATAACAGGAAGAATCTACCAGGTCCCAGTTATTCACATACGGAAGGTGGTTCAGATAAAAAGTAACCACTTCTTCTTTTACCGCTTTATCTTTTGTTTTTTCAAACTTTAAAATCAGTATAAAAAGAGCGGTTAGCCTATGTTCATGGTATTTTGAGGAAAGTAATACACTGAGCTCTTTTAAATTGATTTTTGAATAATATTCTTTGGCAACAGAACGCTGATCCGGAACTTTTACGCCCAGAAACAAATCTCCTTCACCATATTCTCCTTTTCCTGTTTTGAAAAATCTTGGAAAGAATTCTGCTTTTTCAGGAATAGATAAAACAGCGAGAGCTTCCTGTATTTCTTTAACGATACTCATATTACAATTTAAGCTTTCTCTTCTACAGCAATACTTTCCTGCTCTTCCTCTTCTTTGGCAATCTTATTAGGGTTGGCCACTTTGGCAATGGTAAGCCCCTGAACAATGATTGAGAATACCACAACGCAGTAGGTAATACTTAATATAATCTCGCTGTATTCACTTTTAGGAATAGACATCGCTAAGGCAATGGAAACCCCACCCCGGATTCCTCCCCAAACCAGAACTTTCACGGTCTGCGGACTGAAACTTTTTCTCAGAGAAGTAAATTTTGTAGGTCCCCAGATGGAAATAAACCTTGCAAACAGCACAACCACAATAGCAGCCAGACCTGGAATCATGAAATGTCTAAGATCTTTAATCATCAAAAGTTCAAATCCAATGAACAGGAATAATACAGCATTCAGAATTTCATCAATCAATTCCCAGAACTTGATCAGATAATCCTGCGTAACAGATTTCATTTTGAAACTTCTGTTGAAATTCCCCATAAACAACCCTGCTGCCACCATTGTCAACGGCCCTGAAATATGCATTTGACGGGCAATAAGATATCCTCCCATAACAACAGAAAGTGTCACTAATACGGAAATAATATAATCATCCACTTCACGCATCAGTCTTGAAGTAACCCAACCCAGCAGAACTCCCAGCAATAGACCACCTCCTGCTTCTTTAAGCAAAAGCAATCCGATGGTTTCAACACTCAGATCTACTTCTTTTCCGACGGCCAGCTGTAAGATCACTGTAAAGACCACCACCGCCATACCGTCATTGAAAAGAGACTCTCCGGCTACTTTTGTTTCCAGTGATTTGGATACCTTAGCTTGTTTCAGTACACTCAGAACGGCTACCGGATCGGTAGGTGAAATCAGAGCACCAAAAACAAGACAGTAGATAAAGGGAAGCTTAACGCCTACATAAGGAAGCAGATAGAACATTCCAAATCCTACAACAAAAGTAGAAATTACAACACCTACTGTGGAAAATATAACAACAGGCCTGAACTGTTCTTTCAGATCATTAATATTAATATGAATTCCCCCCGCAAAGAGTAGAAAATTAAGCATAGCACCCATCAAAACCTCCGTAAAGTCGATACCATTCATCAGGTTGTGAAGATGTCCGAAAGTTCTCGGAAGAACGGTTTCTCCAAACAATACCAGAAAAATAGAAACCACAATGGCGATCACCATAATTCCGATGGTACTTGGAAGTTTTAAAAACCTATAGTTAAGATAGGCAAATATTGAGGCTAATACGATTAATGCTGAAAATGAATAATATAATTCCACTAAGTGTTTTTATTTTAAGATTAATTGGTTAGTTCCAAATAGAGTATTTTGATATAAATCTGCTTCCCGTCTTTTTCCCAGATATCAAACATGCCTTCTTTAGCAGGTTTTGAGCTCCTTTTATAATCCTGACCTATATTCAGAATATTGAGCAAAATGTATTCATCTCCTACAGAATTCACGATATAAGCTGTTTTCTCAGATTTTCCGTCTCCCGAACTTCTTATGCCTTCAGTAAGAGCACGGAATTGGTTCAGATGGTGTATAAAGTTATTTCCATCCTTTACAGAGTCGTAAGCCCTAAGAAGAATCAGTAGAATATCCAGGTTGGTAGGATCTTTACCATATAAAGCTTTTCCCTGTTTGATACACTCTGCAAAATTGTTTTCTTTAAAGGACTCTGCAAGACTTTTAAAACTTTCTTCTGAGGTACTTACTTTATCGTTCCTGAAATTTCTTCCGTAGTACAGATACTGAGATTCTATACTGTCCAGAGACTTTGGATATCCTTTATATTTGAAAATAAGCTTTTCATAATTGTATGGAGAATCTGAAGTTCTGAGACTTTTCTCAATAGCTTTTAAATCAATTTTTGATTTCTGGCTGAACCCAAAAACCGAAAACATGATGAATAAAAGGAAAAAGTGATATTTCATTAATTGTTGCTTTCTTCTTCGTCGTTATCGAAATATTCGAAAAGGAAATCATTGTATGGAAATCTGGAGATGTGAATCTTCATAACCTCATCATAGATCATTTTCTTCATTTCCGGGAAGTTTTCCTTCGTGAGTGCAGAAATGAAAACTGTCGGATACTTAGATTTTGCCATCCATGTCTTTTTCCATTCTTCCAGAGAGACGTTTTTACGGGTAGAAGGTGTAAGATCATCCTCATCCTTTTTCTCATAACTAAAGCCATCAATCTTATTGAAAACCATAATCATAGGTTTCTGATGAGCATTAATTTCCATCAGAATATGATTTACAGATTCGATGTGATCTTCAAAGCTTTCATGAGAAATATCCACCACATGGATCAAAAGATCAGCTTCACGAACCTCATCCAAAGTAGATTTAAATGATTCTACCAGCTGAGTCGGCAATTTTCTGATAAATCCTACGGTATCTGTAAGCAAGAACGGTAAATTTCCAATCACCACTTTTCTTACAGTAGTATCAAGGGTTGCAAATAATTTATTTTCGGCAAAAACTTCAGATTTCGAAATGGAATTCATTAAAGTAGATTTCCCCACGTTGGTATATCCTACCAAAGCTGCACGAACCACTTTTCCACGGTTGTTACGCTGAGTTGCCATCTGTTTGTCAATGGTCTTCAGTTTCTCTTTCAGCAAAGTAATTCTGTCACGGATAATACGACGGTCAGTTTCAATTTCCGTTTCACCGGGACCTCTCATCCCAATTCCCCCTTTCTGACGCTCAAGGTGAGTCCACATTCTTGTCAGTCGTGGTAAAAGATATTGATATTGCGCCAGTTCCACCTGCGTTCTTGCATACGAAGTTTGTGCTCTTTGGGCAAAAATATCAAGGATAAGATTGGTACGATCCAAAATCTTAACTTCCATCTCTCTTTCCAGGTTTTTAAGCTGTGAAGGAGAGAGCTCATCATCGAAAATTACAGTTCCGATCTCATTTTCTTTTACATATTCTTTTATCTCAATAGCTTTTCCGCTTCCGATAAAGGTTTTGGAATCAGGCTGAGTTAATTTTTGGGTAAAACGCTTTTGTACGGTTGCTCCGGCTGTGAAAGCTAAAAACTCCAGTTCATCTAAATACTCCGTCAGTTTTTCTTCGTCCTGATTTTGAGTAATAACACCCACCAAGACTGCTTTCTCATAGTTATGTTCTTTCTTTTCTAACATTAAGTTCTGTCTATGTTTATGATTTTTACAAGTTAATATTTTTCAGAAAAAAAACAAAATCAATTTTTATTTAATAACATATTTTAATATAAATTTAAGTTTACTGATGAATGATATATAAAAAATCAATAACTTTATGTAATAAAATTCTGATTTTTAAACATTTAAATTAAAAACTAATCTCCGGAATATCATGATTACGCATATCAGATGTATGATTATTGATGATGATGAACTGGACAGGCTGGTTCTTCAGCATTATATCAGGCAATATCAAAACATTGAAATTGTTGCCACTTTTGATTCTGCAGAAAAGGCAGTTCCTTATCTTGACCTTCCTATTGATCTTCTGATTACTGAAACCAATTTAAAGGGCATCAGCGGTATTGAATTTCGGAAGATGGCTCATAAAATACCCGCATGTATTTTCGTAAGTTCACATCCTGAACTCGCTGCGGGGGTTTTTGAAATCAACACATTAGATTTTATTACCAAACCCCTTACCGCAGAACGTTTTCATCATTCTATGGAAAGACTCTTCGATTTTTTTGAAATCAAGGAGAAATGTGAATGCTATGATGCCATGATAGGAGAAAACTGCATCAAGATAAAAGAAGGAGGTCATATTTTTCAGATTAAGATGAAAGATATTCTGTATCTGGAAGCCCTGAAAGACTATACCAGAATTATCACTCTTGAAAAAAACCACTGTATTTTAAACTCTCTGGGAAATCTTCTGCAAAAAAATTTTTTTGATTCTTTTGTCAGAATACACAGAAGCTATGCGGTTCCGCGCCATCTTATCCGAGGAAAAAGCTGTCATGAAATAGAACTCGCTCATCACATCAAGCTTCCTATCGGCCGAACCTACAGGGATAACCTTTCTTTTTTCAATCCTTAAAAATAGCCAGACAATTTTTTTGCAATAATTCATAAAATGCCATTGGTCGATTATTTCTGCCGTTGGTCTATTTTCCTGTCATTTGATTGAGATAGGTGGTAATTTAGTCTTCCCAAATTCCCCCAGAAAAACACATCTATTAATCACCAAAACTGTTATCCATGGAAAGAATATCTATTTATTGTATTATTCTGTCTGTCTTTTCCGTTCCCATACTGCACGCTCAATCCGCAGTTTTGGCAACCGGACTGGATGCATCAGCAGCTAATGGTTTTGTTTCTTACAGCATAGGTCAGACCACCTATCTGGAAAAAGGAACAGGACAAGTTCTGGAAGGCGTTCAACAGCCTTACGAAATCATCACCCTTACCACTATTGAAAATTCCTCTGAACAAAACGGCATTTTGCTCTATCCTAATCCTTTCAAAGATTATTTGTATTTAGATTTTACCTCAAATAATTTTAAAGGATCAGAATATCAGCTATTCGATGCCCAGGGCAAACTGGTAAAAAAAGACAAGATTTCACAATCAAAATCTGAGCTTAATTTCTCCTCACTTCCTTCCGCTATGTACATCATCAGGATTACCCAAAATGGAGAAAATATTAAAACTTTTAAAATCATAAAAAAATAAAATGCCATGAAAAAAATATTATCACTGTTTTGGATCCTGACAGGTTTCTTTATGGGACTTTCTCAGGCTCCGGAAAAAATGAGCTATCAGGCTGTCATGAGAAATGGTTCCGGACAACTCCTAGTCAATCAAGGAATTGCCGTGAGAGTAAGCATATTACAGGGATCTCCTGCCGGGGCTGCAGTCTATTCTGAAAGACTTACCGGAAACACCAATGCCAACGGACTTATCAGCCTTGAAATAGGAACAGGAACTGTACTCACCGGAACATTTGCCACCATCGACTGGCCTGCAGGAAGCTATTACTTAAAAACAGAAACTGACCCCGCAGGAGGAACCAGCTACACCATAGTAGGAACCAGCCAGCTGCTAAGTGTTCCTTATGCGATGTATGCCAAATCTGCAGGTGGTGGAGGCGGAAGTTTTGTAATTCCCTATACTAATACCGTTAATAATGCTTCTACTTTATTTTCATTAACCAATGATGGTGATGGAACATCTTTAGAAGGGAATAACAACACAACAACCTCCAATATTGCAGCAGTAAGAGGAGTTGTTACCAATGTAGCCCCCGGAGGATTTTCTTCAGCGGTTCGTGGTATTAATAACGGAACCGGCGGACTTGGAGTAGGTGTATACGGAAGCCAGGCCGGAAGCGGCTGGGGTGTTTATGGTACAACACCTAATGGCTTAGGAGTCTACGGAAATGCCACTGGAAATGGTTTTGGAGTATACGCAAACAGCAATACAGGAACAGGTCTTAACGCTACCAGTAATAACGGAATCCCTGCGAGTATTTCAATCCTGAACAACACGAATAATAATGTTGCTCTTAATGCATCCAGTGTAGGGAATGGTACGGTTGTAAATGTTACGACTACTGGAAACGGAGCCGGGGTAAGAAGTTCTACCGGAGCTGGATTTGGGGTACATGGTTCCACTTCTTCCCAATCTTCAGCAGGTATTGTGGGTGACAACACCGGAGCTGGTGAAGCAGTAGTAGGTAGAACAACAAGTGATATTGCCGGAGCAGTAGTAGGCCGTAATGACGGAGGTGGATATGGGGTGAGAGGTTTTGTAGCTACCAATACCTCCGGAACCGGTATCGGTGTTTACGGGCAGGTAGGCTTAAATAACAGTACTGGTCGTGCCGGAAGATTTGAAAATTTTAACCAAACAAATACTACAGGGAATACTTTTGAGGTAGAAACGAATGGAAATGGAAATATTCCGGACAACACCCAGGGAAATGCAGCCTCTTTTCTCGTTGACAATACCAATAGCGTTGGTGCTGCAGTAAGAGGAGAAGTAAATACTATTTTCGGAAACTTTGGTGCCGCCGCAATTTTTGGAATTTCTTCCGGAACGGGAGGACGTGCAGGTTTATTTTATGCCTCAAATCCTTCAGGAAACGGAGCTTCATTGATTGCCCTGACTGATGGTAACGGAAATGCTATTACCGCGAATGCAGGAAAAGACGGAAATGGTGTTGAAACCAATATTGACGGAGCTGGAAATGCTCTCTATGCATGGGTTCCTTCTTTTTCTACCGGACGAGCCGGAAGATTTGAAATCTTCAATGAGAATAATACCAGTGATGTTATCACAGTAAACACAATTGGAAATGGTATTGCAGGGAATTTTAAAGTAGACCGAACCACAGGAACTTCAGCCGCAGTGAGAGGAGAAGTAAATTCACAGTTTGCCAACTTCGGTACTGCAGGGATTTATGGAATTTCTTCCGGTACAGGAGGATATGCAGGTTTATTTCATGCCAGTAATCCTGCCGGAAACGGCCCTGCACTGATTGCTATTGCAGATGGAAATGGAAATGGTATAACCGCTAATGCATCCAACGCAGGAGATGGTGTAGAAACTACTGCAGATGGAACCGGAAACGCGATTTTTGCATGGGTTCCTAATTTCGGTAATGGACGGGCAGCAAGATTTGTTAATTTTAATACAGCCAACACCAATCCTCCCCTTACCGTAGAAACTCACAGCAATGGTTCTATCGCTTTATTTAAATCCGGAAATCCGGGTACAGTGAATGTGGCCAGAATCAATTCTGCCGGACGTGGATTTTTTAACGGAGGAACTCAAAACAGCGGTGCTGACGTTGCTGAAGCATTTGATGTCAATGGACATATTTCTGAATATGAGCCTGGTGATATTCTTGTCATCTCAACGAAAGCAGACAGAACTGTTGAAAAATCTTCAACTCCTTATTCCTCTCTTGTTGCAGGTGTATATGCCACTAAACCGGGTGTACTGCTTACAGAAGAGCATATTGACACTGATATTTCCGATAAAGCTCCAATGGGAGTCATTGGGGTAATCCCCACCAAAGTATGCCTTGAGAATGGAAAAATAAAAAGAGGTGACCTATTGGTAACTTCATCCAAACCGGGTGTTGCAATGAAAGCCAATATCAAAATGGTAAAAATTGGACAGGTAATCGGAAAAGCGCTTCAGGATTATGACCAAAAAGAGATTGGAAAAATTCAAGTATTAGTCAACATAAAATAAACCGTCATGAAAATAGCATATATTATCCCGTTATTATTTTTAAGCACTATTATTTATGCTCAGGAAAATAAAAAAGCGGCTCCGGTAGAGGAAGACCAAGCATTGGTTGTAAAACAGGCAAAAGAACAACAGGCAAAACTCATGCAGGAAGCCAAAGAAAGAGACGAAAATAAAACGGTAAACTCCGGTATGGTCTCTGATCATGGTCTTGAAGTAAAAAAACAGGATTCCAAAACCAAAGCAGCTGCAGACAATTCTGGAAAACTTCTCCCCAATACAGCAAGTCTTGAAGACATTAAAAAAACAATCCCCAACAGACAGGCATATCACAATACTATAAATTCTAGGAACACAAAAATGACAGTTACCGGGCTGCCTAACACAGCAACCCTGGAAGAAATAAAAAAAACGATTCCAAAAAACTAATGACTCTCAAAAGCTAATAACCGCAAAAAAGCTGATAACCAAACTAGATTTTTCAAACAAAGAAGTCCGCTGCAATGCGGACTTTTTATATGATAATAGGCCATTATTAATCCCAGTCAGCAGCTACAAATTTCATTAAATTCCCCTGATCATCGGATAACATAAGAAAATGTCCCTCGATAGAATAATTAGTCATGGTTTCAATTTTCTTCTGAAAAGAGGTTTCAAGATTCATATCCTGACAGGCTTTCATCGTACTGATTCCCTTTGAAATCTTTACTTTTCCTTCTTTTTTAAATTCTGATACAAAAGACATCCGGTTACATCCCATGTAAGCACTCGCCTGAATTTTACCTTTCACGATATTGGCTGTCAGATTCATTTCTGCTTTATGAGCTATCAGCTGGTCTTTTGAAAAACCATCCAGTGAAACCAGCATCCACTGCCTTTGAAGGGAAGGATTTTTAGCAGGTACTGTGGAACAATTCAAAACAACTCCTAAAAGTAAAACGGCAAAAAGTGATAATAGTATTTTTTTCATGCGGATTATCATCCCATTTTCATACCATTCCGGGACAGAATCTCGTAAAAATTAGTAAATTAGCGACACAAAAATTATTTTATAAAATGAAAAGACTATTTCTACTATTCACTTTCTTACTGGGCTTTGCTCAGATGAGGGCGGATGAGGGGATGTGGCTGCTAATGCTCATCAAAAGACTTAACGGTGTTGATATGCAAAAAGAGGGTCTACACCTTACGCCTGAAGAAATTTATTCAGTAAACAATTCAAGTTTAAAGGATGCTATCGTAAGTTTCGGTGGATTCTGTACAGGTGAAATTGTTTCTGATAAAGGACTTATATTTACCAACCACCACTGTGGTTATGGTGCTGTTGCTGCTGCTTCTACACCAGAAAAAGATTATTTGAAGAACGGATTCTGGGCAATGAAACAGAAAGACGAATTCAATGCAAAGGATCTTTATGTAAGATTTTTAGTGAGAATGGATGATGCTACGCAAAGAATCAATTCTAAGCTAAACAACAATATGACCGGAGCAGAGAGAAAAGCTGTTATTGATGCTGAAACTAAAGCAATCCAGACAGAAAACTCTGAAAACGGGAAATATACTGTAGTGGTAAGAGATTTCTTCAACGGAAACGAATTCTACTATTTCGTATATCAGGATTATAAAGATATCAGATTAGTAGGTGCTCCCCCTTCATCATTAGGAAAATTCGGAGGAGATACAGATAACTGGGAGTGGCCAAGACACACTGCAGACTTTACTGTTTTCAGAGTATATGCTGATGCTGCAGGAAACCCGGCTGAATATTCTCCAAGCAATACTCCTTTGAAGCCTAAGCACTTCCTTCCGGTTTCTCTTAAAGGAATTAAGCCTGGTGATTTCTCAATGATCCTAGGATACCCTGGAAGAACAAATCGTTACCTGACTTCTTACGGAATTCAGCAAATGGTAACTAAAGATTACCCGGCTTGGGTTGAAGCTTCTAAACTTGCTATGGATGTAATGAAAAAGTACATGGACAAGGATAAAGCAACTCAGCTTAACTATGCTTCTCAATATGCGTCAGTAGCTAACTACTGGAAAAACAGACAAGGAACTATCGATGCGGTAGAGAAAAACGGAACTATTGCTGACAAGCAAAAAACTGAAGACATCTTCAGAAAATGGTCTATGACGTCTGGAAATGAGGCTTATGATGGTATTCTAGAAGATATTGGAATGTATTACAAGCAGGTTTCTGAGAGAAATGTTGAAAGAAACTATGCTTCACAATTCTCAAGAAATGCAAAATATATCTCTCTTGCCTTACAGGTAGGTTCTGTTCTTAAGGCTTACGCTGCCCAGGATATGCAGGGAAGATTAGCGATGAAAGCTAAAACTGAAGCTGCCATCAAAGCTGCTTATGAAAACTTCAACCCTTCTCTAGAAGGAGAAATGCTTTCTTCTATGGTAAACCTATACCAGATGAGAGTTACGAATAAAGAAATTGCTTCTGCTACTATTCTAGGATTAGATGCTAAAACAATTTCTAACCTTGCTTATTCTTCAATCTTCGCTAACAAAACTTCTGCAACGAACTTCTTATTGAACCCGGATGCATTGAAGCTTGATGCTGATCCACTTTGGAAAGCTGCTAACGGAATTGTTGCTGATCAAAAAATGAGCAACGAAAGATATGTTAATGTAGACGATAATTTTGCAAAAAAGAACCGTATGTTCTTAGCTGGTTTAATGAAGGCTATGCCTGAGAAAAAATTCTATCCGGATGCTAACTCTACCATGAGATTAACTTACGGTACAGTAGATAAATTACCTATCAGAAATGACAGAAACTATTTTGGTATTACTGATAACTACTATACAGATATGACAGGTCTTGTTGGAAAATACAAGAAAGGTGATGAAGAATTCGATCTTCCTCAAAGAGTGATTGATCTTTACAACCTTAAAGATTTCGGACAGTATGCTGATGCTGCAGGATATATGCCAGTAAACTTCCTTTCTAACAACGATATTACAGGAGGTAACTCTGGTTCTCCGGTAATTGATGGAGACGGAAACCTTATCGGTATCGCTTTCGATGGTAACAGTGAAGCATTAAGTGGTGATATTGTATTCGAACAGGAATGGCAGAAAACAATTAACGTAGACGTTCGTTTTGTTCTTTGGACAATCGATAAGTTTGCAGGTGCTAGAAGATTAGTTGATGAATTAAAGCTTGTAAGAGGTGAAAATACTCCAGCTGATACAAAAACTAAAAACTCAGGTACTACTACAACACCTAAGAAAATCAAGAAAAAATAATATTTTTTGATATATTTTTTGAAACCGTGAATTTACTTTCACGGTTTTTTTATTTTTGACTCTTGAAACACGTCATCATGATCCCTAAAAAAATTGAATTTACAGCCATTATTCAGCAAAACGGAGAAATGAATGCTGCATTTGTAGAATTTCCATTTTCTACGGAGGAATTGTTTAATAAAAAAGGACAGGTAAAAATTAAAGCCTTATTTGATAATAGAATCGAATACCGCGGAAGCCTGGCTAAAATGAAATCGGATTGTCATATTTTAGGACTTACCCAAGAAGTCAGAAAACAGCTTGATAAAACTTTCGGTGATGAGGTTTCTGTTTCTCTTATTGAGGACAAAGAAGAAAGAATGGTTGAAATTGCCGATGACATTGCCTCTGTTTTTAATGAAAATCCGGATGCAAAAGGACTGTTTGACAAAATGAGCTACACTCACAAAAAGGAATACATCCGCTGGATTGAAGAAGCCAAGAAACCGGAAACAAGAGAAAACAGAAAAATAAAAATGATTCAGATGATTCTGGATGGAAAAAAGGGAATATAATCGTCTTTTTGAAAAAAAAAATGAATTAAGAAAATATTTTTTGTCAGGATCTCAAAAAGTAGCCGACTATAGTTACAGATATCAATGATAACTATAAAAATTTACTTTTATGAACAAATTTATTTTCAGAACATCTGTTTTAGCGGCAGCAACTCTAGCTGCATTTACCCTTTCTTCATGCAAGGATTCAAATGACGACATGATGATGGACATGGCTTTTCAAAGAACGATTACCTTTGAAAATGTAGTAACCCCTAAAGATTTTGTAGAAAGCGGAAGTTTTCAGGGAACAGGAACTCCTCCTATTATTTTGCCTGGACAATCTGTTTCCGTTACATTCAGTGCAGGAAAAACACAGGCCTTGATGTTTGCAACGATGTATGGAGCTTCAAAAGACTGGTTTTTTGCCTCCCAACAGCCAGGAATCAAACTGTTTGACACCAATGGAAATGCAATTACCGGAGATGTTTCTTCAAGCGTACGACTATGGGATAACGGAACGAAAGATGATGCTACAGGACAGGTTGAAAGTAAGCCCATCATGCAGGTTCCTAATGTAAATGCTTCCCAGCTTATGAAACTCAATCTGGCTTATAATGATGTAACTTCGGAATTTACCCTCACCATTACCAATACTTCTGGCGGAACTGCCAACGAAACTCCTTTTTCTCCCGGAGTATGGGCAGTATCCAACTACAATGGTTCTCAGCTGCTGAACAGTGCACCATTCTTTACACCTAATGCGTTATCAAATCCTGAAATTACCGATATTGCTCAAATGGGAAATATCAGTAAAATGATGACTAAACTGAATGCCAATACCGGAATTATGACAGGGCTTTCTCCTGCTTTGGTGGTTGTTTACCGTGGTGATAAAAATCCAATGTATGAATTGGGTAAAACAGATAGCGGAATGGGACTGAAAGATATTGCCCAGTTTGGAAATGTTGCCAAACTTCAAAACAGTTTGAAATCTTTATCCAATGTGAAAGGGGTATATGTTGCCGGAAATGCTCCTGTAGCACCGGGAAGTAAGGTAACCACAAACTTTAATGCTGAACCGGGTGATAAAATTGCTTATGTAACGATGTTTGGTTTCTCCAACGACTGGTTCTATGCTAATGAACAAAGCATTGATGCCAATACTAAGGGCGACATTAGTTCAAAAACCTCATTATATGATTCCGGAACAGGTATTGATCAATATCCCGGAGCTGGAAATCATCAGGCATTATTTGGCGGAACTCCACAAAGTGAAAATAAGATCATTTCCAAAGTCGGAACCCAGTATCCTGTTCCTGCTGTTCAGAATGTGATTAAAGTAACAATCAATTAATCTGCAGATAAATAAAAGATCAGACCTTATTGTCTGATCTTTTTTCTTTATAGAAACCTATGCCTGATTATAGCTTTAGCTGGCCTTCCAAATACTGTTCTCCTCCTCCATTGGTAACCGTTATAAAACCTTCATACTGGCTTACCTTCACCCCCAGATCATTGTTTATTTCCTTAAAATATCCAGCTTTTTCTTTGTTATAGATTGTATCTCCCTGCCAAAGAAATTTTGCAGACTGTCCTGTTTTATTGTGAAATGTAAGAGCTTTCAATGAGTTTGTAAATCCCCCGGATCTAAGATCTACCACTGCACTTTCATTGGCTGCAAAATCTTTAGACAATACAATAATATTATTCATTTATTTTTCTTTGGTTTTCGGTTAATTAAAAGCTGAGTAATACTTTCTCATTGCCCTGATACAAATGTCATTCCCCATTACGACAAAACTTGACGTATTTGTTTGCTAAAAATTAAAAGCCCAGACACATTCTGCCTGGGCTTTTTCAATTATTAAAATACTATTCAACCGGAATTCCCAGATACTGTAAATAGGAATCCAGTATTTTTTTATCAAACACCGGTTCCTGAATGCCTGACCCTTCCAGATACTGAATAACATTGGAGCAATCCCATACATAAGTGTTCTGGTAAAGTTCTACAGTAGATAAGCCTTCATGCATATTATCTCTGAAAAGACTTGTTAATGGATACAAACGATTTTTACTGTCATCTTCCCACTGTTTTCGCCATTCTTTATAAGGAAGATCTTTGAGTGGGAAAGGATAATATTTCTTCATCAGTCCAAAGAAATCCTCCAGAGTGAGATTAGTTTCTGGACGGGCAATCAGATTGAATTTTTTGCCTATCGCCTCTTTATTTTTTGTGATATGAGCAATGGCTCTTGTCATGTAATCTACAGTAATAAGACCTTCTCTAAGCTCAGTCAATGCAGGATAAGACTTGAATTCTATGCAGTTTTTCACCAATCCGGACCACCATTGATAAGAAGCACTTGCTCCTGTTTCACTGTGACACATTGCGTATCCCAGACGATAAGTAATCAATGGCAGCCCTTCTTTTGCCGCTAAATCAGCAACAGCTTCCATGACCCATTTACTTCTTACATAGCCAATATCTTTGCTTACAGACATCAGGTTTTGTTCAATATCATCGGATTCAAGCATTACTTTTTTTCCGGTAAATACATGCCCCCAGCTGTACACAGAAATGGTGGATAACAAGGCAAGACATTTTGTTCTCTCAGCCCCTGCCAATTTTATGATTTCTCTTAATCCTTCAACATTCGGAGCTTTCATATAGGAATAAGGTTCAATGAAGTTTACAGAACTTCCGGAGTGATAAATCACATCGGTTTGCTTTGCCAGTTTTGTGAATATTGCTTCCGATAATCCTAAAGACGGCAAAGCCAGATCGCCAATTACAGGAATAATTCTCGATTTCTGTTCTATTTTTTGAGGAATGTGGTACTGTTTAAAACATCTGTCAATCTTTTCCATTGCAGAAAATTCGTCCTGAGCTCTTACGAGGCAATAAATATCTGCATGGGTAGTATCCAGAAGTTCCTGCAACAGATGAATTCCCACAAATCCTGTAACACCCGTTAAAAATATGGCCGTTGGATTTTCCACCTGCTTAGGATCAAATCCGCCTGCAAAAACAGTTCCTGGAGTCAGATAAACATCTTTCTGTAATTCAACATAAGGTTCTACATCTTCCACAGGAATTGCTTCCCGTGTTTCCCGGGATCTGGCAATAAGAACTTCTGATAACTGCTGCAATACCGGATACTGATAAATATCCCGTAAATAGATCTTTATGTCAAGCTTTCTTTGTAACGCTACAGCAACAGTCGCTACCAACAGTGAGTTTCCTCCAATATCAAAAAAATTATCTGTAATATTAATAACGGGGCGTTCCAATGCAGAAGACCAGACCTCTGCAATAATTCTTTCAGTTTCATTGGTAGGAGGTTCGAATGAAATTAATTCTTTGGCTTCTTTATCAGCCAGATCTTTTAATGCCTGAGTATCTGTTTTACCATTTGCTGTTAATGGGATTGAATCTACAAAAATAATCTGTGCAGGAATCATATAGCCCGGAAGTTCTTCTTTCAATGCATTTCGGATTAAAGAAATATCCTTTATCGCATCAGATTTTAATACAATAAAAGCAATGAGGTATTTGGTACTTCCTTCCGTCTCTTTAGTAATGACCACTGCTTCTTTATTATTTTCCTGCTGGATTAATGAACGTTCTATTTCTCCAAGTTCAATCCTGAATCCACGAATTTTCACCTGATTATCAATTCTTCCCAAGAATTCTATATCACCGTCCGGTTTCCATTTGGCTAAGTCTCCGGTACGATAAAGCTTTTCTTTTTCATTAAAGGGATTGGTAATGAATTTAGTATTTATCAGTTCTTCATTATTAAGATATCCATTGGCTAAAACGCTTCCTCCAATGCATAATTCTCCTACAGCTCCCACCGGAAGCAATTCCATATTGTCACTTAAAATATAAGCTTTTGCATTGGCGATAGGTCTTCCTATAGAGGAAACATATTTTCCGTTGGTGTCTTTCACTTTTTTGAATGTAGCAAATACAGTACATTCGGTGGGACCATAATAGTCTACCAGTTCGTAGCTTAATTCAGAAGTAAGTATGGGTTTTAGTTTTTCACCTCCTGTAAAGAGATATTTCAATTTCAAATCGCTATAATTCCTGGAGTAATTAACTACAGAAGGCGCTAAAACAGAGGGCACAAAACCGTGTGTAATCTGATTTCTTCTGTAATACTCCACCAATGCATGAGCGTCTGTTCTGTCTTCGTTATCTGCAATAAAAACAGATCCTCCGGAAGTAAGTGCCGACCAGGTTTCCCATACGGAGATATCAAAAGCCAATCCTGCAACAAGAGTCAGTTTTGAATGGTGATCCACATGAAAATGATGGTTATGCCATGTTACCAGATGTTGTATAGCCTGATGGCTCACCATTACCCCTTTGGGTTTTCCGGTGGAGCCTGAAGTATAAATTGTGTATGCTAAACTGTTCTGATGAATAGCAATTCCAGGATATTCTGAAGATAAATCATTAAGATTCCCGATATTACTCAGATCAAATACTTTTGCCTTTTCTTTTTCTGATAAAAGGTTTCCGAGAATTTGATTGGTAATGATAATATCAGCAGCGGTATCTGAAAGAATATACTCTACTCTCTTCGCGGGGTAAGCAGGGTCTATTGGAACATATGCCGCTCCCGTCTTAATAATCCCAAGAACTGCAACGAGCCATTCTAAAGAACGATCGAGCCAGACAGGAACATATTTTCCTTCTTTGATACCCTGCCCTAATAGAAAGCTGGCAACCTGATTACTTCTCTGATCCAACTCTCTATACGTAATTTCCTGATCCCGATAAACTGCTGCCGTTTTATCGGGATGGAGCAATGCCTGTTTTCGGAAAAGAGATTCCAATGTTTCTTCGTGATGATAATCCCAGCCGGTTTTATTGAATCCGTTTAACAATTTTTCTCTGTCTTCAGATGACAGCAATACAGCCGAACCTATTGATAAGGTTTCTAATGAGGGAATTGTGTTTGACATAATAATAATTTGATTTGGTTTAAAAATTTGTAATTAATGGATTTGACTTTATTTAAAGTTGATTTCAGACTTTATAAAACAAGGAAACAACAGGACATAAGGCATAACCACAGCATATTTACTGAATGTGTTTCATAAGAGTTTAAAAAACGGAATGACATAAAGTCTTAAGCGGTTCACTCATTGAGAAGAACCGCAAACGTTATTTATTGGAATCAAAAAGAAGAAAGAATATATTCTGGATATTCTTCAGAAATCAAGGTGAATACTTTACCCTGAATTTAAAAATTTGATTTTCATAATGTAATATTATTGATAATTTGGTAATCAAACTTAACATAATATTTTAACCTATGCGTTACATAATTACTATGTTTATCTTAAAGAATAGAATTAAACTTATGAAAATACCATTTGTATTTATTTCAAAATCAATTCAATAATAAAAAATCAGCCATTCCAGAATTCACGATCCAGACTTCTGTATTGTATGGCTTCAGAAATATGATGGGACAGAATATTTTCAGATTCTTCAAGGTCAGCAATTGTTCTGGCTACTTTCAGAATTCTGTCATATGCTCTTGCTGAAAGATTGAGTTTCTCCATTGCTAATTTGATAAGACCGAAAGACGTTTCATCCACTTCACAAAATGCCTCAATTTCCTTTGGCCCTATCTGGGCGTTACTGCTGATCGCGAGATGCTGATAACGTTTATTCTGGATATCTCTTGCTTTCAGCACACGTTCCCGGATGTCACTACTCTTTTCCCCTTTTCTTTTTTCAGCAAGTTGTTCAAATTCTACCTTCTGAACTTCAATATGGATATCGATCCTATCCAGAAGCGGCCCCGAAAGTTTATTCATATACCGCTGCATTTCATAAACAGATGACGTATTATTAGGATCATCAGGGAAAAAACCGCTTGGACTGGGATTCATAGAGGCCACCAACATAAAACTTGCCGGATAGTTTACCGTAAACCGGGCTCTTGAAATAGTTACTTCACGATCTTCCAGAGGCTGTCTCATTACTTCCAGAACGGTTCTTTTAAATTCAGGCATTTCATCCAGAAATAATACACCGTTGTGAGCAAGGGAAATCTCTCCTGGCTGCGGATAACTTCCGCTGTATATTTGCAGAGTAAATGCAAAATAAAATGGAAAAACAGCTGTTATTTGCACTTACTTTGGATATTTTTTCGCAAAGTAAGTGCAACCAAATTTAAATCCTTATCTTAGATGGTACAGATCATACAAAATAAGGTGAGAAAAATTGGCTTAAAACATAGCTCACTATCTGGAAGCTTTTTCAGCGCTAAAACCAATAAAGAAGTCCAGTTTGAATCCTCTCTGGAAAGAGATTTTATATTCCTACTTGAGATGGACTGGATTATTGAGTCTTATCACGAGCAGCCAATTACTATTTATTACTCAGATTCTGAAGGAAAACAACGTTCTTACACTCCTGACTTTTTATTTTATTGGCACTACCGGTTTGCCTCAAAAGGATCAAAACCTTTACTTGTCGAAATAAAATACAAAGAAGATCTAGAAAAGAACTCTGTGATTTATCAACCCAAATTCAAAGCCGCTAAGGAATTTTGTGAAAATAATGGTTATGAATTTAAAGTTCTTACTGAAGAGGATATCAGAACTGAATATCTTGAAAACTGTAAATTCTTATATCGATATAAGAAAAATACTTTTGATCATAAACATCCGGACATACAGCTCATTTTGAAAACCATGTGTGATTTACAATCCACAACACCAAGAGAGCTTATTCAGGTATGCGCAAGAGATAAATATAAACAGATGGAGCTTATATACTATATGTGGTACATGGTTTCAATAAATATCATCAGGTGTATTTGGGAAGAACCACTAACGATGGACTCTGCAATATGGCTTGATGAATTATATGAAAATTCTTATCCAAAATGAAACAAGAAATTTTTTATTTGAATGTAGGTCAGCAAGTAACTTATAATGATATTCCATGTACCATTATAAGAAACATTGATATTCAGCGTGTAAGTGTTGAGGAAATAGAAAGCGGTATAATACATACGGTCAATATTGGTGATATCTTACCCGCTGATTCGAGGCAGGAATCTAACAATAGAAATCTGCTTGACTTCACAGATAAAGAATGGAAAAAAGCGCAAGAAAGATTTCAAATTATTCGCCCAGTTCTTGAAAATCGGGGTGATTTAAAAACTGTTGAAAAAGCGGCAAAAGAAGCTAAGGTTGATAAAGTAACAATTTATAGATGGATCAATCGCTATGAGCAAACAGGAAGTATTGGATCTATACTTGGTAAAAAGAAAAATGGAGGTCGTGGTAAATCAAGACTATCCCCCGAACAGGATGAAATAATACAAAAATGTATCAATGAAATATACTTAACATCCTTTAGGAAATCTATCAATTATCTTATTAGAGCCATTTCATTTGAATGCAATAAACTGGGATTACAGACACCACACTCTACGACAATACGAAGACGAATCAATGAAATTTCAGAAGAGGAAAAGGTAAAGCAACGTTATGGCAAGAAGGTTTCTGATAATAAATTCAGACCAATTCGTGGAAATTTTCCACATGCCCACTATCCATTATCAGTTGTACAGATTGACCATACCCCTGTAGACATTATACTTGTTGACGAAGTATTTCGTCAGCCTTTTAACAAACCTTATTTAACTGTTGCTATAGATGTTTACAGTCGAATGATATTGGGAATCAACATTTCATTTGATCCACCTGGAGCAATGGGAACCGGTCTTTGTATTTCTAATGCCATTTTGGCCAAAGAAACATATCTTCAGAAATTAGGGGTTGATGGATCGTGGGGATGCTGGGGCGTAATGGAAACTATTCATGTTGATAATGCAAAAGAGTTTAGAGGAATTATGCTAAAAAAAGCATGTGAAAATTATGGAATTAATCTTGAATTCCGCCCTGTTGCAACTCCCCATTATGGAGGACATATCGAAAGATTCCTAGGTTCATTTTCAAAAGCCGTACATGATCTTCCAGGCACAACATTTTCAAACATTAAGGAACGTTCAACTTATAAATCTGAAAAACACGCCTCATTCACATTGGCTGAGTTTGAGAAATGGATGGTAACTTATATAGTCAATGTGTATCATAAAACTGTACATTCTGGCATTGGAATGACTCCTGAAGAAAAATATATTGAAGGAATATTTGGTAATAATGAAACGAAAGGTATGGGTCTCCCCCCACGTTTTCATGATGAAAGAAAGATTAGACTTGACTTTATGCCTTATTTAGAAAGAACAATACAAGCTACAGGGGTTGTGATCGATCATATACATTATTATGATGAAGTTTTAAGAAAATACATTAACGTTCCTAATAAAAGTAAGAACTTAAGGAAATATTCATTTAGAAGAAATCCAAAGGACATCAGTGTCATTTATTTCTTTGATCCTGATCTTAATGAATATTTTGAGATACCATATAGAGATACCCGTTACCCTCCTATGTCAGTGTGGGAATATAGAGCTGCAGTAAAAAAATGGAAAGAGGATAACACCGGAATTATTAATGAGGCACATATATTTGAAAGCTATAAAAAGCTGGAAGAAATTGAATTAAAAGCAATTAAGGCAACAAAAAAACTCTCCAAAAATTCCAGAAGGATGATAACAAAAGAATTTATGGGCAAAGAAATCTTCCTGGAAGATATTACAAAAGTTAATAATGAATTGGAATTATCCGGAACCAGTAAAAGCCAAACTTTGGAAACCCAGAAAATCAGTTTTGAAAATGACTTAAACCTAAAACCATTTGAAAATTTAGATGATGAAGCATTTGACAACTAAAACTAAGGAACTTGTTTTAAATGGAAGTCTTGAAGAAAAATTATTTCATTTAAGAAAACAGAAATGGATTCCCTATCCTAATGCAGATAAAATATTAGCAAAACTGGAAGACCTTAAAAACTACCCAACCGTAGACAGAATGCCTAATTTATTGATCGTTGGAGAAACAAATAATGGAAAAACAGCATTGATTAATAGGTTTTATAAGAAAAACAACCCATATATCCGGGAAGGAGAATACGATGTTGTCATTGCCCCAGTACTTGTTGTACAAGCACCTGCAGAACCTGATGAAAAGAGCTTTTATAATAAGATTCTGCAAATTCTCAATGCACCAATAATAAAAAGCGAAAGTCCGGATATAAAACAAAGAAGAATTATTTCCTTGTTTAAGAAACTGGAGGTAAAACTTATTATTATTGACGAAATACATCATGTCCTTGCAGGAAGCCCTCTTAAACAACGAATATTTTTGAATGTTCTAAAGTATTTAAGCAATGAATTAAAAATTCCAATTATCTGCGTGGGCATTCGTGATGCATTTAATGTCATTCAGTCGGACGCCCAACTCGCCAATAGGTTTGAAACAGTTATAATGGAAAGATGGAAAATGGATAAGGCATATTTACAGTTCTTGGTAAATTATGAGGCGCTTCTCCCTCTTGAAAACCCTTCATATCTTGCTGAGAATTCAATGGCATCAAAAATTTTAGCAATGTCAGATGGTTTGATCGGAGAAATAAACACTATCTTAATAAAATCCGCTGAACTTGCTCTTAAAAGTGGATTACATAAGATTGATCACAAGATATTGGATAATATCGAATACGTTTCACCTGAAGACAGAAAGAAAATTCTAAGAAGAGCTAATTTGTAATGCCATACATCCATACATTAAATAAAAATATATGGGCACATTATATCCCACCGTATCAGGATGAACTTTTCACAAGTTGGTTTCTTAGACTTTCACAAGAGCATTCAGTAAAAAGCCATTCTTTTGGAAAATATTATTTTAAAGATCAACAATTCTGGAACCGAGATGTAGATAATATGCCTACAGATTACTTAAAAAAAGTAATATTTGATAATTCACCTTTGGAGTATACTGCCATTAACAATCTATTTTTAAGTAATTATCAAAGTATGTTATTTGAAAATCACAATCCAAACGGTTTTACCTCTGGAATACTTCCATTAGGCATTGCCCATAGAAAGCGTAAGAATAATGGACTTTTATATTGTCCAATATGCTTAAAAAAAAAGCTTATTATAAAAAACAATGGAGGTTATTAATTTCTTATGTATGCTGTGATTGTGAAGTTCTTTTACGAGATTGCTGCACCAAATGTTATAATCCTATAACTTTTCACCGATTAGAACAGGGTAATAAAAAAATAATCAAGATTCAATCACTAAATTTATGTTCGTTTTGTGATTATGATTTAACTCAAGATTTTGATAAGGCAAACAAAAATCAAATTGCAAATCAGATAAAAATATACCAAATATTAGAACAAGGATATTCTGAGAATATGCATTACAGTTTCTCTTACTTCTACCTCCTTCAAAATATCATGACTCTTTTATCACGAAAACATCAAGTTTGGGGAAGGCTACGAGAGGCATGTGAATTTGAATTTGGTACTCTGCCAGAAATAAATAAAAATTTTACAACCTGGTCTATTGAAGATCGTATTCCTATTTTCGAAATAGCATGTAAAATCATTAAAGATCATTCTTTTCTAAGATACCTGATTATCACTTATAACCTTAGACTAAGTGAATTTAAAAAGGATCATATACTTCCATATTCATTTGAAGCAATATTCAAAAATATTTAATTATAACAAACCCGATTTTATATAGACGAATATCTTGATATTATATAGCTGAATATACATTCAAAATATCCCAATCTAAAAAACATAATATTCGCAATAAATATTATGAATATTACGAATATCACATAAAAATTACACAAACAAACTGTACATACTAAGTATTTACACAGTTAAACGTGAAATTTGCAATTTGAAAGAAAATATTTATATTTGTGTTTATGACTTAAAAAAAGAATCTATTAAAAAAGAGAAATAAAAAATCCGTTAACAGTAATTGGAACCTACCTAATAACGGACTTATGTGTTATAAAAATAATGGTAAAGGAAATTCTTTTATCCGACCCCTTATTTTCTATAGCAAATATAAAAATTTATTAATTAATAATGAAATATATGATGCTGAAATTACAAGAAATTTTACAAAAAAAATGCAGCTTGTTTAAGTTGAAAAATCCATTCGGATGCACATTAAAAAAACAAACAAACAAAAACAGCTTACACTCTAATTATCAAACCACTACAAAACCTAATCCCGTACTAACATTTACTGAAATTTCAACAGAAAAACAGATATTAGATTTACTGAAATTTAAGAATAAATTTCTATCTGAAAATGAGATTGTATGTTACCTATCAAACACTATATATGAAGAAAAATTCTGTCAAAAAAAGATAAATTTCTGTCTGGAAAAACTTGAAAAAGAAAAAAGGATTTATGAATATCGAATCCCGAAAACGAATAAATCACTTTGGGGTCAGGCGTATTGGCTAGACCATAATATGATTCCTCAAAAAGCATATATTAATCATCCAAAATACAGAGATGTCATTCAGGAATATAAACGCCAATGTAGTTTAGCTTAACCACACAAAATATATTAATAGTTATGGATTTCGACTTCAGCCTTCCTCCCATTACCAAGGGGTTTTATAAAATTACCAACTTTCCTTATTGGTTTAAAAATACCAATGATGAAATATACACAAAAATAGAATTTGCCCATATTATATATGAGCGTGAGAATAACTTTATGGTTGAAAAAATACAATCCTACCATGATGATGAACTTAATATTGAGACATTAATTGATTTAAAAATTGGGGATAAATTCGATATCAAACTCGATGGCAATAAAAAAAGGATAAAAAGGATAAAAATCAAAAAAAAATATCAACAGAGAGTTTGGGTGGATAGTTATGAAAATATGCGTTTCCAAAAAGTAGAAGATGATCAGAACCCTATTTTTTCAGCAGGCTCCTTAGGTACAAGATATTACCAGATAGAAAAGGAATATAAAGATGGATCTCCTATAACAATTATTATTCCATCTGTTGTTATTGCCCAAGCATTTTATCTGGTAAATTCTCTGATCATTCAAAATTTATTTAGGGCAGATCTTAATGAGTTAAAAGAAATTGTTAATTGGGAAACAAAAAAAGAAAATGATCTTGTTATTGGGGAAATATCACTAAAAAAACATGGAACTGAGAATATAAAATCAATGGCTAAATCATTGGCATTCTTTTTATTTTCAAAGGACAACTACCTGTGGAACAACCTGCTAAAAATGCAAAGTAACCTATATCATAAAGTATTAAATAACTCTGCAAATAACAATTATAATTTTTTAATTCCTATACGTGAAAAATTGCATCTAACTATAACCGGGAACTATATCAATACCCCTGAAAAGACCTTTTTTTTGGCGAATGAAATTATTAAGGTAAAACCAGAAAAGAACTTTGATGATCTTTATGACACTGATTATATCAGGTTTATCGATTCTTACAACATATCTTCTGCCGAGTCTGGCTATCCAGCTGGTTCTTCAGGGAAAAGATCAAAAGGTACCAATAAAAATAAGAAATCAACCATTACAAAAGATGGTGTTAACCCTCAATTAGCCGAAAATTTTATTGAATCTGGAATTGATATTTTAAGTGAGATCGTCAAGCTTTCCATTGAGTCTAAAGTTAGTAAATCCAATTCTGGAGGGAAACCAATTTTCCCACCTTCGACTCCTTATGGATCTTTTGATTCCAAACAACCAGATCCACGTTCAAAGTCTGGAGGAATTAGCGGTGGAAAAAAACCATCTAATACGCAGAATAAAAGTGAAATTTTCCACATCATTTATTCTATAGTGGGAAAATTAAAGGGTCATTTTACTATTAGTGAGCATATCACTAATAATAAAGAAATTGTAGTCTTTAAAGTTTTATTTAATGGAAAATATGCTTTTTTGATAGACGATGATTTTCATCAACGTCTACAGTTAGTGTATCAAGCTGGATTAAAAGATGTTTCGGCAACAGACATTGATAATCTAATAAATTTGATTAAAGATAATGATTACAACTGGAAGAAAGTAAAAATGAATAAAGAGTCTAATGGGTTTATAATTTCTAAACCTACAAATTACAATCGAGGAGGAACACGCATTGTTAAAACAATAGTAAATAAGGATGGAAATAAGGAAGAAGAAAAGATATCTGATTTGTGTTACTTTAATATTTTAAGCAAACTGAAAAGCCTGTTTGAGAATCTTCACTAGAGACTCTCTAATATTTTTACTATACAGAAATCCCTACAATATTTCTTATTCTTTCTCTATTATACCTAACAACAAAATGGACAGGTATTAATCCGTTTGCATTAATTTTCTCTTTTCTTAATTTTAAATTTGCTATTTTGAAATTGAAAATTTGAATTTACCAGGCAAATTCAAATCTGTGAAAATATAGAACTGTATGATTCAGATCTATAATCATACTTAAAAATTGTTATTTAAAGAAAATGTACTTATTTTTGCAACGAAAGAATAGGATAAATAAAATCTGAACAGCTTAACAGCAGGATTTCTACAATCTGAACAATTTTTTCATTTTAAGCATACTCTTCAATAATATTTGTTAAGAATAAATAAAGCAAATTAACATTCATGTTACCTTTTGCAATTATAACGTTCAAGGCTAAAATCTACTTTTGCAAATTCAGATAAAAAGAAGCAAGGAACCTTAAATACTACCTTATCTTCAATAATATTCATGAAATTCATCACGCTAAGCAGAACTTTTTTGGAACCATCTTTACTATCTTTAAATGGTATCCACTGCATATTTAATGAAGCTAAGCAAGCAAAAGCATCTTTTACTAATTGCTGATCTGGATAAAAAATAAGTTCATCAAGGTTTATTGTAATAGGTATAAGAATCGTTTGACAACTATTCACGTAATCGACATCTTGCGTTTTTCTACTAATAAGAGTTAAAATATCCTGCATGATTAGATTGGTAGCTGTACTCATAATAAATAGTAACTTAATGCTAATTTATAAATTATGTCACCTACTATTCAAACCCATCTGCAAAAAATTCATTCATAGTCATACCAAAAGCATTAATAACTTTTGCTAAGGTACTAAATCGTAAATCTTCACCTTTTTCATATCTGCCATATTGAGCCCTGGATATATTATGCTCATAGGCAAAATATTCATAGCTTGAATACCCTTTAGCTATCCTAATCTCTTTTATCCTCTTACCAAGCTTCTTTAAGACTTCATCCTTTAAAAATTCTTTTTCCTCCATGTAATCTCTATTAGAGAATACAAAGCTTGGAAATAAGCCTTGTTTATGTTACCACTAAAAAGATGTATCTAATTAGTGGCTTTTTGTTTAAATGTTTTATATTTGAACGTATTTTTTAAAGAATTACAGTATTCTCTTAAACAAAAAAGAAATGAATAATAATAAAAATAAATTATAAATATGCTAACAATACTTGCTACTACAAGTCATAACAACGGAGGATTTCCGTTATTCAAAATAATTGTTTTTATTTATTTTATACCCACTATAGTCGCTTTATTTAGATCACCTATAATAAGATTTAAATTTTTCAGTGTATTGCTAATCAATCTCTTTTTTGGATGGACAGTATATGGATGGTGGCTAGCATTTGCAAAGGCTTTTTCAAGTAGAAATACAATTTATATAAAAAATAATTCTGGGAATATGATATCTTCAGACAAATATGACCATTTAGATAAATTAAATAATTTGCGTGCTTCAGGTGCTATTAATGAAGAGGAGTTTGAAGCTGAAAAACAAAAAATATTAAATCATTAATAAAAGTAAATTATCTGAAAGTAATGAAGGTTATTCTAACAGTTAAAGAAGAGAATTTAGAATTTATTTTAAAACAATTTCTTAGACTTGAAATTAAAGCAATAAAAATTAAAAAAAAGAATAAACAACGGATCCTGAAGTCAACCTTTCCAAATACATACAATGAACCCGATGAATAAGCCTCAAGCTATATTATCTTAATATTGTTTGGGATGCCACAAAACTCTAGCATTCTCATCAATCGTAGCTTTACTACACTTTTTAAAGTTTTTTCAAATTTGTATATGTGGTATTATCTATTTATCTATATTTGGTGATATAAACACAAATACCACAGTATTAATGAGAAAGAATATTTCCAATTCTGAAAAGATTTCAGAGAACCATATATCAGGAATTAACCGTGTGGTTAAGCTTGATATTGTGGTGGAAGGGAAATCTATCAGTCATTTTAAACACTTTCGTTTACAACAAAGTGTCAGAGCACACCATAATTTTGAACTGACTTTAGCTCATGATTCATTAGGTGAAGTACAGAACTACAATCTTGAAGAAGCCCAACAATTTTTAGGAAAACGAATTACAGTAACTTTCAAATATAAAGATACTGAAAACGAAAGTCCTGAAAGAACGTTTGTAGGTGTTATTACGAAGATTGCTTTTAGCCAGGAACAAATGAGCCTAGGTAATATTGTGCTTAAAGGATACAGTCCAACAATTTTGATGGATTCAGCCCCACATACTCAGAGTTTCGGAGGAAATCAATCTGTAAACACGGCTATCATTGCAGATAGAATTATTAAGGAAGCACTGGGAACAAGTAAGTTTGATTTCAGAATAGAAACCCAGAATAAAGGCTACATTAACTATAGCTCTCAATATTGTGAAACTCATTACAACTATCTTGCAAGACTTGCAGAAGCTTATGGAGAACAGTTTTATTACGATGGGTATATTCTACATTTTGGGAAGCTTCCTCCATCTGAAAAGCCAATACAGCTTGTTTACGGAAGCAATGTTACAGATGTACAGGTAGAATTAAAAGCAGTACACACTAAACCTGAATACTTTGGCTATAATAGTAGTAACCATGCAAAAATGCTAGGCTCTAATAATAACATTAAACATTTAGGAAATTTATCAGCCAAAGCCTATGAATTGAATGATAATATTTTCAAAACAAGGTCTCTTACTCCTACCCCCATTAATGCTAATATGTTTCTGGATGTAGATGATTCTCAAAAGAGTGCAAGAGGGAGTAAGGCTGTAGAAGTTTTTACTGTTTCTGGAAACACAACCGTTCCTTTTCTGTTTGTAGGTTGTGTAGCAGATATAGACATGAGAAATCAAGATAGTAACCAAACTTCCCACTTCACTACATTAATGATGACAGAGATAAGCCATGAAGTGGATGCAAGAGGCTATTATACTGGAAGTTTTGAAGCTATAGCTGAGGGAACAGGTTTTATGCCTAAACCAGCTTTTATAATGCCTAAAGCAGAGCCACAAGTGGCAACGGTTATCTCCAATATTGACCCCTTAAATCAAGGTAGAATACAAGTGCAGTTTGACTGGCAGTTGAACGATACTACTCATTTTATCCGAATGATGAGCCCTGATGCTGGTGGCACAGATGCAGTAAGCCAGAATAGAGGCTTTGTGGCTGTTCCAGAAATAGGAGACCAAGTAATGGTTAACTTTGAATATCATAATCCAGATTTCCCTTTTGCAATGGGTGGAATGTTTCATGGTGGTGTTGGTTTAGGAGGGGGAATGGATAACCGAGTAAAATCATTACAGACCAGAAGTGGGCACAGATTAGTGTTTACAGAGGATGAAAGTATCTTATTGACTGATAAAAGTGGTAACGAATTGAGATTTGATACAAAGGGAAGCAATATCAACATTACTGCTCCTGAAACCATAACCATAAAATCAAAGAACCTGAAGTTTGATATTGAGGAGAATATTGAAACCAAAGCAGGAAAGAATATGGATACCAATGTTGGTGAAAATATTAAGATTATTGCCAAGCAAGAGATAAGCCAGGATAGTGGTAAGAAAACCATTATCAATGCTGGAACTAATACTGAAATTTCAGCAAGAGCCCACCTAGACCTGTATGGCAAAGAAAAATTCATAGGTTATACAGATGGACAGACAGAGTTCGGAGCAAAAGACAGAATGCATGTGTATGGGGCTAACTCATTATTGACTGCTAAAGATAAGATTGAGTATAAAGCCCCTCAAATGAACAAGCTTCCTCAAAATGGGGAGTTTGATTATACTAAAGAGAAACAAATTGTAAGTGCTCAATGGATGGATGCAGATATGAATAAAGAAATTACAATGGCATCTTATGATGAAGAAATAAGTTTATTGGTTTATACCAGAAACTATGAAGAAGGAGAATCAATTACACTAACTGTATATGAAGTTGATGATAAAGACATAAATAACGGGGAAAAAGAAATAACTCTTACGGGTAACGTTAAAAAAGATGGCTTTGCAGAGCTAAAGAGAAGTGTAAAAGTAGAAAAACAACAAGCTTAATTCTAAAGTAATGGGAGATACTAAAATATTGGCTATACGTGAATTGAAAGACACTAAACCTGTTAAGATTGTCCAGAGAGAAATCTATTTAACCTTTGATGATGGAATACAGGCAGGAACAGAAGAGGTTTTACAATTACTAAAGGAAAAAGGAATCAAAGGAACATTTTTCTTAACAGGGATACATTTATATTATTTTATTGAGAAGAGTAAGGATAGAAAAAAAGCTTTAGATATATTAAAAGATATATATGAGAATCATGTTATAGGTAATCATAGCTATTCACATGTAAATGATTTTTATAAAAATGCCTATAAGGAAGGGATTAAATATAAAGGAGATGGAAGTAAGCCAGAAGATAAAAGAAGTGTGTTTACTGATTTTACAAAATGTAAAGAGCAAATTTTGTATTACTTAGATGAAATTTATGGAAAAGGAGTTATAAAGAATAGGAATGTTCCTTTATCTAAAAACCAGACAATCCCTCTGGCTAGATTTCCAGGAAGAAATACTTGGCACACTAAAGAATTTGTAGATATTGATTCCGATAATAGTAAGGATACAAAAGATGAGGCTAAAGAATTATTTGAAAAAAGAGGTTATCAAGTGTATGGCTGGGACTGTGAATGGAATATAAAGAGTTGGGATTTTAAAAATGCTTCTGTTGCAAAGGTTCAGGAAAAAGTTAATAATAAAACTATGGATTTTGGAAACGATGATCATATTCATCCCTACTATGATATGTACTCGAAACAATATATTGGATTTGATAGGGTTTCAGAATCTTGGGAGACTGTTCGTGATGAACTATTAGATATGTCCTATTATGGGGGATTATGGGATGCTGTTGGAAAGAAAAATGGGAAAGTTATTTTGTTAATGCACGAAAGAGCATTCAGAAATGGAAAATTAGTTAATGGAGTTGTAGATTTGAAAAACAAAGATGAAGTAAACAAATTGGGGCAACTCATTGATTATTTTCAAAAACGAAAAGCAGATTTTAAAACATTAGATAAATACTAACTATGAAAAAGATATTTTTAAGAATGTTATTACTTCTTTGTACTGTTTTATTTTTTGTAGGATTGTACTTTTATCCGTTTGAAACTAATAAACAGTGTGGAGAGCTCTCATTATGCTGGGTTAAATTTGGTGTATATGAGTATGATTATGACTCAGAGGTAGGTAAGGCTTATTTTGGTAAAGATATCCAGTTTTATAGAAAGGTTGGAGGTTTCTGGGAGTATGTGGGATTGAAAGAAATAGATTGTCATAAACAACAATAAAATAATGTCTCAATATATAACAGATACCACTAAGTTAAAATGTGATAAAGGAGCTTCACCAGCTCCACTCACAGTAACAAGTCAATCTTTCATGAGTATTGATGGAAAGCTACAGGCCACAGAAGAAGACAGACAGCCTAATATTAACATTAAACCTTTTGGAATGTGTAGTGTTTTAAGATCTTCCTGTACTCCTTTACCAATTAAATGGGATAATACCTCTGATTTTGAAATTGATGGCAAAAAGGAACTATTAGACTGCTCTACCTGTTACTGTTCTGTTGGAGGAAAAATATCAATTGTAAAGTGTACTCAAAACTTTGTTGAAGAATGATATGATTTTGCAAGGTGGAGAATATAACATCTTGTATAGTTGGAATATGCAAAACGGTCTAGTATAAACATGATTACTGGCTATAGTTTTTAAATCATGAAAAAAAGTTGTATTCTTATAAGGCAGAGGATCAGGTTTGTAAATTGTTTATAACATTTGTAATATTGTAATAAAAAGATAAAATGGCATTTAATTACTTTGATACTGCAAGCACAACAAAAGTTGATTCACGAGTTTTTGAATCAATGCTTCCTTATTTTACAGAGTTATACGGAAATGCATCCAGTAATCATGATTTTGGTCAAACATCACAGTTGGTCATTGAAAAATCCAGAAAGAAGGTTGCCGACTTGATCAATTCGAATGCCGAGGATATTACTTTCACTTCAGGATCAACTGAGTCTATTAATATTGCACTCAAAGGATATGTGGAAGCAAATTACGAAAAGGGAAACCATATTATTACAGTAAAAACGGAACATAAAGCAGTTTTATCAACTTGTGAAAACCTCGAAACTAAAGGTGTAGAAGTTACTTATCTAAATGTTAATGCTGAAGGGTTACTATCCATTTCCGAACTTAAAGATGCTATTCGTGCCGATACCATTTTAATTTGTATAATGTACGTTAACAACGAAACCGGGGTTATCCAGCCTATTAAAGAAATCGGAGATTTAGCTAGGGAAAATAATATTGCTTTTTTTTGTGACGCAACACAAGCTATTGGGAAAATACCTGTTGATGTGCAAAAAGATAATATCGATATGCTTTGCTTTAGCGGTCATAAGCTAAATGCTCCCAAAGGAGTTGGTATTTTATTTAAGAGAAGAGAAATCAGCGTGACTCCACTATTTCATGGCGGAAGTCAAGAAAAAGGATTAAGACCCGGGACCTATAATACCCCACTTATAGTAGGTTTAGGTAAAGCATGTGAGATTGCAATTAAAGAGCAAAATCAGAATTTTCAGATTAATAAAAACTTACATGATTATTTTATCAATATGCTAATGGATATTAAAGGTGCAAAACTGATTGGAAGCAAGAATAATTGTGTATTTAACATTATGAATATTTTTATACCGGGGCTAGATTCCGATACATTTATCCCTCAGGCAGTTAATTATGCATTAAGCAATGGTTCAGCCTGTACTTCTCAAATTATTGAAAGTTCTCATGTTTTAAAAGCAATGGGATTTACAGATGCAGAATGTAAGCAAACGCTTAGAATATCAATCGATCATAATACTAAAGAATTTCAGATCAAAGATTTTATCGATTATTTGAAAAACCATATATAATAATACATTATGATGAAAGACGCAATTTGGGCGAAAGACAGAGACTATAAAACAGGAAGCGATGATGAGCCTTTGCAGTTTTATTTAGACTCATTATGCAATAGCAAAAGTTTTGATCTTTTGTTAGGCTATTTCAGTTCATCTGCTTTAAATGTTCTTTCGTTAGGATTTGCAAATTTCATTCACTCCGGTGGAAAAATGAGGATTATTATCAATAATGTTCTGTCTTCACAAGATAAAGAAGCTATAGAAAAAGGTCAAGAAAAAAAAGATATTATATTACATGACTTTAATAATCTTTATAATTTAAAAATGGCATTAGATGATTACGGGACTCATTTTTTTGAATGTTTTGCCTGGTTAATTGCTAATGACAGGATTGAATTTAAAATTATCAAACCCAAAGACAAGAAAGGAATTGCCCACTATAAATCCGGAATATTCAGTGACGGAAAAGATACCGTAGGGTTCAAATCCTCGTGTAACTTTACCGCCTATGGTCTTTTGGAAAATTTGGAAGAGCTTGAATGTTTTTTGTCTTGGGATGATGAAAGATCAAGAAAGTTCATCAATAAACAAGATAGATACTTTAATGAAATATTTAATGGTACGGCAGATTTTATAGAATATTTAGATATCACCAATATTAAAGAATCCCTTCTTGATATCTTTGGAAATAAAAGTCTCTCGGCATTACTTATTCAGGAAAAAGAATTACTTGAAAAAAAGAGCATTGCTTTACAAAACAGTAAACTTCAAAAATCTGTTAATTCTGCAATACAACAAACTGCCAAGTATTACAAGTTAGAACAATCACCAAAATTTCCTTATTCCGAAGGTCCGAGGTCGTATCAACTTGAGGCACATGAAAAATGGCTGGCAAATGATAAGAAAGGTTTATTTAATATGGCAACCGGAACAGGTAAAACATTGACTTCTCTTAATTGCCTTCTTAATGAATATAAAGTTGGAAAACATTATAAAGCCATTATCCTCGTCCCAACAAAAGCCTTGTTAGAGCAATGGAAAAATGAATGTAAAAAATTCAATTTCAACAATATAATAACAGTAAGCAACAAAGAAAAATGGCCACAAAATATTTCTTTTTTAAACAGTGCCAGTAATTTTATTGATATTTCATTTGTGATAATTGTCACTTATGCCGCTTTTTATAAAAAAAATTTCCAAGCTCATTTTCAGGAACTTCCAAAAGACACCTTATTTATTGCTGATGAAGCTCATAATTTGGGATCTCCAAACATTTCAAGACTATTACCAAAAATACATTTACATAAAAGGATTGGTCTTTCAGCAACTCCTGATAGACAATTTGATGATACCGGGAATAAAAAAATCGAGATTTTTTTTAATGATACGCCGCCGTATATCTATAGTTTCACTATGGACAAAGCCCTCAAAATGGGATGGCTATGCAAATATAAATATTACCCTCACATTATAAAACTCACGGATACTGAACTATCTGAATATATTAAAAAATCCAAACAACTAATTAAATACTTTGATACAAAAACCAAGAAATACAAGGATTGTAAAGAAGTTGAAATGTTATTATTAGAGCGAAAAAGAATTATTCACAAAGCTTTTAATAAAATCGAAATGTTCAGGAAGATAATTGAAGAGGAGTTTAATAAGAAAGGAACTTTAAAATATAGTCTAGTTTACGTTCCGGAAGGCATTGAACCAAATTATGAAAAAGATGACGATCAAAATGAGACTATTGAAGATATAAAACTTATTAATGAATACACCAAAGTTATAAGCAGGACACATTCTTCAATCATGGTAAAACAGTTTACTTCAAATACAATTAACAGGGATCATGTCATCAAAGATTTTCAAAACGGAGATATTGACGTTTTAACTTCTATTAAATGTTTAGATGAAGGAGTTGACGTTCCCAGAACCGAATTAGCAATATTTTGTTCTAGTACAGGAAATCCTCGGCAATTTATACAAAGACGCGGAAGAGTTTTAAGGATACATCCCGAGAAAACATATGCTATAATACATGACCTTATCGTTGTACCTGAGGCAGGAGGTGAACTGACTTTTGATATGGAGAAAAACATGATTCAAAAAGAACTTGAAAGAGTTGTCGATTTTTCTAACCTCTCAAGTAATAAAATTGACACCTATAATGAGCTTCGGGAGGTTCTTACCTATTACAGTATTAGTTTATCAGATATTAAAAACAAATAACCATATGGCACGAAAAGACGAAATATTTATGAGTTTTCTTAAACACGAAATTATTCAGGAACAATATGACATTCCTCCCGCAGATCTCCCGAAAACAATACAAGAAGGATTGGATTCAAAGCATGCAATTATTAAGACCTTGGCAGTTGTTGTTGAAAATACTGAAGGCCCCAACAACATCTTAACAGATAAAGCATTATATGCCCAAATTACACAATTCTTAAATTTAGAGACCAATGATTATTAAAGAAGTTCTTATAGAAAACTACCAGTGTTATTATGGGGTCAAGAAATTTAACCTAATGAACGGTCTCAATATTATATTGGGAGAAAACGGTGAAGGGAAAACAAAATTTTTTGAAGCCCTACAATGGCTTTTAAACAGTACCAAAAGTGAAAGACCTGAAGGTCTTGATTTTTTAATTTCCAAAAAAGCAATGGCTTACTTGGAATCGGGTAGCTCATTTAAAGTTAGAGTTGAAATTACAGTTGAACAATTTGAACAACATAAAATATTAACAAAGGAATTTGTCGTTGATAAATCTGATACCAATGATTTTGAGATCAGCAATTTTGTTCTTAAAGGCATTCAGGAAGAAATTAATGGCGAGCGTTATCCTGTAGATGGTTACAGTTTGCTGGAAGAAATATTTCCCCGAGAAATTCAGAAGTACACTATGTTTAAAGGGGAAGATGAACTCAATATTTTTGATAGTGAGGAATCTTTGACGGTTTTGGTAAAGTTATTTTCAGATACAAAACATTATTATAAGTACGAAAAAAAAGGCGCATTTTTAAAGGATGCAGCAGAAAAAGCTGTTGATAATGCATCAAAAAAGAATTCTCAAAATCAGTCTCAATACAGTAGATTAGAGCGGGAAATTGGCACTCTACTAGGCAAAAAAAGAAATTGCCTTACTTTTTTGGAACAGACTACTAATAACATTGATAAAACTAAAAAAAACATCAAAAATGCTGAAAAGTATGTTGATAATGCCAAGACATTAGATATCATCAATAAAAGAATTCAAATTATACAAGAGTCCTTGTCAAAAACAGAATCTCAAATTGATGAAAACTATACAACCAATTTATTGGATGAGAAATGGATTCTTATGCATTTTGAAAATATTCATCATGAATTTACCCAAAAGATTACTGAATTTAGCAAGCAAAGACGCAAGCTTCAGTCACAATATGATAAAGACCAAGGTATAAAAGAAGGAGAAAAAAGAGCGAATATTGCTTTATTGAAAGATCTTATACCGCTTCCGATAGGCACGCCTTCGAAAGCAATTATGGAAGAAATGATAAAAGACAAATTTTGCAAAGTTTGCAATCGTGAAGCAGAAGAAGGTTCTGAAGCGTTGGAATTTATGACAAATAGATTACAGCAATATCTGGAGGCTCAAACAGAAATTCAAGAGGCTGAGCCTAAAAAGCTTTATAATTTCAACTATACGGGTAAGTTAGTATACCTGAGCAGTAATCATGAAGATAGTCTGGCAGACATCAGAAATATCCCTTCAGAGATTGAGTCATTATTTGAATTCAATCATAAAAGAAAAGAAGAAGCGAAAGAGCTTAAAGAGAAACTTGAAAAGGAAATTAAGGAAAGATCTAAAATTATTGGTAATTCAACAATCGGCTCTGAGGATCTAGATGTAGTATTAAAAGATTACAATTCCTGGCAGAAAGATTTAGAAGACTTAAAACAGGAATCAAAAGACTATACCTTAGAACTAGAGGATATTAATGGTAAACTGAAAATACTAGAAGATAATAAGGATGAAATTGACCTCACTAATGCAAGTAAATTTCTTCTAAACACAAGAAATATATTAAGACATGTAGAAACAATTCTCATTGATACTAAAAATAGAAAGTTTGATGAATTTGTAGGCCGACTAGAGAACAAATCCAACGACATATTCTCAACAATTAATGTCGATGCATTCACAGGAGTAATCGTTTTTACAATTAATAGCAACAGGGAAAAAGTTAAAGTTCAACTACAGGAAGAAGATGGAAGTATATTTTATTCTCCTAATCAATCATTACTGACATCTATGCATATAGCTGTTTTATTGGCCATCTCGGATCTTGCTCATGAAATTCGAGAAGAAGGTTATCCTTTGCTTTTTGATGCTCCTACATCATCCTTCGGATCCAGCAAAATGACTCAATTTTTAAATTTGATCTATCAAAGAGAAAATCAGACCATTATTCTTCTTAAGGATTATATTGGAAGAGACAGTAATGAGGCATTACAAATAGAAGAGGATTTTGCACATGTAAAACGGAAAAAAGCTTTCTGGCTTAGATTGGAGAGGCCATTTGACGAAAAGAATTTAAAAACTATTAACACTGAAATTGTAGAAATTTAATTATGGACAATTTATTTGAAAAATGGAAAACAAAAATTCCTCAATATGATGAAATCTTTAAAGCTACAGTCTTTGAACCCTTATCAAAAAAGTTCGGTGCTGAAGGTGAAAAAAAGATCAGTTTAGGAAAAACCTTTAGTAATAATTATGAACTATATATATATGCCTTTTTTCTGGGCCTATACAGCGATGAATATATATCTATCAATAAAAATACCAAGAAAGAGAATTTTAGCTATCCTATCATGAGTTGGGGAAGTAAAACCAATATTTCCACAAGAAAAGACTTCACAAAAATTCAGGAATATATATTTATAGCACTCATGGCAAAAACAGATATTGATTTAATTGCACTGGATAAAGGAGAAGTTTCTGAAGACCAAGTCATCAAAGATTTAATAACTACTATGGAATCCTATACTAATGGGGGATTAACCCTTATCAAAGAAAAACTGGAAGACAATCCAGGATACCTTATAAATCCGACGTCTTATCTGGATATGATTGTAAGATTAAAACAGTAAAATTATAATTGATTTTAATTTAAAAACTTAACCATGGATCCTGAAGAATTTGTTAAAGGACTTAAGCGGGATAAAGCAAGGGGTAATCTTGCTCCGCATCAGATTATCTTACTCATCTCCTTTCTGAATATTTATGCCAAGCTAGAATCTAAATACTTTGATATTACTGAACTTGAAAGTGAATTTCAGCAGGTATGGAAAGACTATAAAAGCCAATTTGCTTCGACTAATAATAATATTGGATTACCTCTAAAGGCTTTTATAAATAGAGATTATATACGATTAACATTAAAAAATGACATAAGCAACTTTAGAAATACTCAAGAGCTTAAACGAGAAATATCTACAATTGAAATTGATACCATATTAATTCAATTACTGCAACAAAATGATATAAAAAGTTATCTGATATCCAAAATAGCACATTAACCAGTTCGGCAATGGTTTGATTGGACATTATTACAATAAAAGCTTCTCCAAAGAGAAGCTTTTATGTTTAAATGACTCTATATGATAATTAATTTACACGCCGTGGTGAAAGATCTTTTTCAATCTGAAATATCGTTTTATAATCCAATTACTTTATTATGACTGAGATTGGAAACAGACAATGTATCATTCCATTTTGATGCAAAAGCAAACGCATAAGATGCCCAATATCTATTCGCAGCTCTATTAAAAATATCTTTATAGGCTGGTAAATTGGTAATGGACTGGTGGGTTGTTTTTTTATAAAAATTACGAATGATAAAATCACATGCTAATATCAAATCCATAGGTGGGTGGATGATACGAGGATTGGGCATCAATAGTAAATTACCAAAAAAGTTGGGTTCTTCAAGAGCATGAGATGTCATTGAATCACCTCCAAAATTCAAATGATAAAGAGGATGACAATAAGTAGAATCTTCTGGAGCATCCCTATCTAAATGCCAGCTGCAGACAACATATTTGGAATCCTCTTCACCTTTTTCATATAAGCCATTAACCTTAATTGTAACTCCTAATCTTGTTAACGGATCTACAGCATAATCATCATCTAAAGAATGTTCTGCTAGCACAATATTTAAATGGACTTCAAATTCTTTTTTATCAATAGGTAGGTTTTCAATGCCACTGGGTATGGAATGGCGATCGAGATCAATGTTTTTAAAGATTAGTGGAGATGATTTATTCAAGCTGTAAGTTATGATACTATCTTTAGAACTGCAGCTAAAGTTAGTATTCAAAATATTCGCTTTAGGAACATTTTTACCCCATTTCCCTAGTAATTGGCTCAATGTCCTCACATCCTTTTTAATTTGATTTTCTCTCATCTGGGTCTAATCTTAGTATGTTCCGCTTTTAATTTTTTAACCCTTTCTTTTTCTAAGATATGTATATTTTTAGGATCCTCCTCCAACGCTGTTTCAATAGAATAATATTCATCTTCTTCCCAGGGAGAACTATTAACATCTGAAGTAGCCAGAATAGCATCATTCATGGCCAATGGTGTATGCGTTTTCTTACATACCACCCAAAAATCACTGCTAGATGCTTTCTCCAGAATGGGTGCAGGTTTCAAATGAAGTCCAAACTGTTCATTGAGCATCTCAATCCTTTGGGGAGCATTCAGGTTTCCTAAAGAGTTTTCAAAAGTATTTGTCCAAAATTCATCTACTTTGTGCATCCACCATTTAGGCCAGGCATTGGAAAAAACACCTCTAAATTGGGTTTCACTAATAATACCCATTAGCTTATGCCACTCTTGGACGCTGTTTTCATCAATATTTAATATATCTGCACCCAAACGTGCAGCCAATAGGTATTCATCGATAAGAATACCGTTGCTTTTTACAATTTTAGTAAGCATAAACCTCGCAATCTCATGGGTAGGCTGACCAATTTGATTTTCCATGTAGTCGAGAACCCTATAGTCAAGCTCTTCTAAATTTTCGATTCCAAATATTTCCTTTATTGATTTATGGGTCGAGATACTTTTATAACCTTCGGCAAGATCTTTCAATTGTAAAATAATCTTTTCCTGATCTGTATCAAACTCGTCTTTTTCGAAAACTAAGTCAAATAGATCATGTCCGCTTGTTTCTTTGGAAAAAATATCCTGAAATCTATAATCCGCTGAACATATCACAATCGGAAAATCTTTTTTGATTTTATCATTATCAATAATATGTCTTCTCAATTGCTGAGCTAATGCTTCGACATTAAAATTAGCGTCTGCCCCTTCCTCACTTTTCTGATTTAGTGTCCAGTCAAGAAGCAGTCCATCAAAGTTCTGCTGATTTTCAATGATAAAACTTATTTGCTTATCCCACTCCTTATGCTGAAATGCAGTCACGATCAATTCTTCCGGATGTATACTTAATCCCTTTGCTGTTTCTGTGATTGTAGATTTAGGATCGTCATCAATATAATAATATCTAATAGCCATATTTTTCTAATGTATCTAATGATGCCTCAGGGATTTCTATTCTAAGGCAGGTTATAAATTCTTCTTCCGGATCAATTACTTTTATACTGCCCCTATAGGATAAAATAATATCTTTTACTATTTTCAGTCCTAATCCGGTTCCAGTGACAGCATCATTTCTGTTAACATTCATGGGGCCTGATGAAGATGTTGTAAAAAAGGCATCAAATATCCTATCTTGATTTTTTTGAGGAATACCATCCCCATTATCCATAAATTCAAGATAGACTTTACCATCTTCTCTGCCGCAAATAACTTTAATCATTCCCTGAGCCCTATTTGCTCTTTTTATTGCTTTCTTTGAATTGGTATATAAATTATACAGTATAGAAGACCATTCTGAGGGATGCATCGGTTCAGTATAAAGATCATAACCGTAAAATTCATCAAAAAACTTGATAGAAATATTCTTGAGTTCGAAAGATATAATATTTTTAAATTCAGTGACTAATTTCCTAATGTCTAAAGGTTGTTTTTCTCTGTTAACATTACGGGTTATTGTATTATCAATATAAGATGTATACGTTTTAAAACGATTAAAGTTATCTTTCAGATTCAATAAAGATTCTTTTGCTTGTTCATTTAAGTTTTCCTGACTTGAAAGAAAGTTTATACTTCCGTTAAAAGATGGAATAAATTGTCTGATTTCGTGAGTAAATTCTGCAATATTAAGCCCAATTCCCGCAAGTACTCTAAGCATTTCCCTCTCTTCAAGCTGATGGATGACATCATCAATAAGTTTATCATCTTCAGGGCTTTTTCCTTTAAGGCCAAGAAGCCTTTGCTGACTATTTCTTGTATCGCTATTATAATTTATACTTTCAGAATCTGTTGAATTTCTTGTTTTCTTCTCTCTGTATCTTGCCGAATTTATTCGTAAAGCGGCTTGGCGTAAAGCGTTATTTATAAAATTGGTTAACTGTGTAAAAGCTTCATTTTCAATCAATCCTTCCCTACTTGAGGTTTCTTCAAAGACATTTCCATCTCTGTCAACGATTTCAACAAACCCAAAGAAGCTATTGTTATTGAAAGGAACATATGCATTGTCTTGTGTTCTTAGATTAGCTTTTTCAATATTAGCCCAGTCATTACCTTTTTCTCCATAGGGCAAAACTCTGAATCCATTGCGATACAATTTTATTCCCCCATTTTCCTCAGATAAATCTTTAATCCTTTGAAATTCCATTTTAGGAATATATCCGTCATACCATTCATAGTTATATATAAAATAGTAAGCCTTAAAGTGGACTGTATTTTCAAGCTTATTATATTGACCTTCTAGAATAATTTCATCATCAATATCAAAACGTCTGCTGACCACACGGCAAACTCCTACATTATTGCTAACAGAACCTTCAATCACCCCTAATGCATTGTCAAACACCATAGTCTCAACACTCGCAATTTCAACAGATTCAAAGCCGTTTGTTTTAAAACAGCTAACATTAAAATAGCCATCAGAGTTTTCTAGAGCGATATTAAGATTAGACCCTAATGTTGAAAGGTAATCAGGTTGAAGTAGATCTGAAACATATCTAAAAACTCTTTTAATTTGTGATTCTGTCCAAGTATCCTTTAGGTCATTTATTGTTAAAATTGTTCCGGAAACAAAATCTACATCAATCTCTGATATCGGATTGTAAATACTTGTTAAATCAGTATCTATCTTGTACTGTGTCCAATCTACTTCAAGCTTTAACCCTTTTTTAGAATTTTTATCTTTAGTGATGATAGTCAGTTTATTTCCGAGCCTTTGTGTGGCGAATCGTCCAATTCCTTTTCGCCCAGCTCTTTGTCTTTCGAAAATAGGAGAAACCGGATTATGGAGTTTATCCGACGATGATAACCTCATAAACCCATTGATTAATTGAGATAAATTCATACCTATCCCGTCATCCTTAATAACTAAAGATCCGCTTAAGGAATCAGAATCAATGAAGTTTAAAACGACATTATTAGCATCAGCATCATAAGCATTTTTGATTAATTCAGAAACCGCAGTTTCCGATCTCCCTACCAATTCATCTCCGAGTCTGTTAATTAATCCCGCATCAACACTAAAATTTACACCGGTATCAAAATCTTCGATATCAAACTCATCTTGATTTATACTCATAATTATTTAGATAAAGCAACTTGCACAACCCTCTCCCTCTGCTTGAAGGATTTCATCCTGCCAGTTGTTTGCTGTTTTTATTTTATTTCTGTTCATCCTAAGATAGTGTTCTTTTTTAATAGAATTTACCCTTTCAGGTTTTTTGAGCTCTATAAGAGGTTCTATAGTCCACGTAAAGCCTTCTTTTTCATATTTTATGGCCTCTTCATACAAGTCAGGATGTTGTTCTAAAAGCCAAACCCATTCTATTTTTTGCTGAAAAAAACAAAAAAAACATCCTGATCTGCTTCTTGAATAAGTTCCATGCTTAAGCTCTCCGTCAATTTCAACAGTATATTCAATGGGCAGATAGTATGTAGGAATTCCCACTCCTGAATTTTCAAGGATATAAAAAATATCATCAATTCCAAGAACTTCGTCATTGTCAACAAGAGAAAAACTTTCCAGTTTTCCGACAGGATAATCAGTTGTTTTCAGAAATTCAAATACTACTTTATTAAAAAGTTTCACATCAGTTTCCAGCAGTGCATTGAGCTTTTGTCTCTGTGTAAAACGGGGAGATATAGGAAGATTAACGTACTGCAAAATCAACTCAATATCATGATTTTCACCCGCTAATAATCTATAATGAGCTGCAACAAAATCAATATTTGAATTAGAAAGGAACTTCTTTATAACATCTTCACTCCAAATATTTTTTCTGAAAGGAAAAATAGATTGTATATTTTCTTTTTTTGAAATATACCCCTCTCTATTTTCATCACCTCTTATTCCCACATAGGAGATCGTTGGAGTATCTCCAATTTCTTCTTCAAATGGTTGAAGCTTCATTTTTGTTGTACACCATCGTGCAGTAGCTGAAGGCAGATAACCACCTCCTACTGCCATAAAATGATCGAAGGGATTTTTTTCAGGAGAATTTAATTCGTCTATGGATTTATAAAGACGGATATCCTTGCCCAACACAGAATTTAGTTTATTAATAAGATCATAGGTTTCTTTTAATTCTTTTCCTGTATCACAAGTATAATATTCAACATCAATATCTGGGTGTTTTCTGCTCATGTAAATAGCCAAGGCAGCACTGTCTTTTCCTCCGGAAATTCCTAAAACTTGTTTTATTTCACTCATACTACTAAATCTTGTTGAAATTCACCGGATAGCAACTCCATAAGCATTTGCTTACGCCTGTGAATATCCAATGTGGTTAAACGCTCCATTACCTGTGTTTTAATCGCTTCAAATTCTGGGTTAGGATCTCTGGAAATTATAATCTTATCATCCAAAATAGCACCAGAAACACCAATCATTTGAATGGAAACCATGCTTCTATTATCATTTGGAGCAAATTCATGAAGCTCAGAGGCTTTTATCAACCCCAGGATAAACTCCTGTAGATTATTCATCAGTAAAACTTCTTCTTCATCAATCATTTTATCAATTGATTTTCCCAATACGGCGTCCGCTACTGACTTTAACCACGAAGCTCTATCATCCAAAGAAGAAATAAGCCTTTTGTATACAACAGACTGTTCCGACCCAAGTAAATGTATATTGACATTAATTAATCGTTCTCCAATCTCTGCTTTATATACTACAAAATCATCAGAGCTACAGGCAAAAGAACTTATAATGTGGCCTTCAATTCTATTCAGAAGATTATCATAGGCACTTCGAAGTTCCCTGATTGCATCCTGTATGTGAAAAGTATATGATTTTAAAATTTCATCATTCTCAATAATTGACATTGTATAAAATCCTAATGCGTTTGGAAACTGTGAAAATAAAGCATCTTCAGGGTCCTTTGAGTTCTTTATTGCCTCTCTGAAATTAACTGCTTTTGGTGAAACACTCTTTGTATATAATGCATATTCATTTAACCCCCTGTAAAAACGCAAGAAGTTCCCATAGATTGAAAGAAACGTACTTTTAGCTCCAGCTTCATCGTTTCCAATTTGTACAAGTTCTTTGTAGCTTTCTAAAAGATTGACGTTTAATCCTGATATTTCGTAACTTTTAACTGCATAATTAGAAGGTAATTTATGAACTAAATCCAATACATCTTCAGTTAAGTAAGGTACAAATCCATTGGTTTCATGAAATAAGGCAAAATCTTCTTTATTTATAATTAAAAACATGGGAATCCAAAAATCGATAAAGCCTTTTTTTAATTTATAAGGAGCTTTGCTTAAAATTTCATACAGTTCTGCTAAATTTCTTTTTGCCGAATGTGTAGATCTCAAAAAATTAGTACATTCTTCCCATAAGGCTCTAAATGTTTCATCCGAGGGAGCCCCATACGAGAAATGTTTGAGTTGCTTATTTCTTGAGTGGATACCTGTATCTTTCAGCAATGAAATATAAATTGATTTCTCTGGTGGAAATTTATCCTCCGGAAATCCTAAGTTTTCTAACGTCTCATTGCTCAATAAATAGCGGAGAAGCGCTTTCCTTGCAGTAAGTATCTGAGGACTGAGAAATTCCTTGTTGATTAATTCATTCTTAAGGTTGGGTGCACTTTCAAATTCCTCATTACAAATTATTGAAAGCATTTTATTGAGAGACTTTTTCGACTCAATTGCTCTAGGTAAACCATTATAATACCAAACGTTCTGATCATTGGAAACAAACAGATTATCTAAAACAAATTTTTCTAATTGTTTAGAATGAAAATCTCTTTCCTTTTTGAGAAGCTTAACGGCATTTATGTCTTCCGAATGTTTATCAATTAAAAATTCAAGTTTATTAATGGTAAAAATTTCATTGTGTATCTCTTTTGAATTTTTATAAATAACAAAAAGATTACTCCCTGCATTCACTGATGCAGTGCGCACATCCTTTTCTTTTAAAGAGCCATCCAGAATAAGATTAATATATCCGTCCAATGGACCCTCTGCATTGCTTATTTTATTAATATCAGAAAGAATCTTAAATTCAAAAAATCGAGGCGTCCCTCTTTCAAATGAATTTTCCTTTACAAGGATTACCGGGAAATCAATATAATCAGAAATAGTATTGCTGACAGAAAAACCCTGGTTAATTTCCTTAGATGCTGCTGCGAGCTCTTGCTCGATATCTATATCTGTGCCATCTAAAAAATTGATCTTATTACTGTGTCTGTAAAAACGGATAATTCCCGCTTTATCCAGCTTCACAATAGCTTTTTCAACATCCGAAATGGTAAAGTCAGTAGTGTATTTAATATATCCTGAAATAAATTCACGATCAAATAGGCTTCCTGCTTTAGTAAAAATATTCACAAGACAGATCGTCTTAATAATGGTCGCCATTAACGAATAGTCGACTTCATCAATTAATTCAGCTCTTTCCAATGCAGCAAAACAGGTTTGCCATTGAGAACGGTGACTATTATTAAAACTATATATTTCACTTCCCAACGTATTGACCAAATAATCAAACACATTTGAAATGGCATAAAACTTACCTTTAAATGAGTTAATAGAAAATTTTGAGCCATCATTAAGGAATGTAAACAAAGATCTCTCATTTTGTCCGTAACGCTGTAAAGAATATACGAGAATACTCGCAGATAAACAATCTAACGGATAAAGGGATTTTGCTAACTCAGAGATATCAAATTTAATAAAACTGATAAGGTTATTCTTTTTTATTAACTTATTTAAAAGATTAAAGTCATTTTGTCTGCTTTTGGGCAATTCAAAATCATCCAGTTTTTTTGATGCAAAGTAGAGCAATTGTTCTACCGGTTCATTAAAGGGCAGCTCAATAAATCTTCCTTTAATTTTTTCCCACTCCTGTCTTTCTGTTGCTTCCAGAGAATTAGAATAGGAAATAAAACTTTGATGTAATGAAATTATAAAAAATACATTTTTTTTATCATCATTACACCATTCAGAAATCTGCTGTAACAAATACAAATCATTGTTGTCTTTACTTTTGCTTGCGAACTCCAGAAACTTTCCAAACTCATCAATGATTAAGACTAATCCGTTATTTTTTTTTGCAGCAGAAGTTCTTCTTTTTTCAAGTTCTTGCAGGACCTCTACCGAACCTCCCTCTTTTAAGCCAAGAACTTTAAGGAGCACATGCGTTAAAGAAACATTATCTCCAATTGACTTAATAAAATCATACGATTTTATCTCTGACCCGTTATTGGTATTAAAAAATATTTTCTTATTGAGTAAGTTCTTTTCTAAAGCCCATAAAAAAGTCGACTTTCCTGTTCCATAATTCCCAATAAGGGTAAAGGATCTATTACTCTTACCCAAGCTTCCAATAATCCTTTCATAAATTTCAATCGCATTGGGCGTAACTACATAGTTAAGCTCTTTTTGTTCGTCCCTTAGAATATTTGTAGATATATTATTATACGCCATAGTATGATTGCAATAAGTTATTTTGATAGTCTCTTGAAATATTTTTAACTTGTATTTGTCTTATCCCTGCATCATTTTTATAAACAAACTCCTGGTAATCAACACACAGACTGTCAATTAAATTCTCCAATCCCTCAATGGAAAGACAGAAATAAGCCCCTATAGTATTTCTTATCTCGTCGTAAGAAATAATGCTCCTATCTCCCATATAATCTAAAAGGCAATATGCAAATATGGATAATGGAATATACTTTTCACTGTCTTTATTGATTCTGTAAACAGTATCTCCGAAAGCATTTTTATATGATAATTGAGAAATTAGATTAAGCTCTAAAAAAGGAGAATTAAAATCATCTTCAATGGTTTTTAATGACTTGACAGGCGTTGCATATGACCTTACAAAAACTTTAAAATCGGAACTTAACGTATTGTTACTTACTTCTCTTATTTTAGCATCTCTAAGCTTCTTTGCAATAAACTGTATGACCTGAGTTTCAGAAAACTCTAAATTTATTTTATCATTAAAAAACTCTGAAAACACAAGCTTATAAATACTTGCGTAATTTGTGTGGCAGATTTTATACTGCAACAGCCATAATGTTCCTTCATCTTCTAAATAAGGATCAAACTCATTTTCTGGCAAAAATATTTTTTTGGAAATTTCTAAGATCTCATATTTCTCATTGATCAATCCAAAAGCTTTCAGCCAATGTTGTATTGACTGTACCATATTTTTACCTACTCCTAATTTTGATATAGCTACTTCAGGCAACGAAAACACTCCAACACCCTCATTTTCAATAACTTTAATACCCTTTGACAACCACTGTTGTCTACAATGAAATGTGTCGTGTCCTGAAAATTTTAAAATATTCATGATAACAATTTAATACTGCAAGTTAATAATTTTTTAAATGGATGCATTCATCCATTTAGGATTAGAAGTAATTAATTGCAAAAAACAACAATAACCGATTGAATTACAAGAGGTTGAACTAAATTTTAGAAAAAAAAAAAAAAAATAACTATAATTTATACAAAGCTAAAATTCTAATGCGACAGAACTTGACGCATTAGAATTTCTTCGCAAAATTTTTGTATAAAGGAACTTGAATAAATTATTCTCTTATGACACTTGCTATCTGAAATAAGCTTAGTTAAAAATCGTAAGATTATTTTTTTCTATTACGGGAATCCTTTTTTTACTATTCAAAATAACTTGTATTTTTCTGTAAACAATTTAAATGGAAGAACATCTGGAATTTTTTAGCTATAAAAATACATTTAAAAAAAATTGTCTCAGCTACCATCTATTTGACATCAGCCAAAAGGCAAAATATACGTTGACAATAATTTTCCTTTTTTTCATTCTATCATTAAATTTAAACCTAAAAAGGGGGAACGTATCAATAACCGAGATGTAAAGAAAATACTTCTGCTACTTAATTTATATTAAGACGAATATGAATTTTATCATATCATTAAAAATTCTGAAATGGTCGATAGTAAATGAGCACAACTAAATTATATCTTAGATAAAAACTTAACCTAAAATTATATTCACATGAAATTAAGAATAGAAAATTGGATCGACAAAAATCATTTTTCTGAAGACACTATTATGCTCTTTGATGATGCAACTGTCTGCTATAAGGCAGGAGCAAATAGGGCAGCTCTATTATTTTCGTACCTCGCTTTTATGACCGTTTTAAAGGAAAGAATAATCAGTGGAACCAGACCTAGCCTATTTCCGGAAAGCAAATGGAATGGTATAATCTCCAAACTCCTTAATGAAGACACTTGGGAAAAAGCAGTATTTGATGCCGTAAAGACACGAGAGGGAAGAAACCAAAATAAAATAAGGGACAGAGATCCTATTTTTGATATTAGTGAAAGTCTTAGAGATGATATAGAATATTGGAAAAATAGGAGAAATGATTGTGCACATTACAAAGACAATATTATAGATCATTCTCACGTCGAATCTTTCTGGACTTTTATAGAGAGTAATTTGTCTAAAATAACACTTGAAGGAGGAATGACTACACTCATTAATAAAATTAAAAACCATTTTAATCCGACACTCACTCCTGCAGGGACAGATATTACCCCTTTAGTCCAAGAAATCGAATCTTCCGTAGATAAAACGAAATACAAAGATTTCTGGGAAATATTTCTTGATACAGGAGACTTCTTTTTTGATTTATCTTCGCATCGACTAGAATTTATTAACAGAAGCTTGGAAATCAATAAAGATATTGTTAATAAAAGTGCGATCCAACATATTAAGAAACACAAACATTATTTAAAGCAGTTTTTATCTCAATACCCCGATAAAATATTGAGATTCAACCTTACCGAAGGTGAAGTTAGAAATCTATGGACTACGGATTTAGCAGATTACAACACCCATATATTAACTGTATATTCTTCGCTTTTAAGAAATAATCTGATTCCTCAAAATGACATCGATGAAGCTAATAAAAGAGTAATAAAACCAGCGAGAAGATATTCCGTCAATGATAACGATCACTTAGTATTGCTTACGAATAATTTCTTAAGCACATTTAAGAGTGAGATCCTAAACAACAGTAACTTTATTGGATTTAAATCATACTTATGGGTTAATGATAGAGCGGATCTGATTTCTGAAATTATTAAAAAGTATCCTGCAGACCTAGATATTCTTAATAAGCTAGCACAGCACTATAATCAATCATATAATTCTGATTTTCTTATTGAAAGATTTGAGTGGATGCTTGACACTGATAAACATAAGCTTTTGGAATATCAGACCATCATAGCCAATAATAATATTGTAATTCCAAATATATTGCAAAAATATTTCAATTAATATATCATTTTGGCAAACAGAATTTTATAACACTTAAAAGCCATTTTAATCAAACGAAATGGCTTTTATATAACGAGACTACATATAAATTTTAAAGGACACTACGGAATTAATTATATAGCGTCTCAATTTTTTTCACAATTGTTTCCAGTCTATCAGCCAAGAGACCATCACTGCCAGGTCCATTTCTATGATGATCGAGCTCTTTCATCGCTATTATTAATCCATGGTAAATGTCTGTTAATTCTGCTTCAGTTAGCTTTATTATTTTTAATTTCATCCTTAAATTTAGCAAATGTAACGAGGAAGTTATTACGGGTATCCGTAAACATATAATATAAATTTGCAAAAATCAGGTTAGTATCTTAATTACAAATATTTTTCATTTGAACAATATGGGTAAATAATATTTATATGAATCCTAAGTAGATGTGAATTTAAGATTCATATTAACTTTATCTAAGTTTAAGTCTCTCACTCCGCTGAAAGGCCTCTTTTTTAGTTATAGTGTCTTTGTAAACATGATTATCATTGACTTTGCGAATTATCGTTTACTTTACAAAATCACAGAAGTAAACCTTTATATTGACTATTGACATATTTTGTATCATTCAATAAAATCTTCCAATTATTAAAATATAAAGAAGTAATAAAAGGTAAATCAACGCTCTGAGAAATTAATAAATGACAATTATTTTCAATCACTAACTGTCAGATAAAATCGTGGCTATTACAATTAAGGATAATTTTCCAACAATGTTAATATATAATCCTTTAAAGAGATTTACAATTCCCTTACGTTGGTAAAACAACCTACTTTTCTTCACTTTTAATTCGATCTTCTTCTAATACTTCTGCCATAATTTGTGCTTGGAGTTTACAATCAATAAGTTCAACTTTCAAACTATCAATTGTTTTATTTTTAGCTACGATAATTAACTTAGTTTCGTTTTTTGAAGAACAACTAAATGTTAATACAAAACAAAATAAAAAAAACTTCATATTATGTTATTTCAAATTAAAAAAAATTGAAGTGTCATTTTCGCATTTACTTTGCAATTTTTTGCATTTACTTTGCAATTTCGCATTTACTTTACAAAATCACATCCGCCACCTACCAGGGCAACATCAGAAATGGTATGATGCGGAGATCTGAAGGGACGAACAGTCATCAATGACGCTTCAGTTCCTATTTTCCCGGCTACAGAATGAATTTTCGTTGTTTCCAGCGCTTCTTTCAATGTCAAAGGAGGTAAAATACTGGGAACTCTTTTGGCCAGCATCGTTTTTCCGCTTCCGGGCGGACCGATCAAAATGATATTATGACCGCCTGCTGCCGCAACTTCCATCGCTCTTTTGGCGGTTTCCTGACCTTTAACCTCGGAGAAATCAAAAGGAAAATTGTTGATCTTCTCATGAAACTCTTTTCTGGTATCCAAAGTCATTTTTTCAAGTGGCTTTCCTTCATTAAAGAAATCAATAACTTCTCTGATATTTTCTACCCCATATACTTCAAGATCACTGACAATAGCAGCTTCTCTGGCATTTTGTTTAGGAAGAATAATTCCTTGAAAGCCTTCTTCTCTTGCCTGAATAGCAATAGGTAAAACGCCTTTGATAGGCTGCAGGCTTCCGTCGAGAGAAAGCTCGCCCATAATAATATAATTCTCAATTTCCTTAGCCAAAATCTGATCTGAAGCAGCTAAAATCCCAATCGCTATACTCAGGTCATATGCTGAACCTTCTTTTCTGAGATCGGCAGGAGCCATATTAATAGTAATTTTCTTTCCGGGAATTTTAAATCCTACATTTTTCAGTGCTGCAGAGATTCTGTAGCTGCTTTCTTTAATCGCATTATCGGGGAGACCTACAAGATGGTATCCTACTCCTCCGGTATCAACATTTACTTCAATAGTAATGGTCTGTGCGGCCACTCCATGAATGGCACTTCCATAAATTTTGATCAGCATGGTGTGTTTTTGCAGTAAAAGTAAACAATATAGTATTTTGAGAATCTGCAAGTTACATTAATGATTTTCTATGTAAATAAGTATCTCTAAAAAGATATCAATAAAAGAGCATTATGATAGGTTCTTCAAAGCTATTAAGATTTTCATGTGGTTCAGATAGGATACCTCCTAATAAAAATCAGGTTTTAAAGGAGAAATAAAGCCTTATTATTTGTTTAGAATTAATATAAATAAAGGTATATTTGCGACTCATTTATTTTTAATAAGACTAAATAGACATAAATGCAGCAGACCGGTAACAAAAAATCAAAAGGAACCTTCAAAAAATATATTCTGAAAGCTCATTTATGGCTCGGATTGTTTTCAGGTATTATTGTATTGGTAGTTTCGCTGTCAGGTGCTTTTTTTGTTTTCAATGAAGACATTACCGCTGCATTACGCAAGGAAACCACCTTTCATGGAGAAAAAGATATTCAGCATAAGAAGCCAATTCCTATACGCGAGTTAAAAGATATGGTGAATGCCCAGCTGAAAAATGAAATCGTAAAAACAGATGAAGTAACGATTCCTATAGATCCCGCCCGCTCTTATCAATTCGGATTGATTAAAGTTAATGAAGAAGGTTGGAATCACTTCAATACCTTCATTGTTTTTAAAAACGTTTATGTCAATCAATACACAGGAAAGGTACTCGCAATATATGATGTAAAAAATAATCCTTTCTTTATCTGCATGACTCTGCACCGCTCATTGCTGTTAAGCAATAAAATTGGTGGTACTATCGTGGGAATATCTACCATCATCTTTGTCATAATGTTGATTACCGGAATTATCCTATGGTGGCCGAAGAATAAAAAAATGCGTCAACAGCGTCTATGGTTCCGTTGGGAGAAGGTAAAAGGCTGGCGACGTAAAAACTACGACGTACACAATATCCTTGGGTTTTATGCCTCTTTTCTAGCGATTGTTGTAGCCATTACTGGTATTATGTATTCGTTTCGGATTACCCAGGTGTGGGTATATGCTTTACTCAATGGCTTTTCCACTGCTACCCCAGATTACAGTCAATATAAAACAACCGCTCCGGAATCTTTGGAGACTGCAACAACCATAGACCGTATCATAGAACAGGTAAAAACTCATTATCCACAAGCTTATTCTTTTGGAATTGATCTGGAAGACCATGCTGAAGCAGATCACAAACACGATAATTTAAGCATATGGATCAAGGATAAAGAATTCACATATGCTGAGTCTTCCATGATGATTTTCGATGAGCACTCCGGGAAGCTTTTATTTAACCATCCCCACGAAGACAAACCTATGGCTGAAAGAGCTACAGATGCTACGTATGATCTTCATGTAGGAGCTTTTTTTGGAATGCCCGGAAAAATTCTGGCCTTTATCATGAGTTTATTCTGTGCCTCATTGCCCATAACCGGATTTATGATCTGGTGGGGCAGAAAAAATAAAAAAAAACCAACAACCTAAATCTATTATCATGAAGAAACACTATATATGGCTCCCTTTAATGGCGAGTCTGAATGCTTACGGGCAGACTGAAAGCCTGAACGATTCTATACAAACGGATAAAATCTCAGAGATCAGTGGCATTGTAGTAAAAGGAAGTAAAGCCGTTTTTCAGCAAAAAGCTGATAAAATGATTTTTAATGTAGAGAATAGTGTGTTATCTGATGGTACTTCTGTCTTAGAATTGCTTGGCAAAACTCCTGGTGTGGTAGTTTCGCAAGAAGGTGAACTCTCATTACGGGGCAAAAAAGGGGTAAGTGTAATGATTAACGGTAAGCTGAGCTCACTCTCTGCAAAGGAACTTGCTAACCTGTTGCGTTCTACCAATTCCACACTGGTGAAAAATATTGAAATAATTGCCAATCCTTCCTCTAAATATGATGCTGCGGGAAATGCCGGCATCATTAATATTGTACTGAAAAAAAGCTCATCAGAAGGACTGAGTGGCAACTATTATCTGAACGGAGGAAGAGGCCGTAAAAACAGAGTAAATACAGGATTGAGCCTGAACTATACTCATCATAAACTCTCTCTCCATGGAGACTACAGCTATACTTTTCGTGGCGAAGAAGAAAGACGAAACTTTAGCCAGATTTTCTTCGATGAAAAGCAACCTCAACAAATAACCCGGAGAACAGATCAGAATTCAATGACCAATGAACCTTTAACTTCTAATAACTTTAAGTTTGGCGCTGATTATGCTTTTAGCGACAAAACAACTATTGGTGCTTTATTTGATGCTAAGATAGGACGATATGAAGATTTTTCGAAAGGGGAAAACAGAATATTCCAGCCGATAGATAACCTGTTTGCTCATGTCCTTTCAGATAATAAAAGCAAGGAAAACTGGTACGATTATACCTATAATTTAAAAGGTACGCATATCTTCAATGACAAGGATTATAAGGTAGATGTAGACCTGGAATACGAAACTTCACGTTTTTCTTCCCGTCAGAATCAGATTTCAGATGCATTGGTGAATCTGGGACCAGAGAAATTCAACAACAGAAGAGGCAACATTGCTTCCCGTCTGAAGGTTTTCAATGCGAAAGTAGACTTTACCCTGCCTTTTAGCGAAATGCATAATCTGGAAACAGGATTAAAGTCTACTGTAAAGTCTAATAACAATCCTTCTGAGTATTTTATCGAGCAGGATAATGAATGGATTAATGATGATAAAGCAAGTAATGAATATGCATACAAAGAGCAGATACATGCATTGTATGCCAACTACAAACTTAATCTTACGAAATGGACATTCCAGCTGGGACTGAGAACAGAAATAACCCATACAGATATCAACCAGAAAACTTCCCAGGAACAAAGAAAAAGAGATTATACAAACCTTTTCCCAAGTGCATCAGTCAAATACCAGATGAATGATCAACATGGATTTTATGCCTCATACAGTAAAAGAATCAACAGACCCAGTCACTTCGATTTGAATCCGTTCCGCTTTTATGATGATCCTTTCAACTATTGGCAAGGAAACCCCAATCTGAATCCGGAATTTACCCACGCAACAGAATTGGGATATACCTGGGGAAAATACATTATTGCATCAGCCTATTTTAGTGTTACAAATGATGTAATGACAGAAGTATACAACTATCAGCCAGACACAGGAATTCTCGTAAAAACTCAGGATAATCTAAACAAATCTTATGTATATGGTGCCAATATTACAGCCACTACGAAGCTTTTTAAATGGTGGTCACTTACTTCTATGCTGAATATATTCAACAGTGAATATAAGGGCAATTATCAGAATTACTCGGTCAACAGTTCACAACTGGCATTTACATTAAATGCACAAAATAGCTTTAGCATTGCAAAAGGATTGAAAGCAGAGGCTAACGGACAGTATTTTTCGAAATCTAATATTGGTTTGTTTATCCGTGATGCTTATTTTGACCTGACACTAGGGGTTTCTAAAACATTATTAAAGGATAAAGCAACCGTAAAACTTGCCGTAACGGATTTATTAAAGACCAACAATTACCGTGTAACAGGAAATAACTTCAGCTCTACCATCCGACAAAAATACAATCTGGATAGCCGGGTAGTAACGTTGTCATTCAATTATAAGCTTTAATATTTCCGGACATTTTAGTTCAGCCTTATCAAGTTTTTTTTTAAACAAAGGATCGACAATAGTTTAACAAAAAAACGGTTCTCAAAAATTTTGAGAACCGTTTTTGTTAATCAACTAAATATTCTATATTTTCTGCGAAATTTATATGCTATAATTAGTCATATAATTTATCAAAACGGGCAAATCCGGAAATACTATTGGGAAGTTTCATTCCTTTAGTTATTTTATCAGTTTGCTGATCATAAATCCAGACAAAATTCCCTCCTTTACTGGCATTTACAGCAATGTATAATTTGTTATTCTGAACAAACATCCCTTGTTCGTAAGGCTCATCTCCCGGCAATTCGTCCAGAACCCTTACCAGCTGCTTCGTTTCGATATCTATAATAGCATATCGACCATTGTAGCTGCCTCCTAATGCCGGATCACGATACAGAACTACCATTTTATTGTTACCAATATAATCGATAACTGTTTCCAGGGGCTTGTTCCCAACAAGATTGGTAAGATTGATCTGATATCCTGCATCAGGCGAAGTTGCCCCTTTGAGAGCCCTGAAAAGGAAAATATCACTTGTTCCAGCTCCTGCACGTGGAAAACATGTATAATAAAATGCTTCTTTATCTTTTGTAAAAGTTGTTTTAAAATAAGGAGAACCATTGGCTACCCCAGAACTTCGGTTATCCGTTATGGAATTTTTTACTTTGAAGGTGTTATAATCTATTACAGCAAAATTGTAAAATTCAGGAGTGAGCCATTTGCCATCGCGGAAGCTGTACTGCAAATAGATCTGTCCATCTATATACGTCATAGCACCCAGCGAATAGAAATTATAAGCATTTGGGAAAGGCTGAAATCCTTCAATCTCACCCTGACGGATAATACTAAGGTCTGTGGCATTGAAAACAGTATAGCGTATATGCTGACCCTCTCCTGTATCTCCTACAACAACCAAAGTATTATTATCTATCCAAACATAACTGGCAATATCACTGATATAGGTATAAGGCACTTCTTTTACCGTTGTCAGCCTATCCTGTGTATATTTAAATTTTTTGAAGATGCCCTGATCGGTTTTATAGTTGTAGATAAAGCCATTTTTTACAATATAGGAGTAAGTTCCTTTGGAGTTAATTTCATCTCCTTCTTTGGTAATATCCATTTCACCTTTTGTCAGGTCATTGGTAGCTGTCATGTAATGTACAGTATTGGGCCAGCTTCCAAGAGCGGAAAGTAAAAAATATTTATAGTCTTTTTCACCACTTTCAGATTCGCCGGAACCAGGTTCTCGTTCACAGCTAAAAATGGTTAAACATGCAAGTATTAAAAATATACTGTTTTTGAAATATTGTGTCATGATCTTTTTACTTAAGTAGGTATCTGAATTTTACATAGAAAGCACGTCCCTGCTTCTGAAGTTTGAAGTTGTCATATGCCAGTGCATCCCCAACGTTGCTTACATCGAACGCCAGATTATACCTTCCGTTCTTCATGGAATAGCTTATCCCTATGTTGTGAAGGGTTTGTCTTGGAATGATCGGAATGTTTCGTGGATTTCCATAGGATTTCCAGTTTTTGTAGAACCATTCTGTCATCTGCAGCCCGTAATAAAGCTCTACTCTGCTGTCTTTCTGAAACCAGTCGTCTTTACCCACGCTTACATTTACATTTCCAAATAACCAAGGCTGGTTGGGAACATCTTTTTTGTAAGTAGCCGAAACAACATCTTCACTGTTATTGGCAAATTTTGTATTGTCATAAGCTTTGTTGTAGCTCACATTCATTAACACGTTCAGGAGTCTTTTGTATTGGTAACTGATCTCTCCTTCCAGCCCGCGGGTAAAGATATTAGACAGGTTTTCATATTTGAAAGTACTGTTATATAAATTGGGAACGGTATAAATAAAATCCTTTGTATCACGAATATACCCTGCCCCTTCTATACGGAAAGCATGCTGACCCCAATGGTGGCCATAGTACAACCCTACGTTTACATTATTGCTGGTTTCAGGTTTCAGATTCATATTACTGGTTACAGCAACTCCGTCTCCGAAAATTTCCTGTGGTTCTACCAAACGATAAGAACGTTCAAAGGATCCTTTTATTCCCAATCCTTTTGTAATTTTCACTGTGGTAGCAAAGCCGTAGCCCCAACTGCTAAAATTATCTTTTGCCGGATTATCTGTTCTGGTCACCGGATCAAAAACCATTTTCTGAAGTCCTACCTGATAGTATTTAGCAAAGAAAATATTAGTCCAATGCTTATTGAAAAACTCCTGTTGATATGCCATAGATAAGATCTGTTTGGTCATCTTCGCCGGAGGTACATTCTTTTTTTCTTCTTCAAGTTGATTGAATGTGGTATTCTTAAGGTAATCAAGTACATAATTGAAGATAAGCTTGTGATGTTCAACTATTTTGTAAGTAGCCCCAACCTGTGAGTAAAGACGGTCTTCATGCTGCATGATAATAGTCCTTCCTCCTTTTTCACTTGTAGCAGAAGGTTCAAAAGTATTATCCCAGCTGTATTTACGCATAAGGGTATCTGTTGCTTTCTGAACGCTTTTTGAGAAACCTGCATACACATTCACATCCAGATGATCATTGAATAGTCCTGTTTTTTTATACTTCATAAAGTAATTATGAGCCTCACCGTTTTGCTTTACCCCGCCATATACTACTTCCTGATTGGAACCGGTCTGGATCTGTTTATCAAAAACTGATTGAGACATTCCTACAAAGAAAGAATCTGCCCAGCTTTTGTTTTCTAATCCTACCTCAGCCATCCCAAAAACAGATTGATATCTGTCATTAAAACGTTTCAGGTCTTTTAACTCATATTCGTTTTTAGCAGCATTCCAGATTTTCATATCCTTCATCAGATAGTCGTTATCTGAATGGTTATAAAAACTGTTGATACGTAGGATAATTCCGGTTTTATCATCTTTAAACTGCCCATTCAGATTGATACGCTGGGTATTAAAAGAACCTAGACTTATACTTGCATCCAGGTAATTTCTGCTGCTTGACGGCGTAATAATATTAACCGCTCCACCCATTGCATCCGTACTTAAATGGATAGGAACTACCCCTTTATAGATCTCAACACGGTCTGCCATATTTACAGGCAATGTACTCAGATCCACTCCTTTTCCAAGCATTTCCAAAGGAACGCCATCTATAAAGAATTTCACAGCTTTACCAGACATTCCGTTGATAGAGAAATTATAATCGGAACCTATACCTCCCTGTTGACGGACTTTAATCCCTGTGGTTCTGTTCAGAACCTGATTAAGATCTGCCGTGGTATTGGCCAATTTAGCAACATCTATAGCATTAACAGTAAAAGCACCGTCTTGCAGTGCTTTTACTTTACCTTTGCCGTGAACTACAACTTCTTGTACCGCCGCACGATCCTCAGCTAACTGAATATTTATGGGAGATACTCCACTGCCGAAGTTTATTTTCTTTTTGAGTTTTTTGTAGCCATCGAGGCTGAATACTAATGTAGCTTCTCCTTTCTTGTAACTCAACTTGAAATTTCCGTTTTGATCGGTTTTTGTATTTATTTTTGTGTTTTCAACAAAAATATTAACTCCATTTAATCCCTGCATTGTATGATCCTGTACAGCTCCCTGAACTGTAAAACCAGCATCCTGTGCTTTAATGAGGGAAATTGTAAGGGTAAAAATGAGAAAGATAAAAATACGCTGATACAATTTCATTATTTATAATTATTATAAATAGCAAAATTAAAGGTTCACCTGTAAACTCCCAAAGGAAAAAGGATTTTATTTTTAATTGTTCTAATTATAATTAATATTGATTTATTTATAAATTCCTTTTAAAATTGTAACAGGCTTACATTCAGATATAAATATAAAACCATAGTTGAACTCCATTTTGGTCTGTATGAAAAAAGTCATATAAAAAGCAAAACACAAGGCTAAAGAATATTCATCCTATGATAAAAAACAGAAGCAGCTATTCAATAGCTGCTTCTTGTATCAGAATAATGTGAGTATGCTCTTTTACATTATCATTTAGTACGCTAAAGAAATTCCGGCTCCCCATCCCATATCACTGTCATAGTGTGCACGAATGCTTACATTTTTATTAAGAATGTACTTTAGTTCAGTCATATATTCTTTGTCGGTATTAACCATAAATCCGCCTCTTAATCGTTTTGATATAGGAATATCTTCTCTCATCAACTGTAAACGAACAATACCGTCGTGATATACTTCTGCCTGAAAATTAACCAGCATCGGAAGGGTGTATATAAACCCTAAACTAACAGCTCTTCGGGTATCTTTTTCATTCTTTTGGCCAAAAATATTTTTCTCCTGTTCATCGATTCCCATTTTTCTATAACGAAAGTCAAATCCTACAAAAGGCATAAACCACTGCATTTTCCCGATGTATCTGCCCAGGTGGGTTTCTACTTCATATCCATGCATATCATTGTATCCTAAACGCCATTCTGTAGAGAGATTCCATCTTGCATTCTGAAGCATTGCATCTCCATCATTTCCATTGGTTGCAAAATCATTCTGAATCATGAAATGGGGCATATTGCTTTCTTTCTGAAGCATATTATAGGCTTCTTTTTTATCTGGTAAATAAGGATTTTTATAATCATCCACTGCAAAAACCCTATTCATTCCTGCCATCATATGATAAAGAATATGGCAATGGAAGAACCAGTCTCCTTCTTCATTAGCCTGAAATTCAATCGTATCGGTTTCCATTGGCATTACATCCAGTACATTTTTCAGGGGAGACTTTTCTCCTTTGCCATTAATCACTCTGAAATCAAAACCGTGTAAATGCATCGGATGCCTCATCATGGAATTATTATAGATGGTAATTCTTAATATTTCTCCTTTTTTCACAGGGATCTTATCGGTTTCTGATAAAATTTTATTATCCATGCTCCATACATAGCGGTTCATATTTCCGGTAAGGGTAAATTTTAATTCTTTAACCGGAGCATTTTTGGGAAGTTCGGTGTTATAAGGAGACTGCAGCATGGCATAATTCAGGGTTTTAATAGAACCTAAAGCATTGGCATTATACCTGTTGCTATCCATGTTCATATCCTTATCCATTCCTTTATCCACATTCATATTGTGCTGACTGTGATCCTGCTTACGGCGGCCATCTCCGGTGATCTCCGGATACATTACCACATTCATATCCATTTGATTGAGGCTCATTTTCATTCCCATATCATTCAGATCTCCGTTCATTTTCATCATATCATTCATCATTTTCATGCCTTCAAAATATTTAAGTTTTGGAAGTGGAGAAATGAGTTGTTTTATTCCATTCCCTACAAAGTAGCTCGCAGATTGGGTTCTGTCCTCTGTGGTGGCTAAAAATTCATACGCAATACCATCCTGAGGAATTGTGACTACAATATCATAGGTTTCAGAAACTGCAATAATCAGCCTGTCTACTTCTACTGGTTCCACATCATTCCCATCATTGGCTACAACAGTAATTTTACCTCCTGCATAGCGTAACCAAAAATAGGAGGAAGCCCCTCCATTTGATATTCTTAACCGTACTTTATCTCCTGCTTTTAGCTTTTTGCCGTCAACGGTTTTTAAATCTGTGCTGTTATTTCCATTGATTAACACTTTATCATAATACACATCACTTACATCCATTGCCAGCATACGTTTCCACTCATTGGTCAATTTTGTTTTGAAATGTCCTTCTTTAATGGCTTCCACATAAGACTGCGTGGCATTTTTCTTAATTGCCGCCCAATCGTTGGCATTATGCAGCATTCTGTTGATATTATCGGGATTCAGATTGGTCCATTCGCTTAAAATAATGGGAACTGTCGGCAGGTCATCAATCCCTTTTCTGAAGGTTTTATCATCGTCTCTTTTTTTCATGATGAAGCTTCCATACATTCCAATCTGTTCCTGAAGCCCGGAATGTGAATGATACCAATGTGTTCCATGCTGAATAATCGGAAACCGATAGGTATAGGTAGCCCCTGGATTTATAGGTTTTTGGGTCAGCCATGGCACACCGTCTTCTTTGTTGGGTAAAAATATACCATGCCAGTGTAGTGATGTACTCTCTTTCAACTGATTGTGTACCACTATTTCAGCGGTATCTCCTTCTGTAAAAGTAAGCGTAGGCATTGGTATTTGTCCGTTAACGGATATCGCTCTTTTTTCTTTACCGGCATAGTTTACCAGTGTATCTTTCACATACAACTCATACCGTACTACTTTTTGGGCAAAAATCCCCTGTCCGCAAAAGAGAATCAAAGCGGCCTGAAGTAATCTTATGGTGATATTCTGAGGTATATTCATTTTACTATTTTTATTCATAAACTTTGCTCTGCTCGTTTAACCATTCGGTTATTATTTTAATTTCGTCATCACTCATTTTAGCATTTCTGTGCATGAGAGTATACGATGACAATGGCATTTGTCTGTTTAGAATCTGTTCTTTTATTGAGTTCAACAATCTTTCCTGCTTTCTGTTTGAGTAAGTTTCCCATTCACTGAAGTTCAGGTCATCTTTTGCATTTTTAATATGGTCTTCTACAAGTGTTCTTGCGGGCTGTACGTAATCATACCAGACATAATTGGTATTGTTACTGTGACAGTCATAGCATGAATTCTGAAACAAAGTTTTTACTTCAGACGGCATTTTATATAATCTTGTAAAATCTTTTGCAGCAACCTCTCCTTTATCTACATTCAAGGCTGGCTGATAAAATTGTATTGCAATAAAAACGAACAGAACAAATACCAAAATCATTTTTAGTATTTGTTTCATTTTCAAAACTCTTTTTTCACAGAACCACAGCTTAACATCTGATTTCCATAATAGGGATTTTTGATGGCTTTGGTCTCACTGATCCATACAGCTCCTTTACCGTCATTAAACATTGGGCAATGATCCTGATACAGTTTTTGTGAACTTCCAAATAATGCAATAAGATCCGAAACATCTTTACTTAAAGAAGCCAGATGCTCGCGCTGATGATCAATCTTTCCTGCATTATCACCGATATGTTCAGCATTGTCTTTTGCATTGTCTGCTATTTCTTTATATTCTTTTTGCTTCTCTGCTGGAATATTGTTGATATCCACATTCTTTAAGGTGGTCAGTAATTGCTTTCCTGCATTGGCTGCTTCCTGATCATTATCAGCTACCAGAGCATTCTTAAGAACTAAATAATTTTTAACAATAGGTTCAATGCTAAAGGATTGAGACTGATCTGATCCTTTAGGCGTTTCTGTTTTCGGAACCTCAGTACTTACAGGTTCTACTGAAGCAGCCGAGTCATGTAATGGTTGGGTCTTTGTTTCAGATATGAATATACTGTCCTGTGTTTTTAGCTCACTGTTTTTATTTGGAGACTGTTTGCAGGAAACTACAGCTGTTGATATGATGATTGATAAAATTATATGTTTCATTGTATTGATATTTACTTATTGCTATTTTATTATTTATTGATAATCGTTTCCTGAACACTACCGCAGGTTAGCATTTTGGACCCGTAAAATGGATTTTTGATTGCCTCTTCTTTGCTAAGCCAATTCGCTCCTTTCCCATTATTAAACATTGGACAATGCTGATAATAAACCGTTTCGTCCTGTTTTGAAACTTTAGTAAGCGCATAGATATTTTCAGATAAAAGGGCAAAAGTCTCTCTCTGTTTTGAGATGTCTTTAGTTCCTGCAATTTTCTCTGCCTGTGCTGTAATTTCTTTTAAAACTTTCATCCAAACGGTATGTTCTTCATTGGAAAGTTTTCCCATTTCTACATTCTGGATCGCTTTTACCAAAGAGGCTGCATTTGCAGAAGAGGCTCCTGCATCTGTATTGACCAGCGCATCTTTCAGGGAGAAATAAGTATCGAAAACCTTACTAAACTGAGATACATTCTTATTTTCAGCGCTAGTGGACTGTGTCATTTTGCTATGATCATGATTTCCGTGTTCGTTATTCATATTCATGCCCTGATCTTTATCTGTACTGGCAGGTTTTAACTCTCTTGTATATTGGCAGCAACCTGCTAATGTATTGTAGACATCATCCGGAGCTAAGAATTTCTCGTTGTCATACCCTGCTAACGCAATACGTTTGAGTACTTCTTCTCCGTTAGTTTTTTGGGCATCATAGCTCAGCGTAGCCATTTTGGTATCTTTATTCCATTCTACAGATGAAATATTCTTTACATTCCCTGCTTTTTCTATATTGGCTTTACACATATCGCAGTTGCCATATATTTTTACACGCTCTGTCTTTGCATTTCTGATTTGGGCAAAACCCATGGTGTATGATAGTAATACAGTAATTACCATCAATATTTTTGATAATGATTTCATTTTTTTGATTTAAAAAATTAATAATTGGAATACAACAGATTGTCCGAAAACAAAAAGTTTGCTTTCGACAAGACCTATTTCTGGCTGTACGGCCAGCGTGTTATCCTATTTTGGGAGGTTGCCAGATGGAAGAAAAACCTGAAGAATAATAGGTTTGATTAAAAGTAAATTTAAGTTTCTTTTCTTCTCTGAAATGATTTTTGATTTTCAGATCGGCAATAACAGGAAGCCCCGTTAAAGAGATGACAGTTCCGCATCGGCAGGAATTGTGTTTGCATTTGCCATTGCAGTCATTGTGGTCTTTATCTTTTTTACAAAAGCCCGGTTTACAGCAGAATTTATCAGATAAACTGCTGGTTTGACACTTATAACCTAAGGTTTCATCCTTTTTTATATTTTTCTTGGTACAGGCAAAACTTAAGCTTGGTACTAAGAAAAGCACCAGACATAAGATAAGAATGTGGCCAATATGTTTGTTATAAGTTTTCAACAAAACAAAGTTACAATATTTATCATGTATATCTTTTTTTATCAATTTATTTTTGTAAAATTTTCTGCAATCTTATGTTAATTATAAGAATACAGGAACTTTTTTAACAAAAAAATCATATTATTATTTCTCAGGAAAGGCCTATAACAAAAGGAGACATAAAAAAATCGGTACAAAGAGATTTGTACCGACCCAACCATTATTAAAAACTAACGAAAATGATTATGTCATCTGAATTACTGAAAAAATTAAGGGTAAGTCAGGAAGGCGGATGCCAGAGAGAGTGAGCTCCTTTTGGGGGTAATTATGACCGTCATTAGATTAACAAGGATGAAATGTATCTATGAGCGTAAAGTATTAAAATAAATCACTTTAGTTCTTCTTCAATACAAGGAACATCCCTCCTCTGACATCCATTCTTCCTTCCCACAATCAATATTTTAGCATCTTCAGATTATGTAATCCTATTTCTTTATAAATCTATTTTTGTATTCGCAGCCATCTGCTCCTTTAGAAACAATAATATAATTTCCGGGTACCAGCTGGCTGACATCAATGGGCTGATTGTATTGGTGATCAGCTTTCTTCAGGACAAGCTTTCCGGACATATCTATGATGATAACTTCCTTGTAAACTTTATCTGATTCTTTCCCGATATAAAGGTGTTGTGCCGTAGGATTCGGGTAGATTTTCAGATTATTATCTTTAATTTTTGTTTCTCCTGTTCCCAAATTGCCACAGAATTCCCAATTCCCAAAATTCAGCTCTACAAAAGCAAACGGATCTAACATCTCACACTGATCAGGGCAATATTCCGTACAGGCATAAAATCCATACTTTCCTGAACTGGTTGCCACATAAGTATCTCCTACTACACCAGGAATGATACAAGGATCACCTACCACCGGAGGATTGCTGCTTGGTACACATCTGAACCAGGTATGCTTTCCGTATACTACAGGAAATATATTATCAAACTGAACAGAAGCTCCGTTGCAGACATTCACTGTTCCTGCATTTTCCTGATATGTTCCAGGTGTATAAGTACTCATCATAGCCGGAAGACCGTATACAAACCCGTCTGCAAATGCAGTGGGACTTTCTGCGGTACAATCGCCCTCGGAAACGACTACTTTAAAATAATTCAACTGTTCGCTTCCATTAATCGTTAACTGTTGTGATGTAGCTCCCGGAATGGCTACCCATGGGTTGTTATTAGGAGTCTGCCAGGTCCATTCCTGTTTATACCACTGATAGCTTGCGTACGTCTGTGTTGTGGAAAGGATTTCATCTTCTGTACTACAAAATAAGATCGTTCCCGGATATTTTTGCCCAAGCCTCGCACTGGTAATTGTTGGGGTACATTGTGCTTTTATATTCAAAATACTGAATAGTAAAAACACTAAAAAAATTAGTTTTGTTTTCATATATAAAGATTATTAAGTTTGGTGTTATTTTATAATCCTCAACATTAATCCAACAGCACTCTTATTCCAAATTTCATATTAAAATGGAGGGGTTTTTCTTTGTAAATGGTATTGGGCGCATTTTCTTCTTTAAAATGATATCCTATTCCCGGTTCTGCATAAATTCCTACTTTATCAATGAGCTTCAGCTGAAAACCTACCGCCGTGTTCAAAGAAAACTGTAAAGGTTTTGGTTCCAGACGTTCTTTTGAGGATTCCTTTATTTGATCATTGACAACGTACGTTGTGGTGATATTTCCTGCTATAGGTTTTTCCACGAGAGCTCCACCTGTTATATAGCCTGTAAATCTTCCTTTTTGAATGACATTATAATTGACCTGAACAGGAATTCCTAAATAATGAACCGTCTGATCTCCTTTAATATAGTTGTTGTCACTTCCGGAATGGAGCTCAGTAGACAGTTTGGTATAATTCAGTCCTGTTCCTATTCCCCATCTTTTTCCTAAATTATAGTAAACAGAAAGCCCGAATGTAACGGGTACTTTGTGTCTGATCCTCGCTTCTACCGGCTGGCTTTGATTGGCAAGCAATATGGCCATCAGAGGATCATCATGATATACAGAAGTTGTCCATACCTGCTCCACATTCATCACTTTTCCAGTAATTGAAGCATATCCGGGAAACTGCTGTTCTGCAGAATTGGAAGCAATATTACCCGTAAGCAGACCCAGCATCCATGATTTTTTATCTCTGGATTTTGTCGTACTGGGCTTTGTATTTTCGGCATATACTTCTTTTATTTTTTCCTGTTCAAAAAGAACCTCATCCGCATTCTTTTCTATAACCGTTTCTTTCACAGTATCGTCTACTGGAGATACTTTCTGAGCAATTTTACTTTCCTGCTGAAAAGCTTCTGAAGCCGTTGGCAGTTTAATAATATCCTGAATATTCCCTATTTCATTTTTCTTTCCGGGAGCAAGATAGCCTTGTGTCAATCCTTCCTTCGGATCTTCTGTCTTCAATATATTTTCTGCTAAAAAAGCATCTGTCTGTGATTGTACTTCACTTCCTGACAGCTGTTCAGTTTCTATAGGTTGTAAAGAATTTTTGTCATCTTTTTTTACCTCTGCAGGTTTATGAGACAAGAGTTTTTCTGTATCATTCTGAGGCAGTATTTTCATCAGTAAAAACAATAATGTAATAGCAGCAGCAATACCTCCGATACGATAGAATAAGGATTTCTGTCCTTTACCTATGGTTCTTTCTTTCTTGTCAGCTCCACCTTCATGAACTTCAGGAATAAATCCGGGGATGCTGTTATTTTCTTCTTCAGAAAACAATTCACCTTTGATGTCATCCCACAATCCTTCCGGCACTTCCTCTTCATGGTCGTCCATTCTGCTTCGCAGGTTATTTAACCATTCATTATTCATATTGTGCTTTTTTTGACATTTTAAATTCTTTTATTTTCTGAACAAGCAGTCCTTTTGCACGGTGAAACTGTGATGCAGAAGAATTTTCTGCAATTCCCAATACTCCGGCAATCTCTTTATGGCTTTTTTTCTCAAATACAAACAGGTTAAAAACAGTTCTGTATCCTTCAGGAAGAGATCTGATCATCATCATAATATCATCACGGGGAATCTCTTCAAAATCCGGTTCTTCTTCATTAGGCATATCCGGAAGATCATCTACTTCAATGGCTGATTTAAAATCTCCTTTCTGTTTAATGTGCTTCAAAGATTCATTGACTGTAATACGGGTCATCCAGGCTTTTAAAGAACCATTTCCCCTGTACTCAAAAGATTCTATCGAACGGAACATTTTGATAAAGCTGTTTTGAAGTACATCATGAACATCTTCTTTTTCTGCCAGATAACGGGAGCATACATAGGTCAGATTTCTGGAATAAGCTCCAAAAAGCTCTTTCCAGGCAGCTTCCTCCTTCTTCAGAAGGTGCTTTACCAAAATCTGTTCTTTACTTTCTTCCATATGCTGCTACTGCCTCCGTATCCACTGGGACGTTATAAAACTGTCAAGCAAAAATAGATTGCATCTTAGTAATAAAGCGCAATCCATTGATGATAATATCTATTAATTAATTTTTTATACAGAATGGAAAATTATAGTCAATCACTTCATAAGGAGTAACCAATGTACCATCTACTGTAATTTTTTCTGCTGTAAGAGCATACCTAAGTGTTTGATCCAGACCTACATAATATCCTTTTTGCTTAGAGATGAATTCTACAACCGTTTTTTTATTAACACCATCTACAGGAATCTGAAGTTCCATTGTTTTAGGAGCTAAAGTAAGTTCTATTACGTTATTCGCGGTATTAATCACTGCTGCATATTGAAGTTCATACTTTATTTTGCCCATTGTCTTTAAAGCGGCTTCTGCTTTTGCAGGATCTTTCACTACCGTCTTTACAATTTCGGTAATTGGAAATTCGGCAAATGAGATGGTATCTTTCTTTACTTTAAAATCTTTTACTCCTTCTCTTTTGCTATTTCCCTGCACAATTATAAGCTTCCCTTTATAGTTTCCTTTTAAGTCATCCATTTTTACAGGCGGAATTTCCGGACTGTCATTATTAAGACAAGAGGATAAGGTAAATCCTACAAAAACCATTAAAACTGTTATCAAAAATCGGGGTACTGTCAATTTTTTCATTGCATTACTTTTTTCGTTAAACATTAATTATTTTCGAGTACTCATCTATATAAATCTCACTTTTCAAAAATCTTGCATGTATTTTTGAAAAAAAGATAAAATTTCACATAACTTATTGATTTAATGCGTGTAAAATTTCAACACTCTTCTGCAAATTCCGTACCTGTTGTAAAAATTAAGTTGTATTCCTTCTTCATAAATAGCAAAAAAGGAAACTATTGGTATAGCTTCCTTTTTATTATGGATCAGTTCTGTGTTACTGTACTCCTCCTCCAAGCGATCTATAAAGATCAACCTCAGCATTTAATTTTTCAAGGGTAACGTTGATGGCTTCCAGATCATTCTGAAGTTTGTTATTCTGAGCGGTGATTACTTCCAGATAGGTTGCCATACCGCTTTTATACAATTTCAGAGCATCATTGATTCCTTTATCAAGAATGGCTGTTCTCTGTTCCAAAAGCTGTAGTCTTTCTGAAGAACCTTTAGATTTGGCCATGGCATCAGAAACTTCTCCCACAGCGGTCATGACAGATTGTTTAAAATTGATAGCTGCTTTTTCCTGCTCAATTAATGCTGTTTCATAGGCGGTTTTCAATTGTTTTTTCTGAAAAATCGGAGCTGTCAGATTTGCTGCAATTGCTTTCGTTATAGATCCCGGAATATCAAACCATGAGCTGAATTTATTGGAATTCACTCCTATTTGTGGGCTCAGACTGATGCTTGGATACATGGCTGCTTTTGCCAGTCCGGTTTTGGAATTCAGGCTGATTACGTTAAACTCTGCCATTTTCAGATCCGGTCTGCGGCTCAGCAGTTGGGCTGGTAATCCTTCTGACAATCTATTTTCAGGAATCATTGTTTTAAGATTTCCTTCTCTTTCTATTCTGGTGGGATATTCTCCACAAAGAATACTCAAAGCATTTTCCTGGATAGAAATATTCTGTTTTGCCAAAGGGATTAACAACTCAGCAGTTTTCTTTTGGGCTTCTGACTGCTGAACAGCCAATGAGTTAATCTGTCCGGCCGTAAACTGAAGATTCATCATTGTAAGCGTGTTGTTGCTGAGTTCAATATTCTGTTCAGCTATTTTCAGCTGTTCATCCAGACTGATAAGGTTATAATAAGCCTGTGCTACCTGAACTACGATCCTGCTTTTAATGGCATTTAAATTTTCCTTCTGTCCAAAATATTCTGCAGCAGCAGATTCTTTCTGCATTTTAGCTTTTCCCCAGATGTCTATTTCCCAGGAAAGCCTCAGTGCAGCGCTGAAATCATCCATATACTTTGTTCCGACAAATTGTTCGTTCAGGGAACCGTTCAGGGTATTGGTGGATGCCCAGCTTCTATTCGCTCCGGCAGTGAGATCCAGTGTTGGCATCAGCCCCAGCTTGGCTTGTCTATAAATCAGATCCAGCTGTTCAATATTTTTCAGGGCAACATGTACTTCGTTATTTCTTGAAAGGGCTTTATCTATTAACCCAATCAATTTAGGATCTTTGAAAAAAGTCTTCCATGGCAGCACTACAGTATCTCCTGTAACCTGTACATGTTCTTTATAAGTTTCAGGAAGCTGAAGATCTGTTCTTGTATATTTTTTCCCTACGGCACAAGACATCAGTAGTGATGCCATTGCGCCTGAAATAAGGAAATTCTTTATATTAAATATTCTCATTTGTCAATTGATTTTCTATTGTATTATACTTCTTTTTGGTAGAGAATTTCTCATCCAGATACTGAAAGAACATGTATAGTACAGGAATTACAAAAACTCCTAAAACCACTCCGCTCAACATTCCCATTGCCGCACTTGTACTGATTGACTTGTTTCCTGAGGCCATTCCTCCTGTGGAAATCATCAGTGGAATCATACCTACAATAAAGGCTAATGAGGTCATGATAATCGGACGTAATCTCGCCTTTGCTCCTTCCAATGCAGAATCCAGAATCGAAAGACCTGCTTTTCGCCGTTGTATGGCAAATTCTACAATAAGAATCGCATTTTTAGCCAGCAAACCAATAAGCATAATCAATCCTACCTGCACATAGATGTTATTATCCAGTCCGATCGCTTTTATTCCTAAGAATGCTCCTACAATACCCGTTGGGATGGAAAGCATTACCGCAAGAGGCAGAATATAACTTTCATATTGCGCCGCTAAAAGCAGATATACAAAAAGCAGACACAATCCAAAGATGGCAATGGTTTGGTTTCCTGCGGACTTTTCTTCAAGACTCAATCCTGTCCATTCATAACTGTAGTCAGAGGGTAATTTGCTTAAGGTCTGCTCCAGTTTTCCCATTAATTCTCCATTACTGACTCCTGGTTTTGGAGATACGTTGATATTTAATGAGTTGTAAAGATTATAACGCTGAACGGATTCCGGACCATAGACTTTTTTCAAAGTGATCAGCGTATTTACAGGAACCATATCTCCCTTTTCATTCTTTACGAAGATATCATTGAATGCCTGTTCATCCATTCTGAAAACTCCGTCAGCCTTAATATTCACTCTGTAGAACTTCCCGAATCTTGAGAAATTCTGAGACTGATCTCCGGAGAAATACGTCTGAACCGTTCCCAACAGATTTGAAATGCTTACCCCAAGCTGTTTGGCTTTATCTTCATTTACTTCAAGCTCCATTTGCGGATAGTCTGCCCTGAACATGGTATAGGCAAAAGCTACTTCCGGAACCTTCATCAGCTGACCAATCAGTTCATCTGCTTTGGCTTTAAGAACCTGAGGATCTCTTCCCATACGGTCCTGAAGGACAATTTCGGCATCATTAGTCATTCCGTATCCTTCTACCGGAGGCATTCTGAAGGTCATCACACTTCCTTCTTTAATAACTCCCAGTTTTTCGTTAGCCATATCTACAACAGCCTGAATATCCTGAATTTCACCTCTTTCTTTTTTAGGTTTTAACTTAACAAATCCCATTGCGTAAGCTGGTCCTGCACTGTTGCTAAGCAGGTTATATCCAGTAATGGAAGTATTTTCCTGCACCGCATCTACCCCTTTTAAAATGGTATTGATCTTATTAGACACTTCTGTCGTTTTGGTTAATGCTGTTCCCGGCGGCATGCTTAGGGTATACATAAAAAACCCATCATCTTCCATTGGAACAAAACTCTTCGGAGTGCTTGACATTAACCATCCTGCGACACCGATAATTGCGATAACCAATCCTCCTGCAATCCATTTTCTTCCTATTAAAAACCGAACCCCTTTTGCATAACGGTTGGTCATATTGTTAAATCCGGCATTGAATGCTACCGCAAACCTTTGTCCGAATCCTTTGGATTTTTCTCCTTCTCCTGAATGATTATTTTTCAAAAATACTGCACATAAAGCAGGAGTTAACGTCAATGCGTTGACCGCCGAAATAATAATCGCTATTGCTAATGTATAGGCAAACTGCTTATAGAATAATCCTGCAGAACCTGACATAAATCCGATTGGAATAAATACTGCAGACATCACCAATGTAATGGAAATAACAGCTCCTGTGATCTCACTCATTGCCTTGTGTGTAGCCTCTCTTCCTGAAAGATCTGTCCCTTCCATATTGCTGTGAACAGCTTCTACAACTACAATAGCATCATCGACGACAATACCGATCGCCAGTACAAGGGCAAAAAGAGTCAACACATTGATGGTAAATCCTAAAACCAGAAGGAAGAAGAATGTACCGATAATTGCTACCGGAACGGCTATTGCCGGAATGATGGTAGACCTGAAATCCTGTAAGAAGATAAATACAACAATAAATACCAGGATAAAAGCTTCTATCAGAGTAGATTTTACCTGTCCTGTAGCTTCATCCAGCCTTTCTTTGGTACTCATTACCTTTGTATATTTGATACCTGGAGGAAATGATTTTGACAACTGGTCAAGGGCTTTATTCACACCTATTTCAATCTGATTGGCATTAGATCCTGTAGTCTGCATGATCGCTACAGTAACGGCATTTTTACCGTTGGAAAGGTTATCTCCTGTATTTGAAATCGCTCCGAATTCTACACGGGCAACATCTTTTAGTCTGATGACCTGGCTTCCGGTATTTTTAACAATAATATTTTCATATTGTTCCGGCTTATTCTTTTTTCCTTTATATCGGATTACATATTCTAAGGCAGCATCTGACTCTTCACCAAGTTTACCTGGTGCAGATTCTAAACTGTGATCTGCAATTGCTCTGGAAACATCTGCGGGTTCAAGCCCATAAGATGACATTTTCTGAGGATTCAACCATATTCTCATGGAATAATCCTTAATCCCGAAGACCATAGCCTGCCCTACTCCCTTGACTCTTTTCACCTGTGGAATCAGGTTAATGTTTGCAAAGTTCTGCAGGAATGTTTCATCATACTGTTTATTATCTTCAGTATAAATATTGAAAATCAATACCATACTGTTCTGCTGCTTGGATGTAGTCAATCCCATTCTCACAACTTCTTGCGGAAGTATCGGAGTGGCCTGCTGTACTCTGTTTTGTACATTCACAGCAGCCTGATCAGCATTCACTCCCTGTTTGAATATAATGGAGATGGAAAATGTACCGTCATTACTTGCAGTAGACTTCATGTACTCCATATCTTCCACTCCATTGATCTGCTCTTCCAGCGGCGTTACCACAGAACGAATTACGGTTTCACTATTTCCTCCCGGATACGATCCTGAAACGGTGATGGTAGGCGGAGAAATATCCGGGAATCTGGTCACCGCCAGCTGGTTTAATCCGATGATTCCTAAAATCACAATGATCAGGGATATTACCGTCGCCAGTACCGGACGGTCTATTATCTTTTTTAACATTTTTGAATTTTCTAAGAATGGTTATACAACTATTTCAAAGGAACTGTTGTCGCAACAACCTGTGCTCCATCTGTGAGGGCATCAATTCTGTTGATGGCAATCCTGTCTCCGGCACTCACTCCTTCTTTGATAAAGTAATCCTGAGATGTACTTCCTGAAACGGTAATCTGAGTCATTTTCACTTTATCCTTACCATTCAGTTTATAGACAAAAAATCGGTCCTGAATATCTTTTACTGATGTTTTGGGAAGTTTAACCACTCCATTCAGGGCATTGTGAATCATTACTCTTGCTGTACCGCCTGCTCTCAATAATTTATCGGGATTTTGAAAAACGGCCTTCATCTGGATGCTTCCGGTATTCCTGTCGAAGTTTCCACTGGCATTTTCCAGTTGTCCTTTAAGAGCATACGTAGAACCGTCTGCCAGGATAAGCTCTACATTTTCTGCCGTATTTCCTGATGCTGCCGATCTGCTGTGAGCAATAAAATCAGCTTCATTCATTGAGAAATATACATTCACACTGTTGATACTTGAAAGGGTCGTCAACGGAGATGCATCAGACGGGCTGATAAGGTTTCCTACTCTGTTGGGAATTCTTCCAATATATCCGCTAACAGGAGCTTTGATATACGTGAAATTAGCATTGATCTTTGATGACCCTAATGATGACTGTGCCTGTGCTACCTGTGCTGATGCTGCCTTATAACTTGCCTGAGCTGTTTTCAACTGCATATCAGAAACTACTTTTCCTTCTACAAGGGGTTTCAGCTTTTCCACTTCAAGTCTTGCTGTTTCCTGGGCTGCAAGGGCAGATTTCAAGGCCGCTTCATTGGTGTTTACCTGTTCGTTGTATACCGATGGGTTTATTCTGAAAAGGGTCTGTCCTTTACTTACATATTGTCCTTCTTTGATATAAACAGCTTCCAGATATCCTGTTACCTGTGCTTTAATATCCACATTATCCTGCCCTTCAATACTCCCCGGATATCCTGTAGACACCTCAGCATCTCCGGACTTCACCTGGATAAAATCTGTAGGCAATGCCTGCTGCATTTGCTGGGCATTTTCCTGGCTGTTACCGGAACCACACGAGTAAAGTATCGCTGCAGCCGTAAGTGAAAGTACCAGATATCCTTTTCTGTAATTCATAACATTGGTTTTTAAATTTTACAGGAGCAAAATAACTTCATATAATAAGGATATTCATTCAGAAATTGGGTGAAGTGTCGTTAATTGCGGGTGAAGCGTATGATAGGAAAAATGAAAGGAAAACAGATGTTTTCGCTTATAAACAGGATAAAAAAGAGCTTTTCCAACAGAAATAAGAGTAAAATCAATAAAAGTAAATGAATGTATTTCACAATAAAGCACAAAAAAAACTGCCTTATGTAGAGACAGCCTTTTTTATTTTTTATAGGGGTTAATCATCCTAATAATCCATCCAGGATTTGAAAATGGAAGCTTTTTCCCGGCTTACAATCACTTCCATTTCAGGTTGTTTTCTCAGTTCCAGCTTCAATTTTCCATTAAAATGATTAAAAATCTGTTTTACAGAATTGATATGAATGATAAATTGTCTGTTAGCCCGGAAAAAGAATTTAGGATCTAACTGTTTTTCAAGTTCTTCCAGCGTCTGTGGAACGTTCTCTACAACTCCGGTATTCAACATGGCTTTGCTGATTCCCAATTCCGTATAAAAGTATAAAATATCTTCTGCCAGAACGGTTTTATAGCCGTCTCTATGGGCTATTAAAAACCGTTTTCTGTAATCTTTCGGCTGGATATAATTCAGCAGTCCTTCGATGGCTGTTCCCACTACCGGAACGGCTTCCATAAAGGTTTCATAGCGTTTTAAAGCAGCATCCAGTTCTTCTTCTTCAATAGGTTTCAGAAGGTAATCTACGCTGTTGTATTTAAATGCCTGCACTGCATATTCATCATAGGCTGTGGTGAATATGACCGCACTTTTAATTTCATGCTTGTTAAATATTTCAAAGCTGAGCCCATCCGCAAGGCGCACATCCATCATAATAACATCCGGAACGACATTATTTTCCAGCCAGTGTACTGTTGAAGTAATCGAGTCTTCTACAGACAGGATTTCGATATGGGGTCTTAACTTCAACAACAGTCTTTTTAATCGATCAGCATTCGGTCTTTCGTCTTCAACGATTAAAACTTTATTAATCTTCATATCAATGGGAGTTTTACAATAAATTTATCTTCAGTTTTTTCAATCACAGGCTTAGGATATCCCAAAATCTCGTACCGTGCAATAATATTGGTGAGCCCTACTCCTGAGGAATCCGGCTTATTGATTAAAGGCAGAAACGTATTGGAAACCACCAACTCTCCTTCAGAATTTGTATACACCTGTATTTCCAGTGGATTTACCTTTGAGGTTTGGTTATGTTTAATGGCATTTTCCACCAACAGCTGTAAAGACAGAGGAAGCGTAAATCTTGATCTGTATTCTTCCTGAATATCTATTTTGAATATCACTCCTTCACCAATTCTTTTTTCAATCAGAAAGATGTAGGATTCTAAAAATTTCAGCTCCTCTTCTACTGCAATGATATCTTTTTTGGAATTAACCAACAGATATCTGTACACTCTTGCAAACTTCTCTGAATAATCATAACCCAGCTGCTGATCTTCCAGAATGAGCTCTGACAACACACTCAGGTTATTGAAAATAAAATGGGGATCTATCTGCAGCTTTAGAGCCTGAAGTTCTGCTGCCATAGCAGCCTGTTTATGTTTGGATGCTCTCAATTTATGCTGGGCAGCTTCTACTGCCGTTTTTTTCCAGTTTTCAAGTAAATAATCCACGGTATTAAACGCACTGATAATCAGCGATATTACAATATTGGTTGCAATCCACTGCCCAAGAAGGGTATATTCTTTACGGGAATCCATATCAGGTAATGTTACAGAAGTACAGTCTACAATTGCATTAATAATAATCACAATCATAACACTGCCCACGATCTGAATCAAACATTGAATGAGCAATCGCTTTACGGTTCTGTTACTCCAGGGAAGCAGCTTATTAAGTGTCCTGTCAATAAATATACTTACTTCTGAAATGATGATAGAAAAAAAGACAATCCATGAGGCATCTTCCAGAATCATCCTCAGCGGAGCATCCAAATATTCTTTCCAAACGGGATCAAAAGGATCAATAAGATAGGAAAAAACACAGAAAGTAACTACCGCTACTGCCCAGATTACGAGCCTTCTCTTCATGGTAGAAAGAATCTTCTTATTCCGTACTATATTTTTTCTGATGGTAGAAATCCTATTCATATCCGGGATTTTATGAATGTAAATATAGAAATAGATTTTAGACGAATATCTTCTATTTTAGACGAGACCGCCAAAACCGTCCCTGAAACGTAAAATACAAGAGTTAAAATGGATATGACGGTTCATCACCTGAAAAAGACATTTCATCATCATTTTATGCAATGTCACCCTATTTTTATCATCAGCGAACTGCTGACTATCATAGTTTTGCAGTATTAAATCCGGTACAATGAAAACAATAATTGTCTGCACAGATTTTTCTCACGAAGCTGAAAATGCCACGCATTACGCAGCATCTATGGCAAAAGAAAATAAATATAGGATTATCCTTTTTAATCTTCAAACGGTTTCTGTTCATGCCTTGAATGCACAGGCTTCGGCCGATTTTTTCTATACCCAAACGCTTAAAAATCAGAAAAAGCTGGAAGATAAAGCTGCTCAACTCAGCTCCCTGTATGCCATTGAAGCTGCCCATCATCTGGCTTCCGGCAATTTTATTGAAGAGCTCGAAAATTGTATAGAGCTTCACGAATGCGATTTTATAGTGATGGGAATGGCAGAAAAAACTCTTGAGCAAAGGATTTTAGGAAATAGTGTGACAAGGGCGATCCATAGAATTAAAAAGCCAATCCTCATTGTTCCTGCCCACATAGAATATACGGGAATCAGGAAAATTTTATTTGCCTATGATACTCACAAAAGCATGACTTGGTCTGCCATGAATGATATTTACCATTTTATTAATGAATTCAATGCTGAAATTGAGGTATTCAATGTAAGTGAAAGGCTGGAAGATTTCGCAGAGGTTATTCATGATATTGACCTGAATTCCGGCTATGATCTGGATGATATTAAATACAGTTTTAAGATGATTCAATCCATTGAGGTCATCAAGGCTATTGAGGAAGAAATAAGGCTGACGAGTCCGGATCTGCTGACCATGGTTCCCTACAAATACAATCTTGTGGAATCTCTTTTCCACCGGAGTAAAACAGCCATTATGGCTTATAAGAATAAAATACCATTACTATCAATTCCCCTAAACATAGATTAAGAATCAATAAAAATCTGTTCACATTTGAATTATCCTTTTTGCCTTTAAAGGCTAAATTTTACACTTAATCTTGTTTGACAGGACCAGAAAAATGATTTCCGGTCCTGTTTTTTATATTAATTTCATATTATTACATTTTCATTAAAAACAAAAACCATTATGTCCCATCTTTTTCCTCGTTACAGAAATCTAATTATTTTCTTCTTATTTATTGGATATATTCCATTCTCAGCGCAAAACACTAAAGAACAGAAAGATATCAGCAAGCAATGTATGCAAAAGATGAAACTGGTTTCAGATAAAGTCGTTTTGGCTAAGAACAATTTTGAAATGCCTATTCCATCGGAAATCATCATAGATCCACATCATTCCACCATCACTACAAATGTCCGGAAACCGAACAAGCAGGAAAATACTGTAACTCTCTTTATCATTAAGGAAATTAAATGCAATATGAATGAGGATATCACTTCAGGAAGTATAACCTATACCGTAAAAAGTAACAATCCCAATTCGGCATACCCACAAAACGGTTTTATCCTGAAAGCGACCAATGGAGAATTGTCTTTTTTCAGCAGTACAGATCCGGCAGATGATACACCCGTGATGCCTATTCTGAAATTTGAAATTCTCAAGTAGTTCTTTCAAAGAAAACACCTCAAAATGGAAGTTGACAGATTTTTTTAAGAAATCAGAGCTATTAATGCCTCATAATAGTTTTCCAGTAAATCAGGATTCCCATTCAAAAATAAATAGGGTTCTATGAGCTCCAATTCCATTAAATGAAATGAATTATTGATTAAAACGCCATCTACTCTCGCATAAAGTGTTACTTGTGGCAGGCTTTTCAAGTACGATCCAGCCTGTTCTATATGCAATGGATCCGGTGTAGGATAACTGATGCTTCCTCCGTGATAATGCTGCACTCTGAAATCACCCTGCTTGGGTGTTTTTAATGAACAGTGACTATACTTTCCATTAAAAAACAGGAATGACCATTCTCCGTTCTTAATCTCATCAACAAAGGGTTGTACCATATAATCCTGTTCTTTCAGAAGGGTTTCAATTTCTGCAGAACGTTCATTGAAATGGTCTCTGTTGACGGTGATGGTATTTTGAGCTCCGGCACTTACACAGGGTTTTACAACGAGTTTTTCCGTATTGAAATGATCAAAGAATCCTCTTTCCAATACAGATCCTTTTTCAAGATATTCTGCGGGAATTACGGGAAGTCCTTTTAGGGAAATATCTTTAAGATAATGTTTATCACTATTCCATTGGATGATTTCGACAGGATTCAGCACTTTTACCCCTGATTGTTTCAGATGATCCAGCCAGTTCAGAAATTCTTTCAAATGGTTGTGGTAATCCCAGGGAGATTTGATTACTGCCACATCAAAGATGCTCCAATCTACCTTTGAGTCATTCCAGATGGAGGGAACAATATCTAAGCCTTTATGTATTAAAAAATTAATCAGTTCTGTATCCTCATCATTGGCCACTCCCTGTGAGAATCTTTCTTCTTTTTTATAGCCTACTACTGTGATTTTCATGTTTTTGTTTTGAATATTATTTCTGACTCAATTTCGGAAGACCACATGAATAAACAGAGACACAGATTTTTCTATTTTGAAGGGCACAATTGATTTTTTTCTGAAAACAACAACAAATTCACGCTTCATATTCAACTGAATATCAAAAAGTCGTAAATTTATTAAAGGATAAAAACAGTGTTTTCCCTCTTTTTTATAGTTGTGCCGTTAGCTAATTTTGTTCCATAAAATTAAAAACCATAAAAATGAAAACTTCCTTTTTTACTAAGATTTTAAGTCCCTTGTGTGCAGCACTTATTCTGGCTTTATGTCTGCTAAGCTGCACCCGCTGCTCCGAACCACCTAAAGAACCTGTTAGCAACAGTTATAAGAAAAAACTGATCAGCTATCGTGAAGGCCGGGTTCTTTTTGATGAGTACACCAGAACCAATCATGAAATTCTCACCAAATACAGAAACGGTGAACCTGATTCCCGATGGTACTGGTTTTCACTGGAAGACATGGAAGGCTATATTAAATACGTAAAAGAAAATGCCAAAAAACAGAAATTAAAAAATCCGGGAATTAGAATTTATATGGGAAAATATCCTGTAAATCATCCTAAAAACAGAATGGCAAAACCTGAATACGCAGGCTACCAAACCATATTTCTGGTGCCTACTTCACAGAAAAGAAAAAGAGATAATGCAATGGCCAGAACGGAAGCTACTGAGGAAAATACAGATGTCCCTTCAATAGAATCTATGAACATGACCAATCTGGCGCCTCCTCCAAAAACGTTATCCGGAACCATGCCATAAAAACGAGATTATGAACTGGAATATTGAAACAGGGAAACAGATATCTATGGTTATATCCATTATAGTAATGATTCTAATGGTCACAAAATATAGAAAAACCGGAAAGGAGAATTTGTTTTTTATCATAGGATATCTGTTGTTTTCCCTGATTGATATTTTCTGTTATTTCTACTACGACCTGACAAAACTGCCTACGGACATATTTTACGTGATTGGTTTTTTAATGATTATCTTCTTTTTATACTTATTTTATTATTACCAGTTATTGTATGTTCCGCTGCTCAAAAAGATACAGGTTATCATCCTGGCTCTTTTTGTCCTCAATATTGCTGTCATGTTTTATACAGAAGATGATCTGCTTCATCACTTTTCTTTTAATATGCTCTATGTAGATATTCTTCTGTTGTTATTTTCAATTATTTTGTTCCTGTACCAAACCTTTAATTCTGATAAAATACTGGGAATCAAAAGCTACTTACCATTCTGGATTTCAGTAGCTTTACTGATCTTTTTCATTGGAAGCATCCCAATCCTTTTTTTCAGAACTACTGTTTCGGAAACTATTTATTTTTTCATTTTATTTATGTTGAATCTGATCAGTAACGGTATACTCATATTGGGTTTAATTTGGAACAAACAAGAAAGAATCAGATAAATCCTTTTCAGATATGGAAGAGAATAATTTAGTCATCATCTTTACGATTACTTTATTCATCGTTGTCTTGACAATGATCTTTATTTATGTGGTTTTTATCAAGAAAAAAACAACCTTGCTGATCGCACAAAAAGAAAAAGACCTTCACTTTGAAAAGGAGCTTGCTACTTCGCAGGTAGAAATGAAGGAACAGACCCTCAACTATATCGGTCAGGAATTGCATGATGATCTGGGTCAAAAGCTTTCCGTAGTTCGTTTGCGCCAAAACCAATTGATTACCAAGCTCCAAAATACCGAAAAAGAAGATCTGACTGAGCTCAACGAATTACTGGGTGAATGCATACAGGATATAAGAAACCTGTCTAAAACATTAATCACTGAACAGATCATTCATTTCGGACTGGCAGAGTCTATTGAAAGAGAAGTTCAGCGGATCAAAAAACTGAAATTATTAAAAATAGAATTTATCACTCAAAAACAGGATATTGATATTTCACCAAAACACGGCCTGATTCTTTTCAGAATTATCCAGGAAAGTATCAACAACATCCTTAAACATTCCAAAGCCAAAAATGTTTCCATACAGATGGAAGATGACTGTGAGAAACTACATATCAGCATCTCCGACAATGGAAGAGGCTTTGATACCAGCAGTATTCAGGACGGTTCAGGATTAAAAAATATGGAACTGAGAGCCAAACTGATTCATGCTGAACTGTCTATACATTCAGAACTTAATAAAGGAACACAAACATTGATAACCTATCACAAAAATTTATTATGAAAACTATTCCCATAGCGATCGTTGATGATCATACCTTAATTTCCAAAGCCTTGGAAAATATGATCACAGAAAACACTCAATATCGGGTCATTATGAATCATCCCAACGGAGAAGAATTTATTGCAGGTGTGGAACAGGCTTCAGAATTACCCGCCGTAGTCCTGATGGATGTCAATATGCCCTATAAAAATGGTATAGAAACCACAGAATGGCTTACCGAGCATTATCCCGATATCAAAGTCATTGCCCTGACCATGGATGATGATGAAAGAATTTTGATTAAAATGCTGAAGGCCGGAGCAAAAGGATATTTACTCAAAGATATGCAGCCCTCTATTCTCTTTCAGGCCATTGATACCGTATTTGAGAAAGGGAGTTTTTATACTGATTTTGTAGCCCAGAAGTTATTGAAAGTAAAAACTGAAGAAGCTAAAAATGCATCCTTACTTTCAGAACTGAAAGACCGGGAAAAGGAATTTATAAAATGGGCATGCAGCGAACTTACCTACAAGGAAATTGCTGATAAGATGTGCCTAAGCCCTAAAACCATTGATGGCTACAGAGATTCTGTTTTTGTAAAACTGGACATAAAAAACAGAGCCGGACTGGTGCTTTTTGCCTTAAAACATGATCTGTGCTGATTGAATATTCTTATTATTAATCTTATTTCAATACTATAAAACAAACATCTTTACATTCTATTTACGTATCCGGCAGCTTTTCAAGCTGCCGGATTTTTATTTCATAACATTCTCATATACAAGTAAAAAGGTGTTTTTCCTTTTCCAAAATACGGTTTTCTCCTCTGTTTTTGTCTTTCGGAATAGCGGAATTTTGTGATAGAAAAAACACAGAAAGGCAGAACCCGAAAAGCCGAAACAGAGTAGGGAATATTTTTAAAACTAATACAATGAAAAAAGCACTTATCGTAGGTATTAATGATTATGCACCCATTGGATACGGAGGTCCGGACCTTAATGGCTGTGTAAATGATGCGAGGGATATGGCAAATACATTGGTTATCTGTGGTTTTAGTCCGGCAAAGATTAAAATCCTGACCAACCAAAATGCCACAAGAGCGAATATATTGAACTATCTGAAATCCATGATCAGCACAAGTGTAAAAGGGGATTCTCTTGTTTTTTATTATTCCGGCCACGGAACAAGAGTCGCCAATATCGGAGCAGATCTGGAATTGGATGGTCTGGATGAAGCTATTTGTCCCCATGATTATGCCAATAACGGAGTCATTCGTGATGATGATTTTAAGACCGTTCTCAGCAAACTAAAAGCCGGAGTTAATATGGAAGTGATCTTCGACTGCTGTTATTCCGGAACAGGAACCAGAAAAATGGATCTGGGACTGGAAGCAGATTTTCTGAACGAAACAGCCCGTTACATTCCTCCTATGCTTGAGGATGAATTCTATCTTACCTATGCCAGTGAAATGGAATCTTCTAAGAATTCAAAAAAATCAACCGTTCTCGCGAAAGCACTTGTCCCTGTTGCAGGAATGAACCATACTTTATGGGCCGCAGCAAAAGACAATCAGGTTTCTATGGAAGGCAGTATCAGCGGACAAATACGAGGATATTTTACTTATCATTTCTGTAAGGCATTACGTGCTACCAATGGAAATATCGTCCGAAAAACACTTGATAAACAGGTGGCTATTGCATTGGCTGCTATGGGAGCCGCTCAAATTAACCAGACAGAAAGCATTACTGCAGAATTTTCTCAAAAAATATTCACTTAATCATAAACCTTTACGGCGGAATCCGAAAAGCCATCAAAAGAGTAGGAATACACTAGATTAAAAATAATAATCATGTCTAAAATTGAAAACAACAACCCAATGACAACTGAAGAGGTGTCAAGACTTAGAACTGTTAAAGCAAAATTAACTGAAAAACCGGCCGCAATTGAAAAATTATTCAGTCAGGCTCCTGCTATGGAAACCATTAACGGAAGAACTTTTCCGAAAGGAATGAAAACCATAGGAATGCCTATGGATGAAAAAACAGCAGAAAACCGATCGTTGGAAACTGATCATTTCTATCCTACCCATGCTGATTTTGAATACAACCCAAAACTGGAACCTAAAAAAGACAGAAAACCTAAATTCATTGAAAGAGATTCTTTCCTGACTCCTGAAAATGCAAGAACTATTTTCGGAGCAGATCAAAGAAAGGTATATAATTCTACCGCCTATCCGTGGAGATGTGTGGGAAGAGTAGAAAGCTCTTTAGGCTCAGGAAGCGGTGTCATGATAGGGCCAAGACACCTTCTTACCTGCTCCCATATTGTAGACTGGCAGCCTAATAACACAACAGGATGGCTGAAATTCACTCCAATGTATTACAACGGAAGCGCTCCTTACGGAACAGCCTGGGGTACATTAACGTATTACAAGTATAAGGTAGCAGGCCCTACTATAGACTCTACAGAAATACAATACGATTATGTAGTGATTGTATTAGACAGACCCATCGGAAACAGCACAGGCTGGTTAGGCTCAAAATCTTATTCCGATTCTTGGGATGGAGGTGCTTACTGGACTCACGCTGGATATCCGGGAGACCTTACAGGAACTCAAAGACCAACATACCAAACAGGAATCGCTCTGGATGGAGATTTCTGGAGTGCTGATGACAACGAAAGCATGAGCCATAAGGCAGATATATGGCCTGGACAAAGCGGAGGCCCTTTCTGGGGATATTGGGACGGCTCTCCGTATGCTGTGGCTACTCAAAGTGCCCACAACCCAAGCGATAATTTTGCAAGTGGCGGCTCAGATTTAGTAAATCTGGTCATCAGAGCAAGAAATGAACATCCTTAATTTATTTTTTAGTTTAAATAATCAGCCCGCTTTTGAAAGTTGGGCTGGTTTTTACTTAATAATACCAAAATCAAACTGATTGTTATCCTATCCGGGTAAATTCATATTCTAAATTAATGTTTTATCACTATTTTTTTCGAAACTTTCTTGTTTTCAAAGTTTATATTTAAAATATAAGTTGAAGCAGGAATGGATCGAACATCCACTCTATTTGTATTTCCCTTTTGTATCAGTTTTCCCGAAGCATCATACATTTCCCATGAAATTACTTTTTCTTTACCCATATTAATATCAAAGTACATTGACGCGGGGTTTGGATACACCTCGATTTGTGAATCCTGGCTCATTGATACTTCATTTATAGGATAGTTTTTAACTGCTGAAATTGATGTACTACGTTCTTCAACTTTCATATCTAAAGAATTTAGATTATTTTTTAGCAGAGATGGATCAGAGTCATTTAAACAATCTCCAATAAAGGCATGAAATAAACTCTCATTATCTGTTGCTTTCACATGAAATCCTGGCTGAAGAGATATTTCATTTTTTGCTTTATACTTTACCAGTAATCCATCATTAATATTTGACGATGCTAAAATTGAATTACTAGCCTGATAAATATTATTTTTTATTATCAGATCATTAATTATCAAATCAGGAGCACATTGGGTTCTAAAACTAATTGCTTTAACATCATTATTTTCATGATTATTTAAACAAGCATGGGCAACTGTAAAAGTATAAGGAGTATCAGGGCTAAGATTGGTGTAATCTTTTTGTAAAGGGTGATAATTATTACTATACACTAGTGTCCCTGTTGAATTATTACGTAGTCTAATATCATACCATAATCCTGTCCCAGAGGCTTGGTTCCATTCTAATCTCACCGAAGTATCTGTTAAATTTGAATATTTCAGCATAGTAGGTGGTGGTAAATTGCAATCATTAGAGCCTGAGCCTGAATTACCATCATAATACATTTCAACTTTATCTATATCCACATATTCTCTAAAATTTAGAGTTGTATTCAAATTGGATGTAATCCACAGATATTTATAAGACTTATTAGGAATTATTTGTCCTTGCTCTTTAGATTTTACTTGACAAGTATATGTATCCTGCAAAACCTCCCCATTATTAAAAGTAAGAATTTTCATCTTTTCTGATACACTCGGGAATGTTTCTTCATCACAATTATTATTGGATTTTTCAGTCATACCATTGGCAAGATATACATCAAAATTAATGGCTCTATTAGGGTTATTAGGTAAAGAATAACGATAGGAAACAATTATTTTATATTTTTTAGAAGTATCAATATTGATCCCTATATTATTTAAATCAATAAATACTCCCTCTGATTTTCTAGTTGTAATATTATCATTTTTACTATATAATCGAACCACTTTATTACCACAGCTTAAATCTATAACATTCGGACTTCCATGACTGGGTTTCCACTGATTATTATAGTTTCCCATTAAGTTATTGCATTGAGAAGAAGCAAATGGGATTGGCGTAAAAGCTGGAAGGGCTTGAGACTTGGCAAAATAAAAGAATAAAAAAAGTAGAATTACGAATAATTTTTGCAACTGCATTTAGGTTATGTTTTTTGCAAAATTAATGTTTTCTTCTTTCATAGATAATAAATGCAATGATCTCTTTATTGTAAAATGTCATATCCTTTTCTTAACTCTTTAGTCTTCAAATATTTTCTTAATTCCTCAATATTTTAATACATTTGTTTAAAACATATCTCAGATGAATTTCGAGCAGATCAACTTACACCTTGAGGCTTACAAAGAACACAACCAGATTCTGGATGCAGCAAAATATCTGCTTCATTCCTTTGATCTGGAACATGAAAACTTTGCGGGGTTCGGATTCAGGGAAGAGCTCTCTCCTACTTCGATGCTTCTTACAGCAGAAGGAGAGCTCGGAGGCCCTCAGACCGTAATGATCCCACGAAATTTATTTGATTTTGATCTGAACCTTGTCCTGAATATGGTTGCCCATGAAATGCTTCATGTAAGGCAGAAGGCTCCCGGACAGGTTATTGAAGACAAAAATGAAAGAGAATTTCAGGCCTATTATGAGATGCTTTTTCACAAAGTTTTTCCGCAGATCCCTGAAGTTTCGGATTTTCATAAAAAATTCTTCGGCGGGAAAGCGTTGGAATATTATAAAAGAATGGGTGAAGGCTCATTCTTACAGCAAAAATATGCAGAACAGAAAACAGAAGTAGAACATCTAATTAACAAATTACCATGACAGTAAAACCAGATATCACCTGGGCAGATTTTGAAAAAATAGACATCAGATGTGGAACCATCATCTCTGTGAATGATTTTGAAAAAGCAAGAAACCCATCTTATCAGCTGGAAATAGATTTCGGAGATTTAGGAATTAGAAAATCATCTGCACAAATTACCTCTCTTTACGAAAAAGAAGAACTTGTGGGAAAACAGATTTTAGCAGTGGTCAATTTTCCTAAAAAGCAGATTGCCAACTTCTTCAGTGAATGCCTTGTATTAGGATTATATGGTGAGGACAAAAAAGATGTCACTCTTTTAGCACCTTCATTACCCACAAAAAATGGAATGCAGGTAGGATAGACACCCAACAAAAACACATATGATACAGAACATACCCTTAGAAAGAGTTTTATTTCTTGATATTGAGACCGTTCCACAAGCCGGTTCCTGGAACGAATTATCCGAAACCGATCAATATCTGTGGGATAAAAAAACAAGATTTCAGAGAAAAGACGATGTCTCTGCAGAAGAATTCTATGACCGGGCCGGTATTATGGCCGAGTTTGGAAAAATCATCTGCATTACCATCGGGATGGTGGAAAAGAATGAAACGTTAAAAATAAAAAGTTTTTCCGGGCATGATGAAAAGAAAATGCTTCAGGAATTTGGAGAAATCTTCAACAGTCCAAGGCTTTACAATGTCATTCTTTGTGCGCATAACGGAAAGGAATTTGATTTTCCATGGATTGCCAGACGATATCTTATCAATGGAATTCTCCCTCCTGCTCCGTTTCAGATGTTTGGAAAGAAACCCTGGGAGGTTCCTCACATAGACACTATGGAACTGTGGAAGTTCGGGGATTATAAGAGTTTTGTATCGTTGGAATTGCTGGCGCATGTCTTTGGAATTCCCACTCCGAAAGATGATATTGACGGCTCAATGGTTTCATCAATTTACTACATAGAAAAAGACTTGCAGAGAATTGTTGACTATTGTGAAAAAGATGTCTTAACTTTGGCAAATATTTTCCGGCGTATGCGTCAGGAAGATTTGTTGAAAAGGAATATCAATCTAGATTAAAAAATGAAATTTACAGACGATCAAATTGCTGACATTGGTGAGGAAATCATTGGTGTGCTAAAAACCGTATATGACCCCGAAATTCCGGTAGATATTTACGAATTAGGACTGATTTATGATGTCCAGATCTCCGATGATGCTGACGTAAAAATTATAATGACACTTACTACTCCCAACTGTCCCGTGGCAGAAACACTTCCTCAGGAAGTAAAAGATAAAGTGGCTGAAGTAGAGAACGTAAAAAGTGTAGATTTAGAGCTTACTTTCGAACCAAGCTGGAATAAGGATATGATGAGCGAAGAGGCGAAGTTTGAGCTGGGAATGCTTTAAAAATTACCTTTAACAATATAAAACCCCGAAGAATTATTTTCGGGGTTTTTGTTTTTTTAGATATCTTTTGCAATTTCTTTTCCTTCTCTCCTGCTCCATTCGCTCCATGAACCTACATACAGATCCGGGATGGGAAATCCGGCATAATCCAGCGCTAAAATAGTATGACAGGCAGTCACTCCCGACCCACAGTGAATAATCAAATGATCAGGCTTATTTTGTAATAACTTACTGTATTTTTCTTTTAAGATTTCCGGACTTAGAAAGTTTCCGTTTTCATCCAGATTTTCAGAAAAAGGAATATTGATTGCTCCCGGAATATGCCCCGCAACCAGATCAATAGGTTCAGATTCACCTTTATAACGATAGGCATCTCTCACATCAACAACTGTAGAAGAATCGCTTTTCAATTCATTTTCAACCACTTCCAAACTCGAAACAGGAAAACCCCAGTTGTCTTTTTTAATTAAAGCAGCTTTATCAAATGTTTCTTCTCCTGAAGAAAACTCCAGTCCATTTTTCTCTGCAGCCTGCATTCCGCCATCAAGAACCTGAACATTTTCCAATCCAAAAGATCTTAACATCCACCAGGATCTTGCCGCAGCATTGGAAGCATTTTTATCGTCATATACAACGACGTGAGAATTTGCAGCAATTCCAAGATTTGAAAGGGTTTCCGCAAACTTTTCTACGGAAGGAAGCGGATGTCTTCCACCAAAAGCCGCATTTTCTCCTATCTCAGCCAGATCTTTATCAAGATCAATAAATCTTGCTCCGCGAATATGCTTTTCAAGGTAATTTTGCTTTACCTCTTTTCCAGTTCTTGCATCAAGAATGATGAGATTTTCTGTTGGAATATTCTTTAATTCGGAAGGGGAAATTATTGGAGACATTTTGTTGGTTTTGGGGTTAAATCTAAATTTATAGTGAATATAATCCATTATATTTGAACACATTAACAAAACAAATAGTTCAGTCGTATTTTGTCATTCTGTAGGAATCCAAATTATCTTTTCAATAACGAAAATGAGATTCCTACGGAATGACAAATTTAGGATCATACCATCCAAAGATCTATATAAATTGTTAGATCTGTGAAATTTATGATGTATTCTTTTTAAAAATGAAAAATATCCTTCGCTTTATTATAAGAACTTTCAAAGTTCAGGAGATTCAATTTATGTGGGGCTTTTTCAACACTCATAAAATTGATTACCTGCTCTGTAGGCATATTTCCTACAAGATCATCTTTTGCCATAGGACATCCTCCGATTCCTTTGATGGCGCTGTCAAATCTTCTGCAGCCTTGATCATAAGCAGCCTTTAATTTCGAATAAGAATCTTCATAACGGTTATGAAAATGTCCTCCGAAGTTGATTCCAGGATATTTTGAAGGTATTTTTTCAAACAAAAGGGCAATGGTTTCCGGAGTTGCTACCCCTGTAGTATCAGATAATAAGATATCTTTCACTCCGATATCAGAGAATCGCTGTGCCCACTGGTCAACATCTTCCCATTTCCACATTTCACCGTATGGATTTCCAAAAGCCATGGAGAAATAGATATTCAGCTGTTTTCCTTCACTTTTTACCAGATCAAGCATTTTAATAATTTCATCAAAAGCTTCTTCCTGACTTTTATTGGTATTTCTGTGCTGAAAAGTTTCGGAAATAGAAAAAGGGAAGCCCAGAATATCTACTGACTGGTGTTTCAATGCTTTTTCGGCACCTCTGTAATTACCGATGATTGCAGAAACTTTAGTCTTGGAACGTGATTTATCAATATTTTTTGCCACCTCATCAGAGTCAGCCATCTGTGGAATTGCTTTTGGAGAAACAAAACTCAGACAATCCAATACATCAAAGCCAACATCCATCAAGGAGTTGATATAATCTATTTTTTTATCGGTAGGGATAAATTCTCCCCATCCCTGCATGGCATCTCTAGGACATTCGGTAAGAAACATTTTTACTTTTTGATTTTCTCAAATATAATAAAACTAAACTACTTAGTATACTGTACATACAAAGCTAACATTATTTTGATTTTCAAAGATTTATATCTGATTTATAATTTCAATAACTGATATTAAATCGCAAATAACGTATTCTCAGCATCAAATTTGCTAACTTTGTTAAAATTTATGATATCTGATGAGTACAATAGAATTCAACCCATTGTGGAAAGAAAAATTACTGAACCGTTTTCTTAGCTATGTAAAAATATATTCAACCAGTGATGCAGAAAGTGAAACGACACCTTCTACTCCTCGCCAGTGGGATATTGCCAACTATATTACTGAAGAACTGAAGACCATCGGTCTGGAAGATGTTTCTATAGACGAGCATGGTTATATTATGGGCTATGTTCCTTCTAACCTTGAAAACGATGACAGACCTACCATCGGGTTTATTTCACATTATGATACTTCACCAGATTTCAGCGGAGAGAATGTAAAGCCTCAGGTTTGGGAAAACTATGACGGAAATGATCTTCTTTTGAACCAGGCTACAGGATTCACCCTATCTCCTTCAAGATTTGAAAGCTTAAAAAAATATATCGGTCAAACCTTAATTACTACGGACGGAACTACTCTTCTTGGAGCCGATGATAAAGCAGGTTGTGCAGAGATTGTAACAGCTGCAGAATATCTTATTGCTCATCCTGAGATTAAACATGGAAGAATTGCAGTAGGATTTACTCCTGATGAAGAAATCGGAAGAGGTGCTCATAAATTTGATGTGGCTAAATTCGGTGCAGAATGGGCTTACACAATGGATGGCGGAGAAGTGGGAGAACTTGAATATGAGAACTTTAACGCTGCCGGAGCAGTAGTAAAAATCCATGGATTAAGTGTTCACCCTGGTTATGCTTACGGAAAAATGATCAATGCTGCTCTTTTAGCCGCTGAATTTGCTCAAATGCTTCCTGCTAACGAAACTCCTTCAACCACAAAAGGGTTTGACGGATTTTACCATTTAATGGATATCACTGCTGATATTTCTGAAGCAAAACTTCAATACATCATCCGTGATCATGATGCTGATAAATTTGAAGCGAGAAAGAAATTCATGGAGGAAAAAGTAGCAGAATTCAATCAAAAACATGGTGAAGGAACTGCTGAAGTGGAAATCAAAGAGCAATACAGAAATATGAAGCAGCAGTTTGAAGGTAAAATGCACATTGTAGACCTTGCTGCCAAAGCAATGACCGAAGCGGGTATCGAACCTAAAATCAAAGCGATCAGAGGAGGTACAGACGGTGCACAGCTTTCTTATATGGGACTTCCATGCCCGAATATCTTTGCGGGAGGAATCAACTTCCACGGTCCATATGAGTATGTAGCTTTGGAAAGTATGGAAAAAGCAACCGGAGTAATTATTAATATTGTAAAAGCTTAATAAATCATGAAAAAGGTCTTAGCATCAGCTTTCATTTTCACTTTTATTTTAGGCAGTGCCCAGGTTTCTGAATTTGAAAGGGCAGATTCACGCTATGAAAGGAAGAAAACGGCTCTGTATAATAAATATCCTAAGCCTAATGATTTGAGAACCAAGAAAGAGTGGCTTTTGACAGAGGATAAAATAACCGCATACAAGACTGCTTTGGATAAAGCTTCCCTTGAGGATCAAAAAATGATCACTGCAGATCCTCCTACAAAAGCAAAAGTCAGTAAAGAAGCTGAATACGATAAAGGAAAAGCCGCTTTTCAAAAGCTTTTATATGAAGCCGTAGATCTTGTCTTTTTAAACTTTTCTTCAGATTCTTATAAAGCAACATTAAACTTTGTAGTAGATTCTAAAGGGAATGCCCTTAATCCTAATGTAAAAGGAAATAATGAGGATGTCAATGCTTTTATTGAAGCCGCTTTTTACCGGATTAAAGATAAAGGTAAATGGAAGCCGGCAGAAGATAAAGGAAAGCCCGTCTCCTCAAGTGTTTCTATTCCATTAGTATTGAGTTTTAAAAAATAATATACAAAAACCCGCTATTCTGATAGCGGGTTTTTATTTTTCATATAATAGAAACATAATCAAAAATCATTATGCTGTTGATGTTAATTTAACACAATTTTTTTGTACGTTTTAAATAATTCACCTAATTTTGATTAAACCTTAAAATCACTTTATATGAAAATGAAATCTAACCACTTCAAAATTGGCAGAAAATTTCACTTTACTTTTCTTTTATCTATTTTCTGTTTGTTTATTTTAACGTCTTGTTCTCAGGATGATCCGGCGGATCTTCCTGCGGAAAAAACTACAGAGCCTGCTCCTATGAAGACTTTGGGAAACCTTACTTTACAGAAGAATGTTATTATTCTTAATGATGAGTCAGTAAATGCAATTTCCACTCATAATAATGGAGAAATTACGTTTAGCCGCATGACTCCGCAAACTGACAGTATTTCTATAGGAACTGTTATTGTAGGGACTAAGATAGAAGGCGATCAGGTGAACACCATTCTTTCAAAAGTAAGCGCTGTTTCAAAATTGGATAACCAATTTAAAGTACAGACTTCCAGTGCGAAACTTGAAGAGTTCATCTACAGCGGAACATTAAGCGGAGTGTATGATCCATCAGGGAAAGCTCCTGTTAATATTGATGGCAGAATGGTAAATTACATTCCTGTAGAAGGTATGGTTTCTGAGCAAATCAACCAAAGAATACATTCTATCGAAGCGAAAAACCTTCAAAATCAGAAATTAATTACCTTCAACCGTTATAATTTCAATAAAACGTTTTCATTTCCTTTATCTTCAGCAGGAACATCCAGTGTGAATGTAAAAGGAGGATTTACGCCAAAGATTGATTACAATATCACATTCTCATGGGGGCATTTGTCCAACTTCTATGTTAACCTCATCATGGATGATATCAAACTTCAGAGCTCTGCTAGTATTGTAGGAAGCCTGGGCTACACCGCAAGCACTACAGACTATCTGAATATTCCTATCGTTCCTATCGTTCTGGGACCTACCGGACTGATCTTAAGCCCAACCCTTTCTGCGGGCCCATTCCTGGGAGTACAGGCTACAGGAAAAGTACAGGCTCAACTTTTGGATCTTGAGGGAAATGCTAACTTCTTAGTAAGCAAAAATCCAGAGATTAACATTAATCTTCAAAAGAAATCAGAACCTGCCATCACTGTTGCAGAGGGAAATTTATCTGCTGAAGGTGGTTTAGAAGCAAAAGGAGCTGTAGGGCTGATGTTTCTTACCATTCCTATTGCCAACTCAGGGGTGAAAGGAAGAGCTTCTGCCCTTTCCTCTTTAGGATTAACATTTGTTCCTGCAAGAAAAGGAGTGATTTCTGTAAAAGGTAAAATCCAGGCTGATATGTTCTATGGTTTTGGAATTGCTCCTTTAAGATATGAAGGAACCATTCCTCTTTTTACAAAAGAACGTATGCTGTATCAGAAGGAATTCAGTTTTTAAGACACACATTCTATCGATCATAAGGAAGCCACTCTTGCAGTGGCTTTTCTTCTTATAAAGCAGCTGCACATAATTCATTTACAATTAATTAAGACAATTTTATTATATTTACCAAGATGTACAATTTTAAACTATAACATTTAATACCTAATTAAATCATGAAAACAATGAAAAAACTTTTAAGAAAAGACTTATCTACAATTCTAGGCAGCGGAATAGATGGCTGTCATATGGGAGGCAACTCTTATAATTGTCAGGACGACTGCCAATGCGCATGGGGATATGCCTGTGAAATGTATGAAGACGGAAATCCGGGACAATGCATCGCCGTAGGAGGCGGTGGAAATCCTGGTGGCGGCGGATGTCTGCCTCCGAACGACTGTACAGAGCAACCTTATTAATTATTAAAATGAGATTATATAACCCACTACTGCAATGGTAATGGGTTATCTTTTTCACTCATTTACAATAGGTTATAACACAACCTATTTACTTTTTAATCATATTCTCTTTATTAAACCTTAAACTTTTAACACCTAATTACTCATGAAAAAAATGAAAAAACTTTTGAGAAAAGACTTATCTACAATTCTGGGCAGCGGCATCGGTGGCTGCCATATGGGAGGAGATTCCTATAATTGTCAGGATGACTGCCAGTGTGCCTGGGGAAATGTCTGCCAAATGTACGACGGAGGTGGTGAGGGCCAATGCGTCCGCGGAGGTAGCGGAAATCCAGGAGGCGGCTGTAATCCTCCTTCTAATTGTGAAGAACAGCCTTATTAGTAATAAAAAACCGGAAGTAGTAATGCTTCCGGTTTTATTTTTTTCATCTGGAAACAGATTTTTGTCAAAGCATCTCTGCCATTCATCAAATAAAATTTCATCTCCTACTTCATAATTGTTGTTTTGCAACAGATTATTAACAACACTTAATTTATGAAGCAGCAATTTTTAGCGCTGAGCTCCCTATTATTGTGCATCTCCTGCACCGTAGAAACTAAAGCACAGCAAACCCCAGCTTTTCACATCGGAGTAAAGGGAGGAGCAAATTTCACAAAAACGTCCACGGAATCTTCTTCTTTAGAAGGGAAATACGGATTCGGTTATCAGGCAGGAGTAATGACGAGAATGGACCTCGGAAAACTATATGTACAGGGAGAGGCTCTTTTCAACAAAAGAAAAACAACTTACGAATCCCAAGACGGAAGCTCTTCAAAACTTTCATGGAACGCTATTGATATTCCTGTAGTAGTGGGATATAAGTTTATTAAAAATGATGATTTTAATGTAAGGATATTTGCCGGAGGCGTATACAGCTATGCCTTCAACAATAATGTATCTACTTCCCAGGCTCTGCTGGAGGGCTTTAAAAAGTTTGACAAGTCCAATATTGGAGTCACAGGAGGTTTAGGATTAGATTATAAGAATTTCACAGTAGATTTGAGGTATGAGACCAGTCTTTCAAGTATCAGTAAAGAATTTAAGTCCAAACCCCACAGTTTTTCCCTGGGAATAGGTTATTTCTTATTCTAAAAACTTAAATTATCTTTACCGTTAGAAACTGTTTTCCCTGCAGTTTCTAATTTTGCATTTATTTACTTGATCTTCACCATGATACATTTCGTTGTTTTCAGAAAGCATATTTTCGTTATCCTATTCTGGCTCGTCTTTGCGGTTGCCATCTGGATTAATTTCCAGGCGACATCTGACAATATTACCGCTGTTTTTCAGACCATTGTATTAAGCATAACTTCATTTTTTTTCACTCATTTTCTAACAACAAAGCTCCTTCCAAAAGCGCTGCGTTCTAAAAAGATGAGCGTATTTCTGATTCAGGCAACGGTTATTATTTTTGCACTAAGTTTTATCTATTCTCTTATATTCACTTATATTGAAGGAAGTAACAAAACTGTTCTCCCTCCCAATTTCTCAGACCACGCTCCTCTTCTATGGAAAGGTTTTTATCTCGCGCTGCCTGCTTCTTTTCTGATTAACGGTGCTGCCTGTGGAGTCAAATTTTATCAGGAACACGGAAAAATAGAACGTGATCATATTCTTCTTCAGCAGGCTCATCTGGAAAACCAGCTCAAATTGCTTCAGGATCAGATTAATCCACATGTGGTCTTTAATATTCTGAATCACATTCATATTCTGATGAGAAATGACATCAAACTTGCTGATTATCTATTGCTTAAATTTTCTGATATTTTGCGTTATCAGCTATATCACTGTAATCAGAATCTGGTTCCTCTGGACAAAGATATTGAACATGTTCAGAACCTTGTAGAAGTGGAGAAATTAAGATGGGGCAACGAACTGGATGTCAATACCTCTTGGGAATTAAGCCATAAAAACTTGTTTATAGCACCTCTTCTTCTGGTTCCTTTTATTGAAAATGCTTTTAAATATGTCTGCAGGCTTCCCGGCCACAAAGGATACATTATGATTTCATGCAGGGAAAAAGACAATACGCTTTCTTTTTATATTGAAAACTCCTACTCAGAGATGATAAGCCATAAAAAGAAGGATGGTGTGGGAGGAATAGGTCTTGAAAATGTAAAAAAACGCCTGAAGCTGCAATATCCTGATGCTCATGATTTAAACATAGAATCAGATCATCATGTTTTCAAAATATCTTTAACCTTACAACTTTCTGACCGCCATGAGTAATACGATTCCCAAAATGAAATGTCTGATTATAGATGATGAGCCACTGGCAAGATTTCACCTCAAAGAACTGGCTGATCAGATTGATTTTTTATCGGTGGAAGGAACCTGTGCTACAGCTCTGGAAGCTGATACCAAAGTAAAGGAAACAGAAATTGATCTTCTATTCCTGGATATCAACATGCCTTACCTCACTGGTCTGGAATTTTTGGAACAGCTTGAAAACCCTCCTTTATGCATTCTTACTACAGCGTATTCTGAATATGCGCTGGAAGGATTCCGTCTGCAGGTAGTGGATTATCTTTTAAAACCCATTGCTTTCAACCGTTTTTATCAGGCAGTAAATAAGGCACAGCAACAGTTTATCATCAGTGAAAAGCTGAAAAAGAATACTCCTCTGGATGATCCTTTTCTGTATGTGAGGCAGTCTGATAGTTTCATTAAGGTTTCGTGGGTAGATATTCTGTACATTGAAAGTATGCAGAATTATACCAAGCTTCATTTTAAAAATAAATCACTGATTATCCATCAAACGATGAAAGCTATTGAAGAATCTCTCCCCTCAGACCATTTTTTCAGGATTCATAAATCCTACCTCATCAATATTACCCATATTGACATGATTTCAGGAGGACGCCTTTTCATTAATAAAATTGAGCTTCCTATATCCCGTACCCGAAAGGAAGAATTACTGAATCAGGTGGTTTATAAGAAATTAATAAGTAAATAGCTGGAAGCTGGGAGTTATCAAATTCCCCGCCTCCGGCATTTTTTTATGGAAGATTCCAGCGTAATGATACTGCAGCGTAAAATGTGCTTGAAAATCTCGGATCAGCTATTTTTTTGTCTCTGAAAATGCTGCTGATTTTCCGGTCATTTTCACTAAAGCTTCTCAATATCGCTGTTCCTCCCGTAAGACGTACAGTGAGCTTGTCATTAATTTTTAATTCCGGTCTGAGTCCTGCGGTGATCTGCTGGTAACCTAATAACATCGATTTTCCGTTTATACTTCTCTCTGCGGTCATTCCATTCAGTTCTACAACAGCTTTTAAAGCAAATTTATCGGAGAAAAGATATCCGGCTTCCATTCCTTCCGGGAAGTTAATCTTGAATTTAATCTTTCCGTTGGTTTTCCAGTCGAAATAGATCCATGGTAAAATCATAGGGACACCAAAAGCAGTGGTAAGCACCGGTCCGGCTCCTAACGAAAGGTTAGGATTAAAATGCCTGATAAATAAAACTCCTCCCTGTCCCAGCACATCATCGAAATCTATTTTTTCAAGGTCTGTATATACGCCTACAGATGCCGTCATCATCATACTCCATTTTTTGCCCAAAGGTCTCAGATGCTGTATTCCGACCTGTGCGTTCAGCATCTGATCCGGAAATAATGCAGTTTCGTAATTTTTATGGGCCATCTTTGCATAAGATCCACTGAGCAGCATAGACCATGCTCTTATTTTCCCATTGGAATCTTTTTTTACTGATAACGGAATACTGAGGTTCAGATCTACTCTTTTAAAATCACTTTTAGAATTGGTTTTTGCGCTGTCTTCCGGACGGATATAGCTGGAAGCAGGAATGTATTCGGTTTTAAGCTCTGCAGAGATGCCGGACTGTGCATTTACCCAATATCCCAATGGCAATATACAGCATAGAGCTGTCGAAAGGGTTCTTTTCATATTTTAAATTTTATGCAAAGAGAACCCTTTGACTATTTTTTACAAAAATTACTTGATTAAGTGTCTGAATTGTATGACAACAGGATCAAATAAGGGGATTAATTTTCGGATTGGGTAACTATTGGAACGGTCACTTTTTGAGTCTTAAAAATTCGATACCCGAACCATACAGCAATTAATGCCATTGCGGAACGTGTTACTACCATCGGAATGATAGAATCGGCCTCTAAAAACCCTATTAATCCTGATATTAAAAAGGTAACCATCAGCTGCATAAAACCCAATAATGCTGCCGCTGTTCCTCTTCCCTCTTTAAATGGAGATAAAGCATGAGCAGAAGTGATGGGAAACAGAATACCAATAGCTAATAATGACAGATACAACATTGCAATTTCCAGGGCCACAGAAAGGTTTTCTGCCGCAATGAGAATATGCAATGTACAAACTATCAGCAATACAATGGTAGCAGAAAATAAAAGGGTTGAATTGCTTATTCTTTTGATCAGCTTAGGTGTAATATAAGCTGCTGTTATCAATGCCAATGAATTAAAAGCGAATATAAAACTAAATGTACTGCTTGAAAAACCGTGTATCTCCATAAATAGAAACGGCGCATTTGAAATGTAAATAATCAAGGATGCAAAAGCAATACTTCCTACCATGGTACTGTTGATAAAATCTCTGTTTGAAATGATCATTTTCAACTGCTCTTTTAATCCTTTTTCATTCAACATTTCATCATCAGAAAGATGAATTCTGGTATTGGTTTCCGGCACATATTTGTACACCATGAAGAAGGTAATCAGCCCCATGATACATAAAAAGGCAAACGAACTGTTCCAGCCCCAGAATTTAAGGAATACACTTCCCAATAACGGGGCTACAATGGGTGCAATTCCGCTGATCTGCGACTGTTGTGAAAAGATAGTGACTGCTTTATTTTTATCATAGAGATCAATAATGATGGCTCTTCCGATCACAATCCCTGCGCTACCTCCGAATGCCTGCAGAAAACGCATGGCCCATAACACATAAATATCCGATGTAAAATAAATGGCTGTTGCTCCTATAATAAAAAGCAAAAGTCCGCAGTATAACATCGGTTTTCGTCCTTTTTTATCAGATAAAGGTCCCCATAGCAGCTGTCCGAAAGCAAATCCGGCAAAGAACACAGAAATGGATACCTGAATATGCCCAATATCGGTATTAAAAATCTTCGCCATACTTGGAAAAGCAGGAAGATAAAGATCTATACTTAGCGATTCTAACGTGTTGAGTAGTGCAAGAATAAACACTACAATATTCAAATTCTTCTTCATAAATAACAATAAGCCTTCGCAGGCGTTTTTTTCAGCTGCAAAATTGCTGTAAAAAGTATCGTTTCTCAATAAAAGAACTGAAGGAAGAATAGCACAAACTGAGGATTGCACTATGCATCAATGCATGAATTATTTATTTACAATAAAAAACAAAGGAACATTCTGAGGATTAGCCTTTTCCATCCCTGAACCCATCAGGATTCTGCCGGGTATGTTTTTTAAAAAAACGGGAAAAGTAAGAAGCATCACCAAAACCTAATTTAAAAGCAATCTCTTTTACCGTTAAAGCTCCAAAACTAAGCTCTCTTTTGGCTTCCAGAATAAGTCTTTGGGCAATCATTTTTTTTACCGTTGTTCCCCGGGAAATCCGGACAATATCATTAAGGTGATGGGCGCTTATTTTGAGCTGCTCAGCATAAAAATCAGTGTTTTTCTGAGTGATGTAGTGTTCTTCTATCAGTGCTACCAGTTGCTGAATCCTCGGTTTATCATCTTCCTCGGTATTCTGCATCGTAATCTGATCCGTAATAATGAGACAGAAAGCTCTCAGATAGGCTTTTAAAATTTCCACACGTCCGGAGCCAAGATACTCCTGTTTGATCATGGAAATCAGCATATTTCCGGTTTCACTGCTTTCTTCATCTAAAAAGAAAGGTCTGGCTCCGTTTGCCAGAACCACTTCAGTATCGCAGGCTTCTTTGAAAATTTCTTTGCTGATAGCCAAGACAGATCCTTTTTCCTTGCGGAGTTTCATATTAAAAACCTGTCCGGGAACAATAATACAGATCTGGTTGTTTTTCACAGGATAACTCTCAAAATCCAACTCAAGACTGCTGTCTGTATGAACTTCTTTAAACCAGATAATTTCAAAAAAATTATGCCGATGAATATCCTCGAAGTTTTCCGGATGTCCATTTTCTAAGGTGTTGACCTGAAATTCTTCAGACACCAGGTTATGAACAGGAATATTTTTTTCAGATGAATTCATTGCTAATGTATTTGATCAAATAAAGCAAAAACCGCAGCAAAAAGTACTACGGTTTTCTTACAATATTTAAAATTAAATATAATTTTTCGGTTTTGGTATGTTATTTAACTAAAAACAAAATAATAAATTACACTCCAGACTGTTACAAAAAACAAGACAAAAACGAAAGACTCTTTCAGGTTCTGATTTCTTTTTTTTATGTAGTGTTTGTACAGGGTAACTATTATGAATGTTATAATTACTAAACATGGTAATACGGTAAAGGTATACATCTTATTGGTTTAAAAAAGCATCCCATCCCTGAGCTGTAAGAGCCACAAGCTGGTTTGAACCTCTTGCTACCATAAAATTTCCTTCTTCTTTTTCTACTGCATGTCCTATAATGGTAAAATCCGGGTGATTTTTAATTTTATCAAAATCTCCTGAAGAAATTGTGAAAAGCAATTCATAATCTTCACCACCGCTTAAAGCAGTCATCACCGGATTCAAGTTCATTTCATCCGCCGTAGAGATGGTAAGACTGTCCATCGGAACTTTTTCCTCGTATAATCTGAACCCTACATTTGACTGATCTGAAAGGTGAAGGATTTCGGAAGCCAGACCGTCAGAAATATCAATCATAGAAGTTGGTTTAATATCCAGTTCTTCCAGAATCGTTTTAACGTCTGTTCTTGCTTCAGGCTTCAGCTGTCTTTCCAGGATATAGTCATAACCTTCCATTTCCGGCTGCATATTAGGATCTGCAAGGTAAACGGCATGTTCTCTTTCCAGAATCTGTAAGCCCATGTATGCTCCGCCCAAATCTCCTGTTACGACAAGAAGATCATTCGGTTTTGCACCGCTTCTCTTTACAATGTTTTCTTCATTTTCAATTCCTACTGCTGTAATGCTCATTACCAATCCGGAATTGGAACTTGTAGTATCTCCTCCGATAAGATCAACTTTGTATCTTGTACAAGCCGCCTGAATTCCGGCATAGATTTCTTCTAAAGCTTCTACCGGAAAACGGTTGGATACCGCAAGAGAAACCAATATCTGTGTAGGAGTTGCATTCATAGCAGCTATATCGCTAAGGTTCACCACCACAGCTTTATACCCTAAATGCTTTAAAGGAACATATCCTAAGTTGAAATGTACATCTTCTGCCAGCACATCTGTTGTAAGAACTACTCTTTTGTTATCAGGATTAATAACTGCTGCATCATCTCCTACCCCAAGCTCCGAAGATTCATTGGATAGCGGAAAATGCTCTGTCAAATGTTTAATAAGACCGAATTCTCCTAATTTTGAAATGGGCGTCAGCTCCTGTGATTTATCTTCAAACATAATTTCTGTTTATAAGTGATGATTGATAAATGATAAATGATAATTGATCTATCAAAAATACAATGCTTACATTGATATCATTGATCAACCATCATTCATCATTTATATATTAATTTCTGCCGGGTCAATATTATGTGGATGGAAAGGGAATTTTTTGAAATCTTCTTTCGATAGCACAATGGTCTCCGGGCTTTTATATTTATTCATTGCTTCCACTACATCATCCGGCGGAGTGGTCATTTTTCTAAGCATCATATCAATCCATACTCCTGTAGCTTCTGCAGTAGCACAGTGCATTCCGTCAGGTGTATAAAACTTGTGTACGAAACGGTAGATAGAAGAATCTTCTGCACATCCGTCTATTTCCACACTTACGATTACGATCTGATCTGCATAGATTTCTTTGAAGAAAGAATATCTTTCATGCAGGATTACCGGGCCGATTCCCCATCTGCTCAGTTGGGTAACTCCCATTTTCTCTTTAGTCATGAAAGCCATTCTGGCTTGTGCACAATATTGTACATATGATGAATTGGCTAAGTGCTTATTGGCATCAAGATCGCTCCATCTTACTTCAAATTTATGGTAGAAAATCATATGAAAATCGTTTTGGGTCTCATTAAAATTATAATCTTCAAAAATACTCAAATAAGATGGTTTATAAAAATTGTACTTTTGAAAAAATAATCTTCCGCATAGGATTACACATACATGAAACAGATCATTATTATCGGAGGCGGTGCTGCAGGCTTTTTCTGTGCATCTAATCTTGACGAAAAGAAATATACAATTACGATTTTAGAACAGAATTCGGATGTCCTTCAGAAAGTTAAAATTTCCGGAGGCGGACGCTGTAATGTAACCCACGCCTGTTTTGACCCGAGAGAACTGGTTCAGTTTTACCCCCGTGGAAATAAGGAATTGCTAAGTGTCTTTACTAAATTCCAGCCTGGCGACACGATGGAATGGTTTGACCAGCGTAATGTTCCGTTGAAAATTGAGAACGATAACAGAACTTTTCCTGAAAGCAATTCTTCCCAGACCATTATCAATACTTTTCTGAATGAAACGCAAAAGAAAAATGTATCGGTAAAAACAAAATGTACGGTAAAAGAGATTGAAAAACAGGATGAAAAGTATATTGTAAAAACCAATTCAGGGGATTTTGAAGCAGATTATATTGTATACGCTACAGGAAGTTCTCCAAAATCGTTGAAAATCATAGAAACGCTGGGCCATAAAATTATAGATCTTGTTCCTTCTCTTTTTACATTTAATATTAAAGATGAATTGCTGAAAGATCTTCCGGGAACAAGTTTTGAAAATGCCGGAATTTCAATTCCAAAGCTGAAAACTGAAGAGAGCGGGCCCTTGCTTATTACGCACTGGGGACTTTCAGGACCTGCAGTTTTGAAAATTTCAGCGTGGGAAGCCATAAGTCTTGCAAAACTTAAATATAACTTTGAAATTGAGGTCAATTTTATTTCCATAGAAATAGATGAAGCGGAAGAAATCTTCCATAATTTCAAACAAAGCAATCCTAAAAAAACCATTGGACAATCAAAGATCTTCGATATTACCAATCGATTCTGGCAGAAGATTTTAGAGATTTCAAAAGTTGACCTTAACAAACAGGTGGCTAATATTTCCGGAAAGGAAATGCAGAAAATTCTGGAAAATCTTTGCAGGAAAAAGTTTCAGGTAACTGGAAAATCAACATTTAAAGATGAATTTGTGACTGCCGGAGGTGTTGATTTAAAGGAAATTAACTTCAAAAACATGTCTTCAAAACTGCTTCCTAATTTTTATATTGCCGGTGAAGTTCTCAATATAGATGCAGTGACCGGAGGATTCAACTTCCAGGCTTGCTGGAGTGAGGGATGGCTTATCGCTCAGGATCTCAACAGCTTGTAAAAAAACATTATTTTTACTAAAAACTATACCCATGAAAAAAATTTTCGGTTTCGTTCTTCTGTTCTTCCTCTTTTTAGGATATAGTCAGGAAAAAACAATTGTTTCCGACTGGACTTCCTTCACGCAGGCCGTCAATGTAGAGAATAAACAAAACTGGAATTTCCGTGTCACGGCAAAAATCAGAAAAGAAAATCAGGATAATGGTTCCAATTGCGGACTATGGTGCAGAATTGACAATAAAGATCACTCGGTTGGCTTTTTTGAAAATCAATATTACGGAATCAAAGTAACCAATGAGTGGAAAACGTATGAAATAAAAGGGATGATCAATCCTTCTGCGCAGAGTATGAATATTGGGGCTTTTGCTCAAAACAATGGCGATTTTTATTTTGACGATTTTAAGTTGGAAATCAATGACGGAAAATCAAAAAAATGGATTGAAGTTCCGCTGGAAAACTCAGGTTTTGAAAAAGATATTACCGCATCTCATGGTTGGTTTGAAGGAATTCGTGCTCAAAAAGTAACGCATGTAAAGCATTTTACAATCGGAACCTCAGATTACAAACCCTTCAGTGGCAACAAGTCTTTGCTGATCAAAGGACATGATATTATCGGTACCATGCCTGATGGAAAATTTATGGATGTTAATGGCATCAAATTATACTATGAAGTCTATGGAGAAGGAGAACCTGTACTTATGCTTCATGGTAATGGGCAATCCATCAGCGCCTTTATGAACCAAAAAGATACGTTTGCTAAAAAATATAAGGTGATCATTGTAGATTGTCGCGAACGAGGAAGGTCTACTTATGACAAAACAAAAGAACTTACCTTTGATATTCAGACTGAGGATCTTAAGCAGTTTTTAGAGAAACTGAACATCAAAAAAACAAAGATTCTGGGCTGGAGTGATGGTGGGATTCTTGCTCTGTCCATGGCAATGAAATATCCTGAGATGGTAGATAAAATTGCCTGCTCGGGAGCGAATATTTTCCCGGAAGGAGTCAAAGATGATGAGTTAAAATCCATGAAAGAAATGCTTGCCAGCCTTACCAAAGAGAATAAAGACCATAAAAACGATGTCCTTATTGATCTTTTGAATCTGGATTTGAAGTATCCCAACTGGAAGTATGAAGATCTGAGTAAAATTCAGTGCCCATCATTGATTATTGCTGGTGATAAAGACTTGATAAAAACAGAACATACCGTGAAAATAGCGGAATCTATTCCGCACGGACAGCTGGCTATTGTCCCGAATGCAAGCCATTATGTTCCTGAAGAAAAACCGGAACTGTTCAATGAATTAGTCATTGATTTCTTTGAAAATAAATAACCTGAATACAAAACAAACCATGAAAAAAATATCAATACTGATTTTACTTTTAGGAGTTCAGTTTGCTTTTTCCCAAACGACACAAAAAGAAGAGCCAATAAGCCAACCTACAACTTCTGCTGAGAATAACAATATAGAAATACCAGCAGAATATCCGGGAGGAATGGATGCTCTTAGGAAATATATTCTCAATGAGTTCAATATCGCAAAAATAAAAAACTCCGGAGTGTTTACGTCAACCATTGAATTTGTTGTGAGTACTGATGGAAATATTGAATCTGTCTCATCATCCGGTAATGATAAGTACATGAATGAGGAAATGGAGCGTGTCATAAAATCCATAAAAACCAAATGGAAGCCTGCCCAGAATAAAGGAAAGACTGTAAGATCTTTTATTAAATTCCCTACCACCGTCAATATTCAGTAAAAGTTAAAACAGATAAAATGCTCTCTGCTAAAAGAAATAGTAATTCCTTCTTTAAAATCCTTCTCATCATAGGATTCGGGTATTTCTTTTGGCTGATGCTGAAAATCACCTTAGAATATATTCCTTTTAATCCTGAAGTCAGTTTTCTGATGATCAAACAGACGGAAGTTATAGAAAGACCGGAATATCTTGCATTTTTCTACACTCATGTGTATACAAGTATTTTTGTGCTTCTCTCAGGATTTCTGGCTATTCTCAGAAGGGATTTCGGAGTAAAAAATTTCCACCGGAATATGGGGAAAGTGTATATTTTTCTCATTCTGATGTTGGCGGCTCCTTCGGGAATTTATATGGGACTCTTTGCCAACGGAGGCTTTTTATCGAAGATTTCATTTGTTATTTTAGGCTTTTTATGGTGGTTTTCAACGTTGAGAGCCTATCAGCTGGCAAGACAAAAAAGGTTTAAAGAACACAAGCAATGGATGTGGCGGAGCTTTGCTTTTACATTATCTGCTATTACCCTGAGAATGTGGAAAGTAATTATTGTATATTTATTTCATCCCAATCCCATGGATGTCTATCAGGTCATTGCATGGCTGGGCTGGATTCCCAACATCCTTATTATTGAATATTTAATCACAAAAAAACTTATATGAAAATTGTAAATTATACCTTGATTGCTTTACTGGCAGTTTCTCTGGCAAGCTGTAAGAAAGAGGGAAAAACCACTGAATCAGGAAAAGATTCTCTGACCGCCAAAAAGGACTCTGCAGTAGTTCCTGAAGTACACAAAGAATATTACGGGATTTACACAGGTGAATTTGCCGGAATGGAAAAAGTTGTTGACCCAACAGACGGCTCAGAATATGATGTCAGTAACTACAAAAGAATTTCTTTAAAGATCAACAGAATCACCAAAGACAGCGTTTACGGACAAAGTATTGTTAATGGTAATCAGCGCCCGTTTAAAGGTGTTTTCAATGAAGCTACCACATCTTTTGTGCTGGATGAACCCGGCAACGACAAAACAGATGGAAGGTTTGAGGTAAAACTGAAGGGAGACAGCTTAACCGGAAAGTGGAACGCTTTTGATAAAACTTCCGTAAAAGCTCCTTTAAAAACACTTAAACTGATTAAAAAAGAGTTTGTTTACAATCCCAACTTTATGCTGGATAAGGATTCTGATCTGGTAGACTGGTCAAATTCTAAAGAGTTTACCGAAAAGTATACGGATGAAGAAACCGGGAAAACAGAAAGCTATAAAACCACTAAAAACCGCTTCGCTTCTGAAGCCATCTTCAAACTGAATGCATCCAAGCAGAAACTAACGGAAAAAGATCTTAAAAACTTAAGAAAACTGGATCTAGAGATCATCAAGAACTCTGTATTTGCAAGACACGGCTACTCTTTCAAAAAAGAAACCTACAGAAACTTCTTTGAACAAACGGATTGGTACATCCCAGTTGCAAGCAATGTAGATCATGATCTTTCCCCTCTGGAAAAAGAAAATGTGGCTTTACTAAACCGCTTTACCAAATATGCGGAGGATAAATATGACAGTTTTGGAAGATAGGTAGTAGGTTGCAGGAATTAGGGATTAGGGGTTGAGGTTAAGCCTTCATTGTTTGTAATCTTTACTAAAACATAGAGAATCAGACATCCTACAGTATAACACAGATTATCAATCCAGGAAAAAGAATTTCCGATAACAATATACATCAGGCTTCCAGGACGGAAGCCTAGTTTTTCTGCAATATTGAAATACTGGGCAAATTCTACCAGAAATGAAAAAATCAGAATTCCCAGAATCAGTTTCTGATCATTTATTTTCACAAAGCTTTTCACGAAAGTAAAAAGGAGCATCACCACAATAACATCTCCAAGATAAGCTCTTATAAAGAAAATATCACTGAGTTTGGTGGCAATCAATACCTCCACAAGAAAAATAAATACGGTCAGAAGAAGATACTTCAGGCTGAATTGGAATTTCATTTCAAATTAAATTTAAGGCATAAAAAATCGGTATTCCAGGAACACCGATCTTATGTATGTGAGCAAATATATTATTTCTTTACTTTAATGGTACACCCAATGGCAACAGTTTTTGTCATTTTTATTGGTTGTCCTTTTATCAGAGCATTTACGGCATCCTGAGCATAATATTCGGATACATCATTCGGGTTATCATAATTATTGTCGATAGCACCAATGTATTTTACAATATTCTTTCCGTTCTCTTTTTTCAGTACAAAAACATGGGGCGTTTTTGTAGCACCGTATTGCGGATAGATTTTCTGTCCTTCATCTACCAGATAAGGAAAAGTAAATCCTTTCTGCTTTGCTCTTTCAATCATCTGCTGATAACCGTCTTCCGGCTGTACATTTGGATCATTCGGATTGATCGCAATTACAGGATATCCCTGATCCTTGTACTTTTTATCCAATTCAATAATTCTGTCTTCGTATTTCTTTGCGTAGGGACAATGGTTGCAGGTAAACACCACAATAAATCCTTTGGCGTTTTTAAAATCGCTCAGGGAAACCATCTTTCCATCAATATTTTTAAGCTTAAAATCTGCAGCTTCATCCCCTACTTCATAGCCTTTTACAGAAATGGTCTCGTTCTGATTTTTATTTTTATCGTGATCTGTTGTTGTAAAGCTCAGTAATCCCATCCCAACGATGAATGCGGTCATTAAAATTTTCAGGTTTTTCATAGTAGATTATTTATTGTAGATTTTCTTTAATTGTTTTTTCAAGGTCTTCCTTGCTCATTTCCCCATCATTAAAATGAAATTTAGCTCCATTTTTATAGAACACGGTCACCGGAATATTCCCATCCCAGTCTTTTTCAAATCTAGGAATCCAGGTATTCATTCTTTTGATATCATCCAGAAGGAGTACCTCAGCCGTAAGGTTTTTATTTTTAATGAATTTCAAGACTCTTTCTTTATCAGCCAGCCTGTCCAGTGACACCAAAATCATTTTAAACTTCTGGTTATCTGCATATTTAGAATTGATTTCCATAAAGTGAGGAAGTTCTTTTACACAAGGTCCACAGGTGGTTGACCAGAAATTAACAACCAGCAATTTATCTTTTTCCTGCTGAATCCGCTTCTCCAGTTCTTCATATTTTATCACAGAAACTTCAGTCTGTTGGGCTTTAAAAACCGTACAGAAGATAAATACTGTAACGATCATGATTAAATTCTTCATATTCAAAATTAACAAATGCATTCTTTCTCAATGAAAATCAACCTGTTAAAATTTGTTAATAATTTCATTCATCCCATGAAATTTCTTCACCAATGATTGAATTAATAAAAATAAAATGTAAATTAGCTCAGAATCAAAACTAAATTATCATGAAAAAATCAAACATTCAGAAAAGAAAACTGACAAAAAATGAGTTAAAACAAATCAATGGAGGAAGAGGAACACTTTGCCCGGGAACTTGTTTTTGCAATATTGATGGTGAAATGACTATAGGTGCATGTGACACCAAGGGAAGATGCTGTTAATCCATTACAGCTTTTTATATAATATACATGAAGATTGAGGGGTTACCTCAATCTTTTTTAATGAAATAATTTTCCACCCATAAAAAAGTTAACAATTTGAATGACAATATTTTGAACGTAATAAAATAACTTGTAAATTAGCTTTTACCAAATTCAAATTATTATGAAAAATTCAAAAAATCAAAAAAGAAAGCTTAGCAAGAATGAGCTAAAAGAGATCAGTGGGGGTGCTAGCAGACCCATCTGCCCAAGAGTAATAAGCTGTACAGATCCTCATACAGGAGAAGAACAATACGGAGTTCCGGGTATGCAGGACGGATTTTGCTGTTAACTAAGTTTATCCTATTTAAACAAGGGAAGATGACAAATTCAACCGATCAAAAAAGAAGACTTTCCAAAGCAGAGCTAAAGGAAGTCAACGGAAGCGCAGGTGCCTGTGCAGAAGGACTATGTAAATTAAGAGGAGTAAACCACTTTCTGATCATTGGTCCAAGAGGAAAAGACGGCTATTGCTGCTAATTAAACTTTCACTTTATTTACAAAAAAATGATTGGATTACCCTCCAATCATTTTTTTTATGGCATTCAGCTTCATTAAAGCTTCAATGGGTGTCAAAGTATTGATATCTATTTTCGTAAGCTCCTCACGGATATTCTCCAGAACAGGATCATCCAGCTGGAAGAAAGAAAGCTGCATATTCTCTTCTGTCACCCTTTTGATGCTTTCGGAAGTATCTCCGCTACCCTGCGTTCTGCTTGCTTCAAGTGTTTTCAGTATTTCATTCGCTCTGTTTACCACTTTCGCAGGCATACCGGCCAGCTTTGCCACATGGATACCGAAACTGTGCTCACTTCCTCCCGGAACAAGCTTTCTCAGGAAAATGATGTTTCCTTTATTTTCCTGAATGGAAACGTGGAAGTTTTTTACCCTTTCAAAGTTAACAGTCATTTCATTCAACTCATGATAATGGGTAGCAAATAAAGTCTTCGCCTGCGTTGGATGCTGATGAAGATATTCAGCAATAGCCCATGCAATAGAAACCCCGTCATAAGTGGACGTTCCACGCCCGATTTCATCCAATAAAATCAGGCTTCGTTCTGAAATATTATTCAAAATATTGGCTGCTTCATTCATTTCTACCATGAAAGTAGATTCTCCGGCAGAAATATTATCTGTAGCTCCTACCCTTGTAAAGATCTTATCCAGCAATCCGATTTCAGCATGTTTTGCAGGGACAAAACTTCCAATCTGAGCCAAGAGACACACAATAGCTGTCTGGCGCAAAATTGCCGATTTACCGGCCATGTTCGGTCCTGTTACCATGATAATCTGCTGGGAATCTTTATCCAGAAAGATATCATTCGGGATATATTTTTCTCCTAACGGAAGAGCATTTTCAATGATTGGATGCCTGGCTTCTTTTAAATCAATCGCATAGCCGTCATTTAAAACAGGCTTTGTATAACTCTCAGAAACAGCCAGTTCAGATAATCCGGCAGCCACATCAAGCTGGGCAATTATATTGGAATTTCCTTGAATATGATCAATATAAACCATTGTTTCCGCACATACATTCCTGTATAGCGAAGTTTCCAGAACACCAATTTTCTCTTCGGCTCCCAGAATCTGGTTTTCGTATTCCTTTAATTCTTCGGTAATATATCTTTCGGCATTCACCAGGGTCTGCTTTCTTACCCAATCGTCCGGAACTTTATCTTTATGTGTATTTCGAACTTCAATATAGTATCCGAAAACGTTGTTAAAATCAATTTTAAGACTGGTAATACCCGTTCTTTCAATCTCTCTCTGGCACATATCATCCAGAAATCCGCGGCCTTTGCTTTGTAAATTTCTTAATCTGTCCAACTCTTCGGAAACACCTTCTTTAATGACATTTCCTTTGGCAATATTTACCGGAAGCTCTTCATTAAGGTAATTTTGCAGGAATTTAATAAGCTCCTCCAGATCAAATAAAGGTTCTAACCATGCCAGCACATCGGCATGAGGATGCAATAAAGCTTTGATTGTATGGATATTAATCAAACTTTGTCGCAGATATCCCAATTCTTTAGGAGAAATTTTCTCTGCAGCGAGTTTTCCCATTAATCGGTCAAGATCGGAAATTGATTTCAGAAGTTGGCAGATTTCGTATTTAAGAGGATCATTTTCGTTTAAAAAATCAATCAGAGAAAGCCTTCTCATGATCTCGTCCACTGATTTTAAAGGAAGGATGATTCTTCTTCTCAACAATCTTCCTCCCATCGGAGTAGATGTTTTATCAATGATATCCAGTAATGATTTTCCCTGTGGATTACTTGGATAAACAATTTCCAGGTTTCTCAGGGTAAAATTATCCATCATCAGATACTCTTCCTGAGGAATGACCTGCAGTTTTGTAATATGGGCAAGCAGGTTATGATGAGTATCTTCTACCAGATACGCGAAAATAGCACCTGCTGCTGTAATGGCTAATGGAAGACTTTCCACTCCAAATCCTTTTAAAGAACTGGTTTTAAAGTGATTTGTTAACTTCTCATAGGCAAAATTGTATTGAAAAGCCCAGTCTTCAAGCTTAAAGGCGTTTTTATTTTTTATCTGCTCCGGAATCTGTGTACTTCTCTGGAAGATAATCTCGCTGGGATCAAAAGTATTGATAATATGCAAAAGCTTTTCCAGGTTTCCTTCACTTACCAGAAACTCTCCTGTGGAGATATCTACCAGGGCAATTCCATATTTCTCTTTTTCTTTGTGCAATGAAAGAAGGAAATTATTTTTTTTGGAGTTTAATACCTGATCATTGAAAGTAACTCCGGGAGTAACCAACTCAGTTACCCCTCTTTTTACAATCCCTTTCACCATTTTAGGATCCTCCAGCTGATCACAGATTGCCACTCTCATTCCTGCTCTTACCAGTTTTGGAAGATAAGAATCTACAGAGTGATGCGGAAATCCGGCCAGCTCTATATGCCCATCGCCATTGGCTCTTTTGGTAAGGACAATTCCCAGAATCTGAGAAGTTCTGACAGCATCCTGCCCAAAAGTTTCATAAAAATCCCCAACCCTGAATAATAATAGCGCATCAGGATATTTACCCTTGATGGTATTGTACTGCGTCATTAACGGAGTTTCTTTCTTCGCTGCTTTTGCCATAGTAAAAAATGAGCCCCAAATTTAAAAAAATAAATTCAGGGTAAGAGAATTGTTTAGCGGTTAATCTTCCCTACTTTTCTTTATCAGTAATTAATCGTACTTTTCACCCATCAAATCACATTATTTATGGAATTTCCTGTCTTAGAGACTGAAAGACTTATTTTACGTCAGCTTACTTTTAATGATACCCAGGATCTGTTTGAGTATTTTTCTCTGGATGAAGTGATGGAATATTACGATCTGGAGACCTTCAAAACAGAAGAAGATTCCCGACGCATTATTCAGCATTTTAACGGTGAATTCGAAAAAGGAAAAGGGTTCAGATGGGCTTTGGAGCTGAAATCCAATGGAAAAGTTATTGGTACCTGCGGCTATCATAATTGGTACAGGGAACACTTTAGAGCGGAAATTGGTTATGAGCTTAATCCTAAATTCTGGCAGCAGTCTTATATGAAAGAGGCTATTCTCCCTATTCTGACTTTTGGATTTGAAACCATGAGGCTTCATCGGGTAGATGCTTTCATTGATCCTTCCAATATTTCTTCTGAGAAACTTTTAACATCAATCAATTTCAGCAAAGAAGGAACCTTGAAAGATTATTTTTTTGAAAAAGGAAAATTCGTAGACGCAACAATCTTCGGTCTGATTAATAAATAAGCGGGAAGCACGAAGATGGGAGATGGAAGTTTCTATGGGTCGTGGAATGGCTGGCTATCTTTTAATAAAAAGGTATTTAAGTTGTACTAAGCTGTAAAGAGTCTTCCAGCTTCCAGCCTCCCTCTTCCTTTCCTCTTTATTTTCCTGCTTTCAGGTGTTTTCCCAGTGCTTCCGAACTCTTTTTATAAGCCCATTTCTGTTTATAGCTCACCCATTTAGCCTTGAAAATTTTTCGCATAAGTTTATCTGTGTACCTCATAATGAAAACATGATACATCATATTGGCAAATACATTCGGCTTATTGGGAAGTGCCCGTAATGAAAGTGAAAAACCTGGCTCCAGATATCTGTTGAAATGCCAGAAAGCACCCGGAATAAAGAGGGCATCGCCATGTTCCATAAATATTTCGTATCCTTTTGCATATTTCAGCGCCGGAAACTTTTCATAATCCGGGTTTTCATAATCCACATCATAAATGGTATGAACGGATAAAGGAACTTTATATAAAAACGGAGACTGTTTCTGATCAAACAACAGGATTCTTTTCTTTCCTTCGAAATGGATATGCATAAAATCCCCCAGATCAACATCATAATGCATTAAAACATGGGCTTCACTTCCTCCGAAAAATAAAGTCGGAAGTCTTTTAAAAAACTTTATTCCAAGATCCGGATAGGTAAAGTTTTTCAGCAGCTCAGGAAGCCTGTCTGTGATGATATAGAAAAAGATCCGCAGATCTGAAGGTTTGCTTTTTATCGTATCAATATACTCCTTCATTTTCATATGGGTAACCGGAGCATCAGAGCTTTTCGCGGCATCAGCCGGTTTATTGTCATATAAAGGAACTTCCTGGTCTCCTGCCTTTTCTTTAATATACGCAAGGTTCCATTTGTCAAAAGCATCCCATCTGCTGGCAAAATTCTTGATCAAAAGAGGTTTCTGCTTTTTAAAATAATTCTTCTGAAAATCTTCTTTACTGATATCATTTACAATATCTACGTTTTCGAGGATCATGTACTTTGTATTTAATGCGAAATAAAAATAGTATTTTTTTGAAACCTGAGAAAATTAAGATTAAAAGAGCTGGAAGCTGGAAGAGGGATGCTGGAAGTTAAGACTTGTCTGCAAACGTCTATACATCATTCTATAAAAATCTTTTTATGGAAAACTTAGAACTCTTCTTCGGCTTCAATAACTTCCAGCTTCCAGCTTCAGACTTCCTTACTTTATTAGCAGAGCTCAGATGAAAAATTTATATTTGTGGTAATAAGCGAGTTTATGAGAGTCTACAATACCAAACATTTCATTAAAATCCTTTTCAGTTTACACAAAAGTGATACATTAAAAATCCTTTTTCCAAGTATGATTCTTGTAGGACTGTACTCCTGGGGAATTCAGTATTTAGAAGTTGAATATCTACACCTTACTACAAAATCCGGAGTCAGTAATGTAGGTATGATTCATTCTCTGCTAGGATTTGTTCTTTCTCTTTTACTGGTTTTCAGGACTAATACCGCTTATGACCGATGGTGGGAAGGGCGAAAACTTTGGGGAAAACTGGTCAATGACACCAGAAATCTTGCCATAAAAATCAATACTATTCTAGGTGATAACCGCCAGGATGCTGAGCAGATTGCAAGATATTTAAAATACTTTCCTCACTTTTTAGCCAAACATCTTTCTAAAGAATCTACGAGGCTGGCATTGGATGAAGATTATTCTGAAATTGAAAATTCTTTGAAAAATCATGGACCAAGCGAAATAGTGATTCTGCTTAGCCATAAACTGAACCAATTAAAAAAAGAAGGGAAAGTTTCAGAAGTTGAAATGCTGTACTTAGATACCCAACTTTCAGGGTTTCTGGATGTATGCGGAGGCTGCGAAAGAATCAAAAATACTCCGATTCCTTATTCATACTCTTCTTTTATCAAGAAATTCATCATTCTGTATGTTTTTGCTTTACCTATTGCATACGTTATTACAATAGGTCTTTTTATGATCCCTCTGACGGTTTTTGTATATTATGTTTTGATGAGCCTGGAGCTTATTGCCGAAGAGATTGAAGATCCTTTTAATAATGACGAAAATGATATTCCGATGGAGACTATAGCCCAGAATATTGAGAAGAATGTACATCAGATTATGAACAGAAAATAAAAAATCAAGCTTTTAAAGCTTGATTTCTTTCAGTTCGCCGTCCTGTTTTATTTCTACAAATTTGCTTTCCCTGTTGGCAGCAGAATATCCGTAAAAAAAGGTACTGTATATGGGAGTAGAATACAGATAAGCTCCATATCCGTTATAAGCATCTGAAGTTCCGGTCTGTTGCTGATAACTTGCCGATGCAGTAAAATTGACAATGGTTTCAAGATAATATTTACCGGGTTTCAGCTTTTCAAATTTAAACCTGCCGTGATCATCTGTTAAAGCTTCTACTCTGTATTTAAAAGCCTCTTCAGACATATATACTGTTGTTTTTTTATTTTCATATTTCTTTCTCATATCATAAAATTCCTCGAAATAAGGAGTTACAGGAAAAAGCATGACAACAGTTCCTTTGGGTGCATAATGTTTTTCTCCAAGCAATGGTTTGATCCCCCAATTGTTTTTTTGTTTTGTGGAAGCTACTCCTTCAATGGTAGAATTTCCGAATCCAAGCATTTCTCTGGCCAGTTTTTTATCAAAAAAAGCTTGAGGATAATAGGTATTCTGTGCTTCGAAGTACATAAATCCCCATAATAATATGAATAAGGTGAATAATTTTTTCATAGTATATTTTTGAGTCAAATATAAGTATTTTACTATTTTTGAAATAAAAATAGCTATGAAGTACATGTTTCTATTGTTTTTTTCCACTTCTGTCATGATCATGGCTCAGAAACCTTGTGGATATAAAGACGGATTGCAGGAAGGATCCTGTAAAGAATTCTATGAGAACGGACAGGTAAAAAATGTAGTGGAATGGAAAAAAGGGAAACTGGACGGCGATGCCATTTTTTATTATGATAATGGAAAAGTACAATCACAGGGAGAATATAAAAAAGGATTCAAAGTAAAAGAATGGTCATATTTTGACAAGAGCGGAGTTCTTACCTCCAAAGAGGCATTCAGAAATGGAGATAAGAATATTTATGATAACAGTCTTACGGCTACTTTTTATTCTCCTGCCGGTAAAATCATTGAAATCTCCAATTATAAATTTAATAAATTACAGGGGGAAAGCAAGACCTTCCATGAAGACGGAAAATCGATAAAAGATATTGGCCAGTACGATAACGGACTTGCTACCGGAAAATGGAAAGTATTTTATCCCTCAGGAAAATTACAGCGTGAAACAGAGCTTGCCAATGATAAAAGAAACGGCAACAGAGTTCATTACCGTGAAGACGGAAGCATAGAAAAAACAGAGGTCTATCAAGACGGAAAATTAATCTCAACAAAATAATACAATTGGTACAGAAACTAAAACTGGAAGAACTTAACAGAATAGATGTAGAAACATTTAAGAAGGTTGAAAAAATTCCGTTGGTCATCATTTTAGATAATATCAGAAGCATGCACAATGTAGGTGCAGCCTTCAGAACCGCAGATGCCTTTTTAATTGAAAAAATCATTCTTTGCGGAATTACTCCACAGCCACCCCACCGTGAGATTCATAAAGCGGCATTGGGAGCAACGGAGAGTGTGGACTGGTCTCATGAAGCAGAAACCAATACAGCCATTGCTGATTTGAAAAGTAAGGGTTACGAAATCATCGGAATTGAGCAAACAACCGACAGCCAGCTTATTACTGATTTCACCATTGACAGATCGAAAAAATATGCATTGATTTTAGGAAATGAAGTGGAAGGCATCAGTGATGAAGTTCTTCCTAATATTGATGTATTTTTAGAAATTCCACAGCTCGGAACCAAGCATTCTCTTAATGTAAGTGTATGCGCCGGAATTGTGATGTGGGAATTTGCAAAAGCATTAAAATAAAAAAACTGCATATGTCCTTAGTAGACAGTGCAGTTTGAAATAAATCTAATAAAAAGTAAAAATGAAAGGCGACAAAGGTACTTTATTTTTTTTTACAAACAAATTTTGACGGCATTTTTTTTGTTTCACCTTAAAAAAAGTCGGGGTTTCAGAAAAAGTTTCATTTAATTTTTTATAAATTAGCACAATGTTTATCAAGGACTATATCTCAAAAGACTTTCCGTGTTTTAGCCTGTCTGACTCCATAGAGTCGGCCAGAAATACGCTAGAAGATTTTGGATATTCCCATATTTTCATCAAAAAATCCCATCACTTCTACGGAGCTATTGCTATGGATTTTCTATATGAGGAAGATGGTGGAACATTGAAGGACCTGGAACATCAGATTGAGCGGTTTGCAATTCTGGAAGACAGTAATGTGATGGATAGTATCCGTCTGTTTTACACTTTCAGCTGCAATGTGATTCCGGTGATCAATAAAAATGAAAAATATCTGGGATATATCACTTCTGAAGATGTCTTTCAGGACTTTTCCCGTTATCCGCTGTTTTCAGAAACAGGAGCCATTCTCACCGTAGAAACTTCTGCCAGAAAATATTCAATGACGGAAATTGCCAATATCATAGAAAGTAACAATGCAAAATTTTATGGAGGATTTATAAGCTTTACTTCTGATGAAGTGATCCAAATAACCATAAAGATAAGCAATGAAAATCTGGCCTCGATAGACTCTACTTTTGATCGGTACGACTACAGAATTGTTGAAAAATATTATTCTGATGAGAAATCCGATCTGTTTAAAGACCGATTTGGTTTTTTACAAAAATTCATAGAAATATAACATGAAGGCAGCCATATATTCTCAGAAAAAAGATCTTGATACTTTTTTATATTTAAGCAAGTTTATCTCTGAACTTGAAGCCAGAGGTGTAAAATCTGTTCTGTATGATGAAATGGCGGAAGCACTCCAGTTTTCAAAAATATTCGAAACATTCAACTGTAAGCAGGATCTTTTGGATAAAGAGGTGGATCTCTTCTTCACTTTTGGAGGAGACGGAACCATCGTAAACTCTTTAACCTTCATTGAGGATCTTGAAATTCCCGTTGTAGGAGTCAATACAGGAAGACTTGGATTCTTAGCTTTCTTCACTAAAGAAGAAGCCTTTAAAGAATTGGATTCCATCTTAAAAGGAAATGTAAAAACAAGCCGCCGCTCAGTAATTGAGGTAGTTTCTCCAAAACTTGAGGGAGCTTTTCCTTATGCCCTGAACGACGTTACCGTTTCCCGAAAAGAAACGACATCCATGATTACCGTAGATTCTTATATCAACGATGAATTTCTGAATGTCTTCTGGGGTGATGGGGTGATCATTTCAACGCCTACAGGTTCTACCGCCTATTCTTTGAGCTGTGGTGGACCGATCATTTCTCCTAATAACGAAAATTTTGTCATTACACCCATCGCTCCTCACAATCTGAATGTGAGACCTTTAGTGGTGAATGATAAAGTGGAAATAAAATTCAGGGTGGAAAGCCGTGTACCTCAATACTCACTTTCCTTAGATTCCCGACTGATACACATAGAAACCGACAAGGAAATCATCATCAAAAAGGCAAAATTCCAGCTTCTTCTGGTACAGCCCAACAGTTTAAGTTTCTACGAAACCATCCGTCAGAAGCTCCTTTGGGGCAGAGATAAAAGAAACTAGTAATTTCTTAAAAATGATTACCTTTACACGAAATTAAAACACCTAATAAATTTATAATAAAAAGTAAAACATGAGCAGAATTTTTCCGGCAGGAGTTGCCACAGGTCAGTTAGTTACTGATATCTTTCAGTATGCTAAAGAAAACAAATTTGCATTGCCTGCAGTAAACGTAATTGGATCAAGCAACGTTAATGCTGTGATGGAAACTGCAGCGAAATTGAACTCTCCTGTAATTATTCAGTTTTCAAATGGTGGAGCTGCATTCAACGCAGGGAAAGGATTAAACAACGACGGACAAAAAGCTGCTATCTTAGGATCTATCGCTGGAGCAAAACATATCCACACTCTTGCTGAAGCTTATGGAGCAACGGTAATTCTACACACAGACCACTGTGCAAAGAAATTACTTCCTTGGATCGACGGATTAATGGATGCTAACGAAGATTTCTTCAAGCAGACAGGAAAATCTCTTTACTCTTCTCACATGCTGGATCTTTCTGAAGAATCTTTAGAAGAAAACCTTGAGATTTCAGCTCAATATTTCGAAAGAATGGCTAAACTTCAGATGACGCTTGAAGTAGAAATCGGAGTAACTGGTGGTGAAGAAGATGGTGTTGACAACTCAGACGTTGATAACTCTAAATTATATACTCAGCCTGAAGATATAGCGTATACTTATGAAAAATTAAAAGCTATTTCTGATAACTTCACAATCGCTGCTGCATTTGGTAACGTACACGGAGTTTACAAGCCAGGAAACGTAGTTCTTACTCCAAAAATCCTTGACAATTCTCAGAAATATGTTCAGGAGAAATTCGGAACAGCGGCTAAACCTATCAACTTTGTATTCCACGGAGGTTCAGGATCTACTTTAGAAGAGATCAGAGAAGCTATCGACTACGGAGTAATTAAAATGAATATCGACACTGACCTTCAGTTTGCATACACAGAAGGAGTGAGAGATTATATGGTGAACAATATTGACTATTTAAGAGCTCAAATCGGAAACCCTGAAGGAGAAGAAAAGCCTAACAAGAAATTCTATGACCCAAGAGTTTGGGTAAGAAAAGGTGAGGAAACATTCTCTACAAGATTGGTGAAAGCATTTGAAGATTTAAATAACGTAGATACTTTAAAATAAGAACTGTAAATTTGTACCAATGTAAAAAGTATTCATAAGAAATGCATTTACATTGGTACATTTTACATTTATACCTTAATACAAACAAAAATGGCATTCGACTGGTTTAAAAGAAAAGCAAAAAACATTACCACTTCTACTGATGAGAAAAAGGACGTTCCCAAAGGCCTTTGGCATCAGACTCCATCCGGAAAAGTAGTGGAACATGATGAACTAAAGAGAAATAACTATGTTTCTCCTGAAGACGGATTTCATGTAAGAATAGGAAGTGCAGAATTTTTTGACATCCTTTTTGACGGTGGTAAATTTACCGAACTGGATGCCAATGTTGAAAGTATTGATATCTTAAACTTCAAAGATACAAAGCCTTACAAAGACCGTTTGAAAGAAGTAAAAGCTAAAACCAAGCTTACAGATTCCATCAGAAATGCGGTAGGAACTGTAAAAGGAACTGAAATGGTAGTTTCTTGTATGGATTTTGCTTTCATCGGTGGATCTTTGGGTTCTGTAATGGGAGAAAAGATCAGAAGAGCAGTAGATTACTGTATCAAGCATAAACTTCCGTATATGATTATCTGTCAGTCCGGAGGAGCAAGAATGCAGGAAGCCACTTACTCTTTGATGCAGCTGGCAAAAGTTCAGGCTAAATTGGCTCAGCTTTCTGAAGCTGGACTTTTATACATCGCCTACCTTTGTGACCCTACATTCGGAGGAATTACCGCTTCTTTCGCAATGACTGCTGATATCATTATGGCAGAACCGGGAGCATTAATCGGTTTCGCCGGACCAAGAGTGATCCGTGAAACAATCGGTAGAGACTTACCGGAAGGATTCCAGACATCAGAATTCCTACAGGAAAAAGGATTTGTGGATTTCATCGTAAAAAGAACTGAAATTCAGGATACTGTTGCAAAAACAGTGAATTTATTAGCTGTAAAAGCATAGTATCTGTAACAAAAACAATACAATCTCTCTCTAATTAGGGAGAGATTTTTATTTATGAGGACTTTTAAGATATTTTTCAATACCATCAGAAGTATGAGTTTTAAAAAGATTATGCGTCTTTTATCACTGATCCTTCCCCATCCTCTTTTTGCCTTGCTAAGTTTCCATGCTACTGTGAAGGCTTTTACCATCGCACAGAAAAAGTTCCCTGAAACAGCCTCCAATAACGGAATTGGAAATGCTTTCAGACACGCACTGTGGTGCTGCTTCATTATGATGTACTGCTGCAAAATTTCTTCTCCTAAAAAGGCGCTTGATTTTTGCAAAAGAATAACAGATATGCATGAAGAATTATTCCCGAATGAGCCTTTGGAAACCAAAATGGATCTTCATAACAACAAAATCGGAATGGATTATTTCATGGAAATTCTTCCGGGTATTCACCGCCAGTTTTTTGAAAAGAGCTTTTTTGTAGACGCATTGGTCAAAAAAATGAATGATGCCAAAGTACTAAAGAAACTGGACGATCATTTTGAAGGACATCTTGTCTATTTGGAAGAGTAAATAATTCATTTCATTTTAAACGCTAGGGATCGCAAGGAAATATATAATTTTAATGTATATTTCGGTCGCAAGGGCATTTCATTCAGCAATGTCTCTGTTTCTCTGCTTAGTGCTAACGCCTTTGCGAACGAAAAAAATCAAACTTCATTATTAGAAACCTTAGCGTACCCTGCGTTAAAATAGGTTTAAGGTCTGAAACCATCATTAGCTCAATTTCACAGCAGAATAACAAAAGACTTTAGTTATTTTTGTGGTTTAAAGTATTTTCGATAAGTTTAAACAATTAAATCAATCAGATGGTTCTCAGCAGAATTTGGTCGGCTTTCATTATCATTGCCATTGCCATTGCCAGTATAAAATATATCTCGTCAGGAAACTACAAAACCATTTTCAATGATATGGTGGTAGGAAAAGGAGGTGATACGGTGAAGATTGCATCTCAGCCCATGAACAGCCTCTCTCCTATTGTCAGAGATAGCCTGATGAAAAAAAATGATTTTGCAGACAGCAGAATTCATTATAAAACAGATTCTTTAAAGCAAAATGTAAACGTTTATCGTGTTCAGGAAGCTGACGGAGTGATTGGAACATCAGAAACTGCAGTAAAGATCTGCCTGGGTCTTATCGGGATCATGACTTTATTTATGGGGTTCATGAGTATTGCTGAAAAGGCAGGTGGAATTAACCTTTTGAGCCGTCTGATTCAGCCATTTTTCTCAAAACTTTTTCCGGAGATTCCGAAAAACCACCCCGCATTTGGCCATATGCTGATGAACTTCAGTGCCAATCTTTTGGGATTGGATAATGCCGCGACTCCGTTTGGATTAAAAGCCATGGAAAGCCTCCAGACTTTAAATCCTAATAAAGAAACAGCAAGTAATTCGCAAATTATGTTTCTGTGTCTTCATGCGGGTGGAATGACTTTGATTCCCGTCTCGATTATCGCTATCAGGGCATCTATGGGATCAAAAACACCTACAGATATTTTCCTGCCATGCATGATTGCTACTTTTGCGGCAACTTTGGCAGCGATGATTATTGTATCCCTTTATCAGAAAATTAATCTGCTCCGTCCTGTAGTCATTGCTTATGTAGGAGGAATTTCAGCAGTGATTGCTCTATTGGTATTATATCTTGTACAATTGAGTAAAGATGAACTGGATGACTTCAGTAAAGTATTAAGCAATGGGTTAATTCTTTTTATTTTCCTTGCGATAGTCCTTGGTGCCGTTTACAAGAAAATCAACGTTTTTGATGCCTTTATTGAAGGAGCAAAAGAAGGATTCACCACCTGTGTTAAGATTATTCCTTATCTGGTTGGAATGCTGATTGCGATTTCTTTATTAAGAACTTCCGGTGTTTTCGATGTCATTATTGACGGAATGAAATGGGTAGCCAACGTTGCCCATATGGATCCAAGATTCGTGGATGGACTTCCAACCGCTTTAATCAAACCTTTATCCGGTTCCGGAGCCAGAGGAATGATGGTGGATACTATGGCCACATTTGGGGCGGATAGTTTCCAGGGAAAATTAGCTGCTGTACTTCAGGGAAGTTCAGATACGACATTTTACGTGATCGCAGTATATTTTGGTGCCGTAGCCGTTAAGAACACAAGATATACAGTAATTGCTATGCTTCTGGCCGATTTGGTGGGTGTTATCACAGCAATTGCATTAGCTTATCTATTCTTTGCTTAATAAAAATGTTGCTGGTTGGGTAGTTGCTAGTTTTTTACCGTTAAAAATGTATTAATGAGTTACGAAAAACTTGATATTTATAATATTGCTTTTGAGTTGTTTATTGAAACCCATAAGTTGTCGCTCAAACTACCTAACTATGAATTATACGAATTGGGTAGTCAATTGAGACGATCAGCTGATTCAATTGTTACAAATATTGCAGAGGGATATGGAAGAAACAGTTACAAAGGTGATTTCATTAGGTTTCTCACTTACTCTCAGGCAAGTTGTGACGAAACAATTTGTCATCTATCGAAAATAACCAGACTTTATCCGGAATTACAATCAGACTTTAAAGAAAAATCAGAACAATACAAACTCTTAGGAGGAAAAATCAATAACTTTATAAAATACGTACAGTTAAACTGGAGAACCTAACCCAAACTAGCAACTAGCAACTAGCAACTAGCAACAAAACTACCCATTATGATTACAGATAAAGAATTTACTCTAAGACTCATCCGTCAATTAACCCAGGCACTGGAAAAACTGATTCTGGATAAACCTGAAGAAAGTTTAATGCAGAAAGAACTGGATTTTGATACGCTGATGAGAGATATCTTCAAAATGAGCTTCACGGAAGTTTCTTCGAAAACAAAAGAAGAAATGATTGCTATCGTTAACGAAAGACAGGAAAGAGATCACAAAGATTATTATGAAATGCTGGGAAATCTTTTCTACTTTAACAGCAGATACGATCAGAATAAAGATTTTCAGGATAAAGCAAAGACATTCTATGAGCTGTATCTTCAGACCAGCGGTATTTTTGCCCTCCCGATTATCAACAGAATAAACGAATTAAAAAAAGCACTTGAATAAAGTGCTTTTGTATTTTTAGAATGTAATTTTATACGTTCCGGTAGAGGATGTACTGGCTTTCTCTGCTTTTACATATTTCTTCACCCAGGACACTGATGTAGATGCCACACAAGGATCTGAGACACCTCCTGATCTTCTGGCAGAGACCACATTTCCTGCTTTATCTACAGTATAAGCAATCGTAATTGATCCACTTGCTGTACAGCTGTGAGAGGGTTGTGCACCGCCTCTTCCCATGGTTCCCGGGATATAGCCTATCAGCTTTCTGTCTATTCCTACTTTACTATCCCCATTTCCATCGCCTCCCAAAGGATCTCCTGCATTTCCAATTCCGTCACCTGTTCCCTGGCTTCCTGCTTTTGTTCCTCTTCCTTTAATCAGGTTTCCAATCGCTGCATTTCCCTTTCCATCTCCATTCCCTGTTTTTGAATTGGCTGTGGCAGCACCTGCTTTTTTAGTATTTTTAGAAGCACTCGTACTGGTGGCTTCTTTTTTCTCAGCTTTTTTTGATTCTTCCTTCTTAGGAACTGTTGCTTTTGAATTATTTCCTGTAATAACCTTCTCCTTAACGTCTGCTTTCTTGGGCTCAGGAGTGGGCTCCGGCTTTACAACAGTCTTTGTTTCCGGCACAGGTGTTTCTGCAGGTTCCAGAGTTACTTCTTCTGTTGCTGCAGCAAGGCTTCCAGGTTGTTCTGCAGGCTCTTCAATTCCTTTTCCGTTTCTGTTGTCTCCAAAGTTGACCAACATAGTAGTAACCATTTCAGGCTCTTTGTCCAACTCAGGTTTTAATTTATACAAAAAAACAAAAAGCAAAATAGCAGCCCAGATAAGAATAGAAAGCAGGGCGCTTTTTACTCTATCTTTATTTTCTTCATTTCGGTTTGCTGTATAGCTTTTCATCTTAAAACGTAATTGTTTCCGGAAACCCGGATCTGTTATTTATCTTTAACGGTTGCAATTGCAATGTTAAATTTATGTTTTTCAGCAACTTCCATCACAAAAACAACATCTTTATGCAGCGTGTTTTCATCCGCTCTGATCGTAAACGATTTATTGGTCTGGTTGGCTAGCTTATCTACAATAATCTTCTCCAGTTCCCCTTTATTCACAGGATTATCATCTACAAAGAATGAACCATCCGGTTTAATACTTACCGTTAAAGGATTGGGTATATTGTCTTCAACAGCTCCGGCTTTCGGCAGATTGACATCAATTGCGCTTTGATTAGCCGCAGAAGAGGTAATCATAAAGAAAATCAACATCAACAGGATAACGTCTGTCATCGCTGCTAAACTGAATTCCGGATTCGCTTTATTTCTTCTCTGAATTTTCATCGTAAGAAAATTTATAAAGGTTTATTGATAAGGTCTAAGAATTCTCCTGACATATTCTGAGCTTTCAACACAAACTTATCAATTCTTGTTAAAAGGATATTATAACAGAAGTTAGCCGGAATAGCAACTGCCAAACCTACAGCCGTTTGTCCCAAAGCGGTATAAATACCTTCTGAAAGTGTTTTCGGTGAGAAAGATCCTGTTGCATGAGATAAGTTGAAGAAGGCAATAATCATCCCGATTACCGTACCTAATAGTCCCAACATGGGGGCAATACTCGGTACTACAGCCAAAAGGTTCAGGTTTTTCTCCATATTAGCCACCTCTACCTGAGCTTGTGCTTCCATAGCACTTACAATATCAGAAACAGGACGTCCCAATCTTGAAATTCCTTTTTCTAAAATTCTTCCTTCCGGAGAGTTTTGGGTTTTGCAGTAATCTGCAGCGGCCTCTATTTTTCCAGCTTTAATAAAGTCTTCAATATTGTTCATGAAGTTGGAATCTGTTTTTGAAGTTAACCTTTTAATAAAGAAAAATCTCTCAAAAAACAGGTATAGAGAAAATATTCCCAACAGTAATACAGTGACCATCACTATTTTAGCGAAAGCTCCTCCATGGAACATAATTTTCCAGAATGAGAACTCTAAGTTGTCTGCAGCAACTGCAGGAGTGGCGATTTGTGCAAATAAGATCTGAGAAAGTTCCGTTAACAGCATTAAATGTGAATTTATTAAATTTTCAACGACAAATGTAGGAGAATATTATGAATTGAACTCTTAAAAATTGCTTAAAAACAACTTAAATTTTGTTACAATTTTATAAACAGCAAATTTCTTTCCAAAAATAATTTTGAAAAGAAATTCGGTGTCAAAAAGTATAGAAGCTGTTGCTAGTCTTCGTCTACCTCAATATCGTCTTGGCTGAACTCGCATTTTAATCTAAATGGAATTGGAGTATCTGACCCGGTATAGAAATCATCAATGGTTCCTTTCCAGATGACCTGAAGCTCCCCTTCTTCATTTCTCTCAAAAAGAAGCTCATTATCATAGATATAGGCCTCTTCATCATCGAAAAGATCTACTTCTGTGTAGGTTTCCTCATCAGAGTCATTGATTTTGATTGTTTTCCCTTCGATCTCCGCCGATTCAATAGGAAAATCGAAAACTTCAAGTGAAAGCTGCGGAAAATTGTACTGTAGTGAATCATCATCCACGTGATCCAAACTATCATCTGTAATCACTTCAACCTCTAAAAAATGTTGCTGGTTGCTGTAAACGGCCTTACAATAAGTATTTCTGATATTGTATTTTAGCGTTTCCTCCGGATGGTAAATTTTTAAAATCCCTTTCATTTTTTCTTAAAAAAGAACTGTAATAATATGATTGTTAAACGTTTTAGACAAAGATAAAAAATTGATTCAAAGTTAAAAGGATTTTGAAAATAATTTTTTAAAATCAATACACACCATAAGTCTGCATATCCCAATAATACTTACTTTTGCTTTCATAAAGATTCTGAAAATGAAAAACATTTTATCAAAAAGTATTCTGGGATTAGGATTGATCATCGGTCTTGCTTCCTGCAAAAAATCGGACTCTCCTCTTACGAAAGTGACTCCCAGCAACCTGGATTCTATCGCTTCAAACTATTATGAGCAGTATCTTAAGCTATACCCTTTAGATGCTACAGCACAGGGAGATACAAGATATAATGACCAGCTTCCTATTAACATTGATAAAGATTTTATCTCAGGAGAAATAGCATTCTACAATTCTGTGCAGAAACAGCTGGAACATGTAGATTATAAAACTCTTTCTGATGAAGATAAAGTAGTGTATGATGTATTGGATTATACTTTAAAAGATAAAACAGAAGCTTATGCCTATCATCCGGAATATATTCCTTTTACTCAATTTGGAGGACTTCCGCTAACTTTCCCTCTGTATGGAAGCGGACAGGGTAACCAGCCTTTTAAAACAGAAAAGGACTACAGTGACTGGCTGAAAAGAATGGAAAAATTCCCGGAATGGATGAATGCCGCAACAGACAACTTCCGTGAGGGAATCAACAATAAGATTGTATTGCCTAAAAAACTGGTTGTCAAAATGATTCCTCAGATGAAGGCCGAAGAAATTATAACGTCTGATATGGAAAGGAATATTTTCTACGGACCTATTAAAAATTTCCCTAAAAGTTTCACCCAGGCTCAAAAAGATAAATTCTCAGCACTTTATAAAGATGCTATTTCGAAAAAAATTATTCCTGCTTATACTAAAATGGGAATCTTTTTAGAAAAAGAATATCTTCCAAAAGCAAGAGATACGGACGGTTACAACAGCCTTCCTAATGGAAATGAGATCTACAACTATTATGTAAAAAGCTGGACAACCACCAAAAAATCTCCCGAAGAGATCAATAAAATCGGACTTCAGCAGGTAGCAATGCTTCGTGCAGAAATGGAAAAAGTAAAGCAACAGGTAGGTTTCACCGGAACTCTGGAAGAATTTATCTCCTTTGTAAAAACGGATCCAAAGGCAATGACTTATAAAACATCTAAGGAAGTTTTACAGGCATTCAACGGAATCTTAACGAAAATCACTCCGAAATTGAAAACAATGTTTAATGTAACCCCTAAAACAAAGTTTGAGATCAGACAGACGGAGAAATTCAGAGAAGCAAGTGCGAGCGCAGAATATATGCCGGGAACTCCAGATGGAAAAAGGGCAGGAATTTTTTATGTTCCGCTTCCGGATCCTACTAAATTCAATGTTACTTCAGGAATGGAATCTCTTTTCCTTCACGAGGCTATTCCGGGACATCACTATCAGGTTTCTTTACAGCAAGAGAACACAAAGCTTCCTAAATTCATGAGATTTGGATGGTTTGGCGCTTATGGTGAAGGATGGGCACATTATTGTGAGACATTAGGCCCTGAGTTCGGTTTATACACAGATCCTTACCAGAAAATGGGATACCTGAGCGATCAGATGCTGAGAGCAGTACGACTGGTAGTAGATACAGGACTTCATACCGGAAAAATGTCACGTGAAGAGGCAATTAAATACTTCTTAAGCAACATTTCTTACGACGAGGGATCTGCTACAGCAGAAGTAGAAAGATATATGGCAATGCCCGGGCAGGCTTTAGGCTACAAAATAGGTTCTTTAAGAATCCGTGAGCTAAGAGAAAAGTATCAGAAAGACCTTGGAAAAAAATTCAATCTGGCGAGCTTCCATGATGAAGTATTAAGCCAGGGATGCCTTCCTCTGGATGTTCTGAATAGAAAAATGGAGCTTTGGGCTCAAAAACAAAAATAACATCTTTGCTCATAAAGATTGTAAGGGTGCTGCACAAAAACAGCACCCTTTTCGTTTTTAATCACTCTATTCAGTAAATTTGAATAAAAAAATAAAGCCTCAATGATCACAGAAAGCATCAGATCTCTTTTCAACAGAGATTTAAATAAATTAAAAACAGAGATAGAAGCCTATCAAAATGAAGAAAATCTTTGGAAGATTGATAAAAACATTTCCAATTCTGCGGGTAACCTAACCCTTCATTTGGTCGGAAATATTAATCATTTTATAGGAGCCCAGCTAGGAAATACGGGATATATAAGACACCGTGAGCTAGAATTCTCCTTAAAAGACATTCCAAAAGCTGAACTTATCGAAAAGATTGAAGCAACGATCACTATGATAGATACGGTTTTGCCTCAATTACCAGAAGAAGATCTAAAAAAAGAATACCCTCTTGTTGTTTTTGAAAGCGCCATGACCACAGATTACTTTCTTATTCATCTGGTCGCTCATCTGGATTATCATTTGGGGCAGATCAATTACCATAGAAGGTTATTGGACATTTAATCCATCAATAAAAATAACGCAACGATCACAAAGTAATTGTTGCGTTTTCTTTTTCGTTCGCAAGGACGTTTCACTCAGCTAGGGAAATATTGCCTTTGCTAAACGAAGTGCCTTTGCGAACTATTTCAATGTAATTTTTTATAAAACTCTTGCGAGCATAGCGCTAAAATCAATGAATTATTTCTCAAACATCATTTTCGTAATAAAATCCTTCTCTCCTTTTCCTCTTGCCGGAGAATATTCTCTTCCATAGAAAATGATCTGAAGATGAAGCTTATTCCACACGTCTTCAGGGAATAAATTTTTGGCATCACGCTCTGTTTCCACTACATTTTTTCCGGAGGTAAGCTTCCACTGGGTCATGAGACGATGAATGTGGGTATCTACAGGGAAGGCAGGAAATCCAAATCCCTGGCTCATTACCACTGAAGCAGTCTTATGTCCTACTCCCGGAAGTGCTTCCAGTTCTTCATAAGTTTGAGGAACAATACCGTTATGCCTTTCCAACAGAAGTTCTGCCATTTTTTTCAGATTTTTAGCCTTTGTATTGGACAATCCTATTTCTTTGATGAGTTCTTTGATTTCAAATTCTTCCAGCTTGGCCATTCTTTGAGGCGTTCCTGCAACGGCAAAAAGATCTGGTGTAACCTGGTTGACTTTTTTATCCGTAGTCTGTGCAGAAAGTGCTACAGCAACCATCAATGTATAGGGATCCGTGTGATCTAACGGAATAGGTGTGGTGGGATATAATTTATCCAGTTCTATCTGAACGAGCTCAGCTCTTTGTTTTTTTGTCATGTAAGCCTTAAATTTGAACAAAATTAAATCATTATGCTGAAAGTTGGAGATAAATTACCTGAATTTGAAGGATTCAATCAAGACGGAGAAACAGTAACCTCATCAAAATTAGTTGGAAAAAAACTGGTAGTTTTCTTCTATCCGCAAGCCAATACGCCGACCTGTACAGTGGAAGCCTGCAACCTGAGTGATAATTATACAAAGCTTGAAAAAGCTGGATTTCAACTATTGGGAATAAGTGGTGATACTGTAAAGAAGCAGAAGAATTTCCATAGTAAATTTGCTTTCCCTTATGATCTTATTGCTGATGAAAACCGTGATATCATCGAAAAATTTGGGGTATGGCAGGAGAAAAAAACGTTCGGAAAAACGTATATGGGAATTGTAAGAACCACTTTTATTTTTGATGAAAATGGGGTTTGTACAAGAGTGATTGAAAAAGTGACCTCAAAGACTGCTGCTGAGCAGATTCTGGAAGGATAATTCTTTTTTGAAACACAAATATCACAAATACTTTCACAAATAACACGATTTATATCACTGTGTTATTTGTGAAAGTATTTTTTTTTGCTTTTATTATTCCGTTTCGTAATAATTTAACTCTTCTGTTTCACCGGGAAGTGTAACGTGCTTTTTGAATTTTAATCCTAATTTTTCGATCAGTTTTTGGGAAGAAACATTATCTTTTGAAATGATTGCAGATATTTTCGTTAAGCCAAAATCATCCATCCCAATAGACTTTACCTTATGAGCGGCTTCAAAAGCATATCCTTTGCCTTCAAATTCTTCCAATAGAGAATATCCGATATCTACAATATCAAGTCCTTCTCTTTCAAAGATTCCTACTGCTCCTACTTTTTCATTTCCGTCTTTGGTTACTAAAAGATAGTTTCCGAATCCCAGTCTTTCAATCTGGGGAGCAAATCTGTTTAGGATATAGTTTTCGGCATCTTCAATGGAATTAACATTACGGTTGCCGATATGTTGAATAAATTTGGGTCTGTTATAAAGTTCAAAGACAAAATCTTTGTCTTCACGAGACATTGGGCGAAGGATTAATCGTTCAGTCTCATAGGTATTATTTGCGCTTGGGTGTTTTTTTGAGCTCATCTTTCTTTGGTTCTTCTTTTTTTTCGATTTTTAAAAGTCTCGGGTTATTAGCACATTTTTTATTATAAAGTTCAATATAAGTTCCATTGTCCTTTACATTGCTTACAGCTCCTGTGGATTTATTTACTGTTACCGTATAATGTGTTTTCTGATAAGGACATTCCTTTGAGGTCAGTTTTCCAAGATCAAGATAATAATTCGATTGATCTTCATGATAGTTGCCTGCAAGGTCCTTGAACTCTTCATCTACCATATATCCGTCAGCAGCTAATACCACTGCCGCTTCCTGAGCGTTATCAATTCTGTCTACAAACTTCTTAAGATCCTCAAGATTGGTCACATAATTTACTTTACCTCCTTCGGCATAAGCAATATAGTAAAAGCTGTCTTCACTAGGAAAAAGATTGAATCCTGAGAATTGAGGAGTATAATTTACCTTACCCGAAATCTTTATTTCCTCACCTTTCCCATAGCTGTTGTATATCAGCACCCATGAACCTACCTTATTACCTGGGTTGATCTGCTGTAAAACGGCAGGAATGCTTGAAAATTTTTTCTTCTCCTGAGAAAATCCTAAGACTCCCAAAAGTAAAAATGTAAGAATTGTAAATCGGGTTGCAGTTTTAATCATAATTTAAAAATCAGCAGAAAATATACCAAATATTACATAAATTTCTCGCCTTTCTTAAAGTTTTTTAAGTCAAGGACATAATCTTTAATAAGCTGATCATTATCTCGCGGGCAGATAAGAAGCGCTTTATCTGTATCTACAACAATGTAGTTTTCAAGGCCATCAATAATCACTGCCTTGTTATTATTCTTTAAACGGATGATATTTCCTTTTGAGTTGTAAGAAAGTAAATGCTTCAGTTTCACGGCATTTCCGTTCTTATCTTTTTCCGTATTTTCATATACAGAGGTCCACGTACCAAGATCACTCCATCCTAAATCTGAAGGAATTACGTAAACATTCTTTGCCTTTTCTAAAATCCCATTATCAATGGAGATCTTCTGAACCTTTGGATAAATGGTTTCAATACAGCTGTTTTCTTTTTCTGAATTGTATTCACAAGCCATAAAATGCTGCATCATCTCAGGCAGATAAAGATCAAAAGCGTGGTGAATACTTTTCACATTCCATACAAAAATCCCTGCATTCCAAAGGAAATCACCACTTTCCAAGAAGCTTTGGGCAATTTCAAGGATAGGTTTTTCTGTGAACGTTTTCACTTTGAAATATTCAGATCCCTTTTTTTCTACAAACTGAATATAGCCATAGCCGGTATCAGGCCTTGTGGGCGTAATACCTAATGTTACAAGATAATCATGCTTTGAAGCAACCTCAAATGCCAGTTCCACTTTTTCCAGAAAAACATCCTCTTTAAGAATCAGGTGGTCTGCCGGTAATACAATCATCGTTGCATCCGGATTGATCTCAGCAATCTTATTGGCCATATACAGATTACAGGCTGCTGTATTCTTCATAAGCGGCTCCCCCACAATATTCTCTTCAGGAATCTCCGGAAGCTGCTGATGAGAAACAGAAACATACTCTTTATTCGTAATTACGAATATCTGTTCTTTAGGAATTACCTTGCTGATTCGGTCATAGGTTTGCTGAATCATGGTGCGCCCTGTTCCTAAAATATCCTGAAACTGTTTTGGAAATTTCTGCGTACTCATAGGCCAGAACCGACTCCCGATTCCACCCGCCATTATAACACAGTATCTATCTGATTTTAACATTCTTAGCTACATTTTTCTACCCTCGCTAAAGGCTTGAAAGAATACTTCCTTCCGGTAGCCAGGTTCTTACAAAGATAGTTTTTTTTAACCAGACCTTCCAATAAATACTTTTCGTTGCGATAGATAAAAAATTCTCCCTTTTGAAGTTGTTCAATAAAATGAAGAGTATCATCCTGTTTCTCAGTATGGAAATATCTTACCAGATCAGGACTTGCCATAAAATTGGCTTTGGGTGATTTTGAAAATTTTATGATGATGGGTTTTAGTTCTTCATCATAAATTTCAAGGCTTTCCATAAGCATATTTCTGAAAGTTTCTTTCCATTCGTTACCATGTGGAGAAATTTTACGGCCATACTTTTCGAAAGCAATCAAATGTGCCAGCTCATGAGTCAGCACAAAGAAAAAAAGCTGTGGGGTAAGTGTAGAATTTACCGTAATTTCATGAGAATTATCCGGAAGTTTTCTGTAATCTCCCAGTTTTGAATTTCGGTTTCTCGTAACCTTTATATGTATATAATAATCTGAAAACCAGATTTTTAAATATTCAAGTGTATTTTGAGGTAAATATTTTTCTAATGATTGAATTGGCATTTTACAAACTTAATGGAATTCCTGCATAGAAATTCAATAGTTTAAGACTAAAAAGATAATTATATTTTGCCTGCGCTACTGATCCCTGTGCATTTGCATAATTATTTCTCGCCACATTTACATCATAAATGGTGGTTCTTCCTGCGGTATAACTTTTATCCGCAAAATCAAGTGCCAGTTTGGAACTTTTTTCTGCTTCTACTGCAGCCAGATAGGTTTCATAGTTGGCATCAGCATCAAACTGAGCCTTCTGTACATTCTGTCTTACCGTCTGTTTCTGCTGTTCTAAGGTATTCTTGGCTATACTTTCGTTTATTTTAGACTGTTCTACCTGTAATTTTGTTTTCCCTTTATTGAAGATAGGAATATTTAGTGACAATCCTACATTTTGTCCAAACTGATCTTTATATTGTTCAAAAAAATTCCCCTGCACAGTACCTGGCATAGGATCAAATTGTCTGTTATAGAAAGTGTTAAGACCAGCGCTCGCTGTTAATGTAGGCCAGAATGCTGTTTTGCTTACCTCAGTTTGTGCTTCGGCAGATCTTATTCTGCTTTCCGCTGCTTTTATCTGAGGTTGTATCTCATACGCGGTTGCCAATACCTCATCTACATTAGCAAGCTGTAAATCAAGCTTTTCTGAAATATTTACGTCTTCCACATCAAAACCTTTATAATCTGACAGTTGTAAAAGCTGAACGATAGCAAACAAAGCACGGCCAACATTCACTTCTGCTGTTTTAAGGTTTTGTTTTTCTCGTGCCAATGCTGCTTCTGCCTCTGCTAGAACTGTCTGTGCCGTTGTTCCAACCTGAGTTGTAATTTTAGCTCTGTCAAACTGTTTCTGAGCATTTCCCACAGCACTCTGAGAGATTTTAACAATCTCTTTATTCAACAATACAGTCAGATATTGTTGAGCGATCTGAAGAGAAATATCATTTTTAATGGTTTCAATATCAAATTGGCTTGCTTCAACATCAAACTGAGCTTTTCGGACATTCTTCTCTAATCTCCCATTATTATAGAGCAAAATATCGGCACCCAGACCAACACTGTTATTGAATCTATCGTTTCTAAAGCTTCCGGCTCCTAATGATCCTTGCCCGAAACTCACCCCAGTCGTCATACTCCCTGTTACTGAAGGTAAATATTCTTTTTGAGCTGCTTTAAGATTATATTCCTGGTTTTGTTTGTTATACTGATTTTGGATAACCTGAAGATTATGCTCCACTGCATAGCTTACACATTCTTTTAAGGACCATTTCTTCTGAGCGCTTAAACCCAGATAACCTAATCCAAAAACGATGATCCAAACTTTTTTCATATGTATATGTTTATTTGTTTTTAATGGTCATATGGAATCTTGTTATCTTCATCAGTCTTGTAACTGGTAAATCACAGCGATTTCATATTAAGATTTTTCAATATTAGACGAATTAAATATAAAAAAGTTACAGATTGAAAAATTATATTTTATTTTAAAAAAACTTTTGGGAATTTTGCACCATGACAAATGAACAATATCAGGAAGCTATCGACTGGCTTTTCGTACAGATGCCCAACTATCAGATAGATGGGCAGAAGGCTTATAAACCCGGATTAGACAACATTACAAAGCTGTGTGCTTTCTTTGGAAATCCCCAGGATAAGATCAAATGCATCCATATTGGAGGTACGAACGGAAAAGGTTCTTCAAGCAATATGCTTGCATCTGTACTTCAGGAAGCCGGTTATAAAACAGGATTATACAACTCTCCGCACCTCATAGACTTTACAGAGCGAATTAAAGTGAATGGAAAGAACTGTAATAAAGAATTTGTCTTTGAGTTTATTCAAAAGCTGAAAACACTACCGGAAGATATTCGTCCTTCATTTTTTGAGTTCACCACAATTATGGCTTTTGAATACTTTTATCAGCAGAAAGTAGATTTTGCAATTATTGAAGTCGGATTGGGCGGAAGACTGGATTCTACAAATATTATTAAGCCCTTGATTTCTGCGATCACGAATGTTCAGCTGGATCATCAGAATATTCTTGGAGACACCATTGAAGAAATTGCCATGGAGAAAGCCGGAATTATTAAAAACAATATTCCTGTTATTTCAGGTGATGAAAATGAGGCAGTGAAAAATATCATCAGAGAGAAAGCAGTGAAAGAAAACGCTCCATTTATAGATGCTACTCTTATTGGTACTACTCTGGAATCGGATTTAAAGGGAAATTATCAGCAAAAGAATATCAGAGTTGTCCTGGCTGCAGTAGAAGAATTAAGGAAACTTAATGTACATATATCAGAAGAATCTCTTGAAAACGGTCTGCTTCATGTCCATCAGAATACAGGATTTATTGGCCGCTGGTTTGAATTTTCAAAAAAACCGCTTACAATTTGTGATACGGGACACAATCAGGCAGGTTTGGAGTATGTTTTTTCACAATTAAATTCAATTAACAGACATAAGCATGTCATTTTGGGGTTTGTGAATGACAAAAAAATAGATGATGTGATGAAATTACTTCCTGAAAATTCTGAGTTCTATTTTGCAAAACCATCCATCAACAGAGGGAGACATCCGGAAGATTATGAAAATCTGCTTCAGGAGGCGAAAATTTTTTATAAAATTTTTGATTCCGTACAGGAAGCGTATCTGTCTGCAAAAGAACAATGTACAAATGAAGAAATGATTTTTATTGGCGGAAGTAACTTTGTAGTGGGAGATTTTTTAGAAAAAAATTTGGAGATTAAGGAATAAGTCGTATATTTGCACCACTCTAAACAAGAGAACAAGTCTAGAGGGTTCTTAGCTCAGTTGGTTCAGAGCATCTGGTTTACACCCAGAGGGTCGGGGGTTCGAATCCCTCAGGACCCACAGAAAAGGAAACGAAACCTTTCAAAAAAATTCGGGTTCTTAGCTCAGTTGGTTCAGAGCATCTGGTTTACACCCAGAGGGTCGGGGGTTCGAATCCCTCAGGACCCACAAAAAATCTCTCAGATTTCTGGGAGATTTTTTTATTTATACTTAAGCATCTCCTCCACTTTTCCTTATATTTATTTACCTTTGCCTGCATTTGAATTCCGCCTGACGTGAAGGAACTCCATATCATATCATTCAATTATCCCTACCCTCCTTCTTACGGTGGTATTATTGATGTATATTACAAGATCAGGGCTTTATCGGATTTAGGAATAAAAATCCACCTTCACTGTTTTGTAGATCAGATTCCTTTAAAGGTCGATACAGAAGTTAAAGAGATTACGGAACATGTATTTTTTTACAAAAAGAAAAAGAATCCGTTCCTTTATTTCTCTAGAATTCCTTTTGCAGCTTCCATAAGAGATTCTGAAGCTCTCTTTAAAAATCTTGAAAAGATCAAAGCTCCTATATTGTTTGAGGGCTTGCAGACCACTCATATTATAAGACAGCTAAAGGATAAAGAACATCAACTTTACCTTCGCCATCACAACAACGAAACAGAATATTATAAAGGGCTTTCTCTCTCTGAAAAAAACATCTTTAAAAAGATTATTTACAGCATTGAATCTTTGAAATATAAAGGATATCAGAAAAAGCTTTTAAAGAAATTTGAAACTGTATTCTGTCTGTCAGAAAAGGAATATAACGAGGTAAAAGCATATTCAGAAAATGCTCAGCTGATTCACCTATTCCACGGGAATCAATCGGTAAAGCAACTGGATAAAAGAGGGAAATATTTTCTTTTTCATGGAGATCTCACCACTTCGGATAACAAAAGAGCGCTGATAGAGACTATTGATCTGTTTAAAACGCTCCCACAATACAAATTAATGGTTGCCTCCGACCGTGCCAGTGAAGATATTAAAAAGAGAATTTCAGCAGTTGAGAACATCAGCCTCACTCCTATTCAAACGACAGAAAATCTTCATCAGCTTCTGGAAAACGCTCAGGCCAATATTCTGATTTCTTATCAGAATTCAGGAACAAAAGTGAAGCTGTTTAATACGCTTTACAACAGCCGTTTTGTCATTATTAACGGAAATATCACAGACGACCCTGTTTTGATGAATTTATGCCTGTTTGGAAGCAATATGAACGAAATTCGCCAACAAATTATCTCCTCTGCTGAAAAAGATTATCTTAACACGGAAAAGAGAAAGGAAATCTTGGAAGAAACCCACTCTGATAAAGCTAAAGCTGAAGAGATTATAAAGATTATTTTTAAAAATTAACCCGGTCTACCACTTTCTGGATATCAAACTCCTCAAGACAAGCCCAGTCGCCTCTGTAACATTCTTTATCTCCAAAAACGGAACATGGCCTGCAGCTAAGGTCTTTTACCTGAACAACATCTTCTTCACTTTGTCCGAACCCTAAAAATCCGGCATAAGGATGAGTAGCTCCCCAAATAGACACACATCTGGTTCCTACAAGGCTTGCAAGATGCATATTTGCAGAATCCATGGAAATCATTAATTCCAGCTGAGAAATTTGATTGAGTTCTTCCGTAAGATTTAATTTTCCGGAGAGGTTTTTGGTATTAGGAATCTCACGTTCCCATTTTTCCAGAGTTTCTGTCTCCTTTTTACCACCTCCAAAGAAATATATGGTGTGTTTCTGAGCAAGAATTCTGACCAGTTCATAGGACTTCTCCAACGGTAACATTTTCCCTTTATGCTGTGCAAAAGGAGCAAAGCCGATTCCTGACTTGTGTACAGAAAAAGGTCTTAATGTATGAGAAAGTTCAACTTTGAAACCCATTTCACGAAAAACATCAGCGTAGCGCTCCACTGTTTTTTTCAGTTGCACTTTTTCCAGGTTCCAGACATCTGTAAGATGCTCTTTCTCCTCTTTACCTTTGTTTATTTTAAAAACCTTAAGTCCTTTTCTTCTGTATATCCTGTCTAAAATCTTCGTTCGGATTACATCATGAAGGTTAGCAATACAATCCGGATTAAATTCACGGATCAGTTCATTGCTAAGTTTCCTCAATCCAAAAAGACCTTTGTAATCATCCAGATCAATTCCCTTAAAAGTTACATTAGGAACTCCTGCAAAAAGAGCCTCAAAATTTTTTCTGGAAACCATAATAATTTCCACACCGGGGTTCTGCTCCAAAAATTCTCTGAAAACAGGCACAGTCATCGCAACATCTCCAAATGCGGAAAAACGATATGCTAAAATTCTGGTCACGGCTATGATTTCAGTTGATAAGCAACTGCATAAAACTTGATCTGCTTGGTCATCGCCATCAGTCCGTTGGCTCTGGACGGCGAAAGAAACTCCTGCAGTCCTATTTCTGCAATAAAATCGAAATCAGAATCTAAAATTTCCTGAGTGGAATGCCCACTGTAAATACTTACCAAAAGAGAAACGATACCTTTGGGTAAAATACCATCAGAATCCGCATTAAAGAAAAGTTTTCCTTCTTTAAATTCAGCATCGATCCAAACTTTGCTCTGGCAGCCTTTAATCAGATTTTCTTCTGTTTTCCTATCTTCCGGTAAGCCTTTCAGTTCTTTTCCAAGATCGATGATATACTCATACTTCTGCTCCCAATCGTCAAGAAAAGCGAATTCGTCTATTATTTCCTGCTGTTTTTCTTTAATGGTCATTTTAAATCAAATTTCTTTTGCAAAGATAACCAATTTTGTAAAAATTATTTACTGGATGCTTTTTCAAAAAGTTGTAGAATTTTTGTTTCTTCATTTTCCCAGCAAAAAACATCTGCAGCCTTATTCAATTCATCCTGATAATACCGTCTTCCTCTTTGAAGAATAAGATTAATTGCTTTCTCAATGGTTTCAGGTTTGTGATCCGGAATAATCTCTCCCACATCAAATTGATTTTTTATCCTTTGCATCTCCGGGAAATTAATCATGACAAGCGGTACTCTCGACTGGATATAGTCACACACTTTATTAGGAAGTGAATAATAGTAGCTTACCCCATTGTTTTCCTCAAGGCTAAATCCCGCATCAGCAGTTTTGGTTATTTCCCTGAGATTTTCAGGTTTCAGTTTACCCAGAAAAAATACTTTATCCTGCAGCTTCTCCTGAATAACAAGCTCTTCGTATTCTTTTTTCTTCGGCCCGTCACCTGCAATTTTCAGAACAGCATCTTTAATATGATGCATGGCCACAATCATTTTTTCAATTCCTCTGGACTGATTGATGGCTCCCTGATATAAAATAATTTTAGGATGGTTGTCCGGAATTTCGGGAACAGAAAGGATTTTTCTGGGAATATTTCGGACTACTACCGGATTAACATTATATTGTTCATGAAACCATTCGGCGTAGCTTTCACTTTCTGTCATCATGAATTCCATGTGAGGAACCAGTTTTCTTTCAAGCACTCTCCAGAATTTCTGAGAAAATCGGTTTTGAACTGACGGCATTTCCGTGAAAATTTCATGACTGTCAAAGACGAGCGGAATGTTCAGTTTTTTGGCAATGAGATAATTTGGCAGAAGTGCATCTATATCATTGGCATGAAGGATGGTATCTTTGTCCGCTTTTTTTTTCAGTTCTTTATATAATTTCCAATTGAACTCAAAATAAGCGGTCTTCAGGCTTTTAGATTTCAGCTCAATTCTTGAAAAAGGATAAGGGCGCTCCATTTTTTCATTTCCACCCCAGTCATTACCGATCAGATCTATGGAATAACCTTTATCAAAAAGGGTTTTACACACTTTTTCTATCCGCTGGTCGGTATACAGATTACTAAAAGCCGACGTAATTATTTTTTTCCTCATCAACCTTTCTTTCCTAGTATTAAATGATAGATCTGAATGAAACAAATCAACCCGTTTGGAATGATAACCGGCCATAACGGCCCGCTAAAAAAGCCATAAATGACAAAACAAAAACAGCCAATCATGTTGACAATTCTAATTTTTCTTACATCTTTCAGTATGAAACTCAGCACGATAAAAACTGAAGCGGAATATCCGATGTAAGTAGTAATTTCAGGGGTCATGAGAGATTTTTAAGGATAACAAACTTAATCATTTTCAATAAGATAATAAAATTTTTTACTGCCATAAAGTCATTAATTGATTTTTGGTAAAATATTTGTAATTTAGATAATGAATAAAAGGTAATGTTGCCTTTGTTCTAATGAGATATATTATGGATTATAAGTTTTCACAAGGTTTGAGCCAGGTGTTCAAACAAAGCAAAAGCGAAGCTAAACGGCTGAAAAGTGAATTTCTTAATACAGAACATCTACTTTTAGGTATTATAAAAACGGAAAACTCTGCAAAAGAAATCCTTCAAAACCTTAATGCGGATTTAACACAAATCAGAAGAAAAATTGAAACTCTAAATACAGCAAGTCTTAATCCTATTTCTGAGGAGGTTACCAATATTTCTTTCACTAAGATGGCAGATCATGCTATTAAACGTGCAGAGTTAGAATGCCGACAATATAAAAGCAATGAAATTAATACCGTTCACCTGCTTTTAGGTATTCTTTATAAATATGAGGATCCTACTTCAAATATTCTGGGAGCTTATGACATCGACTACGAAGGAGTTTCAAGAGAATACCAGACTATGCTTAAAAATTCAGGGCAGTCACCACAAATGAGTGCTTACGATGATGATGATGAGAGAGAAGAATTTGAGCAAATGAGAAAGCCTACAGGAAATCTAGGTTCTGCAAAAAGTAAAACGCCTACATTGGATAACTTTGGTAGAGACCTTACTTCTTTGGCTAGAGATGGAAAACTGGACCCAGTGATCGGGCGTGAAAAAGAAATTGAGAGAGTTTCTCAGATCTTATCACGTAGAAAGAAAAACAACCCTCTTCTTATCGGGGAGCCGGGAGTTGGTAAATCGGCTATCGCTGAAGGTTTAGCCCTAAGAATTCAACAGAAAAAAGTGTCGAGAGTTCTTTACGGAAAACGTGTGATCACTTTAGACCTGGCAAGTTTAGTTGCCGGAACTAAATACCGTGGTCAGTTTGAAGAAAGAATGAAGGCCATCATGACGGAACTGGAGAAAAACAGAGATGTCATCCTATTTATTGATGAGCTTCATACCATTGTAGGAGCTGGAAGTTCTACGGGAAGTTTAGATGCTTCCAATATGTTCAAGCCGGCTTTAGCAAGAGGTGAAATTCAATGCATCGGGGCAACAACTCTGGATGAGTACCGTCAGTATATTGAAAAAGATGGAGCTTTAGAAAGAAGATTCCAGAAAGTAATGGTGGAGCCTACTTCTATTGATGAGACTGTTCAGATTTTGAATCAGATCAAAGATAAATATGAAGAACATCACAATGTAATCTATACTCCTGAAGCTATTTTGGCCTGTGTCAATTTGACCTCAAGATATATTACAGACCGTTTCTTACCAGATAAAGCTATTGATGCCATGGATGAAGCAGGATCTCGTGTTTATATCAAGAATATGAAAGTTCCTACTGAAATCATTGATTTTGAAAAGAAAATCGAAGACATCAAAGAACTGAAACAGAAAGCGGTAAAAGCACAGGATTACCTTGAAGCAAGAAAGCTGAAAGATGAAGAGGAACGTCTTCAAATGGAACTGAATGCTGCTCAGGAAAAATGGGATAAGGATGTAAAAGAGAAAAAAGAAACCGTAACGGAAGAAAATGTAGCGGAAGTAGTTTCTATGATGAGCGGTGTTCCGGTAACGAAAGTTGGTAAGAACGAGCTTGACAAACTTGCCCAAATGGATGAGAAACTGAACGGAAAAGTGATTGGTCAGGAAGATGCTGTGAAAAAAGTCGTGAAAGCTATTCAAAGAAACAGAGCTGGTCTTAAAGATCCTAACCGCCCAATCGGTACCTTTATTTTCCTTGGAACAACCGGAGTTGGTAAAACAGAGCTGGCTAAAGTAATGGCAAGAGAACTATTTGAATCAGATGAATCTCTGATCAGAATAGACATGAGTGAATACATGGAGAAATTTGCTGTTTCAAGATTGGTAGGTGCGCCTCCGGGATACGTAGGATATGAAGAAGGTGGCCAGCTGACAGAAGCAGTAAGAAGAAAACCTTATGCTGTGGTTCTTTTGGATGAGATTGAAAAAGCTCACCCTGATGTATTCAATATTCTGTTACAGATTTTGGATGAAGGACACGTTACTGACAGTTTAGGAAGAAAAATTGACTTTAGAAATACCATCATTATTCTTACCTCAAACATCGGAACCAGAGATCTTAAAGACTTTGGAGACGGTGTAGGATTTGGAACTTCTGCGAAGAAAACAACTTCAGATTCAAGAGCAAGAAGTACCATTGAAAGTGCCCTTAAAAAAGCATTTGCTCCAGAATTCTTAAACAGAATTGATGATATTGTAATCTTCAACTCCCTTGTACAGGATGATATCAAGAAAATTATTGATATTGAACTGAACAAACTGTATGGCAGACTTGAAAAATTAGGATATAAAGTTGATCTTACTGAAGAAGCGAAAGACTTTATTTCTGAAAAAGGATGGGATAAAGATTTTGGGGCAAGACCATTGAAACGTGCCATCCAGAAATATATTGAAGACTTATTGGCAGAAATGCTGGTAAACAAGCAATTGAATGAAGGAGAAACCGTAGTTCTTGACCTTAATGAAGCAAAAGACGGATTGATCGGAAAAACGCAGAAAGCTAAGAAATCCGCTGAAAAGTCTTCTCAATCTTAATTAAATAAGAAATTAAATTTCAATAAAAAATCCCAGGGAAATTTCCCTGGGATTTTTGTTTTTATAAGTTTTGGCTAAAGCCGAATGAATTTTGTTTTCTAATTAAACGGGCTAAAGTCCGTTTATATTGATAAATCGAACATTAAAGTCCCACCACAAAACCGATATTCGGGATCAGGCCACTGGAAAACACACTGGAATTCTGCTTCCAAAGCACATTATACATCAGCCCCAGCTGCATAAAGGAGTTGTTCCCGATTCTCTGCATATATCCTCCTCCAACATACAATGCATTTTCTTCTGTATTGTATTTATAATCATAGTACTTATCCTTGTAGTCAACAAAATAATGTTGATAGTTGGCTCCCACATAAAATGATCTGGCAAAATAATAATTGACAAAAGGACCTACTCCGAACATCGTTGATTTATAATAATCAGAAGTCTGCCACGAAACACTTCCAACAACTCCACCTTCAAGATCATTGGTAAGTCTGTAACCTACTCTGGGTGAAGCCGATAAATTAAAAGCACTATTGCTTCCGAAACCTACTCCAATTCCTCCTCCGAAAGTCCATTTACTGTTTTCCTGTACCGGTGCACCTACTGAAACCTGGGAAAATACTGATCCTGAACCTATCAGCATCATAGAAATAATAAACTTTTTCATATCTAGATATTTTTTATTTTGATGATTTTTTATCTTTCCATCACCTGTTATCAGTGAAGTAAGATGGTGATCACGATTAATATCGTTTTTATCAATGTTTAAAATTATGGTTTTTTTACGACTTTATTAATCGTATTTTTGCCGCATCAAACTAAGAACTCCCGTTAAGAGTTTCGTAAAATTGAAATACAATGAAAATAGTAGTAGGCCTCTCCGGAGGTGTAGATTCTAGTGTTACAGCTTATTTGCTGCAGCAGCAAGGCCATGAAGTAGTGGCTTTATTCATGAGAAACTGGAACGATGCTTCCGTAACATTAGAAGATGAATGTCCCTGGATTGAGGACAGTAATGATGCCCTTATGGTAGCCCAAAAGCTTGGAATTCCTTTCCAGGTGATAGATATGAGTGAACTGTACAAGGAGCGTATCGTTGACTATATGTTTGCCGAATACGAAAAAGGCAGAACTCCCAACCCTGATGTATTGTGTAACAGAGAAGTAAAATTCGATGTGTTTATGAAAACGGCAATGTCTTTGGGTGCAGATAAGGTTGCAACAGGACATTATGCCAGGGTAAATTCCACTTTTGATGAGAATGGCAAAGAAATCTTCCATCTTCTGGCTGGAAAAGATAATAATAAAGACCAGTCTTATTTCCTGTGTCAACTAAGTCAGGACCAGCTTTCAAAAGCGTTATTTCCTATTGGAGAACTTACAAAGCCTCAGGTAAGAGAAATTGCAAAAGAAATCGGGCTGGTAACAGCAGATAAAAAAGATTCTCAGGGACTATGTTTTATCGGAAAAGTAAGCCTTCCACAATTTTTGCAACAGCAATTAAAACCCAACGAAGGTGAAATTGTAGAAATTTTCAAAGATTCACCTCTTTTTTCTGAAGAAAAACCTGAATTCTTGTCTAAAGAAGAAGAACTTGAGTTTTTATCAAGAAAAATCAATTATAAAAAACCTGACGGAAAAGTAATCGGGAAACATCAGGGAGCCCAGTTTTTCACCATCGGACAAAGCCGTGGCCTTGGAATAGGCGGACACAAAGAAAGCTGTTTTATTATCTCCAGAGAGATGGAAAACAATATCATTTTCGTGGGAGAAGGAAGTCACTTCCCTGGTCTCCACAAAAAAGCACTGAAAATAGATAATTCTGAGCTGCACTGGGTTCGTGAAGATATGAAGCTTCAGAATGGAGAATCTATGGAAGTAATGGCCAGATTCCGATACAGACAGGCTTTACAGAAAGCAACGCTGTATCAGTTTGAAAATGCATTGTATATTGAGTTTGATGAACTTCAGTCTGCAATTGCTGAAGGACAGTTTGCTTCATGGTATATTGATGAGGAGCTTATCGGAAGTGGTGTGATTGCGTAGGGGATCCGAGGTTTGTGTTTTGGGATTATAGAATTATCGATTTGAAGGTTCTGGATTTTTTTTTAAATTTTTCTGTAACGTTTTCTAAGTTGTCTTACTTACTGAGTAAATAACAATAAAAAATATTACTATGAAAACATCTACAAAAAACCAGTATGCTTACGTAAACAATATCCTGATCGCTATTGTATCTGCAGTTTTTGGCTATAATTTCTATCAGGCAATTGTACATCCGGAAAACTCAAATATTGCGATCAGTCTTATTTTAGTAGTCCTGACTTCCGTTATGGTTCGAAAATATGGCTATCAGCCCGTGGAAAAAAAGAAAGATATTTAATATCAACAATACATAATAAAGCCCGGAACATTTTTGTTTCGGGTTTCTTTTTATACAGAAGCATTACTTCATCTTTTTATTGACATGATTCAACATAAAAATCAATGTAACAATAATTTCTGCTATTAAAATCATAACTAAAAATCCAATGGGTTTTTCCAACATCACTCCTCTTATCAGTTTGATGATTCCCAATAGGAAAATCAGTCCCGCAAAATAAAGGGTCGTTCTTGAAATCATTTCATTCAAAGAACGTAAACAGAAAACCGAAGCATAGAACCCAATAACCAGGATTAAATAGAAATTCAGAAAGTCTGGTCCTTTAAGAATAACCGGATTAAATGTCTGATGTACTCCTACAAGCCATACAACACTTATTACAACCGGAACCGTATGAATAATGATCTTTTTCATAATGATTAGTTTTTATCCTCCGCAGCCACCACATCCTCCACAACCCCCGCAGCCTCCGCCACAACCGCCACCTCCGCTGCAGCTTGAGCCACCGCAACTTCCTCCGTCATTGTTTGGTTTATCTTTTCTGTTAGGATCAGAGACTTCATTATTTCCTATGACAGATACGATTGTTCCCAGAATGAAAATAATTCCAAATACAACTCCTGTAACAAGAAATCCGGTAAATCCTTCTCCTTCCGTACAGGAGAATAAAAGCAGTAGAATAAAGATCGGAGCAAAAAAAGCCATCTTTTTTATCCAGGACCGCAGTCTGGATTTTTCTTTCAGTTCTTTCCAGATTTCTTCAGGGGCTTCCTGTTTAAATACTTCCCGGTAGTTTACCAATGTATCCTGAAACCAGTTCTGATGTTTTTCTTTCTCCCTGTTTCCTCCTCTGGAAGGATGATGATGAAGGGATCTTTTTAGAATATGGGGACAAAATTCCTCCCAATAATTCTGGGTGTAAATCAGATGCATATGCCATACTTTATCTACTATCTTGCTGGGAGAAGCTCCATGGGGAAGAATACAACAGAGATAAACAAACTTTTTATATTCTTCAATCGCCTTATGGGCAAAATCAAGGCTCCAGCGTTCTTCTTTTGCCAGTTTTTTTGAGAAGGGAAAATCAACGCCTCGAGCGTCCAGAGAAAACTCCTGTATCCGGTTCCAAAGGATTTCGTCTTTTAATACCATTTTTGTTTCCATTGTTTTGTTTTTTGTTTTCTATTCAAATATCAATGGATTTTAAAATATAAAAGTCTCTTAAAAGTCTTTTTTGGCTTGATAAAAATCTTAAATTAGTCTTATAAAATATATACCATGAAAAAGGAAGATATACTTCATCTTGAGAAACTTATGAATTTCTTAAGCCGACAGTTTTTAAAGAAAAACCATTGGGAAGATGTTACCAAAACGGAATGGTCTTATATAAGCGCAGAACTTAATGAACTGATTACCAATGATTATTCGGAAAAGAGCATTCAAAAAAAGCCTGATCTTCTGGGTACTAATTATCTCTATGAGCATCTGATTATCAATAAACTGAAGAAATTCAGACAGAATGAAAATGCGGTTCTGAGCAGACCCAATCTTGCTAAGCTCAGTCTTATTGTAAGGGTTCTTGGCTATTCGAACTATATAGATTTTATTAATTCCAATACAGAATCCTTCAATTTTAATGATCTGAAGATTGATATGAATAATGTTAATCTGAATACCGCTCTTTTAGACCGTTTGGTAGGCTGTTGGTATTCTTATAACAGAAATCTACCTGATAATCCTTTAATGGCAAAAGAAGACCGTATATGGCGCTCTGCGATGGAAATTTATAAGTCTGAAACCACCGGAGAATATTTTATTGAAAGAAGCGGTGGGGATCATCATAAGTATTTCGGTAAGGTAACGGCCTATTCGGATTATGTATTTATCATCATGAACAGCAATACCTTTATCCGCCAAAGGCATTTCATTTCAAGAATAAAGGATATTAAAGAAAAGCTTAAGAATCCGGACTATAAACTCCACGAAATCCACTTTATAAGCACCTGTATCAGTTTTAATCAGGAGCCGATTGCTTTGTTTGAAATCTTCAGAAAAGCCGACAGAAAAAACTTTATTTCGGATTCCATCAGTTTCCCTATTGATAGTGATGAGATTCCCGAATCTATTATTAAACAACTTGAAGACACAGAATCTAACAGAATTGATTACAGATAGTTACCCATTAAAAATTAATTGGGTTAATAGATCGAAAGAAAAAGATTATTTTTTTGAAAAAGCGTTGTAACGTTTTAAAAGTAGTCATACTTACTGGATAAATAACAATAAAAAATATCCTTATGAAAACAACAATTAAAAACCCATCTTCTTCTGCCAATAATGCCCTTATTTTCTTCGTATCAATGCTTGTAGGATATAACCTCTATCAGGAAATTTTTCATCCGGAAAAAGCAGATCTTATATTATGTATCCTTATGATAGCCCTCACCGCTGCTACCATAAAGCAATATGGAAATAAAGCCATGGGAAAAGAATAAGAGTAAACATCCTTATCAATCTATATATTACAATCCCGGAGCTGATTTGTTTCGGGTTTTATTTTATTTCTCCTATGCCCAGAATACATTTAACCACTAAAAACCAACAGATTACTGCAATAATTCTCTAACTTGATAGTTCTAATTACGAACCCCTCAATCGTCCCGCTATGGAATATTATGAATTGTATGAAGTTTTGAAGAGTCATTTTGATTCCGGAAAAGACATGATTGAACTCAAGGAACTGAATGTAACGATGGAATCAATTCATTTTGAATCTAAAGTTTCTGATCTGCTTTATGGCTCAGAAAACCAGCATTGCAGCAAACATCAACAGAAACTCAGTATTAATGAAAAAAACTACCTCTTATACGGCCATCCTGCTGTAGATATCAAGGATTTTGAGATTGAATGTAATAAAAAATTTGAGTATCATATTCTGAAAAGAGCCGACATTGAAATAACCGCCGGATGCATTTTTTTCTTCCATGGCCTGAACGAAAAGAAATGGGATAAATATCTGCCATGGGCTTATGAGCTTGCCCAAAGAACACAGAAAGCCATTATCCTGTTCCCGATTGCTTTTCATATGGATCGCGCAGAAGCGATCTGGAGTGAACGCCATCACATGATGGAAGTCGTTAATTTCAGGAAGAAAAAGTATCCTGAAAACATGAATTACTCTTATGTAAATGCAGCCATAAGTTCCCGGCTGGAAGCTCACCCTCAAAGAATTTTCTGGTCGGGACTTCAGACATATTCTGATATTACAGAGGTGGTAAAAGACATTAAAAGCGGTAAGATTAATAGCATTTCCCGAGAAGCAGATCTGGATTTATTCGGGTATTCTATAGGATCTTTTCTTTCGATGATTATCAAGATGGCAGATCCCCATCGCTATTTTACCCAATCTAAAGTTTTCTGTTTCTGTGGAGGAATGACCATCGACAGGATGTTTCCGATATCCAAATACATTATGGACACTCAGGCAACGGTTAAAATGCAATCGGTTTTCACAGAACTCCTGAGTTCGGATTTTAAGTCAGATTCCCGTCTGAAACATTATCAGACTGAAGCTTTACATCCACAGGAAAGCTGGTTCAAAAAAATGCTCCGTTACAATTATTTTCAAAAGGAAAGAGAGGAAAGAATTCAGGAAATTCAATCTCAGATCAAAGCATATGTATTGGAGAAAGACAGTGTTGCTCCGCCCATAGAAGCGTTAAATACGCTGCAGGGAGGTTACAGGAATATTAATGTTGATATTGAAATCCAGGATTTTCCGTTTGAATATTCCCATATGGTTCCTTTTCCTCTTGCCCATAAGCATAAAAAAGAGGTTACAGAAGCCTTTCATCAGTTTGTAAAATCTGCCAGCGATTTTTATAATAATTAGTTATTCCCTTCATTTTCAGGGATAAAAGATAGAAAGGAATAGTTTAAAGAATAATAATATAAGCTCCATGGTGTTTGTTTTTAAGTTAATCTTTAACTGACCAACCAGTCTTTAAAATCTTTCACACGGTCTCTGCTTACTGTAATTTCCTCTTCAGGCTGAAACTCCAGATCCACTTTATAGTAAGGTGAAGTATGAATGTTTTTGATATAATCTGAACTGATAATAAACTGTCGGTTCACACGGAAAAACTTCTTCTCATCCAGAACATCTTCCAGCTCATCAAGCGTAAAATCTGAGGGATAAGTACGATCCTCCGTCTGAAGATAAACGATTTTATTTTCACTGAAAAAACAGCTTATTTCATGAGTTTGTATAATTTTGAGGTTATATCCAATTTTAACCAAAACTCTCGATAGTGTAGATTTTTCTTTTCTGATCAGCTGCTTAATATCCTGAGAGCCATTGGTATCGTTAGCAGGAATGAACGACTTAAACTTTTCCACTGCACCTTCCAGATCTTCATCAAGAATAGGTTTTAAAAGATAATCAATACTGTTCAGCTTGAAGGCTTTCAGTGTGTACTGGTCAAAGGCTGTCGTATAAATAATGAAACCTTTGGTAGGTGCTTTTTCGAAGATATCAAAGGACAATCCGTCCCCTAAAACAATATCTGAAAAAATCAGCTGCGGATGCTCGTTTTCAGAAAACCAGGCCACTCCTTCTTCCACTGATTCTATTTTAGCAACTACTTCAATTTCAGGAAAAATACTCAGCATTCTCTCTAATTTCCTTGAAGCAGGTTTTTCATCTTCTATAATGACAGTTTTGATCATTGAGTTTTAATTTTGGTTTTCAGATTTTGGGAAATAAAGTTAGATAAAAGCAGACAGATTTTAATAGTTTATTGGCTTTTTCTCTTTTTTAAGCTCTTTTTCAATCATGTCTTTTTCCCATTCGGAATCAAAAAGAAACAGTTTTACCGCTTTTACAAGGATAATAAATCCCCAGATTGCAAGAATGGTATATCTGTCAAACAAATGAAATCTGATCATCTTTTCGCCAAAAATATCATCAGGAATGATAAGAACAGCAAATAGGGCAAATATAAAAATGCTTTTATAGAATTTTCTGATATTGTGGGTTCTGGTGTGGGCAGTTTCGTAATCCATGATGGTATAAGTTTTTTAGTTATTATTGTTTATAGTGTTTTTATTTTCTGCTTTTGATCCTTCTCCATCAGTTCTTTTATTTTTCGTTCTTCCCAGCTTTTACCAATTCCAAATACACTGATGGCATGAAATGCAATTCCTACTCCCCATCCCAGTGCAGGCCATAGAAACCATAAATATCCGGGTGCCGTTACAAGATTCAGTATGGCTAAAAAGGGAATAACAATACCATAAGAAGTAAGGTTTCCATAAAATTCTTTTAAGTCTTTTACTCTTCTTGATGCTTTTCTGTAAGCAATTGTTTCTTTGTCAGGTAAAATTTCCATAATGTTTGGTTTTAAAAGGTTGATTTTGTTTTTTCTTGATTCAAAGGTAGGTCAGGAAAAGGTCTCCAATCAATTTTATATTACCGAATGGTAGAATATGTTCTCCGAATGGTAAAATCCTGCCATTAATAGATAAACGGAATGAGTTTCTTAGTACTTTTTCGGTATTCTATGTATTCATCCCCGAACTGTTCTACGAGAGTCTGTTCTTCAATCTTTATCCTGTAAGCAAAGGCTAAAAAGGGAGGAACAAAAGCAAAAATCAATGAAAGCCAGTTATTTAAATACAGGCCAAGCCCAAGCGAGGTCAGCAGAGAAAAAGCATAGGAAGGATGTCTCAGGTATTTATAAAACCCTTCTTTTTTAATTTTATGATCCTGTCTTATGGTAACATCTACCGTAAAATATTTCCCCAATGATCTGATAATGATATATCTGACAAGAATCCCGATAAGAATGAGAAATTCGCCAACATACAGAATCCAGCTGCTTCCAACCATCGGAAAATGGGTGTTATAAGATATCATAATTGAGGTTACAATGGAAAAAGGAATAGCCAGCCATAGGATATTAAGAGTAGATTTATCTTTGTTCTTTTGATCTTCTTTGCCGGATTTGAGCATGTTTTTATAAAGGAATTCAGTGAGAAACCATGCAGCCATTAAAATATAGAAAAAAATTGATAAGATATTCATTTTTAGTAAGTTTTGTAAGGTTAAGCTTTTAGGCCAAAAGGCAAAGGATTATTTCTTGACGATTTTATTATTTTCCATTCTAATGATCTTTCTGTTTATCCATCAGTTCCTTAATCTTTTTGTCTTCCCATTTCCTGATAAAATTAACACGAGGAAGAAAAACGGTAACAGCATGCGCTGCAAGCCCTATTCCCCAGAAAGTAGCGGTAAAAAAGTTTTTAAACTGAAAATAACTTTCACCGGGTTTCAGATTCATACAATTGTACACAACAATCATTGCATTCACGGCAATATAAGCGAATAAATGCCCATAAAATCCTCTTAACCTTTCTACCTGTCTTCTGGCACGCTGGTATTCAATATCGTTTTCATCAAATGTTCCCATCTTTCTATTTTTTTTGTTTGTTCATAATTTCACGAATCTTTTTTTCCTGCCATGATTCTCCTACTCCAAACACCTGGAATGCGTGAGAAGCAACCCCTATTCCCCATCCCAGTACAGGAAACCAGAACCAATGATTTTTGCTGCTTGTAAAAAGATTAATAAAGATTAAAAACGAGCATACGGTGCAGTAAGAAATCAGATTCATATAAAAACTTTTAATCTCTTTCACTCTTTTTTGTGCCCGTTTGTAAGCAGCAGAATCATCTTCGGCTTTTGATGTGGAAACTTGTGGCTTAGCAATCAGCATTGGAAGTTTTACTTTAAAATGATCTTCAGATTTTTCTATGAAAACATTTCTCTCCGTAAGTAAGGAATAGCGCTGTACAATATTGGCAAGACCAATTCCTGAGCTCTCTTTGATCTGTTCTCTTATCTGCAGATTATTTTCAATACAAAGGGTCTTTCCGTCTGAAAAAATTCTGATGGTCAAAGGTTTTGATGATGTGGCAAAATTGTGCTTGATACAGTTTTCCAACAGTAACTGTAGCGCCAATGGAACTACATATTTCTGATAGTCTTCTTTGGGAACATCAAAAGTGAAATCTACACTGTCTTCAAACCTTGTTTTTAAAAGTTCACAATAGGTTTTGGCAAATTCTATTTCATCTTCTACTGTTACCAGCTCTTTATCTTTCTGTTCAAGTACATACCGGTAAATCTTTGACATAGAAGCAGTAAACTTTTGTGCCTGTCTTGGGTTTTCGTCAATCAGGGAGCTTAAAACATTCAAGGAATTAAAAAGAAAATGGGGATCCAGCTGGTTCTTTAAACTTTCAAACTGGGCATTTGCAGATTTGGCGATAAGCTTCTGTTCCACCACTTCTTTTCTGGAAGTCTTTTTCAGCTCTTCCATAAAACTTCTGGCATGAAGGAAAGCTGATATCAACAACGCAATATTGATGGTAAACCAATTAAGGAAATTATATTTTCCCAGGAAAAACTCTTCTGTAGTAGCCGTTTTTTGAATAAGTACAAAATTGACATAATTACAAAAATAGACCAGCACAAAATTGGCAACAATAATTGAAATAATACTGATAACCGCTCTTTTGGTTGTAGCCTCCGACCATGGGATTTTTTTATTCAGAAAGCTGTTCAGCATTCCGTTTCCTCCTCCCAATACAAAAGAATAAATAAAAGAGATAAGCAGGGTATATAAAAAGTTTTCAAGATTCTTTTCTTCTGTAAAGACAAAAAAGAAAAACATGGAGACTGCAAGTGATACCCAGAATAGTATGATAAAGTTTTTCCGTTTCATGATCTGTTTTCTTGACTTAAAATTAGTTTTTATTAAAGGTATCAAAAATTAATTGTTACCGAAGGGCTGATTTTCCTTTCCGAATGGTATAAAAAAACCTTCACGAATGAAGGTTAATGGATATAAATACAGTGAAAACTATTTTGCTTTTTCAACAGGTAAGCTTAAGAAATAATCTGCTTCTCCTTTTCCCCAGCTCGGATCTAAAGCCGTCTTTGGTTTGTATGCTTTAAATTTTGCCTGAGCATCTTTAAACATTTCCAATCCTTTGGTTTTGCTTCCTCCGTACTGTTCCGGTGTAAAATAGACATCTTCTGCCTTGATAAGAGCAATTCTCGGATTTGAAGGATCTAATTTCTCTGCAATGCTCATTTCCTCAGCAGCTCTGGCTCCATCGGTCATATAACGTTGTGCAGGATTCACCATCATTCTCAGGGAATAAGACATTTTTCTCAGTAAGTGTATTTCTGCATTATCAGTTCCGGCAAGATTCTGAGCCATAGAAAGGTGTTTTTCAGCCTGATCTGCGATACCATCCAATTCCTGCATTTTACCATCTCTCATCTGTGTTCTTCCTTTTTGGATATAAGAAAATGCGGCATAGTATGCCGGAAGCCATTTTGTGCTCTCTTTGCTTCCTATTCTCTGGAAATCATTGGCCAGGGTCTGGAAATCTTCAGAGGTTTTACAGGTCTCTATTCTTGCAATTTTTTCAGACATTATTTTGTCATAATCTGCCTGTGCAAAAGCTGTTAAGCTCACAAAAGCTAAAGCAAAACTTAAAAGGTATTTTTTCATGATATCAAATTTTAAAAGTGAGTTATGTTTGTGTGTCCTAAGATATGTTTTTATAAATTATTATTGATGGCATCATCTGTTTTGTCTACTCCAAAACTTATAAATGCTCCGATGAATACAAAAGTGTTGACTGGCGGAACGATAGCTGAGCTTCTGGATCCATTAGCAGAGAAATTGTAACCATATACATTTTTTGATCCTAAAATATTACTGATACTCAATACAAATACCGGAAATGCTTTTGCATCTTTTTTACCGATATTGGGAAGATAATTAATACTGAAATTCAAAGCATTGTAATCTTTTAATCTTCCTTCTGTTCGGGTATAATTAACGGTCTGTCCGTTTTCAAATTTGGAAGCGATATCGTAGTAAGGACGTCCTTTTGCATATGTATAAGATAAATTCACTCCCAGTTTCCATTCCGGAATAAATCTTTTAGCCACTGCCGAAAGGGTATGTTCAGCGGCAAAACTTGGCTGCAGGCTTACCGGATAATTAAGAAAATCTCTTTTTGAATCCAGGTATGAGTAACTGATCCAGTAATCAATATTTTCAAATGTTTTTTTATTATCTCTCCAGAAGAATTCCACTCCTTTTGCATATCCATATCCACTGTTGTTTAAAGCAGACTGAGTTTGCTGATTTTGCTCCTTATCCTGGTTAATATTAAATGTTTTGATCAACTGATCATATTTTTTGTAAAACGCTTCAAAACGTAGAGTTCTACCCTCTGAAGCTCTCTGAACCTGAAAAATATAATGTTGAGATTGCTGAAAGCCAAGATTTGCCGGACCATTTATGTACTTGCTTTCCGGGTTTTGGTAGAAAAGTCCGTACGCTAATGAGGTTGTCCAATCTTTTGCAAGGCGGTATGCGATCGCAAAACGAGGAGCAATATTGTTCTTTCCTAAAAATGAGGAATGCTCTGCTCTTACTCCTATCTTCGCTGACAATGCATTACTGAAACCAAGATCCGTTTCCACGAAGGCCGCAGAGATTAAATCTGTATAATGTTTCTGTACGGTTTCAAAATTCAGATTTTCATCGGTATTATTCAATTCAAATCCTCCTCTCACGGCACTGATTCTGTTGATTTTTCTTTCCAGAACAGCTTTGAAATTCAGATAATTTCCGTCAGTCAGAAGCTGGCTTCTGTTCGCTTCAATATCATTCGTTTCTGTAGAAAAATGAAGGTCAGATTTATTGTATGAATAAGAACCACCCACATTCAGAAGGTATTTTCCAAATTTCTGTTTAAATGACAGATTATGAAAAGTATTTTTCCCGTTCAGTTTTACCAGACTGAAATCGGATCCGGGCTCGAGGCTTTCTGACCTTACCCCCATTTTATTGGAATTAAACATTCCATAGTATTTAAAGAAACCTCCTGACTTTGTTTTAAACCTGAAATTCACATCTCCGTTAAGTCCTTGTGGTGCTTCAAAAAAATCTGTATTAAAATTAAATACCTTTTGCATCAGGCTTAAAAGAGAATATCCTGCCGTAGCCCCGTAGGAATAGTTTTTATTATTTCCCAGCTTTTGAAATCCGGCATTCAGGAAAATAGGTGAAACACCTAAACTGTAAGAACTCTCATCCGGAAGGTCAACACTTTCCAACATCAATGCTCCTGAAAGAGCCTGCCCATACAGTGCAGAATACCCACCACTTGAAAATATATTTCCTTTAAAAAGAGAAGTATTGAACTGATCTCTACCCGCGATCCCCGGAACAGAGTTCGAAAAATAATTGTTGATAAGACTACCTTCCATAAAAATTTTAGATTCCGTTCCTGTACCTCCACGGATAAACAGACCTTCCGTCCCTCCTACTTTCTGCACTCCCGGAAGATAGGTCAATGCTGAAGAAATCTGTCCGTCTGCTCCTGCCGTTGTATAAATATCAATGGGTGTAAGCAGCGCTGTTGCTCTTTTCTTATCGCTGGCTTCAATAGATCCGGCAGAAACCACTACTGCATCAATCTCACTGATCTGCTCTTTAAGATCAATATTCAACGAAACATCTTGGTTTTCAATAGAAATATCTCTTTCTACATTTTCATATTTCGGATGGGCAAACGTTATTTTGTGAGGTCCTTTTTCCGAAGTTTCAAAGGTAAAATTACCCTGAGCATCTGTGGTAGCACCGTCATAAGTATCTTTTAAAGTCACGTTTACTTCACTTACTCCTTTATTTTTGAAGGATACTTTTCCTGATATTTTCACCTGGGAATATCCCATAATGGAGGTGAGGAGGAGAATCAGAAACAGGATGTTTTGTCCTTGTGTTTTCATTTTTATTGTTTTCTGGATCAAAAATAGGATAAGAAATGCCCTTCTGTAAAAAAATTATTACTGAAAGGCATTCTTTTGCTTCCGAATGGTAATTAATGAACCGGGATGCAAAAATCCACGATCATCTTTCCTTCCGGATGTTCTTTAAAATTGGTGTGATAGATCTCATAGGGAAAGGTTCTTCGTGTAGAATAATTGTTCTCATTCATCCACAAAAACATAGAAACCCAGCATTGTTCAAAGTCATCCAAAGTAACTTCACCGCTTCCCACAATGTATTTTCCGCCATCTATCGTTTCGGGAAATACTTCGCCCTCCTGTTTTGAGAGTCTTTCATCCAAAAGCATACAGGCATGGATTCTGACTTTATCAAGAGGTGTTATTTTGCAGCTGTCATGATACACAGAAATCATTTTCACATTCTCCCGCGGAAAAAGGCTTTTCTTTTTTGCCCAGTCTATTAAGAGGTTGAAAGAAGGTTCTACATTGGCAATTCCAAGGCTCATCACGGATGCCAGATTCATTTCCGGCATTTCTTTTACTTCGATTTTTAAATTCATTTTAGTCCAGTTTAACAGGTTTTCAATGTTGCAAATGTATTGGCTGAAAACCGTATCCACTTGTCCGTTCTTGCTTTGTATTTGTAAAATCTTGTGAAACTTCTCCGGAGCTGATCTGCGAAATTCTGTGGGAGCCAGACCGTAATATTTTTTAAATGTCTTGCAAAAAACTGAATGATTAGAGAAACCCAGATCCCAATAGATATCTTTGATTTCCATATTTTTATGAACCGCCAGATGAAGGGCACTTTTTTCTATTTTCTTCCTGATAATGTAGCTCTGAAGGGTTTCCCCTGTAACCAGTTTAAATATCCTATGAAAATGAAACGGTGAATAGGCACTTACCTCTGAAACTTTTTCCAGAGACAGATCTGCATCAATATGGCTGTCAATATATTGAATTGTTTTTACAATCCGTATTTTATATTCTTCCACTTCAAAGTTGTTATTTCACAAAGATATTTTTCCATAGCGGAATTATGTTGTCTTTTATTGCTATTATCAGAACCCTGTTTCATTTTTTATAGTAAAATATCTTCTTCAATGTATTTAATAATTGGCATCACCTCTTTAATTTTCTGATCTGAGGAGGCAATACAGCTATGATACTCTTTATGAATGAAAATCTCTTTGGTAAAGAACTTTTCACCTACAATATGGCATTCATTATTTATTATTTCAAAAGAATCCAGAGGAAGAATCATTCCGGCTCCGTGGGCCTTTATTACGGCTTCTTTTCGCGTCCAATACATGAAAAATTGTTTCATCTTATCCTCAGAATTTTGGATTTCCTGAAGCTCTTTGTCGGTCATTTGAAATATAAAATCCTGATAGCTAATTTTCTGATCATTAAATTCAACATCTATTCCCAAGGAATATTCTGCAATAGCGCAGGTAACAAGATTTTTGGAATGGGATATATTAAAATGAAGATCATTTCCTTTTAAATAAGGTTTTTTATTCGTGAGAACATCTGTTTCAATATCAGAAATGTTATAATAAGTCTTTAATCCATATTCTAAAAGGACTTTTCCCAGTAAGGAAAGCTGAGCATCCTGCCATCTCCTGTATCTCAGAATATTCTGTTTACTTTCCTGAGAAAAAACAGGCAGATACCTGTCAAGAAGAGGCTGGTGATTTGCTTCACTAATGAATGTATACAGAATAATCATGCTCTATTTTTTCTTACCGCAGATACTGGATTAATAAGTTACTTTCTAAAGACTAAAAATAAGCTTTTTTTCGCCTCTTTTTAAAGAAGTTACCCTTCAGACAACCTTTCAGAATTTAAGGTTAAAACAAGCCGGATTGCAGTATCATTCAAACTAAGTTTTTCAAAAAAGAGTGAGATCATAAAGCCCTTTGGAAAATCTTTTTTAAATTTATCGTAAAATCACTATAAATCATTTAACAAATGAAAGTACAAACATTAGCATTATTGGCGGGATTTGCAGTTTTTGCCGTTTCGTGCGGAACAACAAAAACATACTCGGTAAATGCCAAAAGCGGAACACAGACAGGAGGAACAGCGAAGTTTACTCAAAATGGAAATGAAGTAACAATGAAGCTGGACATCACCAACCTTACTCCTGGAATCCATGCAGTACACATTCATGAAAAAGGAGACTGCTCTGCTGCAGACGGAACGTCTACCGGTGGCCACTGGAATCCTTCCAAGAATGATCATGGTAAATGGGGAGCTGAACACTTCCATATGGGAGATATAGGAAACCTGGTTGCTGATCAGAACGGAACTGCAACATTGACTTTCAAAACAGACAAATGGTGTCTGGGCTGTACAGATGAATCTAAAAACATCATCGGAAAAGGTCTTATTGTACACGCAGCAGCGGATGATTTCCATACTCAGCCTACCGGAAATGCCGGAGGAAGAGTGGGATGTGTAGAAATTAAGTAATCTACTGTACTCAATAAAAAAACCGCTAATTTTCATTAGCGGTTTTTTTATGTTTAGGATTTAGCTCCCATATCTGATACAATATTCATTGCTTCCTGCAGGTAAAGATCTTTTTTCAGATTCTTGATCCACATTTCAGATTTTTTCTTGAAAGCTTCATCTTTTTTCTCTCTTTCAATTTCACTTGGATACATCATGAACTGAAGTCCGTTTTCAAATTTTGTCAAAGCTTTGAACTTTTCAATCTGAGACTTTCTGTTCTTCATCAGCTCGTTGAACTTGGTGATATTCAAAGTGATATTTTCTTCTTTATCCAGTTTTTCTCTCCATTGAGCAGATTCTAATAACAACTGATAATTGCTGTTTTTAGCCATTCTGTCTGCACTTGCTTTTTCCAGCGCCTGAATATTGAAATAGTTCAGTTTCTCGAATTTTGTAGGTGGAATTTTATCCCATGCCAGCGCATAATCATCATATCGCTCTCCTACTTCTGCATAGGTAAAGAAGTCTTTCATCTGAATATCAGAAACAATTCCTTTTCTCTGTGTAGATTCTCCTGTAATTCTGTAGAATTTCTGAATCGTCAGCTTTAAAGATCCAAAATCATCTTCGGTATTCAGGAATCTGTTCAGATCAACAAAAGTCTGAACGGTACCTTTTCCGAAAGACTGCGGAGATCCTATGATCATTGCTCTTCCGTTATCCTGCATTACTCCTGCAAGGATTTCTGAAGCTGAAGCGGAAAGTTCATTTTGCATGATTACAAGCGGACCTGTCCAGATCGGAGTTTCATTTTTATTCTTAAGAGTCTGTATTTTCCCGTTTCCATCCTTCACCTGTACGTAAGGACCAGCTTCCATGAAAAGCCCCATAATATCCCCTACTTCAGTTAAAGAACCTCCACCATTATTTCTAAGGTCAAGAATGATTCCCTGAATGTTCTGTTCTTTAAGTTTAATGATTTCATTTTTGATGTCATCAGAAGCGTTTCTTCCTTTGGCATTTTCAAAATCAGCATTAAAACTTGGAAGGTTGATAAAACCATATTTTTTTCCATTTGGAGTATTCACTACGATACTTCTTGCGAAAGTATCTTCAATAGCTACTTCCTCACGGATCATGGTTACATCTTTAATCGTTCCGTCTTTCTTCTGAACCGTTAATGTTACGGGTGTTCCTTTCTCTCCTCTGATCAGTCTTACGGCTTCATCAGAAAGCATTCCTACAACATTTACAGCATCTTCTTTCGGTTTAGATTTTACTTTCAGGATTTTATCACCCTCAGAAAGCTGTTTAGATTTCCATGCCGGTGCTCCAATGGTAAGGGCTCCTAAATACAGGTTTCCTTTTTTCTCCTGAATCAGGGCTCCGATACCAATTACTTTTCCGGTAAACTGAGTATCAAAATCTTCTTTATCTTTTGGAGAATAATAGTTAGTGTGCGGATCGAATACCTCAGTATAAGCATTCATATACACCGTAAACCAATCCATTTTCTTTCTCTTTTTAAATCTTGTAAAGGTGTCTTTTACAAGGTCTTTTACTTCATCAGTCGCTTTTTTGATTTTTTCATCCTGAGTAAGAACTTTAAACTTGATAGTATCTTTCAGCTTGTACTTTTGAACAGAGTCTTTCTTTTCTTTCTGAGCTTCTTCTTTACTGTTCATCGACTCAACTTCCTGAAGGATGTTGTATTTGATGAATTTTTTCCACTCATTATACTGTTCCTGCTTATTGGCAGGTACTTTTTTTAGTTTTGGCTCAAGGGTAAGCGTTTCATCTTCCTGAAGATTAATAGGCTTACTGAAGATATCCTGTGTGATTTTATCAATCTCATCCACTCTTTGGTAGAGTCTGTCAATCGTAAGTTTGTAGAATGTCAGATCACCTTGCCCGATATAGTCATCAAGCTTTGTTTCATGCTTGCTGAATTCATCCATATCAGATTGCAGAAAATATCTTTTTGCTGGATCTACCAATTCGAAATAATGCTTATAAACGTCCTTCGAATAGGCATCATTGATAGACTTTGGACTATAATGCAGATAAGAAAGTGTGTTTTTTACGCTCACCATTATCGTCTGCATCTTTTCATCGTCATTCTTTGGCGAGTTGAAACAAAACATTAGACTGGTTAATGGAATAAGGAGTAAAAATTTATTCAGTTTGAAATTTTTCCACATAAACTGTCTTTATTTATTAATTTTTTTAAAATAAGTATAATAATTAGTAGCAGTAAGTTTGGTACTGTTACAAATGATCAAATTTAATACCTTATTTACAAATATCGTCAGTTTTGATCATTTTTATTTAAAGAGATTTGCAAATAATCAAAACAGTGTTAGCCATTTCCTATTATCAGGCTGTTTCATTCCCAAACGAAATAAAACATGTCTTTTTTTACAGGGTATTCCAAAATTTATTTTTTTTATCAAAAACAAAAAACAGATACCACAAAAATCAAATTTCAGCCATAAAGGCATAAAATATGCAGAGAATTAACCATACAAATTCAAAATATTAAGTCATGAAAAGTTTACTATGGTTAGTCGCAGTCATCTGCATCGTTGTTTGGCTACTGGGAATGTTAGGAATAGTTCCTGGAATGAGCACAGGTTATTTAATTCACGTTTTATTGGTTATTGCCATTATCGTTATTCTTTATAATATCATTTCTGGTAGAAAACCTCTCGACTAGTTTATTATTTTGTAAAACCACTTCAATTAAAACTGAAATGAAATTCATATTAAATTTACTTCATTTCAGTTTTATTTTTTGCGCTTTGTCCTTTTCCTTCTATGCTTAATTCTCTATTCTATAAGCCATAGTATGAGAATCTTACTTCTCTTTTTACAACAGCCAATCCCAATCTGGTATTTTATTGCGTCTGATTTTTACCTACATTTGATGTGTTGAAAATCTATCTGTTCAATTCTGAAAATGAACAGATTCACTCTATTTGAATAAAAAATTAAAGATAATTTATGGAAAGACCGCTTATTCTGGTTACTAATGATGATGGAATTACAGCTCCTGGTATCAGAAATCTTGTAAATTTTATGAATGAAATCGGAGAAGTAGTTGTTGTAGCCCCCAACTCTCCTCAAAGTGGAAAAGGCCACGCTATTACCATTAATTCTACCCTCAGCTACGAAGAAGTTACGCTGGAAGGCCCGCAGACAGATTTTTCCTGCAGCGGAACTCCGGTAGACTGTGTAAAAATGGCTCTTGATAAAATTCTAACGAGAAGACCTGACATTGTAGTTTCCGGAATCAATCACGGAGCAAATTCTTCTATCAATGTGATTTATTCGGGGACAATGTCTGCTGCTGTAGAAGCAGGTGTAGAAGGAATTCCTGCGATTGGATTTTCATTACTGGATTTCAGCTGGGAAGCTGATTTTAGCCAAGCTAAAGAATTTATTCAGAATATCGTAAGAAGAACCCTGGAAAATCCAATGCCAAAAGGAATTGTATTGAATGTCAATATTCCTAAGCTTTCGAAAGAAGAAATAAAAGGGGTAAAAGTATGTAAACAGGCTCATGCCAAATGGGAAGAAAGTTTTGATGAGAGAATCAATCCACATGGGAAAAAATATTACTGGCTAACAGGATATTTCAACAATATGGATGATTCTGAAGATGCTGATGAAACGGCATTGGCCAACGGATATATTTCTATTGTTCCGGTAAAGTTTGATCTTACAGCTTATGAATACATGAAAACATTAGAAGAAGTGATGACTTTTGAAGGGATAAAAGAAGCAAAATAATTCTGAGAATATCAGAGTCTTCTATTTAATCTACGCTAAAGCAAAGCTTTTAAATAATTAAAATACGGTTTGAAAAACTTATTTTCAAACCGTATTTTTTTTGTTTCATAAACTGGAAAATCCATCATCATAGAAACACTCTGTTCAAGATTATTTACTACCTTTATTCTGACAAATAATTACAAAATGCGTATAGAATATGACATAAAACTGGGTTTCAAGGATGTAATGTTCCGCCCTAAACGTTCTACTTTAAAATCCCGTTCAGAAGTTGATTTACAAAGAGAATTTACCTTTAAACATACGAAGAAAAAATGGACAGGAGTTCCTGTAATTGCAGCCAACATGGATACGGTAGGAACTTTTGAAATGGCCGTTGAGCTGGCAAAGGAAAAAATTATTACAGCGGTTCACAAGCATTATACTCCTGATGAATGGAGTCTGTTTCTGGAAAGCCAGCCTGAAAGTATTCATCAGTATATTGCTTTGAGTACAGGAACAGGAAAAGCAGATGAAGAAAAAATAAAACATATCCTCGAAAAGCATCCAAAAATTGAGTTTCTCTGCATAGATGTAGCCAATGGCTATTCCGAGCATTTCGTTGGATTTGTGAAGAAGGCAAGGGCTAATTTCCCGGATAAAATTATTATCGCAGGAAATGTGGTTACCGGAGAAATGGTGGAAGAACTTCTTTTAGTGGGTGCAGACATCATAAAAGTAGGTATTGGCCCTGGATCAGTGTGTACAACCAGAGTAAAAACAGGAGTAGGATATCCTCAGCTTTCGGCTATTATTGAGTGTTCTGATGCTGCTCATGGTTTGGGAGGTCATATCATTGCAGATGGAGGATGTAAAGTTCCTGGTGATGTAGCAAAGGCTTTCGGTGGCGGGGCAGATTTCGTAATGCTGGGCGGAATGTTTGCCGGTCACGACGAAAGCGGCGGAGAGATGATTGAAGAAAACGGTAAAAAATACCGTCTTTTCTATGGGATGAGTTCTAAAACCGCAATGGACAAGCATTCCGGAGGTGTAGCAGAATACCGTGCTTCTGAAGGGAAAACTGTAAAAGTGGCTTATAAAGGTCCGGTTTCAGAAACTGTAAAGGATATTTTAGGAGGAGTAAGATCCACGTGTACGTATGTAGGGGCTTCAAAGCTTAAAGAGCTTTCCAAGAGAACTACTTTTATCAGAGTTCAGGAACAGGAAAACCAGGTTTTTAAGGACTAGAAATAAAACAAAAGGCTTTAGAATATTATCTAAAGCCTTTATTTATTCTTTTGTTCGGATATATTTTTTATTGAAATATTTTTGAAGCTGGTCATTTACATAGGTTTCCTGCTCTTTTACAGAAGCCATTTCATCGATATATAAAATTCTCGGAACTTCTTTGATCTTATCTACCACCACAGAATCCTGTGAAGAATTTTTAATTATATCAACTCTTTCATTCATCTCTCTTTCATACTTCTTAAGATCTGTAGTAAAAAGCTCCATTATTATATTTTCACCATTAAAATCAATGTTAAAATAAGCATATTTCTCCGGGAAAATTTTAAGCTCAGGAAGAAACACAATACAGAGAGAAATCCACCAAACCTTTTTAATTTTTTCAAATCTAAAGAAGATAATCAGTGAAAAAGTAATTAAAAAATAGAAGAGAATGCTTTCAAACTGTCTTGCAATAGAAGTAAGAATATAGCTTGTAAATAATAAAGGAAGCAATGAAACCGACCAGAATAGACATGCTTTTTGAAATGTTATCTGAGTAGAGATTTTTTTAAGTTCTTCTTCAAAAACCTTTATAAATAATGGAAGTACCATCATCACTTTCAATCCTACATATATGGTATCAGCACCAAAAAGAGCAATCCTTTTCAGCCATATTACCATTCCTTTTTCCTCCTCTCCCATTCTGTTGAAATTTCCCGGGGCAAGAAAACATACAAGTAAAAATAAAGTTCCTAACAGCACCAAAAATAAATTTTCTCTATTGCGTTTCTGATAATAGGAGACTAGCAAAAGTCCTTCAAGAATTAATGCCAGGATTTCATTGGAACCCATCAGAATGATGATAAGAAAAACCGAAAGATAAAGCCATATTTTCCGTCCCGTATCTTCTCTTTTTTTAAAAATATAGAGTAAAATCCCTGATAAGATAACAGGAACGAAATATACATTGGATCCCGTGATCCAGAAATAGTGCTCCGGAAGACTTACCAGAAGCATTGTATAAAAGAAAAACAGAAGGAATCCTTTTTTAATGGACTCTTTCAAAGAATAGCCGAAATATTCTTTAAAGTTTAATGCTGAAACTCCAATAAAGGACAGCATTAAAAAAACAGGATATATTTTCGGAAGAATATTATTAGGGTCGTAAAAGACAGGGTTAAACATATTGATAGAATACCCGAAATACCTTCCGCCCCATTGTGTATAGGTATTTATAAAGCTTTTTAGCAGCCCAAATTTTCTGGTAGTATAGGACCAGAAATAATCATCGGTCTGATATACATTAAAAAAACTAATGTATGCCAGACCGACGCTTATTAAAACCGACAAGAATACTACTATATTCTGTACTTTTTTCATTTTCTAAGTTAACATTCCACCGTCAACATTTAATGTCTGTCCGGTAATGTATGCTGACATTTCGCTGCCTAAGAATACACATGCATTTGCGATATCTGCAGGCTGCCCTCCTCTCTTCATCGGAATTTCCTCTCTCCATCCCTGAACTGTTTTTTCATCCAGAACAGCAGTCATTTCCGTTTCAATAAATCCAGGAGCAATCGCATTACATCTGATATTTCTTGATCCTAATTCCAGTGCCACAGATTTTGTAAACCCGATTACCCCAGCTTTAGAAGCTGCATAGTTGGCTTGTCCGGCATTTCCTTTTACCCCTACTACAGAAGTCATATTGATGATAGATCCTGATCTAGCCTTCATCATCGGCTTGATTACCGCTTTTGTAAGGTTGAAAACTGAATCTAAGTTTACTTTGATTACTTTATCCCAATCTTCTTTGGACATTCTCAATAACAGGTTATCTTTTGTAATCCCTGCATTGTTTACCAAAATATCAATCTGCCCGAACTCCGCCATTACTTCTTCCACCAATTGCTGAGCAGCATCATAATCTGATGCGTCAGACTGATATCCCTTAATTTGGGTTACAGAACTTAAAGCTGCTTCTAATTCTTTTGCTTTGTCTACAGAGCCAGCGTAGGTAAATGCTACTTTTGCCCCTTGCTGAGCAAACATTTCAGCGATACCTTTACCGATTCCTCTTGTAGCTCCGGTAATTAGTGCTACTTTTCCTTCTAATATTTTCATATCTATTGACAATTATTTTCTTTTATAACTCGTTCAGCTTGTGACAGCTTCCTCTTCATGTTTCTACAATTCCTTTCTGGAATTAAACGGTTTGCAAAGATATTATAAAATGTTATTCAACCCATTTAAATTGTTAAAATACTGGATTTTTTTGAAGATTATTTGGATTTTCTTTAAAGCTGAACGGAATTATTTTTAAATCTGGTGAAATAAATAAAGTCCGTTTTTTTACTTTTATCCAATCTCAATACCTCTTTCTGCCAGAAATATTTATCATAAATAATTTCTTTCAGAGGCTCATTCTGAAAGTTTGAAACTCCGAATTTTCCTTCTTTTTTAACTACAATTTCATTTTCAGCGTTTCCAAATGTTATAATATCTTCGTAAACAAAAGGGACAATTTCGGCTCCTTTTCCATCCAGGATACCATAAAAATTTGCTGTATTTCTGCAAACCAAAGGTTTTGAATACTGATTAAGAGGATTAAAATATTCAAAATCCTCATTTTTTATCTGGCTGATATTTTTCAATTCCATCAAGGATTGTCCTGTCACAGAAAATTTATAATACTTTTCTTCCTTTCCAATAATAAGATTATCAGGATAAAAACCAAAAATCTGAACGCCATCTCCTACAATATTTTTAAGGTCTTTATCGAGAAATTTCTCTTCATTTCCTTTTTTAAGGTAGATAAAGTCTTTTCCGGAAATGGTAAAACTTCTGATAAAATCATATTCCTGAGGAAGAATAATATTTCCTTCCAGATCTATAATGCCGGATTTCCTGGTCTTATCATTGTAAACACTGAAATAATTGCTCAATAAAGGATTTAAATACTTAAAAGTCTGTGCATACAGTTTTTGGTCTTTCTTATTGAAAACTGTGGTTTTACCATTTTTTGTAAGATAGATATATTCCTTTTTTCCAAAATATTCCGGGGTGATATCATTATATATTTCTTCGGCAATTGTATTTCCATCAGTATCAATCAAACCATATTTTCCTGTAGCTTTATTTTGACTAATCAGATAAGGATAGGCATTGATATTGATGATCTGTTTAGAAAACTTATGCAAAGTCTGTCCATTAATTCCAATGATTTCGTTTTCATTGTCTTCATTAATGATCAGTGCTCTGCCCTCTTCAAAACTATAATCTTCTTTAAATTCACGGGTGCTGAGCTGCTTTCCTTTAAAGTCATACAGCAGCCATTTTTTATCTTTTGAAACCAAAAGTCTGTTCTTCCCTGAAAAACGGATCTTTTCAGAATAAGGAATGATTTCCTTTCCGTTAAAATCATAGACGGCTTCTCCATTCTTTTTTGATGAAATGATACAATCTTCACTCCACCAGGGTGTATTAAACTCCTGATCATTCAAAGGGATAAGTTCATTCCCTTTTTCATCAATAATAGCCGATTTTCTGCTGTTCCCTTCATCAAAATACCGAATAAACCGGTTTTTAAAAACATGCAAAATACCTCCTTTGTAAGGAGACTCAAATGTAATCGTTCCCAAAGAGTCTACAATTCCCTGCTTCTTATAACCGGTATCATAGAATATTCCATACCCTTCCGAATAGGAACTGACCTCTTTTTCCGTCTTTTTAGACAGGATCACTTTCATATACTGATTAGTCTGTGCTGTACAGACTACAGAACATAATACAAAAACTAGTTTTTTCAAAGAAAATTAAATAGAATTATTGACAATAAGAACGATCTCTCCTTTTAAAGTTTTACTCTTGGAAAATTCAATTAATTCATTGATTGTCCCTCGTTTAGTTTCTTCAAATTTCTTAGAAATTTCACGGCTTAAACTTACTTTGGTTTCTTCCCCGAAGAATTCCTTGATCTGTTCAAGAGTTGTATTGATTTTATGAGGACTTTCGTAAAGTACGATGGTCTTTTTTTCTTCAGCAAGCTGCTTCAGTTTTGTTTGTCTTCCTTTTTTCTGGGGTAAAAAACCTGCAAATAAAAATTCGTTATTAGGAAGTCCTGAAACCACTAATGCCGGAATCAGAGCTGTTGCTCCCGGAAGGCAGATCATATCAATATTGTTGTCTGCCCCTGCTTTTGCCAGTAAATATCCAGGATCTGAAATACCTGGCGTTCCTGCATCGGTAATAATAGCGATATTCTGGCCGTTTTTAAGATCTGCAATCACTTTCTCCGTTGCCTGATGCTCATTATGTAAATGATAAGACTTTAAAGGCTTAGAGATTTCAAAATGTTTTAAAAGTATACCGGAAGTTCTGGTATCTTCACATAAAATATAATCTACTTCTTTCAGAACATTGACTGCCCTGAATGTCATATCTTCAAGATTCCCAACAGGTGTGGGAACAAAATATAGGATTCCGCTCAAAATTATAAGAATTTATTTTCTACCAATATCCAAAGTCTCTGTGCATATTCATCCACCTTATTCCATTTTCTTTCGTAATACAGATCACTAAGATATTCTTTGGCTTCTTCCAGTGTTTTGAATTGATTCAGCTGATATACTGTATCATTCAGATCCGTCTGGCTTCCTTCAAAAAGCATCTTCGTGAAGGCAATTCTGTCATTCAGATCCAGCTTAAATTCAGGCTTCAGCTTGTCTGCTTCCATGAAATGCGTTGGAATATTGGATTTCAGAATGCTTCCCGTGTCTTCTTTTACAACCGGAATCGTTTTTTCTTCCTTAGGAAGTTCCAGGTGATCGTCATCAAAAAGTGACTGAACAGCTTTCATTCCTTTGATATTGGCGAGTTTTATTTTTTTCTCCCGATGGTATTCTTCTAAATTTTCGAAGCTCTCATCAGAAGGATGTTTGTCTGTTTCTTCGGGAACAGGTTTATCAATTTCCACAATCTTTCTTCGGTCATAGACTTCAGCAAGGATGCTTTCTTCTTTGATTTCTTCCACTGAATGGTCATTTTTTATCTCACTCAGAATATTTTCCACATTAGAAGTTTCTGTCGCCATTTCCCCCTGTTCTATCGAAACGTTGGAAGCCACAAACTGCTCTTCGTTTTCTTCGATCAGTATTTCATCTTCCAGTGTTTCACTATCAAAAATACTTGGAATAGTTTCTGTGACTGAAGGTTTAGCATCATTTACCACAGCGAAATCAGTTTCTTTTTTTGATTCCTGTTCTGAGATTTCTTCCTCTTCATCTTCTATTTCATTAAGCTGATTATTGAAAACCACTTCTTCTTCCGTTACCTCATTATAAAACAAATCTTCATTAAGATCTTCATCTGAATCAGGCGTGGAATCTGCAAGAATTTTGTCTTCATCTACAAAGCTAAGAACAGCTCTCTGTTCTTCTGAAATTTCATTTTCATCAATTTCGTTCAGCTGGTTATTGAAAACCGCTTCTTCTTCCAGCGTTTCATGATCAGAAGTTTGTTCCTGATTATTTTCAGATTCTCTTTCAAAATTGTTCTCTTCCACAAAATTTACCATATTTTCATGGAATTCGTTTTCGACAATTTCGTTCAGCTGATTATTGAAAGTAGCTTCTTCTTCTAATCCGTCAGAAAAAACTTCATTTTCATCAATTTCATTCAGTTCATTATTGAAAATCGCTTCCTCTTCCGTCACTTCATTTCCGGTATCATGATGTTCTGTCTCTCCTGAAGCAAAAGAGATATACTGATTATCCGAATTCTGCCCCGGATTTTCGGCTATAAAGTATTCAATATTTTTTTCCAGCAATTTCAAAAAAGAAATCCTGTTAGCAAGCTCATCTACAAGATCTTGCTTAGAAAGTAATTCGTCTATATTACCTATTTTGTCCAGATTATCAATGATATTCATGGATTCAAAAAAAATCTTTTCCTTTAAATCTTGGATATTCTGCATAATAAGATTCTTATTAAAATTGCTTACTTTTGATGTTAAAAATATACGGCTAATTTAACAAATGTTTTTAGAAAATACAATTAATCATTCCAAACAAAGTGGTTGGATGGAAGTGATTTGTGGCTCTATGTTTTCCGGTAAAACCGAGGAACTTATCCGCAGATTGCGAAGAGCGGAAATGGCAGGACAGAATGTGGAAATTTTTAAACCCAAAATGGATATACGATATTCTGAGGAGGATGTAGTATCCCATAATCAGAATAAAATTCGTAGTACCGCAGTAGAAAATCCTAATGAAATTCTTCTGTTGGCTTCCAATTGTGATGTAGTAGCCATTGATGAAGCTCAGTTTTTTGATGAAAGCATTGTTGATGTTGCCAATCAGCTTGCCAATAGCGGTATCAGAGTGGTAATTGCAGGGCTGGATATGGACTTTTTAGGTCGTCCGTTCGGACCAATGCCTAATTTGATGGCAACTGCAGAGTACGTTACAAAAGTGCATGCTATTTGCAAAAGAACAGGTAATCTTGCCAATTATTCCATGAGAACTTCCCAGGGAAATGATCTGGTAGAATTGGGAGAAACTGAAAGTTATGAGGCTGTAAGCCGCCGTGTTTTTATAGACGAAGTGCTTTCAAAAAAGAAAATAAATGGGTAAAAGGCAAAATAGCTACCTTATAAAATAGCTGTTTGCATCAAACCATAAATATATTCACTTAATATAAAATGAGAAGCGAAAAAGCTCTATTGTAAAATATTAAAAAGGGAATGTGATGATATAATGGTCTTTATTCCTTTTTGCAGTTTCGCTCAAAATAAAGCAGAAAGGGTACCAATGAATTATACAGTACAACACATTGCAGAGATCACCAATGCACAGATCATTGGGGACAAAAATTTATTGATCAAAAATATAGCCTACGACAGCAGGATTATTTATTCTACTAAAAACACAGCCTTTATCGCGATCAATACCCCTAAAAATTCCGGGGAAAAATTTATTGAATCTGCTATAGACAGAGGTATCAATATCATCATTTCTGAACATCAGTATCCGGAGTTTGAAAATATAACCTGGATCATTGTTGAAAATTCCGTTGAGTTTCTTCAAAAATTAGCCAAATATCATTTCGAAAATTCTCAACTTCAATCCATCGGAATTACGGGAAGTAATGGTAAAACTATTTTAAAAGAATGGTTGTATCAATGTTTATGGAATGAATTTCCTACTGTAAAAAGTCCAAAAAGCTTTAATTCTCAGATTGGTCTTCCGTTGTCTCTTCTCCAGATCAACAGCTCCCATCAGCTGGGAATTTTTGAAGTGGGAATTTCAAAACCCCATGAAATGGAAAAGCTTGAAAATATTTTCCATCCTCAGATCGGATTGCTTACCCACATCGGAACGGCCCATGCTGCTAACTTTTCTTCCGAAGAAGAATTGATTGATGAAAAAATCACTCTTTTTAAAAATTCTGAAGTTGTTATTTATAATGGTGATAATTCTTTGGTTGATCAAAAAATTAAAAAATCCTATTCTGATAAAAAATTAATTTCTTACGGTTTTAAAAAAGAGAATCAGGTTTTCATCAAAAACAATATTTCCAAAGATGAAAACATTATTGTTGACTATTTTGGAGAAGAAATCAGTTTTCCTGCTCATCAGAGAGACGAAGCGACATTAACCAATGCTCTGGCGCTTATCACAGTCCTTAAGGAACTGAATATCGAAAATAAAAAGATCGTCGAAAAAATCAACCTTTTAAAAGCCGTTGAAATGAGGCTTGAAGCGATAGAAGGAATTAAAGGCAATATTGTCATCAACGATTCTTTTAATCTTGACCTCGATTCTTTGAAGACTGCCCTTCAGTTTTTGAATGAATATAATAAATCTAAAAAATCTCTGGTCTTAACTGATATTGTAGGAGTAAATTCCAACGCACAAGAATTATATGAAGAAGTTTCTGAACTGGTGAATGAGCAGCATTTTGATTCTGTCTTCTTAATTGGTGATGAAATTTCAAAGTTCAGTGAATTATTTAAAACTAAAACATATACTTTCATTGATACTAAGGAGCTCATTGAAAGTAAACATCTTACTGAATTAGAAAATCAGATTATTCTGCTGAAAGGAGCCAGAAAATTTGAGATCGAAAAACTTAAAGATATTCTCGAACTCAGAAAGCATGATACCGTATTGGAAGTAAACCTTAATGCTATACTTCATAATATTAATTATCATAAATCACTGCTGAAACCGGGAACTAAAATGATGGCCATGGTAAAAGCCAATGCCTATGGTCTGGGAAGCTATGAAGTATCAGAGTTTCTTCAGCATCACCATATCGATTATCTCGGTGTAGCGTATGTCGATGAAGGAGTTGAACTTCGTAAAAAAGGGATCACCACTCCTATTATTGTGATGAATCCAGAACAGCACAGCTATCAGACGATCATAGAATACAACCTGGAACCTGAAATTTATAGTTTCAGAGTACTGGAATTATTTTATGAAGCAGTTCAGAAATCAGGATACGACAAGAAATATCCTATTCATATCAAACTCGAAACCGGAATGCACCGTCTTGGTTTCAAAGATTTTGAGCTGAATCAGTTAAGCGAAACTTTAAGCCAGAAAAACGTAAAGGTACAAAGTATGTTCAGCCATTTATCATCTTCTGATATGCCTGAAGAAAAAGAATTTACCTTGAAACAGCTGGAGGTTTTCGATAAAAATTCCAGCTATCTTACGGAAAAGTTAGGCTACACTCCTATCCGTCATATTCTGAACTCGGCAGGTATTACAAGCTATAAAGATCATCAGCATGATATGGTAAGAATCGGTATCGGAATGCTGGGAGAATCTGCGGATCCTGAAATTCAGAAGCAACTACAGTCTGTGGTAAGTTTTAAAACCGTAATTTCACAGATATCAACTGTTGAAAACGGTGAATCTGTAGGTTACAGCAGAAGATATAAAGCAGATCATCCTACAAGAATAGCAACAATTCCGGTAGGATATGCTGATGGAATACCAAGGCTGATTGGAAATCAGGTAGGAAATGTAGGCGTTAATAAAACGCTGGCACCCATTGTCGGAAATATCTGTATGGATATGATGATGATCAATGTAGACCATATTCCCAATGTAAAAGAAGGCGATATGGTAACTGTTTTCAATGCCAAACCAAGTTTAAAAGAATTCGCAGGCTACTGCAAAACGATAACCTATGAAGTATTAACCTCCATTTCGCCCCGGGTGAAACGGATTTATATAAAAGATTAATTATGAAAAAACTCCTGATTCTGCTTTTCATATTCCCACTGTTATTGATCCATTCTCAGGTAAAAAAAGATTTGGTGATTCCGAAAAATCCAAAGATAGGGCTGTCACTCGCCGGTGGTGGAGCCAAGGGTTTTTCACATGTCGGAGTTCTTAAAGTATTAGATTCATTGGGAGTGAAGGTGGACTATATCTCCGGAACAAGTATGGGAGCCATAGTGGGAGGATTATATGCCGCCGGATATTCCGGTAAAGAAATAGAAAAAATCGTCATGGATACAGATTTCTATTCTTTAATCATGGATCCCAAATCAAGACAGGAAGCCAGCTTTTTTAATAAGTCTGTAGACAAATACCTTTTATCCATTCCGCTCAAAAACGGAAAAATTACACTTCCCTCTTCTATCAGTACCGGACAAAGAAATGTTTATCTTCTGAAAGAACTCTTTAAGAACGTTTCCAATATTGAGGATTTTTCCAAAATGCCAATTCCATTCATGTGTGTTGCAACCAATCTTGAAAGCGGCAATATGCAGATTTTTGAAAAAGGAGATCTTGTACAGTCTATCATGGCAAGTTCAGCATTTCCTTCTTTAATGGATCCGGTAAAAATTGGTGACAGCATTTATATTGACGGAGCAATGACGGTAAACTATCCTTCAAAGCCTTTAAAGGATAAAGGAATCGATATCGTAATTGGGGTGGATCTTAATCAGGATCTCTCAAAAAGAGAAGATTTAAACAATATTATAGCCATTCTAAACCAGGTCATTGATTTCGGAATAAAAAAAGATACCCGAAGACAATATAAATATACAGACATCAATATCAAGCCCAATCTGAAAGGAATGTCTGCCACCAGCTATGACGATAAAAAGAAAATTCTTGACAGTGGATATGTAGAAGGATTAAAATATTCTCAGGTATTAGACCAACTGCCCAAGCGTCCGTTTGACCGTCTCAGACAGCGTATAAACCCTATCTATTCCAATGTATACAAAATAGACAGCATTTCTATTGAAGGAAGTAAAATCTATGGTAAAAACTACACGCTGGGGAAAATGGGACTTCGTCTTCCCTCTTTACAAACTTATGGAAGTATTAATAAAATGATTGATAAATTGGTTGCTACAAACAACTACAAATTTATCAATTATGATATCGTTCAGGAAAATGACGCCAATTACCTGAAGCTTTACGTGACAGAAGATGATACCCGTCATTTTTTAAAATTTGGCCTCCATTATGATGAAGTCTTCAAGACCGGACTTCTCTTGAACTATTCAGCAAAGCGGCTTTTATTTAAAAATTCAAACCTCTCACTGGATGTTGTTGTAGGAGATCGTATGAGATATTATCTGAACTATTTTATTGATAACGGATATATTCCAGGGTTTGGTCTCTATTCATCAGGAATGAGCTTTGATATAAAGAATGTAGATAACTATGTAGTAGACCGCTGGGAATGGATCAGAAATGAAGCTTATATACAATCTGTATGGAAGGATAAGTTTGCCATTGGTGGTGGTATCAGTCATGACTATTTTAAAGCGGAAAACAGCAATGGAGATAACAGACGTTACAGCCGTTTTTTAAACCCTTATATCTTCATAAAAACCGATACCCAGGATGATAAGGAATTCCCTTCAAAAGGGGTTTATTTTGCAGCTGAAGGAAAGGTAGTTGATCTTTTAAAATCTGAAGTTGACAAAAGAATTATTCAGATTAAAGCAGATCTTAGACTCAATATTCCACTTAGCAAACAATTCAGTTATCGTCTGAATCTATTTGGCGGGGTTACTATCGGTGAAAACCTTCCTGCCTATTACCAGTTCAGATTAGGCGGAATATTTGAGCAGAATCTCATGAATTTTAAAAGCTTTGGAGGATTTTATTTCGCCCAGCTTTATACAAATAATGTAATACTGGCATCTAATGATATCCAGTTTAAATTTAATAAAAACTATTTTATCAGTGGAAACTTTACCTTTGCAAACTTATCAAACGATATCAAGTTTGAAGATGCTGTTAAAGTAAATTATAGCTCACTGGGAATAACGGCTGGTTACAAATCACCTTTCGGGCAGATCAAAGTAAACTTCAGCCACTCACTTAAAAATAACCAAAAAGGGATATTCAGTGTTATTTTAGGACACTGGTTTTAAAAAAAATGATACAATTCTTTTATGAAAACTTACCAGAGTCGGTAAGTACAGATTACAAAAAATGGCTGGAAGATCTTATTCTTTCAGAAGGAAAAAAACTAGGAGAAATCAATTACATTTTCTGTGATGATGAATATCTTCTTAAGATCAATCAGGATTATTTACAGCATGATTATTATACAGATATCATCACTTTTGATTATGTAAAAGGCAAGACAATAAGCGCTGAGATTTTCGTATCTTTGCAGCGCATTTCTGATAACGCCTCTACCCTTTCCCGAGATTATGAAGAAGAATTAAGAAGGGTTTTAGCCCACGGAATTTTACATCTGGCAGGCTACAAAGACAAGACGGAAGAGGAAGAAAAAGAGATGCGGAGAATGGAAGATCTGTACCTTGATAAATACAGGGATTTAAAGTTTTAAATTTGAACAATCACTTAAAGTCCCATATCTAAAGTACTCTATTCTAGCAACAATATACATTTACCTAGAGTGCATTCTCCAAAAATGTTTCACGTGAAACATTGATTATAAAGATAAGGTTTAAAGCTTAAAACAAGCGAGATAAAAATGATTTCAGAAATATATGATGTAATAGTAGTAGGTGCCGGACACGCAGGTTGTGAAGCAGCAGCAGCAGCAGCCAACCTCGGTTCAAAAACACTACTTGTTACAATGAATATGCAGACCATCGGACAGATGAGTTGCAACCCGGCAATGGGCGGAATCGCAAAAGGACAGATCGTAAGAGAGATTGATGCAATGGGAGGATATTCCGGAATTGTAGCAGACAAATCTGCTATTCAATTCAAGATGCTGAATCTTTCAAAAGGTCCTGCGATGTGGTCTCCGAGAACCCAAAATGACAGAATGCTTTTTGCCGAAGAATGGCGCTTAGCATTAGAGAATACTCCCAATCTTGATTTCTTTCAGGATATGGTAAAACAACTGATTGTTGAAAATAATAAAGTAGCAGGAGTTGTTACTTCTTTAGGAATTGAGATCAGAGCAAAATCTGTAGTCCTTACTAACGGAACTTTTCTTAACGGATTAATTCACGTTGGAGATAAACAATTAGGAGGAGGAAGAATGGGTGAACCAAGAGCATTTGGAATTACAGAACAATTGGTCACTTTAGGTTTTGAAGCAGGAAGAATGAAAACCGGTACTCCACCAAGAGTAGACGGAAGAAGTTTGGATTATTCAAAAATGGAAGAACAGAAAGGAGATGAAAATCCTCAAAAATTCAGCTACCTTGATACTCCGAAATTAACAAAACAATTAAGCTGCCATATCGTCTATACTAACGAAACAGTACACGATATTTTGAGAGAAGGTTTTGATAGAAGCCCAATGTTCAATGGTACCATTCAAAGTTTAGGTCCAAGATACTGCCCAAGTATTGAAGATAAAATCAATCGTTTTGCAGAAAGAAACAGACACCAGCTTTTCGTAGAACCGGAAGGATGGAAAACGGTAGAAATCTATGTAAACGGATTCAGCTCTTCTCTTCCGGAGGATGTACAGATCAAAGCAATGAAACATATTCCAGGATTTGAAAATGTAAAAGTTTTCCGTCCAGGTTATGCTATTGAATATGACTACTTCCCTCCTACCCAGTTGAAGCATACGCTGGAAACAAAATTAATTGACAATTTATATTTTGCAGGACAGATCAATGGAACAACAGGATATGAAGAAGCAGCAGGACAAGGGTTAATTGCCGGTATCAACGCACACAATAAAGTTCATGATAAAGGTGATTTTATTCTTAACAGAGACGAAGCTTATATCGGAGTATTAATTGATGATTTGATCACAAAAGGAACTGAGGAACCCTACAGAATGTTTACTTCACGCGCGGAATACAGACTCCTTTTAAGACAGGATAATGCAGATATCAGATTGACTGAAAAAGCATACCAATTAGGATTAGCAAAAGAAGACAGATTAAGACGTGTAGAAACTAAAATATCTGAAAGTCAAGCACTTGAAGAGTTTCTTCGCGAAACTTCTTTAAAACCTGGCGTTATCAACCCTATTCTTGAATCTATTGAGAGTAATCCGGTTGATCAGGCTTACAGAGCAGCACAGTTTCTTACCAGGCCTAATATAACTTTAGAAAAGCTGGATGAAATTGATTCTATTAAAGAAGTTTCTTCTCAATACAATGATGAAGTAAGGGAACAAGCAGAGATCAATATTAAGTACAAAGGATATATTGAGAAAGAAAAAGAGAACGTTGCAAAGTTAAACCGTTTGGAAAATATCAAAATACCTGAAGATTTTGATTATACAAAACTTTCCAGCCTTTCTGCAGAAGCAAAACAGAAGATGTCTAACGTACGTCCGAAGACCATTGCACAAGCAGGAAGAATAAGCGGTGTCTCACCAGCCGATATAAACGTTTTACTAGTCTATTTAGGACGTTAAAAAAGAAATGTTTCACGTGAAACATTAAAAAATATAAAACAAAAATTAAGGTATTTATGAGGTTCTACCAGCCTCTGAATATCTTAATTTTTTTATCATATAAAAGATATTTACTTCAATGAAAATAAAAGATCATTTTCTTTCACAGGAAATATTTGAAATTAAAGAAACAGATACAAAAGGAGTTTTCAAAACCACTCCTATCCCATCCAATATTTCCAGATATTATGAAAGTGAAGATTACATTTCTCATCATCAGGATTCCGGAAGTTTGAAAGAAAAATTGTATAAATTCCTTCAGTCTTTTAATCTTCAGTACAAAAAAAATATACTGATTGACAGAATAAAAAAAGGATCAAAAGTTCTTGATTATGGATGCGGTGCCGGAGAGTTTGTAAAATACATAGAGAATGATTTTGAAGTTTTTGGTTTTGAACCAGATTCTGATGCAAGAAAAGCAGCACTCAGTAAAATAACAAAAACTACAATTTTAGACGACATTCATAAAATTGAAGATAAAAGCTTAGATGCTATTACACTCTGGCATGTATTTGAACATATCGAAAACCAGGATGAAATGCTTTCTATTTTTCACAGCAAATTAAAAGAAAAAGGAATTCTTGTTATCGCAGTTCCCAATCCTACTTCTTATGATGCTATCCATTATAAAGAATATTGGGCAGCCTATGATGTCCCAAGACATATTTATCATTTTTCAAAAAACGGGATGGAAAATCTGATTTCCAAAAATCCAGACTGGAAAATGAGAAAGATCAAACCTTTGGTACTAGATTCCTACTACATCTCCATGTTGAGCGAAAAATACAAAAAATCACCTCTATTTTGGGCAAAAGCTGTGGTCTACGGAACGATTTCGAACGTAAAAGCATTATTTTCGAACGAATTTTCAAGTTTGATATACATTATCGAAAAAAGATAGAAAATCGATTTTAGAGCCATTTATGGCGGTCGATTTTCAGCATTTTCACTCTTTAAAATAAAAAACTCAGGATTTATTTCTCCTGAGTTTTCTTTTTATTATAAATTTTGCAGTTTATATTCTTTTAACTATTATCCAAAAAAATTAAATTTAAAATCCTCTTTCTTAATTATTTGAAATACTCCCCTACTCCATTTCATAAATGAAGAGAAAAAACAATCAATTCTTATTCTCTTTTTTAATTATAGCTTTCCTTGAAATTATTGACCAATTTTTTCAAATATACTCTCCAAAATGGTAATTAAGCAAAAAATGAGCTTTTGAAAAGTAAATTCACACACAGGGACTATAAATGCCTCTTTAAAATAAAAATAGATATAAGTGCTCGGAAAAATATAGTTTCTGGATTTTAGAAGCAATTATAGAGGTCAATTTTTAAGGATTTATTTGAAAAAAAGAAAATTCTAAATTCTCATATAATATTTTTTGGGTATGTTCGAACGCAAAATAAGTTCAGTTCAAAAAATAAAATCAAAAGAAAAATTAAAACCAGGAATTTACAACTCCCCTGCTCCATTCCATCTATACTTGTAAAAAATATAAATTATAAATTTCTTTAATCAGCGTATAGTTCAAAAAAAAATATACTACTAAAAATTCAACTCATAAAAATTTTAAAATTTGATTTCTGTTTTGATTTCAGCGTTCATTTTACATCATTAAATAAATAATTTCTAATCTTCAGCAATAATATCAGATAAAAACAACTATGAAATTCATATAATAATAGTTTAATTACTATAAATCAATTGAATACAATACTATCACTAATATGTGAAATAAATAATCTATGAATTTACTCATAAAATTACTCTAAAACCTATAATGGTTAACAAAATTTGAAAATCAAAAAGCCAATATTTATACAAAAATTAAATTTCAAAAAAATTTGAAGATTCCAAAGTCGAACCATTCAGATTAAATTTAAAAATATTATAGGTTATTCCATCGGTTTTAAGACTACTACATAAAGTGCTCTCTTACGTCTCAGAAATATTCTTAATTATCATTTCATTTATTCAATTAATTTCTTCCAAAACAAATGGGTGAATAATGAAAAAAAACATGCAATCAGCTCCAGGAAAAATTAAAATCTCATGGCAAAATTATAATCATTTAACACAAAAATAACGGGATAAAAAGGAGAAATAAATCTGTAAAATTGATCAATTCAAAAGTAATATTCTGAGTATAGAATATTTGAAAAAGCTAAGTATCTGGAAAAGAATTCAACTTAATCTAATATAACTATAAGTTATATCTAAATACTTGTGAAAACTACGATCAATAAAGGATTTTTATAAAGTTCCATAAAGAAAAAAAGCCTGCTAATATAATTAGCAGGCTTCGAAATATTGTAATTTTATTTCTATTAATTGTTGATTGCAGCTACCCCTGGTAACTCAAGTCCTTCAAGACTTTCAAGCATTGCTCCACCTCCTGTAGAAACATAACTTACCTGATCCGCATATCCGAATTGCTTCACAAAAGCGACACTGTCTCCTCCTCCTACTAGAGAGAAAGCTCCAAGTCTTGTTGCTTCAGCAATACTTTCACCTAAAGCTACTGTTCCACCAGCAAAATGAGACATTTCAAAAACTCCGATCGGTCCATTCCAAAGAATAGTTCTTGAATTTAATAAAACATCATTGAACTGATCTCTTGACTTATGACCCGCGTCAAGTCCCATCCATCCTTCAGGGATTGCATAAATATCAGCTTCTTTTCTCTCCACATCATTACTAAAACTTTCAGCGATGATGGCATCAGAAGGAAGATATACTTTTACTTTATGTTCTTTTGCTTTACCTAAAATCTCAAGTGCTAAAGGAAGCTTGTCTTCTTCTACAAGAGAATTCCCAATTTTTCCTCCAAGAGCCTTAATAAATGTAAATGCCATACCTCCTCCAATGATCAGATTATCGATTGCAGGAAGAATATTTTCTATAATGGTAATTTTAGTTGAAACTTTAGAACCTCCCAGAATTGCCGTAATAGGTCTTTCTCCACTCTTTAATACTTTATCGATTGCCTGAAGCTCCTTAGTCATTAGTAAACCGAAATACTTAGTTGATGGAAAATACTGAGCAATTACCGCGGTGGAAGCATGAGCTCTGTGTGCTGTACCAAACGCATCATTTACATAAGCATCTCCCAGCTTAGAAAGTTTCTCTGCAAAGGCAGCATCTCCTTTTTCTTCCTCATTATGAAAACGTACATTCTCCAATAGCAAGATCTCCCCTGGCTTCAGTTCTGCAGCAGCCTGTTCTGCCTTCTCTCCTATACACTCATCTACAAATTTCACTTCTTGTCCTAAAACAGAAGAAACTTCGCCCACAATATGTTTAAGAGAAAACTCATCTTTCACTTCCCCCTTAGGTCTTCCCAGGTGAGTAATTAAGATGACAGAACCACCATCATTAAGGATCTTCTCCACTGTTGGTTTCACAGCAACAATTCTTGTATTGTCTGTCACCTTCAGCTGATCGTCCTGTGGAACATTGAAGTCCACTCTTACCAGAGCTTTCTTATCTTTAAAATTGAAATCATTGATTGTTTTCATAAGTAGATTTATTTTTTTCTAAGTTCTATGAAACCCTTTGGCCAGATTCCGGTTTACTTTTCCGTAAATCCCGCAAAGACAATTTCCTAAATCTCATTGAATTTTCGTTTCACAAATGTAAGGTTTTAAACTTTTTCAACACTTTGATTAAAATAAAAGTTTTCAAAAACTTTCCCCGAACCCAATCACCCATTAATCAACAATTTTATCTCTTTTAAAAAAAAGAATAATGTAGTTGTTGTTGAGTGTTGTTAGTTTCGGGGATAAGTTTTAGCGTAATAATTGATAACATTCAACTTGTATTGAATTCATATTTAACTCACAATATAAATCCTTGTAAACCCGCTATTTCACATACTTATTAACAAATGTTGATAACTTTGATATGAAACGATTATTAGTTATTTTATTATGGAAAAACCTGGGGATAGCTGAAGAAAACATCTGGAAAGTTGTGGTAAAAATTTGCGGAAAGAATTTCTATTACGAAATAAATTGGTCTTTAAAAATAGAAAGTTGAAAAAAGTTTTCCACAGTTATTCACATACCTTTTCACAATTAACTCAGGGTTTACTAACACGAATTGTTATTATTCTTACCTTTGTAAGGAAATAGAATCTAATAAAGCTTAATAAGAGTATTATGAAAAGAAAAATTGCTATCGCAGCGGACCATGCAGGCTATGAATATAAGGAGATTGTTAAGAACTACCTTTCAGAACGTTTTGAAGTTCAGGATTTTGGAACGTTTTCCACAAACAGTGTGGATTATCCGGACTTTGTACACCCTGCTGCAACCTCTGTGGAAAACGGAGAAAATGAGCTGGGAATTTTGATCTGTGGAAGCGGAAACGGGGTTCAGATCACTGCGAACAAACATCAGAAAATAAGATGTGCATTATGCTGGATGCCGGAGATTGCAACACTGGCAAGACTCCATAATGATGCCAACATGATTTCTATGCCGGCAAGATTTATATCAAAAGAACTGGCGATTGAAATTGTAGATAAATTTCTCTCAACAGACTTTGAAGGTGGAAGACACCAGAACAGAGTTGACAAAATTGCAGTTTGCTAAATATAATAAGGCTTGTAAATCACATTACAAGCCTTATTTATTTTTTATTCGTACATTTGCAGTGTCCAATAGAAATTACACTCTATTATTCTCCAAAGCCTTTCTTATATTTGAAATATATTTAATAGAAGGTTTTTCTCTTTTCTTCTCCAGAATTGTATTAAATTTATACAAAACTAAAGCTCCCGTTGTAAGCGAAATTAAAAATGATTTCTGATAATTTGCGGAAAGAATCTAATGATGAAATTGAATGACCTTATACGAAGGAATGAATAAGGAAGATTTAGAAAAAGGTTTTATGTAAGATAAAACCAAAACAATGTAAAAAGAAAATTAACATGCCAAAAAAAAGAAAATATATAAGTCATAAAAATGATTTAAAATTGATGGAGATCGGAAGACTGATCCTCCGATTTATGAATGCAAATTCATCCAAAATTTATAATTACAAGCAAATCGCTGACGGAATAGATTATAAAAATCCAAGACAAAGAGAACTTGTCATCCAGGCTCTGCATAAACTTCAGGGATCTGAAAAGATCAAAGAAGTGGAAAAAGGAAAATATATTGTGAACCTGAAAATTGCAGGAACGCTTACTGGAATTATTGACTTCAACCAAAGTGGAAATGCTTATGTAAGTGTAGAAGGATTGGAAGATGATGTCTTCGTTCATGCCAAAAATGTGAAGGATGCCTTGCAGGGAGATAAGGTTCTTATTATAACTTATCATTATAAAGGAAAGAAACTTGAAGGCTCTGTTCTTGAAGTTTTAGAACGTAACAGAACAGAATTTGTAGGAACATTTCAGAAGGTATTGCATAAAGATTTTGGGTTTGTGGTTTGTGATAAAAAATCAATCAACACGGATATCTTTATTCCAAAGGGAAAATTCAGCACTGCTGAAGATGGTGATAAGGTCATTGTAAAAATGACAGAATGGAGACCAGGGGATAAAAATCCGGAAGGGGAAATCATTCAGGTTTTGGGTGCTCCGGGAGAACATGAAACGGAGATCCACTCTATTCTTGCAGAATATGGTCTGCCTTATGAATTTCCATCGGAAGTAGAAGCTGATGCAGATAAAATCGACAGAAGTATTACTGATGAAGAAGCTGCAAAACGATGGGATATGCGTAATATCTGTACATTTACGATTGACCCTAAAGATGCGAAGGACTTTGATGATGCTTTATCCATAAGAAAACTGGAAAATGGAAATTGGGAAATCGGAGTTCATATTGCAGATGTCTCTCATTATGTAGTTCCGGGAACAATTCTGGATGATGAAGCGTATCAGAGAGCAACCTCAGTATATCTTGTTGACAGGGTTGTCCCGATGCTTCCGGAAGTATTGAGTAATGATGTTTGTTCCCTTCGTCCACATGAGGATAAATATACTTTTTCAGCTGTTTTTGAACTGAATGACAATGCAGAAATTCAGAAACAGTGGTTTGGAAGAACAGTTATCCACTCAGACAGAAGGTTTACCTATGAAGAAGCTCAGGAAAGAATTGAATCCGGACAGGGAGATCTGGCTGAAGAGATCAATACGCTTGACAAACTGGCCAAAATTTTGCGTCATGAACGTATCAGAAAAGGTGCCATTACATTTGACAGAAGTGAAGTAAGATTTAATCTTGATGAAAATAATGAGCCCATTGGTGTTTACTTTAAAATCAGTAAAGATTCCAATCACCTGATCGAAGAATTCATGCTTTTAGCCAATAAAAAAGTGTCAGAATATGTTTCTTTGTCAAGAAAAGGGGAAATCACTAACAATACATTTATTTACAGAGTTCACGATGATCCGGATCCGGCAAAACTGGAATCTTTGAGGGATTTTGTTGCTACTTTCGGATATAAAATGGATCTGGCCAATACCAAAAAGGTGGCTGCATCTTTGAATAAGCTTCTTCACGATGTAAAAGGAAAAGGCGAAGAGAATATGATTGAAACGCTTGCAATGCGAAGCATGAGTAAAGCAGTATACTCTACAGAGCCTATTGGCCACTATGGTTTAGGTTTTGAGTATTATTCCCACTTCACCTCTCCTATCCGTCGTTATCCGGATTTACTTGCACACCGTCTTCTTCAGCATTATCTGGACGGAGGAAAATCTCCAAACAGAGGTGATCTTGAAGAAAAAGCAAAACACTGTAGTGCAATGGAAAGACTGGCTGCAGATGCGGAAAGAGATTCTATCAAATTCATGCAGGTGAAATTCATGGAAAAACATTTGGGAGAAACTTTCAAAGGAGTTATTTCCGGAGTGGCAGAATTCGGTTTCTGGGTTGAAATTCCTGAAAACGGTGCTGAAGGTTTGATCAAACTAAGAGATCTTGTAGATGATTCATACATGTATGATGCAAAAACACATGCTGTATATGGAATAAGACACGGGAAAAAATATCAGTTGGGTGATGAAGTTCAGATCAAGGTGGTAAAAGCTAACCTGATTCAGAAACAACTTGACTTTAAGATTGTAGACAATGACCAAGATAGATAAATCTATTGTCTTTAGTATCTTAAATGTAATATTATTGATAACAGTCCTTTTTAATACTGTTATCAATTTTTATCTTTTTGTACTGGTTATTGTCGTTCTTGTTATATTATGTAATATTTTAATTAAAAGAAATATTATCGATATCAATAAACAAGGGAGAAAATATTTTTTTGGAGTCACTTTTCCACAGATAATTAATGGATTCTTTTTGATCAATTATGTTACAGGAATGAATCCTACCAAAGAAACATACTGTTTCAGATCTATGGTTTCAGAGGTTGGAAGTGTGCGCAGCCATCAGAAAGGAAAGACAACTTACGTTTATTTGAGTGGAAACGCCTATGAATATTCATATATGACAAGAAGTTTTTGGATTGATTATAAAAGAATGCTGTTTAAAAATCAGGTTATTTATACCTTTGAACGAGGCATTTTTGGTCTTAAAATCAGAAAAGATTTCGAATTCGTTTTTAATGAAAATTGTCAGGATAAATAAAAATAAGACTACTCAACATAATCAGTAAAAACATAACAAGAAAGAGGTTGTTCCTATGAGGAATGATCTCTTTCTTGTTTATAATCAATGAAAAACAAGTTTAGTGAGCTGTTCCTACTGCGAATACTTCCCTATTCCTTCTTATTTCCTTTAAAATTTTACATTAAACTCTGATTAAAATCAAGTGGATATATCACAACTTTATTGAATAATTAAATCATAAAGTCTAACTTTGTATAAAACGAAATGAATTTTTTTTCATTTTAAAACACCACTTAATGCTAGAACTTGTACTATCTGCCATCATATTAGGATTTATGCTGAGCCTGGTTTTCATAGGACCTATATTTTTCCTGTTAATTGAAACCAGCTTTTCCAGAGGCCCCAGACATGCCTTATCACTGGATCTTGGCGTTATTACGGCAGATTTATTATGCATTGTAGCGGCGTACTATGCCAGTACAGATATTGTCACTTTAATTGATAAACATCCGGGATTTTATAGGATCACTTCTATTCTTATTTTTATCTACGGGATTGTGATGCTGGTCACCAAAACCAAAATGCATATGCCTGGTGAGGAAAGGATCATTGGCCAGAATTATATTAAAACATTTTTCAATGGCTTTTTCTTTAATCTTCTCAATGTTGGGGTCATCCTTTTCTGGCTGGTAACGGTAATTTCCGTAAGGAATCAATATCCGGACACCAGCAGTTTTATTTTATACATAGGCATAGTACTGGCCACATACCTTTCAATAGATCTTGCCAAGATATTTCTTGCCAAGCAATTTCACGATAAATTAACACAAAAACTAGCCAACCAAATCAGAAGAGTTGTTGGCTGTATTCTTATTGTATTCAGTTTCTTTATCTTCCTGCAAAGTTTCAAGAAGTTCAATCAGTTTGAAAGACAGCTGGAAGAAGCAGAGAAGAAAGAAGTAAAATATCAAAAAACAAAATGAAAAAAATGATCTTTCCTAAGTCTCTTAAAAAAGGAGACAAAATAGCTGTTATTTCCCCTGCAGGATCGGTAGATGCCTCTCAACTGGAAAAGGGAATAGAAATGATTAAAAGTAGAGGTTTTGAACCCATTCTCGGGGAGCATCTTTACACCAAATTTTCAAACGGATACAATTATGCCGGAACAGAAAAGGAAAGAATAAAAGATATCAACTGGGCTTTAAATGATATAGAAGTTAAAGCTGTATGGGCTTCCAGAGGAGGTTATGGCTGCCAGCATCTGATTCAGCATCTGAAACTGAAAAATTTCACAGAAAACCCGAAATGGTACATCGGATATTCCGATAACACAGTTATACAAAGTTATCTGTTGAAAAAAGGTTTTGCCTCCATTCACGGACAAACGATTAAAACTTCGAGTTTTGGAGTTACGGAAGAAAGCTATGACCTGATTTTTGATATCTTAAAAGGGAAAAAGCCAAAATATAGCCTTGAATCTCATCAATTCAATAAAGAAGGGAATATTGAAGGAGAATTGGTTGGAGGGAATTTAGCCCTTGTTTATGCCCTTTTAGGCACCAAATATTCCTTTGATTTTAAAGATAAAGTATTGTTTATTGAAGATATCGGAGAAAACTTTTATGCGCTTGACCGTATGATTATGACTCTGGAGCTGGCTGGAGTATTCAATAAAATCAAAGGACTCATCGTTGGCGGTATGACCAATATGGGAGATGAAAAGGAGAATAAAAGCTATGAGGAAAGCTTTGATGAATTTGCTTACAAGCTAATTTCTGAGAGAATATCAAAATATAAATTTCCTGTAGTGTTTGCCTTCCCGAATGGGCATATTAAAGACAACCGACCGCTTTTAATCGGTGGAAATGTTAAAATGAAGGTTGGCACTAAGGTCAAAGTAGAGTTTTAAATATCACCACTCTCCTATCTCCAAACTCTTAAACATAAAATATGGCTCATCATAACGATTTTGGAAAAATAGCAGAGGATCTTGCTGCTGATTATCTTCAGAAAAAGGGGTACAAAATCCTGGTCAGAAACTTCCGTTTTCAGAAAGCGGAGATTGATATTATTGCTGAAAAAGATAATGAGATTATTATTATCGAAGTGAAGGCAAGATCTACAGATATCTTTATGCTGCCCCATGAAGCTGTAACCAAAACGAAGATAAAATCTATTGTCTCGGCTGCCAATCATTATCTGGAAGAATTTAATAAAAATAATGAGGTAAGATTTGATATTATCTCTGTTCTCCCCGATGAAAACAAAAATTTAGTTATTGATCATATCACAGATGCTTTTCAGGCATTTGATGCAAATTAGTAAATCAAAATAACAATGTATGAAGGTCATACGATCTTGCTATTGGTAAAGAATTCCATTCATACATTTAATAAACAATTTTATGAAGACAATATTCATCACCGGAGCTACTTCCGGTATAGGAAAAGCCACTGCAGAACTTTTTGCAAAACAAGGGAACCGAATTATTATCTGTGGAAGAAGAAGTGAGGTGCTGGAATCTGTAAAAACAGAGCTTTCACAATATACCGAAATATTTAGTTTAATGTTTGATGTAAGAAATCTTGAAGAAGTTGAAACCGCAATTAATTCCCTTCCTGAAAACTGGAAAGATATTGATGTTCTGATTAATAATGCAGGGAATGCTCATGGATTAGATCCTTTGTCCGCTGGTAAAACAGATGACTGGGATTCTATGATTGATGGCAATGTAAAGGGATTGCTCTATGTTTCTAAAATGATTATTCCAATCATGAAAACTAAAAATTTAGGTCATATTGTAAATATCAGTTCTGTAGCAGCGAGACAGACTTATGCGAATGGAGTAGTGTACTGTGCAACGAAGAAAGCAGTGGACGTTATTTCTGAGGGGATGAGATTAGAACTTACTGAATTTGGGATCAAAGTAACGAACATCCAGCCGGGTGCTGTAGAAACTGATTTCTCTCTGATAAGATTCAAAGGAGATAGTGAAAAAGCTTCAACTGTATATGCGGGCTATGATGCTCTGAAAGCTGAAGATATTGCTGATGCAATTGCCTATTGTGTGAACGCTCCGAAGCATGTTACGGTTTCAGATATGACCATCTATCCAAGTGCTCAGGCAGAACCGAGAACGATTTATAGAAAATAGTCCAAAATAATGGAGTAAATTTGCGGAATATTAAAAGCGATTTTGCTCTTGCAATGTTGCAGCTTAGCTTAAAATAAAAAAATGAAAATTCTATATCTGGAAACATCGTCCAAAAACTGTTCAGTAGCTGTATCAGACCATGAGAAGCTCTTATGTCTTTGCGAAGAGGTTTCTGAAAACTATAAACAGTCTGAAAGTCTTCATACCTATGTCGAGTGGGCATTGGAAGGAGCGGGGATTTCACTTAAAGATATTGAAGCTGTCTCTTTAGGTAAAGGTCCAGGATCTTATACCGGTTTAAGAATTGGTGCTGCTTCTGCAAAAGGATTTTGCTATGGGCTCAAGGTTCCTCTGGTAGCTGTAAATTCTCTTGAAAGCATGATAGAGCCATTTTTAGGCGATAACTACGATTTGGTTGTGCCTTTGGTCGATGCAAGGAGAATGGAGGTTTATACGGCCGTTTATGATGGTAATACAGGGGAAGAATTATCTGAGACCGAAGCTAAGATTTTAGATGAAACTTCTTTTGAAGAATTAAAAGATAAAAAAGTATTGTTTGTAGGGGATGGTGCTAAAAAAGCAAAAGAAATACTGAATCTTCCGAATGCTGTTTTTAAAGAAGATGTTTATCCTTCCGCACAATATCTCATCAGGAAAACACTGGGAAAGATCGATAACAAAGAATTTGAAGATATGGCTTATTTCGAGCCTTTTTATCTCAAAGACTTTCATGGAGTAAAGAAAAAGAAAAGCGAAGAATAAATCTTCGCTTTTTTATTTTATTGAGGTCTTGGTGGCACCTTTGATCCCGATTTTGTTTCCGTGGATTTTTTAGGATTTTGCTGCTGGCCTGGGGTTAATTGCTGTGGGGCTGTATTCAGGTTCTGAGCATTATCCAGTTTCTGTACTTTTCCGTTGTTCATTTGTGGAATACCGGTATTTTGGGTACTTGGTTGTACAGGAGCTCCTGAAGGTTGCTGAGGAATTGAATTTCCTTTATTATCCGTTGCCTGGAAGCTCAAATCACTTTTCAGATAATTCAGCATTTCTTTAGCTCTTATTCCTTCAGATGTTTTAGAATAATTCAGGGCAATCTGCTCAAGCTGCAGAATCATTACTTCCTTTCCACTGGATTTTCCTGCGTTGAATGCATTTAAAAGGTAAAGCTTAGGAACCAGGGCATCTTTCGGAAACTTCTGGAGCGTTTGATCAATTACATCTTTACTTTCCGCAAATTTTTCTGATTCAAACAGTGCATATGCCTTTTTATATTCGTTTTCAACTTCTTCTGTTGATTTTATAAATGATTTATTCTTAGGATTCCTCGCAAACTCAGCATAAGAAGTATAGGGATAATCTGCTAATAGAATTTGTTTTGCTCTTTCAGAAGCCTGTGGATTTTTTTCATAATTCATGGCAAAAATTTCATACAAGGCCTGTAACATTACCTTTTCTTCCGGTTTTACATCTACAAGATCATAAAGCGTTTTCGTAGCTAGGGGAGTGTTGGTAAAATAGTTTTGATACATAATCCCCAGACCTAATGAAGCCGTATCTCTGTCCTTTTTTAACTGAGATAATTTACCCTGATCCGAAGGAATCTGTTCAATATAATATGCAGGCTCAAAACGTCTTGGATTAGGCGCTAAAGTAACTCCCAATGCTTCATTCTTCATATCTTCAATAGAGGCCATTTTCTTGGAAGAACGCCAGTTGTCAGCAAGAGCACGGTCTCCCCAGATTTGCTTAAATGAAGATGTTCCTTTGCTTACAGTCCCTGAATTACTGAAGTAAAAACCTTTTGTAGTTATTCCAAAATCCTCAAAAGAATTGGAACTATTGGCAAAAATAGAATTGGCACTGTAATCTCCGGTATCAAATCCTTTTCTTCTTTCCGCACGTCTTCTTTCCTGTTCCTCCTTTTCTTCTTTAACCTTTAATTTTGCAATATATTTTGTGAAATAATCTGTTTTCTGAGCATCACTCATCTTTGCCAGAGAAAGAATACTGTCATTCTTTTTGATCAGATAGTAGTTTCTGGAAATCTTTTTAATATATGCAGACTGATCTTTTAAAAGGATTTTAGATGGTTCATAAGTCATTACAGCCAGTGCAGAATCATAATAGCTTCCGGCTCCGATATAATCATTCTTATCAAGGTAGCTTTTTCCTATTTCATAATAAGCCAAACCACGGATCTGAGGGTCAGAAACCTTTTCAAAAAGAGATTTTCTGAAGAATTGCTGAGCTTCGTCTTTTTTTCCTGCTTTATTGGCCATTAAACCCAAAGCATAGTAAAATTCATTCTTTCTGGAGCCATACATTCCTTTTTTACTGATTCCTTCCAGATAATTTTTGGCACCGGCATAGTCGCCTTTGCCGTTAAAAGTTTTGGCAATAGCAATCTGGGATTTTACTTCAAATTCAAAATCACTAGCGTATTTATAAGCCGCTGTATAGCTTTCTCTTGCTTTATCATTTTGGTTAAGATTTTCCAGAACCTGACCTCTCAGATAAGCAATTCTGCTTTTCAGCTTTCTGTTGCTATTCAGTTCAAAAGCATCATCAAGTTCCTTGGCCGACTCTTCTTTTTTACCGGCCTCAAGAAGAGATTCAGAATAGTAAATGCTCAGCAGTTTTGCATAGCTCTTACTGATATCTTCTCCTTTCAGTTTGGCAAAAGTTTCATGTGCCCTGTGATAATCTTTGATTTTATCATAAGCCAGACCCTGATAAATTCTTGCCAATGCAATCCTTTTATCATCTTTCATATGAGTGAAAACATAATTGAGAGCATCCAGAGCTTCCAGAGATTTACCTCGATAAATTCTTGCCTGAGCGAGGATCATATAGGCATCGAAAATCTGCTTATTTTTCTCTTCACCATTTCTGGTTACAGAATATTTATTGATTGCTTTTAAAGCTTTAGCTTCCGCAATTTCCAGCGTTGTAGCTCCTTTACTCTGTTCTCCGTCAGGTCTTGAAGGTCCGTTTCCTGAAGGTCCTCCAGGGATATTCGGAACTCCAGAATTACTTCTTCCCGAAGGTCTGTTGGCTACTTCAGCCATCTTCATGGAATTTTCTGCAAAAGCTTCCGTTTGCCCAAGATCACTTCCCAAAGGCTGTTCTTCATAAGTCAGAATGGGAATGTAAGGAGCATAGAAATTGTCTTTATGTCCTTTGTCTCTGGTCGTAAATTCACTGTTTAACGCATCTTTTGCATTAAACAGAGTGTTGTAATATGTGGAAAACCCTTTTAATACTCTTGAACGCTGCTCTGGCTTTTTTGTTTTGGTAGCACAGGAAGCAACAAGGCATATCACTAAAAGGAATAATATATTCTTTTTCATTATTCAATATAACTCGCTAATCTACTTTTTATTATCAGCATTTGATGATTTTGTAAAAATAATAAAATTTTATAATGAATAATATTTATATTTCTTGCGAAAATATTTTATTTCTTCTTTAACTGACATTTGGATTTTCAAAAATCTCTTACATCAGAGCAGTTTCTTTCAATATTTTATAAACGAGATGAGTAGGAAGCCCCATAATTGTATAATAACTTCCTGTAAGGCTTGTGATCTTTGCCATTCCCAGCCATTCCTGGACACCATAACTGCCGGCTTTATCAAAAGGCTTATACTTCTGAATATAATAGTTTATTTCTTCATCCGAAAGCTCAGCCAGTGTAACATCTGCTACATCAGTTTCTGTAAAAGATGTATTGGCTGTTTTGATGGTAATTCCCGTATATACCTGATGAGTTCTTCCCGAAAGGCTTTGAAGCATTGCAAAGGCATCATCTTCATCTTTAGGTTTTCCAAGAATTTGATGGTCAATAGCGACTACCGTATCAGCAGTCAGAAGTACTTCATCTGCCTCCAGACTTCTGAAAGCTTCTGCTTTTAAGTCCGAAAGGTAAGCTGCAGCTTCCTCTATTTTGATGTTTTCAGGGATAATTTCCTCACAGTCTATTTTTACGACTTCAAATTCAAAACCAAGGCTGGAAAGAAGTTCTTTTCTTCTTGGTGATTGGGATGCTAAAAGTAATTTCATGCGAGTAGTTATACAGATTGGGTATTATCATCATGCCAGTTCCCCTGAACTTTCATCACTTGTTCAATCACATCACGTACTGCGCCGGTTCCTCCTTTTTTCGGGGAAATATAATCGGAAATTCCCTTTACTTCAGGAACTGCATTTTCAGGGCATGCCGCAATCGCTGAATTTTCCATGATATGAATGTCCGGAAGATCATCACCCATGGTCAGAATCTCTTCATTTTTTAGATTGTATTTCTTCTTAAAATCTTCAAAATCCTCCATTTTATTGTGAGATTTCGGATAGTAATCCTGAATACCCAGATAATTGATCCTGTGTTTTACCATTTCATCATTTCCTCCTGTGATAACACCGATCAGATAATTATTTTTTAATGCTTTCACTACTGCATATCCATCCAGTACATTCATTACTCTGCACATATTTCCTCCGGGAAGCAAGTAAACACTTCCGTCGGTGAAAACTCCGTCAACATCAAATACAAATGCTTTAATATCTTTTAATTTCTCTTTATAACTCATACATTTTCTGAATAGAATGATTCATTGTTTTATAAATTTCAAGACTTTCGTCTTTTAATAACTGTTCATGCAGCTGTAAAATTCTTACATCATTTCTCACTGCAGGTCCGGTTTGTGCCTGCTTAGGTTCAATTTCATGAATTTTCTGAACTGTTTCATCAATCAGCGGCAGGAAATAATCAAACGGAATATCCTGGGAATCTGAAATTTCTTTAGCTCTAGAAAAGAGATGATTCACAAAATTGCAGGCAAAAACAGCAGTCAGATGAATATATTTTCTTTTTTCGTGATTGCTTTCCATTACCTTTTCTGAAATCTTTGAGGCAAGGTCAAACAATATTTTTTGATCTTCTTCATTTTCTGCTTCTATGAAAAAAGGAATTTTTTCATACTCCAGCTCTTTGGATTTTGAAAAGGTCTGCAAAGGGTAGAAGCTTGCTTTACGGTACTCACCAGCCAGAACTTCTTTAGGAAGCGATCCCGATGTATGGGTAACCAGACAATTTTTTTTGGTAATGATTTTCGAAACTTCTTCTACAGAATGATCACTTACACAGAGAATATAAAGATCTGCCTCCTCCAGATGATCTGTGGAATACGGAATGTGTAATTCTTCAGAAATTTTACTTAATTCTTTTTCGTTCCTGCCAAAAATCTGGGCAATGGGAATGCTTTTCAAAGTAAATGCCTTTGCCATATGGTAGGCAACATTTCCGGAACCGATGATTACAATTTGCATATAACAAATATAAGATTTTAAGCTGATTCGGAAAAGGAAGATGGCCTCAGAAATCCTGTGCTTCAATATAGGCACGTTTATTGTGTAAGTGTCTCATATTATTTTAAATATTTAATTGAAAATTGAAGAATTAATTTAACTTTCAGTTATTTTTGTAATCCAAAACAATGTAAGGCATCTTATGAAGATTAAGGACGCGGAAATTATTTCGTTGATGCAGAATCCACGGACCCAGGATAAAGGTGTCCGTGCCTTGATGGATGCCTATCAAAGCAGATTGTACTGGCACATAAGAAGAATTATTGTGGACGGAGATCTTGCACAGGATACTTTGCAGGAAACTTTTATTAAAGCTTATCAGAATTTTCATCAGTTCAAAAATGATAGCCAGTTGTATACCTGGTTGTACAGAATCGCTACCAACGAAGCACTACAGCAGGTTAACAAAATGAAGAAAATGCAGAAAACTGATGAGGATCCGGAGTATCACATGCAGAATCTCGTTGCAGATAATACGGAAGGAGATGCTGAAGAAATACAGATTTTACTGCAGAACGCTATACAGAGTCTGCCTGAAAAGCAGAAACTGGTATTTATGATGCGGTATTATGATGATTTGCCCTATGAAGAAATATCAAAAATTGTAGATATGTCGGTAGGGACTTTGAAAACAAATTATCATTATGCCAAACAGAAAATAGAAGATTATATTAAAGAAAATTACGAAAAATAATTTTTGACCCAACAAAGATGAAAGAGTTCGACATAGAAAAATTAGAGCGTAAAAACATTTACACAGTTCCTGATAATATGTTTGAAAATATTCAGGAGAGCGTTATGAATGATATAAAGACAAGTAAAAAAGCACCTGTCTTTAAGCTGAACTGGATGTATGCAGCAGCGGCATCACTGGCTTTGATTTTTGGAGCAACTTATGTTTTTAATTCAGATAATAATTCCACTGAACAAACACTGAACACTAAAACAGCGTATGTTGCCAATAACGGAGAGCCAAAAACAGAAAGTGAGCTGGCTTATGAAACTTTAAAATCGGATTTAACTTCTGTTGAAAATAATAATCAAACAGTTGGAAATCAAAAGGATAATACTATTTACGCTTCGGAAAGGGTAAATGAAACAAAAAAAATAACAGAAACACCAAAACCGGTGAAAACTGTAAAGAAAAAAGAAGAAACACGAATGAATGAATATCTGGACTCGTTTTCTAATTCTGAAATTGCAGAGTTAGCAAGTAATTCGACTCAGGACGTTTATTTGGATATTTATAATTAAAAGAAAATGAAAAAGATATTATTGACGTTTTTGATTATCTACGGCTTTGGATTAAATGCCCAAAGAACGGATTATGATTGGAAAAAGATGGATCCTAAACAAAGGAAAGAAGTCATCAATAATCTTTCTCCGGAAGAGAGAAAAGATCTCCTTAAGAAATTCAGGAACAATATGATCATGGATAATCTGAATGTTGATCCAGATGATAAAGCCGAATTTACCCAATTATATAACGAATATCTGGATAGTCAGAAGCAGATAAAAAGCCAGTTTAATTCAAACTTTGATCCTGAAACGTTAACGGATGAGGAAGCAAAAGCTAAATTGCAGCAAAGTTTTGAAGTAGGTCAGAAGTTATTGGATAACAGAAAGAAATACGCAGATAAAATGCAGCAGGTAATTCCCTGTCAGAAAGTTCTGAAGTTGTTTCAATCTGAAAAAATGATGAAGGATAAAATGGATGAAAGAAAACCTCACGGTAATAATAACAATGCTTCGGGACCTAAACAAAACCCATAATAGTTTATTTTTTTAATGTTGGACGGCTCTCACAGATCTTTTTGTGAGAGCCGTTTGATTTTACTCTAATTTCCTATTTTTACCGTAAAGTTTATTTATGAAAAAAACACTTTTCTTTTTATTATTTTCGATAGTATTATTTGGACAGAAAACAGAAACGATTGATCTTTCAAAATCTATTAAAGACAGCAAAAACTCTATTAAAAGTCTTACGGTGATAGATCAGAGAGCAGATCAGGAAGTAGGAATGATCATGTATCATAAGGACGAGGTGAAAATTATTTTCGAAAATAATGCCAGCAAAGACATACAAGACTGGTTTTATAAATACAATCCGGTAAGAGGGAATAATGACATGGTTTTTGTGCTTGAAAATTTGAAAATTTCAGAAGACAGAAAAGAAAAGTATTCTATCGGAAAGCTTGAATTAAGAGCAAGCACATTTATTAAGAAAGAAGATGGCTATCATTTTATTGACAGAAAAGATACCATAACAACAGTTTCATCACGTATAACGCCCTATTTAGCTCAAAACCTGGCAAGAAAAGCGACTTTAATTCTTACTGATCTGTTTAAAGAATCTTATAAAGGAATGCCATGGGAGTTTAGTATTCAAGAAAATGATCTTCCTAACTATGCTTCTTTATTAAAAGAAAAACTTAGTATTCTGAAAGCAAACGAATTGAAAGAAGGAGTGTACAAAGATTATTACAGCTTTTTTACTCATACTCCTGAACCGGGATTTACTTTGCAGACTAATGATAAAGGATTTGTTACCAAGGCAGTAAAAGGAGAGGATAAAACGGGAATAAGACATTTTTATGCTTTTGTGCATAATGGGATAGCATACAAAAATATCCCTGTCGGTTATACGGAGATTTTCAAAGATGAGAATGGTGTTTTTATTGAAGTAACTAAAGCAGAATTATTTCCTGAAACCACTACAAGTGCTGTCACCATTGGTGTTGGAGCAGGTGGTTTGGTTGGTGGTGTCATTGGAGCAGTTATAGATGTCAGTTTCTCAAATAAGAAGAAGAATACTTTAGGTCCTAAAGTTTATCTTGATCCTTTTACAGGAAATTATTTGTTACCGGAAGACTTTGGTAAAACGAAATAATATTTGAAATAAGGGAAAATTTTAACTTCTATTCTTATTGTTATCTGTGTTTCAGTGAAAAGAAAGAATTAAGAATGAAAAATTCTCTTGCATTTTCTTATCTTTGCAAATTACAAGATTCTTAAATGAAAAACATACGAAATTTTTGCATAATCGCTCATATCGACCATGGTAAAAGTACCCTGGCAGACCGTCTATTGGAGTACACGAATACGGTTACCCAAAGAGAATTACAGTCTCAGACGCTTGATGATATGGATTTGGAGAAAGAACGTGGGATTACAATCAAGTCGCACGCCATCCAGATGGATTATGAGTATAAAGGAGAAAAATATATTTTAAACCTTATTGATACACCGGGACACGTAGACTTCTCTTATGAAGTATCCCGTTCTATTGCTGCCTGTGAAGGAGCTCTTCTTATCGTAGATGCTGCACAAAGTATTCAGGCACAAACCATCAGTAATCTGTACCTGGCACTGGAAAACGATTTGACGATCATTCCGATTTTGAATAAAATTGACCTTCCATCTGCCAACCCTGAAGAAGTAACCGATGAAATCATGAATCTGATCGGATGCGATTATGAAGATGTATTAAGAGTTTCAGGTAAAACAGGAGAAGGTGTTCACCATCTTTTAGAGCAGATCGTAGAAAGAATTCCGGCACCGGTTGGAAATCCTGACGGTCCGCTTCAGGCCTTGATCTTTGACTCTGTTTACAACCCTTTCAGAGGAATTGAAGCGTATTTCAAAGTTGTGAACGGAAGTATTACTAAAAATGAAAAGATCAAGTTCTTCGCTACCGGAAAAGAATATGGAGCTGATGAAGTAGGAACGTTGAAATTGAAGCAGGTTCCAAAGAAAACCATTCAGTGTGGAGATGTAGGATATCTGGTTTCCGGGATTAAAGATGCCCGTGAGGTAAAAGTAGGAGATACAATCACTTCTTTTGAAAACCCTGCTGATGGTCCTATCGATGGATTTGAGGAAGTAAAACCAATGGTATTTGCCGGGATTTACCCAATTGATTCTGAGGATTTTGAAGAGCTGAGATTCTCTCTTGAAAAACTAAGACTGAATGATGCTTCCCTGGTTTTCGAACCGGAAAGTTCTGCGGCTCTTGGTTTTGGTTTCCGTTGCGGATTCTTAGGAATGCTTCACATGGAAATTGTTCAGGAACGTCTTGACAGAGAGTTCAATATGAACGTGATTACAACGGTACCGAACGTTTCTTATTTTGGATATACTAAAAAAGAACCTGAAGTTCCGATTTTGATCAACAACCCATCTGAAATGATGGATCCTTCTACAATGGATAGAGTAGAAGAGCCTTTCATCAAAGCTTCTATCATTACAAAATCCGATTTCGTGGGAGCTGTTATGACTTTATGTATCGAAAAGAGAGGAGAAATTGTTAACCAAAGTTACTTAACATCAGAAAGAGTTGAATTAATTTTCAATATGCCTCTTGCTGAGGTGGTATTCGACTTCTATGACAGACTAAAATCAATCTCTAAAGGATATGCATCATTTGATTATCACCCGATCGGATTCAGAGCTTCCAAGCTTGTAAAAATGGATATCCTGATCAATGGGGATATGGTAGATGCTTTATCTTCATTGATTCACGATTCTAACGCTTATTATATTGGTAAAAGAATGTGTGAAAAGCTTCGTGAGCTGATTCCTAGACAGCAGTTTGATATTGCTGTTCAGGCTGCATTAGGGACGAAAGTAATTGCCAGAGAAACGATTAAAGCTTTAAGAAAAGACGTTACTGCAAAATGTTACGGAGGAGATATCTCCAGAAAACGTAAACTATTGGAGAAACAGAAAGAAGGGAAAAAGAAAATGAAGCAGATTGGTAGAGTAGAAGTACCACAATCGGCATTCATGGCTGTATTAAAACTGAATGATTAATTAATTCATTATAAAAATAAAAAACCGCTTCACACGAAGCGGTTTTTTTATGGATTTATTTCTTACGGGTATATTTTATTTCCATGGTCTTGTACTCTTTTCCTGTCTTGGAATCAGGACCATACATTTCCAGTTTTTGAGTATTATCATCCACAAATGTAAATACTTCTCTGAAATCGCAATCCTTTCCGGGTCTTGAAGGATCAGTCATTTTCCCTTTGAATTCGACTGATTTTGTGGAAGGATTCCAATCTCCTTCGCTATGCATAATTCCGGTTCCCATATTGTCTATCCAGGTACTGACAAACTTCTTTTTGGAATTGTCATATCCTACAATGCTCATTCCCTCAAAAGGCATTCCCATAAAGTCACCTTTGTGATTAGTCATTTGATAACGCCCGCCATACATCATTTTATTGGTAGCCTCGGATTTACTTACCATAGGTTTTGCTCCGTTTTCCATCCACATAGTAGTTTCTCCGACCCAGTTCCCATCAGATTTTGCAAGCATTTTTTGCATTTCTCCGGGAGTGGCATATTCCGTCCAGTTTTTCATAGCCGTTGCGGAATCTACAGGTTTCCATTCAGCGTTTGCTGCAGTAGAATCTGTTTTATCAGTAGTATTCGAAGCTGTTGTTTTTCCTTTCTCACATGCTGTTAATAAAAAAGCGACAGAAAGAATTGTTAATACATTTTTCATAATAATTTAGTTTTAAGATGGTTAGAATAATAACTTAAAGATAGGAACTTTTATTATAACCGAAATTATTTTTTAATTTGAGCATAAATCGTAACTTTGTGTATTCGTAACGCAAATCAATTTTATGGAGTCCCCAAAAAAATTACAGGATATAAAAGTGGCTGTAGACGCCGTTATTTTCGGATATTTTGATAAAAAAGATCTTCAGATCCTTCTGATTAAAAGAAATATAGAACCCTTTAAAGGAGGCTGGGCTTTACCGGGAGGACTTGTTCTGGATGATGAAAGTGTAGATGATGCGGTAAAAAGAGAATTGTATGAAGAAGCAGGCATAAAACCTGATTTTTTAGAACAACTCTACACATTTGGTAATCTGGGTCGTGATCCAAGGAACAGAGTGGTTTCTGTGGCATATCTGGGGCTTGTAAACCCATCTTACCATGAACTGTTTGCAGATTCTGATGCGGAAGATGCACAATGGTTCAGTATTAATAAACTTCCTTCTGTGGCTTTTGACCATAAAACAATCATTGAGACTGCTTTAAAAAGACTGCGTACAAAAATTCAATATCAACCCATCGGTTTCAATCTTCTCAATGAAGAATTTCCCTTTTCAGATCTTGAAAATCTTTATAAAACGATCGTCGGACAGGAAATTGACAGAAGAAACTTCCGTAAGAAAATCATGAGCTATGGCTTGCTAAACGAAACCAACAACGTGAAAAAAGAAGGCAGCGGCAGACCCGGAAAACTTTTTACTTTCAATAAAGAAAAGTATAAAGAGCTTGAAGAGCAGGGCTTTTATTTTGAAATTAAATAGCTATATCTCAACACAAATTTCACTAATAATGTGTCATTAATGTTCACAAATATTTAGAACAAAAAGTATTATAATATATTCAATAGGAACGGGCTTTAGCCCGTTTTTTTTATCATTCAATTCAATTGGCTTTAGCCGAAACGCATCAAATTGGTGTCATTTGTGATTAAAATTTGTGCTATTCATATTTATCGAAATTAAATTTTTGTCACTGTAAATCAATTAATTATATTTATTAGCGTAAAATTAACACAAATAAATTTGGTGCAAAGACTGATAATATTTTAAATTTGTGTAGAAATAACGCAATCATGAAATACACCATACAAAATATTACAGAACGATTTCAGAAGAAGGAAAGGATAAAATTTCTTTTTTTCTGGGGACATTCAGCAAAAGATATTATTACCAAATCATGTTTCAGTCAATGGTTTCCGGGAAGATTTGAAGAAAACGGGATCATTTATAAGACTGCAGAACATTATATGATGGCTGGAAAAGCCAGATTGTTTAATGATCCTGAAACGGAAGCGGAAATTTTAAAGTCGGATACTCCTAACCAGGCAAAAGCTCTGGGAAGAAAAGTAAAAAACTTTGATCCGAAACGTTGGGATGAGCATAAATATGAAATGGTAACACAAGGAAACCTTTTGAAGTTCTCTCAGAATCAGAAATTTAAAGATTTTCTTTTGTCAACAGGAGATAAAATTCTGGTAGAAGCAAGTCCCTATGACAGAATCTGGGGCATCGGAATGCTGGAAACAGATAGCAGAGCTGAGAATCCTTTATTATGGAACGGAGAAAACCTTTTAGGATTTGCTTTGATGGAAGTAAGAGATCAGTTAAGAAGGTAAAAACACACCCAACACCAACACAAAATAGGAATTATGGAAAAAACAGAACTACACCCGCAGATATTTCTGATAGAAGATTTTCTTTCTGAAACCGAATGTGATCAGTACATCAGTCTTTCACAGGAAAAGGTTTTTGAAGAAGCAAAGATCAATGTATTTGGACGCCAGCAAATGAATAAAGGAATCAGAAATAATGACCGATTGATGATTTTTGATACTGCAATGGCTCAAGATCTTTTTGACAAAGCCAGCCAGTTCTTACCTCAGAAATGTGATGGATATCAGCTTTTTAACTTTAATGAGATGCTCAGAGTTTATAAATATGCTCCCGGACAGCAATTCAAAATGCACAGAGACGGAAGCTATATCCGAAATGAGAAAGAGAAAAGCTTTTATACCTTTATGATCTATCTGAATGATAATTTTGAAGGTGGAGAAACAGAGTTTGAGAACCTATTTACAGTAGCTCCCAAAAAAGGAACTGCTCTTATCTTTCATCACCCTTTAAGACATGAAGGAAAGACTTTAATCAGCGGACTAAAATATGTGTTGAGAACAGATATCATGTACTCAAAAGTATAAATTATTCGTAAAAAAGTAAGGCATTGCTATGTCCTGTTTAATTAGCGTATTATTAACACAAATAAAAATATTTGATCATGGAAGATGAGTTAAAACCAAGATTTATCGAATCATTACAAAGAAATAATGATCAGATCAGAGAAGACCGTGCAAAGATCATTGGAGCAGATTCCGAATTGATCTACAGACGTCGGGTGGAAGATATCGAATTAAAAATCAAAAGACTTGAACGCGAACAGGAAGGGATTATTGATATCAGTCCTCTAGACAGAAACAGTCTGACTTTTGCGGATTTCAATCCCGAAGCATTCGTTCAGAAAGACATGGAATTATCATTAACAATCAGAAATCTGAATATTCAGCTTGAAGTAACCCAGAAGAGATTTGAATATTTATTTGGAAAAAATTATAATCATGGGAAGTACAAGATATGATTTAGACGCTCGTTATGACAGAGCAAGCAAAGCAGGTTACGGAACAAAATCCGCAGGGGAAATTTTCACCCAAAATGCCAAAAGAATGGCCCATGAATCTATGAATCCTCACGGAATTTCTTTCAGAGAATCCAGAGATTCAGAAGTTCATCCTCACTCAGTTCCGATTATTTTAGGATTAGATGTTACCGGAAGTATGGGACATATTCCCCATGAATTGATTAGAGAGGGATTACCCAAACTAATGGGCGGAATTATCCAGGGAGGAGTTCCTGATCCGGCTCTGTTATTTTTGGGAATTGGAGATCATGAATGCGATGGTTATCCGCTTCAGGCTGGGCAGTTTGAGTCAGGTGATGAAGAACTGGATATGTGGCTGACAAGAACTTATATAGAATCCGGAGGTGGCGGAAATGCCGGAGAAAGCTATCTTTTAGCGTGGTATTTTGCAGCATTCCACACCAGAACAGATGCTTTTGAAAAAAGAGGACAAAAAGGATTACTATTTACCATAGGCGATGAACCTTGCTTGAAAACACTTCCTGCCTCAGCCATCAGGGAAATTATGGGGAATGGACAGCAAACATATACCCATATTGAATTATTGGAAGAAGCAAAGAAAAAATATGAAGTATACCATATCAGTGTTTTGCATTCTGATCAGGCACTCAGAGCAGACCGAGGATGGAGAGAATTGTTAGGACAAAACTGTATATCCATTGAAGATCACAGAGAAATCCCTAATGTTATCAAAGGAATTATCTGCGATAAGTTTAAAAATAAAACCTTAGGAACAGCAGGTTTAGATCAGTTTCAGATGCTTTAGAACAAGGCATTGACATTTAAAATAAAAGGATATGAAAAAGGCGCAAATCGTAATAGGACTAGGTTTTGGTGATGAAGGGAAAGGAATTACCACAGATTTTCTGGCTTCTCAGAATCCTGCGGCTGTTGTGATCAGATTCTCAGGAGGTCAGCAGGCAGCACATACCGTAATGATGGATGAAAGAAAGCATGTACATTCCAGTTTTGCAAGTGGAGCACTCAGAGGGCTACCTTCTTACTTCACCGAGCACTGTACGATACACCCTGTTTTTTTGTTCAATGAAAAAGAAGAATTAAAAGCAAAGAATGGAAATATTGAACTGCATATTCATCCATTGGTAAAAGTAACCACTCCTTTTGATGTATGGCAGAACAGAACCAATACCAGAAATCTGGAACACGGAACCTGCGGAAAAGGAATAGGAGCAACCATGAAAAGACACGAAAGTCCTTATAAACTTTTTGCGATAGATCTTATTGGACCAAGAGAAATGCTGATGGAAAAACTAAAAGGGATCGCCTATTATTATGGCTTTGTCGAAGAGAATGAGATCAGAGAACTCTTGAACCCTTTCTTAGAGGCTATTGATGGGATGGATTGGAAAATAAATGATTATACCTGGCTGTCTTCATTTGATCACCTTATTTTTGAAGGAAGCCAGGGTATTTTACTCGATATGGATCATGGCGTTTTTCCCAATGTGACCTATGCTCATACCACTTCAAAAAATGCATACGAAATCTGCAGGCTTTTAAAAATTGAAGACATTGAAATGTATTATGTCACCAGAAGCTATGCAACCCGTCACGGAAACGGCTGGATGAGCAATGAAAAACAAATGAATCTGAAAAATAATGAAGAAGAAACCTGTACATTTAATGAATATCAGAAGGAATTAAGAACAGGAGAAATAGATTACAGCCTCTTGAATTATGCTTTGAAGTTAGATGGAGCTTATGTATTTCCGACTAAAAAGAACCTTGTGATTACCTGTTTAGATCAGATGGATGAGCAATTTAAGCAGGAAAACCTGGATATAGAATTTGATGCTGTCTACGGATCTTATTCTCCGTATTCAAAAGATTTTAAACAGATTTTTTAATTTCTAAAGAAGTAAGAAACAGAAGGATAAAAGCATTAATTTTATAGGTAATGACAGAATAGAAGAACGATTTAATGATTGAAAAATAATGACCATGAAAACAATTACATTATACAGACCAGTAGGAGAAAAAGAGATGATCTTAATTATAGAAAGTGGATTTAAAAAATTTCCTCCAAGATTGGATTGGCAGCCCATTTTCTATCCTGTACTTAATGAAGAGTATGCTTCTGAGATTGCTGAAAAATGGAATACCAGAGATGAAGCCGGAAACTATCTTGGTTTTGTAACCCAGTTTGATGTATTAGAAGAAGTAGCAGATCAATATCCTGCACAGAATGTAGGGGCAAGAAACCATAATGAACTTTGGGTTCCTTCAGAAGAACTGGAGAACTTTAATAAAGCTATTGTAGGCAACATTAAAATAACCAAAGTATTTATAGGAGATGATTTTGAAAAGACAGAAAATGCTGAACTGGAAGAGCTGATGATTAACATTAAAAACTAACCATGACAAATAAAGGAATGGCAAAAGATACCTTAGATATCCTGGCCAAAAAATATTATATCAACGAACACAACGAAAAAATAACTATAGAAAACGAACTGGAAATCAGCAAAAAAGAAACCGTTCTTTTCACTCCGGAGCAACTTTCTCAAATGAAAGATTCCCCGATGCTAGCGACCGGTTTTGAAACTCAATTTGAAACCTGGAAATCCAGTTCTTTAAAAGCAATACTACAATTAGCCGAAGAAGAAAATCAGGAAAAACTTATGTGCCTGAATTTTGCATCAGCAAAAAATCCCGGAGGTGGATTTATCAATGGAGCGGAAGCACAGGAAGAAAGTCTGGCAAGAACTTCCGGATTGTATGAAAGTCTCCTTCAGGCGTGGGATTATTATACGACTCACCGCGCGATGGAATCCTGTTTTTATACTGATACAATGATTTACAGTCCCAAAGTTCCGGTTTTCCGGAAAGATAAAGGAGAATTGCTTCCTAAGCCTGTGCTGTGTAACTTCATTACCTCTCCGGCAGTTAATGCAGGCGTGGTAAAACGTCAGGAACCGGAAAGAGAACATGAAATCCTTGAGGCAATAGATCTAAGAATGGATAAAATGCTTTCGCTTGCTTTACAACAAGGAAATGAAGTCTTGATTTTAGGTGCCTGGGGATGTGGTGTTTTCAAAAATGATCCAAAAGAAATTGCAGGATTATTCAGGAAGCATCTTCAGGGAAAATATAAAAATAAATTTAAAAGAGTGGTTTTTGCAGTGCTTAGCAGGAAAGAAAAAATGCTGAAACCATTCGAGGAGATACAATGAATATCAAACTAAAAAAATATAAAGAACAACTAGAGGATTGGCCTCAAGAAGGACATCACATCATGGCTCAGTATGATGATGAGAAAATTATAGTGTATCAATCCTATAGAAAAGAAATAGGAGAATTTGCTGTTAAAAACCAATTCTTTGGTGAAGGGTTCAGCCTCGAAAGAATGACCTGGATAAAACCTAATTTTCTTTGGATGATGTACCGCAATGGATGGGGTAGAAAAGAAGATCAGGAATATGTTTTGGCTATTCATTTGAAAAAAGATGCTTTCAGAAAATATCTGGAAAATGCAGTATATTCATCTTATAATGAAAAGAATGGAGTCTCCAAAGAGGAATGGCAGAATCAGGTGAAAGAATCCTCAGTGAGATTGCAATGGGATCCTGATCATGATCCTTTTGGAAATAAACAAGAAAGAAGAGCAATACAGATCGGTTTGAGGAATGAATTTACCAGATCTTTTGCTAAAGATGATATTCTTCTCATTGAAAATATTTCAGATTTTGTGAAAGATCAGTATCAGTTTGTCCTCAATGATGATTTGGATAATTTGATCATTCCTGAAGAAAAACCATTAGTATTTGATGATGAGGTGTTAAACAAAAAACTTAATTTAAGATGAAAATTGAATTAATAAAAGGAGATATCACGAAGATCAAATCCGATGCAATTGTTAATGCAGCCAATTCATCCTTACTTGGCGGAGGCGGAGTAGATGGAGCTATTCACAGAGCGGGAGGTATAGATATATTGGATGAATGCAGAAGGATCAGAAACAGACAAGGTAAATGCAATATCGGAGAAGCTGTCGTAACAACAGCAGGAAATCTTTCTGCAAAATATGTTATTCATACAGTAGGTCCGGTTTGGAATGGTCATGAAGAAAAAGAATCAAAACTTCTGGCAAACTGTTATCATAATTCCTTAAAATTAGCAGAAAGCCTTGATGTGAAAACCATTGCTTTTCCTAATATCAGTACTGGTGTTTACCGATTTCCAAAAGAACTGGCAGGAAAAATTGCTGTCGATGAGGTCAGAAACTTTAAGTCAGAGGTCATTGAGAAAGTTATTTTTGTTTGCTTTGATGATGAAAATGAATTGATTTACAAAAAACTATTAGATTAAACCCATGAAAAAACTAACCATATTAAGCGGCGCAGGAATCAGTGCCGAAAGCGGAATAAAAACCTTCAGAGACGGAGACGGTCTTTGGGAAAATCATAATGTAACAGATGTGGCAAGTCCGGAAGGATGGCGAAAAGACAGAGCTTTGGTGCTGGAATTTTACAACCAGAGAAGACGCCAGCTTCACGAAGTACAGCCCAACGAAGCCCATCACTTACTGGCAGAACTGGAAAAACATTTTGATGTTCAGATCATTACCCAAAATATTGATGATCTTCACGAAAGGGCAGGATCTACCAACATCCTTCACATCCACGGAGAATTGTTCAAATCATGCTCATGCAACAATAAAAGTCTGATTTATGAACAAAAAGAAGATATCAAAATTGGGGACAAAGCTGAAGATGGAGCACAATTAAGACCATTTATCGTTTGGTTCGGAGAAGATGTTCCTTTGTATCAGAACGCAAGAGAAATCGTGAAAGATTCAGATATTTTACTGGTTATCGGGACATCTTTACAGGTATATCCTGCAGCCGGACTGATTCATGACATCAAGGATGACTGCCTTTTAATTGTTATCAATCCCAATGAAACAGGATTTGGATATGGACAGAGAGCGGTTGTAATGAAAGAAACAGCAACCCAGGGAATGAAATTATTATTTGACAAACTGGTCAATCTTGCCTAATGAAAAATAAAGTAAAAGCCGGAATCATGGGCGTTTGCATCGGAGATGCGCTTGGTGTTCCGGTAGAGTTTAAAAAGAGAGAAGATTTAAAACGTTTTCCGGTAACAAAAATGCTGGAATACATGTCCTGGAATCAACCCAAGGGAACCTGGAGTGATGACAGTTCTCTTACACTTTGTCTTGCTGAAGAACTTACCAAAAGGTATGATCTGGAAAAGATAGGACAAAGCTTTGTAAAATGGAATAAATATGGCCATTGGACCGCTCATGGAAGGCTTTTCGATATCGGAGGAACTACAAGGCACGCTTTGGCAAGATTAATCAAGGGAGAAAGTGCCAGATTTTCAGGAAATATTTTTGAAGAGGACAATGGGAACGGTTCTCTGATGAGAATTCTTCCTCTTGCTTTTTATCTTGAAAATGAAGATGACATACAGAAACTCTATCTTACGGTAAAAGAAGTCTCAGCAATAACTCATGGTCATTTTCGTTCGGTTTTTGCTTGTTTCATCTATGTACTTTTTGTGATCGAATTATTAAAAGGTAAGGACAAAACAGAAGCATATAGCTATACACAAAAGACAGCGTTAAAATATGCTGATGAACAGGGTTTTAACCCAAAAGAAATTGAACTTTTTAATAGAGTTTTAATAAATGATATTTCCGGATATCCTGAAGATGAAATCAAAAGTGGAGGCTATGTTCTTCACAGCCTGGAAGCCTCACTATGGTGTTTTCTCAACTCAGAAAGCTATTCAGAAGCTGTTTTGAAAGCGGTAAACCTAGGAGAAGATACCGATACCACCGGAGCAATCACAGGAGGTATTGCAGGTATTTATTATGGATTTGAAAATATTCCGCAGGAATGGATTTCAGAGCTGGTGAGAAAGGATGATATTGAAAAATTGAGTGAGAAATTAAACCAAAAATTAATGAATTAAAACACAAACCATGAACGAAATAGAAAAGAAAAAAATAAGTAAATTTTTAAGCCTGATCCTACGTCATCAGCCAGAAAGCATAGGCCTTACGCTGGACGAAAACGGTTGGGCAGACATAGAAGAGCTGAGAGGAAAATCAGCCAAAAGACGAGTGTATTTCACTCCCGAAGAACTGGATGAGGTGGTAGAAACCAATAACAAAAAGCGTTTTGCTTTTAATGAAGATAAAACCATGATCAGAGCAAGTCAGGGGCATTCTATTGATATAGACCTGGCTTTGGAAACAAAACAGCCCCCTGAATTTCTTTATCATGGAACTGCTGAAGCCAATATCTCTTCCATTTTGGAAAAAGGAATTGAAAAAAGAACCCGTCAGCATGTACACTTAAGTGCTGATAAAGAGACTGCTACAAAGGTCGGAATGAGACACGGTAAACCTGTGATTCTTACCATCAGAACCGGAACAATGCATCAGGATGGATTATCTTTCTACCAGTCTGCAAACGGAGTCTGGCTTACAGACTTTGTAGATGCAAAATACATTTCGAAGTAAAATGAAAAAAACACTAGTAATAGGAGACATTCACGGAGGATTTAAAGCTTTACAGCAGGTTCTTGAAAGAGCAGAAGTGACATCGGATGATCAACTGATCTTCCTCGGAGATTATGTAGACGGATGGAGTGAATCTGCTCAAATTATACAGTTTTTAATAGAACTTTCCGAAAAACAGGAATGTATTTTCATCAAAGGAAATCATGATGCCTGGTGTGAAGATTGGCTGGAATCTGGGCAAAAACCTGATGTATGGCTCTTTAATGGAGGAAAAAATACCATTGAAAGTTATAAAAATTATCTCCCGGAAAACCTGGAGCAGCATCTGGAATTTTTTCAAAGGATGAAAAATTATCACATTGATAATCAGAACCGCCTGTTTATTCATGCCGGATATGCTTCTATGCACGGCCCTGAAAAAGAAGTCTATTCCAGCAATTACCGTTGGGACAGAACCCTATGGGAAACCGCCGTGGCAATGGATAAAAAACTGCAGAGAAATTCAGAATTATATCCTAAGAGACTGCTTTTGTACAAAGAAATATTTATCGGACATACTCCCACTATTGATATTGGAATGACAACGCCTGCCAACAAAGCCAATATCTGGAATATGGATACCGGAGCAGCCTATACCGGATCTTTATCTATCATGGATATTGATTCCAAACAATTCTGGCAAAGTGATCTGCTTCCCTCCTTATATCCTGAAGAAAATGGCAGAAATTGATACTATCGGAAACAAACCTCACAGGTTTTCAAAACCTGTGAGGTTTCTATTTTTAAAACATTTTACCCATCAACATATTCTCATTTCTCCCAAAAGATAACTACTTTTAAAGTCTGAAAATACGACTTCAATGAAACTGAAATATCTTTTATTCACCCTGAGTTCTACTTTATTTTTTGCTCAAAAATCATTTCAGACTCCTTTTGAAAAAGGAAATGGTAACCAGACTGTTACCTATGACGAAATGAATAATTACTATCAGGATCTGGCTAAAAACTTCAATACCATTCAGTACCTTAAAAAAGGAGAAGATGACAACGGAAAGCCAATTTATGTGGTGGTTTACAATCCTTTTCCTGAAAAAGATCTTGAAAAATTAAGAAAAGATAAAGCCATTCTTTTCGTCAACAACGGCATTCACCCGGGAGAACCGGACGGAATAGATGCTACCATGATGCTCATGAGAGATCTTGCAACCCAAAAGATCAAAACACCTCAGAACTTTATCATAGCTGCTATTTCTGCTTATAATGTGAGCGGAATGTTCAACAGAGGATCCTATTCCAGAGCCAACCAAAATGGTCCGGAACAGTATGGTTTCAGAGGAAATGCGAGGAATTATGACCTGAACAGAGATTTTATTAAAGCAGATTCTAAAAATGCCAGAAGCTTTCAGGAAATCTATCAATGGTTAAAACCAGATGTTTTTATCGATAACCATGTCAGCAACGGAGCAGATTATCAATATACATTCACCTATATTTCAACCTTTAAAGAACGCCTGGGAAATACCCTTGGAGCTTATTTCTATAATGATTATCAGGCTAAAAATCTTGAGAACATGAAAAAGCTTGGCTATGAAAGTACGCCTTATGTAAACATTCATGGAGATGTTCCCGAAGTTGGATTCGCTTCATTTGAAGATTCTCCGAGATATTCTACAGGATATACTTCCCTTTTCAATTCTTTAGGAACGGTCCCTGAAACTCATATGTTAAAACCTTATGACAAAAGAGTGGATGCTACTTACAAATATATGTGGGTCAACCTTCAGAATTTAGATAAAGATTATCACAAAATAAAACAGCTCCGTATTGAAAACCTGAAACAATATCAGGCTGGGAAACAGTATGGCATCCGTTGGAAAATAGATTCCACCAAGTTTTCTACCATGGATTTTAAAGGCTATGAAGGAAGATACAAACCCAGTGAGGTTTCCGGGAAACCAAGACTGTATTATGACAGAAACAAGCCGTTTACAAAGAACATAAAACTCTTTACTACAGCTGTTCCAACGGGATATATTACTATTCCAAAATATTATGTAATTCCGCAGTCACAGTATCGAGTTATTGAAGAATTTAAAAGAAATAATATTCAGATGAAACCGATTCAGAAAGACAGTACTTTGGCGGTTGAGTCCTATAAAATTAAAGATTTTAAAACCGTTAAAAACCCTTATGAAGGACATTATCTGCATTTTGAAACGACTGTCGACAAGTCCAATAAAAGTATGATGTTTTCAGCCGGAGATTATCTGGTTTCTACCAATCAGTCTGGGGTAAAATATATCATAGAAACCCTCGAGCCTGAAGCACTGGATTCATTCTTCAACTGGAATTTCTTCGATGGGATTTTAGCACAGAAAGAATACTATTCCGCTTACATTTTCGAAGATACCGCTGCTGAATTGCTTAAAAAAGATAAAAAACTGAAAGAAGCCTTTGAATCGGCCAAAACATTGGATAAAAAACTATCTGAAGATGGAACCGCACAATTGGATTGGATTTACAGACATTCCCCTTATTTTGAAGAAAAAACATTTAGACAGTATCCTGTTTATAGAGTCTTGTAAAGTATTGATAATAAGTTGTTAAACTAAAAAAAAGACGTTTCAAACGAAACGTCTTTTTAATTATCTTGGTAAGCCTCTTTTCAAAGCCATTTCTGCTCTTTTAATTGCCATTTTCTCTTTCCAGTCCATGTAGCTCTTTTTGAAATTGGACTTCATAATGTCGTCAAACTTACGCTGTACTGTAAGATTCCATAAAGAATGAGCCTTTACTGCCCATGATTTGTCCCAAGCCCTTAAAGAAATAGAGAAACTTCCATCCAGATATTTCATCCAGTGCCACCATCCTGTAGGCATGAACAGTGTATCTCCATGTTCAAGGTAACATTCAATTCCTTCTACACCATCCAGTGCCGGGAATTTTGTAAAGTCTGGGTTTTCAATATCATAATCTTCAAGCGCATAGGTTGCATAAGGAATCTGATAAAGTCTTTCTCTCCATTTATAATCAAAAAGAAGAATATGCTTTCTTCCATTGAAGTGGGTATGGAAAATATGAGCCATATCAATATCAAAGTGAAGGAACGTTACAGATCCTTTACCACCAAAGAACATATTAGGATACTTATCAAGGAAACCTCCCATGAGTTCTTTAGGAGAAATATAATCTTCCAAAAGTTTAGGAGCAAATTTTATAGGATCAAAAAGGAATATTCTGAGATCAGTAGGCTCTCGCTGGATGAGATCTATATAATCTCCAAATTTCATTTTTGCGGCTGAAGAATTGATGGGAGCAGAAGGATCTGCCTTTGAGCTGTCATATAGCGGAACCTCTACATCTCCTACAACTTCCTTCATATATTCCATCGTCCATTTTTGATAAGCAGGCCATTTTTTTGCCATATTCTTGATGACAACGGGCCTTCTTGGCTTCAGATATTTTTCGTAGAATTCTTCTTTCGAAATGTCATCTACAACATCTATAGGCTTTAAAATTATTCCCATTTTGTAAATTTTATGTTACAAAATTATTAAATATATGTTGATGTACTAGTCTTTAATTTTTTTTTAATCTATGATTCAAATCAGATTTTCCTATGTAAAATAATAATCCCCGATAAAATTTTCACTTCTCGTAATAATTGTCCTTTTTCTATTAAATAAGCCCATAGGTATCAGGCTTTTGTTACTAATTTTTCAATAGTAAATAATCTGATTTTTTTATTGAATTTGTATACTCAATATTATTTTTCAAAAATATTTTAAGAGAGATACTATGAATTGTAAACTACATTAAAATTGATTCAAAAAGAACCTACTTTAAAAATATTTCAAAGGGTAAAAAAATATCACTATGTTTGTAGTGATAGGAATTTAACTTTTTCCTGTAAAATTCATCTTTATAAAAAGTGTAACAAAAAACTACAATGGTTAACTAATTGAGCAAATAATAAGTATGAAAAAAAATATTTCTTTATTTCTGATGCTTTTCTTTACTGTGCTTACGTTTGCACAGAAAACGGTTTCGGGAAAGATTACTGATGATGATGGGGTAGCCATACCAAGCGCCAGTGTGACCATAGAAGAACCCGGTAAAGATGCTATTCTGGCTTATGCCATTACCAATTCCAAAGGAGAATATAAAGTAATTTTCACTTCCGCTGAATCTAACGTGGATCTAAAAGTGAAAGCATTCAACCAAAAACCACTTACAAAGCAAATTAATAACAGCGATCAGACGCTGAATTTTAAAATGCAGTCTGAAGCCACAGAAATTAAAGAAGTACAGCTGAAAACAAAAATGATTACCGCAAGAGGTGATACCATTTCTTATGACCTTAAAGCTTTTAACAGCAAAAACGACAGAACCCTGGCGGATGTGATGAAAAAGATTCCGGGAATTGAGGTAAATAATGATGGTACGATTCTATATCAGGGTAATGCAATCAATAAATTCTATGTGAACGGAAAAGACCTTATGGAAGGTGGCTATGGAACCATCAACAATTCTCTTCCAAAAGATGCCGTACAAAAAGTAGAAGTTCTTGAAAACCACCAGCCGGTAAAAATTCTCCAGGATAAAGTGCCTTCAGATCAGGCAGCCATCAATATTAAGCTTAAAAACTCCGTAACCATGACAGGTAGAGGAGAAGTAGGAACCGGTTTCGGAGATCAATGGCTTTGGAATGTAAAACTGACTCCCATGTTTTTTGGACAGAAAAGCCAATGGGTTGTCAATTATAAAACCAATAATATGGGTGAGCAGGTAGAAAATGAAGGAAATATCCTTGCTTTCGGAAGCGCGTGGGAAGGAAGAAGAAGTAATATTTCACAAAACAATTGGTTAAATGTAGAAAATGCTACTGTACCGGATCTTCCGGTAAAGAGATATTTGATGAACAGTGTTCACTATCTTTCAGCCAACTACCTTACCAATATTGATAAAAAGAAAGAATGGGAGCTTAAAGCCAATGCCAATTATACTAATAATGCAGTGGAAAGAGAGTCTAACAGTATTACCAGAGACATTCAACAGGGAACACAATATAATACAAGGTTCCTGAATAACTTCTATACAGACAAATTAAAAGGGGAATTAATTTTTACTAAAAATGCTAAAAAGGGGTTCTTCAAAAACACAACGACATTCTCTCAATTCTGGAATGCTGACAGGGCATTGGCAGAAAGAAATGATAAACAAGGATACAGAATAGGAAACGAAGCTTTAGAATCACCTACAACATCTTTCCAGAACTCTTTAAGCACCATTATTCCTTGGAAAGAAAAGATGGTGAATTTCAAATCCTATATTAGTTATCAGAATGACAAGCAGATCTTAGAAATTTCTCCTGCAAACTATTTACAGTTCCCATACAAAGAACCGGGGAGTAATGATTTTACAACGATAAACTTTACCCCGGGAAGTACCGCTTTGCAGTATTTCAGAATCAAATCTTTAGATACCTCACATTCTGCCAATATCAGTTTTTCTACGAAAGGATGGACATTTACCCCACAAGTAGGATTTGACCTTTCAACGGATAAGCTGACAACAAATTTTGATGGAAGTACAGTCGGAAATAAACCGGATTTTGCAAGCTTAGCTTATGAAAATGATTTGAAATTTACGAGAATCAATCCATCTGCCTCAGTGGGAATTAATTATAAATCAGAAGCATGGAGCTTATTCTCAAGCTTCCCTGTTAATTTTAATAATATCAAAGCTGAAGATGCCTTTAGAAATGTTTCCAAATCTTTGAGTAAAGTAACATTTACACCCAATATTTTTGCTCAGTATTCATTCGCTTCGTTTTTCAAAGCAAGTTTGAATGGGGGAATCAGCAATAATTTCGGAGACATTCAGACTGCCTATGCGGGATATATTCTGACAAGTCCGGCAGGGTTTAATGTGATGAATCCTAACAACCCGATTCCTGAAACCAATACCAAAAATGTAGGGACAAGATTGGAATACAGAAATCCGTTAAATAACCTTTTCTTCAATGTAGGCTATAGAATAAGTGATGCTAAAAATAACCTTATTGCCTCAAGTATCGTTAATGAATCTGGATTCAGAGTAACAGAATACCTGGAAAGAGAAAATAAAAGAACCAGCAATACCTATTATGCGGAAATAGGCAAATATTTTCCTAAGTTTAAAACCAACGCATCATTAAGCTATAACAATACAATCTCTAAATCCCAATCCATTAGAAATACCGATGATATTGATAATAAAACGAACGGGAATACTTTTGGAATTAAATTTAACAATACCTATTTCTCATGGATGAGTGTAGACTTTAACGCCTCTAAAACCTGGAATAAGACCTCTAATATTTATCTTACAGGTAACAAAGGAAAATCTGAAGGATACAGTCACAACCTTAACGTATTTTTCTATCCGTTAGAAAACCATACCATTGGATTTTATTGGGACCAGATCAATTCAAAATCTGCAGATGTAAAATATAACAATGGTTTCTTTGATCTTTCATATCAGTTCTCATGGGCTAAAAAGAAAGTTGATTTTGAACTGAAATGGATGAATATCGCAAACAAAAAAGTATTTGAAAGAATAGATATTGATAATACAACGATTACTCAGACAACCATGCAGCTCCGTCCAAGCCAGGTCATGTTAAGTGTGAAATTCAATTTTAAATAAAATAAAAACCAATCCATCCGGATTGGTTTTTTGTTGAGATATACTATATATTAAAATTAAAAACTTTGCTGGTCTGCTGAAGGCCCATAGCTTCCCGGCAAAGGAATATTGTTCAGTCTGTAATATACACCCAGTTGCGCTCTGTGATGCGTAATCTGGTTTAATGCATGGCGGATTGCTCCGTACTTACTCCAGCTTGCCAGTTCATGACCGTCATTTTTAATCGTCCAGCTGGGATTCAGATCCTCTTCTGTACTGTTTTCTAATGCCTTTTTGCCTGCCTGATAATCTTCTTCCAGCTTTTTCAAAAGGTCTTCTTTTGTAGAAAGCACAGTAGGCTTGTAGTCTCCTTTACCAAAATCAAGTTCAGAAGTATTTAAAATGGTGTTCGGCCATTCAAAAACTTCTACAAGATGAGTGGCAAGCGGCATCATCTTCATGCTTTTTTCATGGGGAGCAAAGTCGTTTTTACCTTCAGGGAATCGTTCAATAAATTTTTTTGTGGTTTGGAATTCTCCCTCCAGTTCGGATTTTAATTGAGATAAGGTATCCATAATGTTTTGTTTTTTAGAAACTTAAAGGTAAGCGTTTTAAAAATGAAACTGTTTTAAGAGAATCATAATTTTTTAATCTGTAAAGACTTGAAAGCAAAGAATACTTTTACTGAAAATAAAATTTGAAAAAAACTGTAACAAAAGAAGAGATATCATTACTAATTATATAAACTTGCTACAATGAAAAAGTTATTCTCCGTATTTCTTATCGCTCTATTTGCTTTTGCAGGAGCTCAGGAGTCCAAGGAAACAGCGAATCGTTTCTTTTATGAACTGACTTTTAAACCGAAGAAAGATTCAGCAAAGCTGGATAAAGTGATTACCATTTTGGATATTACTCCTAAAAAATCTATCTACCAGGATTATACAATGCCTGCCCAGGATTCAATTATTAAAGTTCAGGTAGAAGAGATGGAAAAAACGAAGTCCTTTAAGGATATGAGTAAAATGATAAGATGGCCTAAGTTTTCATACAAGATTCTTAAAAACTATCCGGAAATGAAAGTGCAATATGTAGATAAGATCAGTAGAAACTTTTTCTCTTATGATGATGATGTGAAATTGCAGTGGAATATTTTACCAGAAAAACAAAAAATAGGAACTTATAATACACAAAAAGCCACCACTGAATTTGGAGGAAGAACATGGACGGCATGGTTCAGCTCCGATATTCCTTTTCAGGATGGACCTTATAAATTTTATGGACTGCCAGGTTTGATTGTAAAAATTGAAGACGCGGATAAAAATTACTCATGGTTATTAAGTGGAAATAAAAAAATAGAAAACTACGACGAAGTGTCTTATGCAGATAAGATTAATGCGAAGATGGGAATGTCTAGTAATACGGTAACTCCCACTACAAAAGAAAAATTCAAGAAGTCATTTGATGCCTTTAAAGCAGATCCATTTGCTGAATCTCGTCCCTATATGACTGCTGAGACGATGAGCAAACCAATGCCCGGAACAGATGGAACCATTGGTGATTTTATGAAAAGGATGGAAAAACAGGTGAAAGATTTCTTCGGATCCAATGACAACCCAATAGAAAAAGAACAGGCCTCTGACAAGAAGAAAAAATAAGCTTCATATCAACTAAATTATATTTTGAATCAACCCAGATACAGCAATGTATTTGGGTTGATTTCTTTTTGTTAGATAAATTCTACACTTGATTCGTAGAAATTTTTAAATTTTTTCAAAAAATATTTGATTTTGTTTTTTTATTCTCATATGTTTGTTAAAACTAATTTAAAAATTATACCATGAAAAAAGCTTTTGTCGCAGTTTTAGTGACAACATCTGCCCTATTGTTTGCAAAAACAGAATCTCCAAAAACTGAGAATCCCCAAAATGCAACAGAAACTGTTTTAGTCGCTAAGAAGACTATCGAAAATACAGATCAACTACAAAAACCTATTACATTATCCACCACCGCAAGAAAGAAGGAATTGACTACAGCAGAAAAATGTGCTATTGAACTTGCTGTAGGTCCTATAATTGCCGGTCCTCCTGTTCATTGCTTCCAGCTTGGTGCAGAAGGAATTTCTTAATAAGATTTACCATCAACCCAAATATATTGCGTGTCTGGGCTGATTTCTTTTTTGTTAAAAACTAATTTAAAATATTATACCATGAAAAAAATTATTATTGCATCATTATTGATGACATCAGCAGTTGCATTTGCAAAAACAGAATCTCCAAATAAAATTGAGGAGCCTAAAAATACAACAGAAACTGTTTTAGTTGCTAAGAAGACTATCGAAAGTACAGATCAACTACAAAAGCCTATTACATTATCTACAACTGCAAAAGAGAGGGAGTTAACTACAGAAGAAAAATGTATTATTGAACTTGCTTTAGGACCTATTTTCGTAGGGCCTGCTGTTCATTGCTTCCAGCTTGAGTCAGAAGGAGTTTCATAATAAGATTTACCATCAACCCAAATACATTGCGTGTCTGGGTTGATTTCTTTTTTGTTAAAAACTAATTTAAAATACCATACCATGAAAAAAATTATTATTGCATCACTATTGATGACATCAGCCGTTGTATTTGCAAAAACAGAAGAACCAAAAACAAATACAATCGAAACCCCAAAAACGGAAACTGTTCTTATAGCTAAAAAGAATTTTAAGGATGAAAAAGGGGTAATAAAAATTGCAAAAGCAAAAAGATTGAATCCTTTCCAACAATGTGTTTTGAACAATTCAATATCTATTTCTTTAATGTATATATCCATGGGAATACCTACTGAAGAAGGTTTTGTTGAGGCCGCAGCAACAGCCAGTTGTATAGCTAGTTTTGGAGGTCTATAACTAAATAGTAAAAAAAATTATAAGGTTCAGGAAGTTTTCTTTCTGAACCTTGTTATTTAGATTAAATTTAAATAGCGTATATTTGCAGGACTAAAAATTAGGCTTTGAAAGAGAAAGGATTACATAAATTAAGTGGATTCCCTAAAAACAAAATGGGGAAGATATTGGGGTATGATAACGACCATCTTAAAATGCCCAATAAAATTATTGAAATGGGGCTTCTTCCGGAAACCTCTTTCAGAATTTTGTATCAGGCACCATTCAATGGGCCTATGTATGTGGAGTTTGGAGCAGAAAAAAGCCGGATTGCTCTTCGTGAGGAAGAAGGAGATTACATCATTGTTGAAGAATTGAATTAATGCAGGAAAACAAGAAAAAACAGATACTTTTAGTCGGAAATCCTAATGTAGGAAAGTCAACGGTTTTTAATACGCTTTGCAACAAAAAGCAGAAAACCGGAAACTATGCCGGCGTTACCGTAGCCAGTCACTCGGGGAACTATACTTATAAAAACGAAGAAGTGGAAGTCATTGACCTTCCAGGTTCTTACAGTGTTTACCCAAGTTCAGAAGATGAAGCTATTTTTTCCAAATACCTTATCGACGAGCAGAAAAACTACGCAGGAGTTGTTTATATTCTTGAAGCATTAAGTTTAAAAAGAGGGTTGCTTCTCTTTCAGCAGATTCAGGATCTTGGCATTCCAATGATTCTGATTGTCAATCAGATTGACCAGGCAGAAAGAAGAGGAATCACCATCGATATTCAAAAATTTTCCGAAGCATTAGGGATTCGGATTATTCAGACCAACGCCAAAGAGCAGATTGGAATTGATACCGTGAGAGAAGCTGTTTACAACAATGAATTTGTAAAAACAAATGCAGCTTCTTTTGAAACCCCCAACGAACACAGAGATTTTATTCAGAAACTGGCAGCACATAAAGGTTTCGATAATGAATATAAAGCCTGGATGAGCCTTTCACTGGGAACAGATCTTGGAAGAATAGGCTCAGTAATGGAACAACTCAATGAATCTGACTCTAAAAGTCTGGTTCCGAAAAGATTACAGGTTCAGGAAACCGTGAGAAGATATCAGAATGTAGACAAAATATTGGCTGATGTCATTTCTAAAAAAGCTCAGTTCAAAGAATTACTGACCGAAAAACTGGATAAAGTTTTAGTACATAAATTCTGGGGTTATGTTGTTTTTTTACTCATCCTGCTGGTTATTTTCCAAAGCGTTTTCTTCCTTGCGGAATATCCTATGAACTGGATTGAAGAAACATTTTCCTGGCTGGCTGCATTTACCAACGAACATCTTCCGGAAGGACCAGTTAATTCGCTGATTTCTAACGGAATTGTTCCGGGAATTGGAGGGATTGTCGTTTTTGCTCCACAGATCGGAATCCTGTTGTATTTCCTTTACCTGTTGGAAGATTCAGGATATATGGCAAGAGTAGTATTCCTGATGGATAGATTACTTCGTCCGTTCGGGCTTAACGGGAAAAGTATAGTGCCGCTTGTATCAGGTACAGCCTGCGCTATTCCTGCTGTGATTTCTACAAGAAATATTGAAAACGTAAAAGAAAGATTGCTTACAATATTGGTAACCCCATTTATGACATGTTCTGCAAGACTTCCGGTATATAGTATTATCATCGGGCTGATTATTTCAGAAGGAACATTTTTAGGAATAAAATACAAGGCGCTGGTTTTGATGGGAATGTACCTTCTTGGCTTCTTAGTCGCTTTATTCTCAGCAGCAATCCTTAAAAGATTTATTAAAAGTAAGGGAAAAACGTATCTTGTAATGGATCTTCCCGCTTATAAAAAACCACTTTTCGGATATGACTTTAAAATGGTTCTGGGAAAAGTATGGGACTTCATTACCGGAGCAGGAAAAATAATTTTCATCGTAAGTATCATCATCTGGTTTCTGAGTTACTTTGGACCCAGCCAAAAAACGAATGAGTTTGTAGCTACAGATGTTCACCTTGACCATTCTTACCTTGCGAAAATGGGTAAAGGAATAGAACCTGTTATTGCTCCGCTTGGCTACGACTGGAAAATGGGAGTAGGAATTCTTACCAGCTTCGTGGCAAGAGAAGTTTTCGTAGGAACAATGTCTACCCTTTACAGTTTGGAAGATGATGCTCCCGAAGTAAAAGTAATTGATAAAATGAGAAGAGATGTAAAACCCAACGGAGAAAAAGTCTTCAGTTTTGCTACCGGAATCTCAGTTCTTCTTTTCTATGCATTTGCAATGCAGTGTGTTTCTACACTGGCAGTAGTCTACAGAGAAACCAAAAGCTGGAAATGGACCGGCTTTCAGGTAGTCATGATGACAGGTTTGGCATATTTTGTGTCGATGATAGCATATCAGATTTTAAAGTAATGGACTCATCATTAATTATTCAGTACGTACTTATTGCATTAATTGTAGCATTCGCCTGTTACTCTTTATTTAAAGTACTTAAAAAGAATTTTGCACCTAAAAAATTCAGTTCTAAGAGAACGAATTGTGATAAAGACTGCGGATGCTCTTAAACCAGGCGCAACCGGGGTATTAAAAAATAATTAGTATTTTCATCCTTTGAAAATATTAATTATTTTGAATCTAAAAAACACAAATTCAGTTCTCATGTTGTTCTCGTGCATTTTTTATGCGAAATGCCAGACAGATACAACCCTTGTTAAGTCTTACAGTGACCAGGTGATGATTCGCCTTAATCTGGATACTAACATTGAAAAGTACATCCTCTCTCAGGGAGGAAAACACATAGGCAATAATAAAATAGATTTGTCTATCAATAACAAAACAAGAACATCCATATCGGTGGACTATCGGGCGATCAGTGCCACCCTTTCTTTTTCACCCAAATTTATCCCCGGAAATAATGAGGATGATCTGAAAGGTAAAAGCTCTTATACAGATCTGAGCTTCAGGTTTTTTCCTAAAAGATTTATCCAGACACTTTACTATAAAAAAGTAAAGGGATTTTACGTGGAAAATATGAAAGATATTATCTCAGACTGGCAGGAGGCCAAAGATGGTTATTTACAGTTCCCGGACTTAAAAGTGCTGAGCTTTGGAGGAACAACATCGTATGTCCTCAATAAAAACTTCTCGGCCAAAAGTATCTACACTCAAAGTGAATGGCAGAAAAAAAGCAGCGGAAGCTGGGTTCCTTATCTGGATTATGATGTCAGCTTTTTCACCAATACAACCAACGAAGTGAAAAGCAGAGAGGTTCAGTATAAAATAGGGGGAAATATGGGATACTTTTACAATTGGATTATAAAGGATAAGGTGAATATTGCTCCTTACCTTTCTGTAGGGCTTGGAGGACAGTTTTCAAGCTCCCGGGAAGGAAATGAGCCAAAAGAAAATGAACAGTTTCTAACCCTGAGAATGGACGGAGGTCTTCATATTGGATATAACTCGGAACGCTTTCTTTTTGGTGGAAGAATGAACTTTAAGACTTATACCTATCAGAAAAATGGGGAAGCCGTAGAGAATAATAACCTTTATGGACTGTTGTATATAGGATATCGTTTTGCCCCACCGAAAGTTGTAAAAAATACTTATGATAAAATTCAAAAAAAGATTCCTCTTCTGTAAGTTGAAAAGTCTTTTAAGTATCTTTGCGCTGGAAAATTTAGAAAGAACAAAATAAAATTAAAAACATCATGTCATTAATAAAATCTATTTCCGGAATTCGCGGAACCATTGGTGGAAAAGTAAATGATAACTTAACACCGCTGGATGTGGTAAAATTCGCTTCTGCATTCGGAACTTGGCTTCAAAATAATAAAAATAAAAAAGATCTTACTCTTATCATCGGAAGAGATGCCAGAATTTCTGGTCAGATGGTTTCTTCTCTGGTAACGGCTACATTGCAGGGATTGGGGATTAATGTGGTAGATCTTGGTCTTTCTACAACACCTACAGTAGAAGTAATGGTTCCTGAGCTGAATGCAGACGGGGGAATCATCCTTACTGCTTCCCATAATCCAAAACAATGGAATGCCCTTAAATTATTAAACGAAAAAGGAGAATTCATCAGCGGTGAAAACGGTGCGGAAGTACTGGCTTTGGCAGAAAGTGAAGATTTCAACTTTGCAGAAGTTGATGATCTTGGAAAATACGAAACAAGAGATGATGCTTTTGATATCCATATTCAGCAGATCCTGGATTTGCCAATGGTAGATGTGGAAGCCATCAAAGCAAAAAACTTTAAGGTGGTTCTGGATGCGGTAAACTCTACAGGAGGAATTGCAATTCCTATGCTTTTGGATAAATTAGGCTGTGAAACCATCAAATTATACTGTGAGCCTACAGGACACTTCCCACACAATCCTGAGCCTTTGAAAGAACATTTAGGAGACATCTGCGAATTGGTGAAAAGAGAAAACGCTGATTTGGGAGTTGTCGTAGATCCGGATGTAGACAGACTGGCATTGATTGACGAAAAAGGAGAAATGTTCGGCGAAGAATATACACTGGTAGCCGTTGCAGATTACCTGTTGAAACACCAGAATGGGGTGGCAATTTCTAACCTCTCTTCAAGCCGTGCTTTGAGAGATGTAGCACATACCCACAACTCAGAATACTTTGCAAGTGCAGTAGGAGAAGTAAACGTAGTAACTTTGATGAAAGAGAAAGATGCTGTCATCGGAGGAGAAGGAAACGGAGGTATTATCTATCCTGAATTGCATTACGGAAGAGATTCTTTGGTAGGAGTTGCTTTATTCTTGACTCATTTGGCGAAAGAAAACAAAACGGTTTCTGAACTAAGAGCAGGATATCCAAGCTATTTCATGGGGAAAAAGAAAATAGAACTGACTCCGGAGATTGATGTAGACGCTATCTTAAGCAAAATGGAACAGGAATATCAGAATGAAGAAGTTTCCACTGTAGATGGGGTTAAAATAGACTTTGAAAACAATTGGGTTCACCTTAGAAAATCCAATACAGAACCCATCATCAGAATTTATACTGAAGCTCAGTCTCAGGAAGAAGCCGATCAGTTGGGCGATGATATTATTGCTAAAATTAAGAGTTTAATCTAAAAATATTTGAAGAACGGACAAAGAGTCCGTTCTTTTTTTATCAGGAATGTTTGAACATATCAAAAACAGATTTCCCTTTCCTAAAGAAAAATGGAGAAAATTTCTGGGCAGCTTTGAACGAATGGAAGTCCCGGCTAAAACTTTGCTTTTAAAAGAAGGTGAGGTTTCCTACAATGCCTATTACATTGAAAAAGGTATGGTAAGAGCCTGGTATAATAATGATGGAAAAGACGTAACATTTCAGTTTTTCCTTGAAAATACAATGTTCTCATCCCTTGAAAGTTTTAAAAAAGGCTTGCCAAGTATGGTTTCATTTGAGACGATAGAACCATGTATTTTATATAAAATCAATAAGCCCGATGTAGAAGCTTTCCTGGAAGAAGTGTATGAAAATCGTGAGCTCAGAAATCTTTTTATGGATGCCCTTTTTGAAAGAGTATTCGATTATATGAAGCATTTCTTTTCATTCATTAAAGATACCCCACAACAGCGATATCTGAATTTGGTGAAACAAAAACCTGAAATTATCAAAAGAGTTCCGCAACATTATATTGCCTCCTATCTTGGGATTACAACGGTGCATCTCAGCAGAATCAAAAGCAAAATATTGAAAGAGAAACTGTAAGAGGCTGGAAGATGGAAGGCAGAAGCAGGAAGTTTGATGGTAATAATATAATATATAACTTGGGATTTTTTTGCTACATCTTCACGCATTCTTTACTAAAAGAAGCCCCTTCTTATACAATGGACTTCGATAACTCCCCGCCTCCCTCTTCCTGCTTCCATTCCTAAACAAATCCCAAACTCATAACAAATGTTATCGCTATGTGGCATTCATCCTCTATAATTTTGCTTAAAAATTAAAAAGAATGAAAGCAGCAGTAGTATTTGAAAAAGGAAGCATTCCTCAATACGTAGATTTCCCGGCACCTGAAATTATGAATGAAAATGAAATTCTGGTTTCAGTAAAAGCCGCATCTATTAAAAACCTGGACAGAGCCAGAGCAGGAGGAAATCATTATTCCACAGAAAATCAGGGACATCAACCCACTATTATTGGGACAGATGGAGTAGGGTATCTGGAAAATGGAAATAAAGTTTATTTCTTCAGTAAAAAAGGGACGGTAGCTGAAAAAGCAGTAGCAGATAAAAAAATGATCATTCCAATTCCTGAAGAACTGGATTTTTCTGTAGCCGCCGCACTGCCAAATGCCGTTATGGGATCAGCAATGGCCTTAAAGTTTAAAGCCGGAATACAAAAAGGCAATACCGTTCTGATTAACGGAGCAACCGGAATCACAGGCAGAATTGCTGTTCAGATCGCCAAATTATATAATGCCGGTAAAGTCATTGTTACCGGAAGAAATGAAGAATCTCTACAGTCTTTACGTGAGCTGGGAGCTGATGAGGTTGTTTCACTCAAGTTAGCGGATCATGATTTTAAACAAAAAATAAAAGAAATTCATGAAGAAACCCCTATTGATATTGTTTTGGATTATATCTGGGGACATTCTATAGAAATGATATTGTCTGCTTTTAAAGGAGACGGAACCTTTTCCCATAAAACAAAACTGGTAACCATAGGAGGAATGAGCGGAGATACCATTCAGCTGTCTTCACAGATCCTCAGAGGAACAGATATTCAGATCTCAGGATCCGGATTGGGAAGCTGGACAAAAGAAGAATCAGCCCTTCTGTTTTCAGAAATTATTCCTGAAATGTTTCAGGCAGCCATAGACGGAAAGATTAAAATGGAAACACAGGACGTTGATATTAAAAATATCGAAACCATATGGAATGCTGAGATACAAAGCGGAAAACGTCTTGTGATAAGAATTTAACCCCAATTTCCGTTTTTTTATCCACAATGCTTTTATTGGTTTTCTTTTTTTACTATTTTTATAATAGAAATTTATGAAATGGAAAATTCAAAAAAAAGTTGCAACTTTGCATAAATATTTGAATATCAGTTTCAGATGTATTATTAACTAATCGTTTGCCGAGGTTTGTAAGCAAATTCAGACATCAGGCCGACAAAGAGGACACTATTGGAAGAGTATTTTGGAAATGAACTTGTAAAAAAGTTCGAGGAAATGATGGAAAACAATGACGAATTCTACTTCGATACAGAAGAGTTAGAAGACATTATTGTTTATTATTTGGAGCTTGGGGATTTTAATTACGCTGACATGGCTGTTAATTATGGACTAAAGCTTCACCCTAATTCGTTGGATATTAAGATCAAAAGACTTGAGATCCTTCTGGAGTGGGAAGAGTATAATACGGCGAAAGAACTTATCGATGAATTGAAAGGTGCCTCTATGGAAAGCACTGACTTTTTGGTTTGTTATGCCAAGTATTATTCGAACCTAGGAAATCCCAGAAAATCCATTGAAATCTGTAAAAAAGCTTTGACATTAGAGGAAGAAGAAAACTTTCTCCACAACTTTATTGCGGATGAATATGTGAATCTCGGAGATCCTTTTAACGCTCTTAAACATTACAGAAAAGCACTGAAAGAAGATCCGTTGGATGAATATTCACTGGAAAACTGTATGGTGTGTTTCAGTGATTTGAATAAGAGCGAGGAGGCTATTGCCTTTCTTAATGAATATTTAGATGAATTTTCTTATTCCGAAACCGCATGGTTTGAATACGGACAATTCTATTTCAACAGAAAAAATTATGATGAAGCGATAAGAGGTTATGATTATTTGTTGGCAATTAACTCAAACTCTGTAGGAGTATATGCCAATAAAGCAGCCTGTTATGAAGCTTTGGGACAATACCAAAAAGCAATTGAGACCTATGAAGAGATGCTGGAGCTGGAATACACAAAAGCATTTACTTTTTATAAAATCGGATTGTGTAATAAAGCATTAAAACAGCCTATTATAGCGTTAAATGCATTTCAAAAATCATTAAGAGAAGACCCTCAGTTTTATCTTGCAATGATGGAACAGTCTTATCTCTACGAAGAAATGGGTGGAATGTCTGAGGCATTGTATTATGCCAAAGAAGCTACCCAGCTGAATGAAAACAATCTTGATTATCAAAAAAGACTGGCTTTCCTGTTTATTGATTCAGGGAAGTTTGAAGAAAGTCTTACCTGTCTTAAAAAGCTTGTGGATGCAGAACCATCAAGATTCTACAACTGGTATGCCTATTCAGAAGTTTTGATGTTGGTAGGAGAATATGAAGATGCGGTAACCGTTCTGAATAAAGCGTTAAAAAATCACCACAGAGCAGAACTGTATTATCAGTTAAGCAATTGCTTTTTTAACCTGAAAGACCAGGATAAGGGAATGGAAGCTCTTCAGAAAGCATTAGATTTGGATCCGTCTTTAGTTAAGGATATGCAGAAAAAATATCCTTTCATTAAAGATGAGGTGAAAAAAGCTAAAGCAAGTAGAGTGAGAAAAAAGAATTAAATTAATTTAAAAACAATAAAACCTGCATTTTTGCAGGTTTTTTTATTGGAAGTTATATTCGTAGAAAAATTTATCCGGAGCATTGCCGTTTGCATTTCCATTCATATCAAGAGACTGCCTGCTTTCTTCAGACGGATAGCCTGCAGCGTTAAAAGTGGTTGTATACTTATGAGCGGTAGTTCCGGTTGTTGTTCCTCCTCCGGTATTGGTGAATTGCCCTTTATAGGTGCTTAAGCTGTTCTTTATATTCGAAAATAGCATGCTTACACCATCACTCTCATTTCCGTTAAATATAATTTTGTCGAAACCCTTTACATTTTTAAAAGGATAGTTTTTATCCGTATATGTGTAGGTTTCATTCTCTGTATAATTAACCGTATTGCCATTTACTGTTCCAGTTCCTGAACCTATATTGCTTACCATATTTCCATTGCTGTAAGTAAGTATACTGTTGATGGTGGATGAACCGGCAGTTCCCGAAGTTGTCTGTTTTTTTACGCTGATTTCTGTATTGCTTGTGTAGGTATAAGCAAATGCAACCGTATTCTGTACTGTACCTGTAGTAGAATATTCCTTCGTAACAGCAGACGCCATACGTCCGTTATTATAGCCGTATTCAGCCGTACTTTCAAGAATATTATTTTCGTAATGTTTAATACTGGTAACATAATCGTCAGTATAGGTGAATTCAATTCTTTGCCCATGATTAATATTGTTAATCATACTGATGATTTTAGTTCCGTTGTAATTGATTTTCATTACAATACCATCCATTGTCATTCTTGTAGGAAGAACCAGACTCTGATTGGATGGATCACTGTTGTCAAAAGGGGTGTCGTCAGAACTGTAGCATGAAATTGTAGATAAGGCCAATAAGCCAAAAAGTAGATTTTTTTTCATAGTTATAAATTAAATTAGCCAAATATAATTTAATTTATAATGTAATTTTATTTTTTTTGATTTGTTCTCAAAAAGATCAGTCCTCCAATGATAATTCCTGCTCCTATAAATTGTAAATACGTTAGTTTTTCGCCATCTAAAATCCCCCAGATAATAGCAACAATAGGCATTACTAAAGTAACTGTAGAGGCAAAAAGAGGAGAAGAAACTTTCAGCAAACGATAATTCATGGTCATTGCCAGACCTGTTCCGAAGATTGATAAGAGGCTGACAAACATAAGCCCCAGCAGATTATCCTTCGAAAAGCTAAATTCCGAAAAGAATCCAGTGGAGGTCAGAGCTATAATGGAGGGGAATAATAACACAAATGAGAACACAAAAGCCGATAAAACAGTAGAAGAAACTTCCATAAGCTTCGATTTTACCGTTGTAGTACTCAGTGCATAACATAAAGTGGCCAATAATAACAACAGAATGGGAATCATTTTCAAATCCCCGCTGTCACCACCTCCAAATGCAAGAATACAGACTCCGGTGAAGCTTATTAACGTTCCTATAATCTGCTTTTTTGTCGTTTCGAATTTCCATACCAGCGCGCCTACAATAATGACGAAAATAGGCATCATTGAATTGATAATCCCCGCAATACTGCTGCTTATTTCAGTTTCTGCAATTGGAAACAGGAACATAGGAATGAAGTTTCCGGTAAAGGCAGCCAGAATTAACCATTTCAAATGCTTTTTAGGGAAAAGTTTGTAATTGGAAATAGCAACAGGAAGCAAAATAATCCCTGCAATAAGAACCCTTAAAGATCCTACCTGATACGGATTAAAATGTTCCAGTGATTTTTTGATTAAAATAAAGGATGATCCCCAGATAATACTCAGGATAACCAGAAGAACCCATTTTTCTTTATCTGCGTTCATTATTTTCGTGTAAGATTTTTAGAAATTCTTTTTTAGGAATCATTTTTGCTCCTAAACTTTCAAGATGTTCTGTATGGGATTGACAGTCAATTAATTCTATTCTGTCTTTGTTGTTTTCTACGAAATGGATAAACCCAGCTTTGGATGCATTGCTTACTTTTGCAAACATGCTTTCACCACAAAAGACATTCCCAATCTGTAATCCGTAAAAGCCGCCTACAAGTTCTCCCTCCTGCCAGACTTCAAAGCTCTTGGCCAGGCCATATTCATGAAGCTTGATAAAAGAATTCATCAGTTCTTCGGAAAGCCATGTTCCTGACTGTCCTTTGCGGGTCGCCTGCTGACAGTTTCTGATCACTTCTCTGAAACTCTTATTCTCTGAGAAAGTAAAAATATTTCTGTTCAGGATCTTTCTCATTGATTTTGAAACCTTTAATTCTTCCGGAACCAGAACAAATCTCGGATCAGGGCACCACCAGAGGATTTCTTCTCCGGGATTGTACCAGGGAAAAATACCCAGTTGATAAGCAAACCAAATGCGTTCTACAGATAGGTCGCCTCCAAAAGCAACCACCCCTTCATGACCCTCATACAGCTCAGGGTCAGGAAATGAAATCTCATTTTCGTCTAATCGGACCATTTTTAGAAAAAAAATCCCACTTCAAAAAGCAGGATTTATATTTGATCTTTATTCTTTTAATTAAAAAGGTAAATCATCATCATCGTCTCCGGCAAAAGGATTCTCGTTAGAAACGGGAGATGCTGATTGTTGAGGCATTGCCTGAGTAGGTTCTGAAGCGTTTTCAAAAACTTTCTCTACTCTCCAACCTGTAATAGAGTTGAAGTATTTAGTTTCACCTTGAGGAGAAACCCATTCTCTCCCTCTGATGTTGATTCCTACTTTTACGTTTTCTCCTTCTTTAAGGTTATCTAATAAACTGATTTTATCAGATAAAAATTCTATGTTTATCGGCTGTGGATACTGTTCCTGGGTCAAAATAACCATTTCTCTTTTTTGAAACCCGCTCGCAAATGTTTGAGCATCAAAAAGTTTCTTTACCGTTCCTTGTAATTCCATATTGTAAATATTAACGATGTAAAAATAAGAAAATGAAATGTAATAAAAGGTGACGTGAAAAAAAAATATGGAAAATTTAATTTTTTTTCCTGAAAAGTTTGGTAGTAAAGGAAATTGTCCTATATTTGCACTCACAAAAACGAAGCAAGCTCTTTAAAACTTACAGTATAAAAAACCAGCGGATGTGGTGTAATTGGTAGCCACGCCAGACTTAGGATCTGGTGCCGTGAGGCGTGGGGGTTCGAGTCCCTTCATCCGCACTATGCGAAAATAGCTCAGCTGGTAGAGCACAACCTTGCCAAGGTTGGGGTCGCGGGTTCGAATCCCGTTTTTCGCTCCACACCATGCCCTGGTGGTGGAACTGGTAGACACGCAGGACTTAAAATCCTGTGTCCGCAAGGACGTACGGGTTCAAGTCCCGTCTGGGGTACAAGACCCTCTGTAATATCTTACGGAGGGTTTTTTGTTTTAATTAGAGAGTGTTCTTTAAATAAAATATTTTATATTTGTAAGAAATTAGGTTGAATCTGTGAATTCAGATCAGCAAAAATCAGCGGATGTGGTGTAATTGGTAGCCACGCCAGACTTAGGATCTGGTGCCGTGAGGCGTGGGGGTTCGAGTCCCTTCATCCGCACTATGCGAAAAGAGCTCAGCTGGTAGAGCACAACCTTGCCAAGGTTGGGGTCGCGGGTTCGAATCCCGTTTTTTGCCCACACCATGCCCTGGTGGTGGAACTGGTAGACACGCAGGACTTAAAATCCTGTGTCCGCAAGGACGTACGGGTTCAAGTCCCGTCTGGGGTACAAGTCCCTCTGTAATTTATTACGGAGGGATTTTTGTTTTTATTAGGTAAAAACTAAAATATCTTTAAAAATTAAAATGCCTTTTGGTAAATTTGCTTCAGAAAAATAAAACCATGAAATTATTGAATACCATTTTAGCGGTTACGATGATAGCTGCTTCTAATCCATTATTCTCACAGACATCCAACGAGAAAAAAGCTCAGGAAATTATTGAAAAAGCCATTCAGGCAGAAGGAGGGAAAAAGTTTTTAAGCAGTATAAAAACACTTTATTCCAAATCAGAAACAGTAATGGATGGCCGTAAGGTAAACTGGATCACAAAAGAAATGGTGCCGAACAAAGGAAGTTTTGAAATTGAGTATCAGGGAAGGATCGTATACAGGTCTTGGTTTGACGGGAAAACAGGATACGACCTGGTCAACGGTGAAAGAAAACTGGCTGATCCTGCTGTATTCAAGGATAAAGCTGACAGAAAATATATCATCAATGAATTGGCTTATATAGATCCTAAACTGTACAAGATTGAACTTATTGATGAGAATCCAGATAAGATGTATTATAAAATAAAGGCAACCTATATAACAGGAAAAGTGACTTATCTGTATTACGATGTGAAATCATTCTTTTTAAGTAAAGAAGAGACTGTTAAAAATGGAGAAAAGAATGCGTTTTCAACGGTTTTACAAAGTGATTACAAGAAATTCGGAGATCTTTGGTATGCTACCAAATTGACTTTTGTTTCTGAAGATGGAAATCAGGAAGCCAATCTTGTGGAATTGTACTATAATAAAAATATTGAAGAAAAAGATTTTAATTAAAATCTGATAGCTAATAAAAATCCCTATATAGCCAGCTGTATAGGGATTTTTTTTCCTGTTTAAATAAATTGTCCTTTACTTTCCAGCCTCTCCAACCTTTCAAAGATGCCTGTAAATATATTTTTTTCTGTCATTGAAATGTATCCAACAATATTATAATATTCCTGATTATTTCTGTTTAATGTTTGATTATCAATTGCATAATGAAGGTTTCCATTGGTGTGAACTAATAAGTTATTGAAGTGCTCTGTATGTATATCAGCCTTATTTAAAAATAAAACATCACCATATTGATAGTGGGCAAGCAGGTGTTTTTCAGGAGTGAATTCATATACGAGATCAACGGCTGCTAATATTTTTTGCAGTATTGAGGTGTTGGGATTATTTTTCTCTGTTTTTGTCTGTTCTTCTTTGTTATTCAGGATCTCTAATTCCGGAAACAACATAAGCTGATCCGTGTCAGAAACACTTACTAATTGCTCTGCCTGTAAAGATTCAGTCAGTAATTGATCAAGATTCAGGTTAAAATGATGGGCTACTTTTAATATCGTTTCAATCTTAGGTTCGGCACGGCCTTCTTCATAAGAGCTTATCACACCTCTGTTCAGATCAAGAAGGCCTGCAAATGCTTTTTGGCTAATTCCTTTTACCTGCCTTATTTTCTTAATATTCGTTCCAAAGAAGCTCATTTTGTCTAATGTTTTTTGCAAAGATAAGACAGAGAATATAATTTTAGCTAAATATATTTGCATATTGAGCCTGATCGTAAAAAATCTGTACCCGTAATATTGTTTAGTTCTGTATCTGTATCCAAAATTAAATACTCCATAATTTTGTTTAGCTAAAGAAGAAAATATGGAAACAATCATTCAACATCAGAAGCCGTTTCAATATGCTGAAGCTTATATCTCAGATATGTGGATGCTTAAAACTATTTTTCTGGAGACCCAGAATGTGAAGAAAGCAGATCAGAATTTCGGACTTCCTTTTCTTTTGGCTAAAAATGGAAATATAGTAGTTGCTTTTGCCAGTCTTATCATTAATGAAAACAATGAAATCTCCTTCAAAGTTTATGATAAAAATACAATGCCAGAAGTAGAGAAAAGAAACTTTTTTTCCCGTGCTGAAAGATATTTAAAAAATAATAATACACCGAATTTCAAAGATCCGGAACAGTTAAAAAGCAGTATCAGCAGTATGATTAGCTGGCTGAATCCTGAATAAAGCAGGATAAAATTGTACATTTACTTAAAACCCCTGATTCAATGCCTAAAGATGTTCTGTACCTTAAAATAGCCAATTCTGTCACAGAGCAGATCAAAAGTGAAACCCTGCAATTTGGAGACAGGCTGCCTTCACTGAGAAGTGCACAGAAATTATACAACGTGAGCCTGAATACGATAAAGCAAGCGTATATGGAGTTGGAAAGCCGTTCTCTTGTAGAATCGCGTCCGAAATACGGATATTATGTAAGCCAGACTTCCCAACGAAAACTGGCATTACCTTCTGTAGCACAGATGAAGGTTTCGGAAGGTAAAAATACTCCTCAGGATCTTATTGATAAAGTATTTGGGAGTATCGGAGGTACAGATGTTACGCAGTTCGCTCTGGGAATTCCGGGGAAGAGTCTTCTTCCGGTTGCCAAAATGAAGAAATGCATGATTGATGTGATGAAAAGGAAGAGTGACAGCGGAACCAATTATGAACCTGTGCAGGGAAGCGAAATTCTGCGTAGAGAAATCGCCAAATGGTCTATGGTAATGGAAGGGAAAATTACGGAAGACGATCTGGTTATTACTTCCGGAGCGATGAATGCTGTTTATAATTGTTTAATGGCCGTTACGCAACCAGGCGATTCTGTCGCAGTGGAAAGCCCTGTATATTTTGGAATTCTTCAGGCCATTCAGTTATTGGGATTGAAAGCTGTAGAAATTCCTACGCATCCTATTACAGGAGTGGATCTGGATGCTTTAAAAAAGGTCCTTCCGAAGCTCTCTGCATGCTGTTTTGTCGTGAATTATAATAATCCTTTAGGATTTCAGATGCCTGATGAGAACAAAAAAGAACTGGTGAAAATGCTTACCGAGTACAATGTTCCTTTGGTTGAAGATGATGTGTACGGAAACATCTATTTCGGAGCGGGAAGACCAAAGCCGTGTAAGTTTTACGATGAAGCAGGAATTGTGATGTGGGTAGGTTCGGTTTCCAAAACACTGGCTCCGGGTTTTAGAGTAGGATGGGTGGCTCCGGGAAAATTTAAGGAAAAAATTATCCGTCAGAAATTGGTTCAGACGGTGAGCGGACCTTCTTTGTTTTCAGATGTGATTGCGGATTTCCTGGCACACGGACGGTATGATCATCATTTGAGAATGTTCAGAAAAAAACTGTACGCGAACTACCTTCAGATCCAGAAGTCGGTGATTGAGTATTTTCCTGATAATACAAAGATTTCAGAACCCAAAGGAGGTTTTATGCTTTGGCTGGAACTTGATAAGAGAATTTGTACAGAAGATCTTTATGACATAGCTGTCAGCCAAAAAGTGAACTTTGCTCCGGGAAGAATGTTTTCACAATATAATCAGTATCAGAACTGTATGCGACTGAACTATGCCCTGGAATGGACTGATCGGGTGGAAAGCGATCTGGAGAAGTTGGGAAAAATGATAAAAAACAGAATTTAATAAACCTTATAGCGATGAATGATATCAATAATGAAGTAAAAATTATAGCGTATGACCCTCAGTATAAAGAAGCTTTCAAAGCTTTGAATGAAGAGTGGATCAAGACGTTCTTTGTAATGGAATCGGGAGATTATAAACTTCTGGATCATCCGGAAGAAGAGATTTTAAATAAAGGCGGACACATTGCTTTTGCTTTGCTGAATGGAGAAGTGGTAGGAACCTGTGCATTAGTAAAAACGGAGAACAATCCTCTTACTTTTGAACTGTCAAAGATGGCCGTAAGTCCCAAAGCACAAGGAAAAAAATTAGGATATCTGTTGGGAAATGCCTTGGTGGAAAAAGCGAAAGAATTGAATGCCGAAAAAGTCTTTTTAGTTACCAATTCTATTTTGGTTCCTGCTATTAAACTTTACGAAAAACTGGGCTTTATCCATACACCTATCGGTCATGCTGAGTACGACCGTGCAGATGTTAGAATGGAGTTGATTTTCAATAAATAAGCAAAAAAAAATATTAGAACTCGGATAGGAATATCCTTGTTCTAATATCAAAATTTAAATCTAATTGCTTTACTGTTTTATTTCTTGATGAACGTCTTGGTCAGTGATTTTTTACTTCCGTTAATTTTAATAAAATATACACCTGTCGGAAGATTCCCAATATTGATTTTTTCATCGTAATATCCTCTTGAAGACTGTAAATGTGACGTTGAAACCAATGCTCCTTTACTGTCGATGATTTCTGCTTTAATTTCCTTATCTTCAGATTGATACTGAACTCCAATGAATGTTGAAACAGGATTGGGATAAATTTTAAAATCATCAGCGATTACCTTAGAATCTTTTGCCGCTAATATTTCTTTAGAACATGCCGGAATTCTATTGATTCCATCAATTCCCCATGAAGACTGCACCGGAATACAAAGCCAGTTCAGTACGGTAGGAAAGTGATCTGTTTCTCTTGTCGTTGAGGTATAATCATACACCTTAAAATTGTTGACCGTATTGGCATTATAAGTCGGAGAACCTGTCACAGTCATGTTATTGGTGTTTGGACTTGAATCTGCCAACGTATTTCCGGAAGTTCCATTACATTTCCAATTGGCCACTAGCTGAGCATAATAAGGATGTGAAGGTGTAATATCCTGGTTGGCCCAATTCACGATGACATCATTGGGAAGCGCAGATTTCCAGATTCTTACATCTTTATAGGAAGCTGCCAGATTGATTCCATAAGCATTGGTTCCATCCTGATTTAAGGTTAAAGGAAGCCCGGAATCAATATTTCCGATGGTATTCATTTTTGCAAAAGTTACCGGAACACCATCTTCATACAGTGTTACAAGACCATCTCTGTCAAAGCTGACAGCGATATGTTTCCATTTATTCGTTTCCACTTTTCCTCCAACAAGATCAATTCTGTTGGCTCCATCGCCAATATTCATTTTAAAAGTCTGTCCGGAATACCCTGAAAAAACAAATCCTTTATTTTTTCCATTAGCCCAGTTTTTATTACTGATCATTACCGGATCACTGGAGTAGGCAGCATTAGGTTTTACCCAAAACTCAATCGTAAAATCCTGAGTTGCACCAAAATTGAAAGGAGCCTGGTTAGATGGTTTTGCATAGGTTCCTGCAGGGAAATTCAACTGATTGAATGTCTTATTGGATTCAAGGATTGTTTTGCTGATTTGCTGAGGAATAAATCCCGGATTGGAATATACCGTAAAAATGTTTCTTTCGGAAAGATTTCCACCACCATGAGAGCTTTCTATTGCTCCGTGGTCTGTAGTGAGTACTACCAGCCAGTCTTCATTGTTGTAAGAAGGTCTGTTCTTCATAGCAGTGACAATTTCTCCGATATAAGTATCTGTTGTTTTGATTGAAGATACATACTGAGGAATGCTTGATGAAAATCCATAAGAATGTCCTGCATGATCTACATCATCGAAATCTACAAAGAGAATATCAGGGTTGTCATTCTGCAAAGCGGTTATAGCTGCATTTTTCACGGCAAGATCTGTTGCCAGATTGGTTTTTACATCCGCATTCTGTATAATCTTATCGTTAATAGGTGACCAATGTGCCAGAGAAACAGTTCTCAGGCTGGGATTGTAAGTTTCTGCTCTGGTTAAAAAATCAGGATAATTGACGTAGTTCGGACTGGTGAAATTATTGTCCTGAACATTATGCTTGGTATGCCATACGCCGGTAAGCATCGTACTCCATCCGTTTCCGCTCCAGGTAGTGGCAGCGCAAAGCCCATCAACAGAATAAATCGACTGACTGATCAGGTTTTGAATGTTAGGAGTGGGAGTAGACATCATGACATCTGCACGGCATCCGTCAATACCGATAAAAAGAACTTTTTTGGTCTGAGCTCCAAGGAAACAGCTCATGACAACAGCCATTGAGAATAGTTTTGTTTTCATAGGGAAAAAGAGTTTTTAAATAGAAAAGTTTACAAATAGTAATTTATTTTTGACTATTGTAAAATTAGTTTACTATTTGTAAACATGTATGAACTGTAAATTAATTAATTGATAATTAAAAAGTTCTGAAAAAAGAAGGATGAAATGGTTAACCACAAAAGTCACAAAAGTGATTAACACTGCTCATTTTTAAGTGATAAGCTTTGAGAATATAAAGTTCCCAAAAGATTCCAAAAATCTATGTTTTCTACGAATATTCAATCAGACGTACTATATTCCCTTCCTCTGGAGGGGTGGCAAAAATTCAAAGAATTTTTGACGGGGTGGTTCAAAAAACACAAACATTTTCAATGGATTAGCATGAAAACATTTGTGTCAAGAAGTAGTAAAAAAGTTTTTGAAAAAGAAGTTTTTAAAGAATACCTTCTGCTTCAGAAATGGTGTTCAGAATATAATCGGGCGCTGCTTTTTCAAGCTCTGCTTTGCTTTGTGCTCCGGAGAGAACGGCTACTGTAAGTCCGCAGCCTGCATTTTTGCCTTCTTCAATATCAATAACAGAGTCACCTGCCTTTAAAACCTTATTGGCCTCAGTGATATTGAATTTCTTCATTGCAAGATGGATCATTTCTGGGCTTGGGCGGCTTTCTGAAACATCATCTGCCGTAATTAAGGCATCAAAATGAATACTTTCTTTCCAGTTGAGTTTATTCAGAAGCTGATGAGCAATTTCAGAAGTATATCCTGTATTCAACACGATCTTTTTGTTTTGAGACTTCATACGGAGCAGGAAGTTTTCCGTTCCGTTAATGGGTTTTACCTCAAGGTTTTGATAAGACTCTTTAAGCTGATCAGAGAAATTCTCAAAAATAGCAGGAGCATCTTCCTCATTGCCATTGATTTCCCTTAAAAGACTTGTGATGGCTTCCAGTTTTTCCATTCCGGCACAGCTGGATAATACTTTTTCAAGGCTTACCACATAGCCATAATCATTCACAGCGCTGGTAAGTGTTTTATAGACTACATTATCCTCGTCAATTGTTGTTCCGGCCATATCCAGAACTAATAATTCTATATTTTTCATTTCAATTTTATGCGTAAATTTTTTCAATAGTAAACTTCGAGAAACCACCGCTTCCCGTCATTCCTTTCCCTCCGATACCTGTTATAATGTGAATATTGGCAGATGGATTGTGTTCAAAAATATCTTTGGTTTTGCACTGAGAATAGATTCCGAACCATCTTCTCTGAATTTCATACGTAGGAAGATCAATAATTTTCTTAGCCTCATGGATCATAAATTCATCAATCTCCATATTAAGATCATAGCCAAGGTCATCAGCATTTTTAGCATCAGCATATTCATGAGAATCTCCTATGATGACAGAACCGTCCAGCGCCTGCTTGAATAAAATATGAACTCCGTATTTCTTTTCAAACGAGTTGGGATCTTCTAAAGCCTTGATTTTCTGAAAAGAAGGACACTCACTGAATGATTCGTATCTTCTGACCGAAAGACCAGTAAGAATATTTCCCTGAAGTGAATAAATTCCCTGGGGTTTGGTCTGAAGCATCTGAAGCTTACTGACTTCCAGATCGCTGTCATTGAATACATTAGGGTACAACGTTTTGAACTCATGACCACCACAGATAATGATTTTGGAAGCATTGAATTCTGTTCCCTCTGCGCTTACAGCTGTACATTTCTGATCATCTTCTCTGGTTTCTAAAACGGTTGTGTTGTAGAAAATCTGCAATCCCATTTTTTCCTGCAGCAGTTTGTGAAGCTTTACAATCATATCAGCAGAGTCTACAGACAGTTCCTGAGGGAAAAATAATCCTCCTTTACAATAATCAGAACGAAGACCGTCAAACTTTTTGATACAGTCGCCTTTTGATAATAATACAGATTCATAATCATTGTTTCTGTTGATTTCATAAAGCTCCTCAATCAGCTGAAGTTCTTCATCATTCGAAGCAATATAAACAGATCCGTTTTGTCTGATGGTAAGATCTGCCTGGGTATGAAGTTCGTTATATATTGCAAGACTTTCTCTTCCGAAATTCTGCCATTTAAGATCCATTCCGGAAGGCACTACCTGTCCGAAATTCCTTACTGTAGCCCCCAGAGGAATTGAATTTCTTTCCAGTAAAGCTACCTTAAGATTTTTCTTCAGCGCATGATAAGCGTGGAATGTTCCTAAAATTCCACCTCCTACAACGAGTAAATCAAATTTTGTTGTCATTGTACTATAATTTATAAAATTTTCGACGTATCGAAATTGATGAATTGATTAGAGTTTGAGTTTGATTTCGGCTTTGATTTGTTCCTGAAAGCCAGAAAAGCAACCACAGAAAGAATTAAAACCGTTATTGTTATAATGTAATTTAAATTGATATAAAAAGTAAGCCACGAGGTCTGAGCTGATCCGAAGTTTTTGTACAATAGAACCAGAACGCTTCCCAGATACCCGAAAGAATCCACAATATAGATCAGAAAACCTACATTTCCTTTGATCTCAAAAGCGGCAATCATCCGGTCAAAATAGATTCCATTGAAAGGAATATAGCAGATGTACATTCCAAAGCCGGAAATTGTCATCCATAAAAACGGAGATAATGAACCCTGCTGAAACAGATAAGTAGAAAGTCCTACCGTAAGAATTCCCGCAAAAAGAATATAGTGATAGTAAGAAAAGGCTTTTTTATTGTTTTTTACTTTTACCATAAAGCTTAAAATCAGCAGAACCATTACGGCGATAGGTATTTCCGTTAAGGTGAAAATAGAGCTGTCAAAACTAAAATGCAGTCCGTCCCAGATCTCACGGTTGAAATTATCTCTGAAATCCCTTAAAACGGTTAAACAGATGTACAAAAATATAATACATACAATGGGAACAAAGAATTGCTGGATGAGCGCTTTTCTTTCCTTACCATTCAACGGTTCTCTTTTGTTTTTAAGCAAAATATCTTCTTCTGTAGGTTGTGGAATCTTTTCAAGAAGCAATCCGAAAAGAATCAGAGGAATAACGAAAATAAGTCCGGCAGAAAATGGCATCCAGAATTCTGAAATGGAGAAAGTATCCATCAGAAATTTCCCTACAGATTTGGTAAATCCTGAAGAAACCACAAAGCTCGAGCATAAAAAAAGGCCGATGATTTCCGTGGTTTTACGTCCCTCAATGTAAGAGAAAACAATTCCCCAGATCATTCCCAACGGAATCCCATTGATGAACATAAATATAATATTGTATGGAGCAGGAACGGCAGCAAATCCCAGCAGGGCAAGCTCTGCAATAACAATAAAAACAAACAGATAAGTGAGTCTTTTCTGAGGTTTCAGTTCAGAAATAAATTTAATCCCGATAAACTTTGAGATAAAATACCCAACTGCCTGAGCAATGATAATCAGAATCTTATAGTCAACTCCCAAATAGGAAAGTCCTTCGAAAGAAGCTACAGTAAAAGGTTTTCGAAAACCGTACATGCAGAAGTAAACACCAAAAGCAGCAAAAGCGGCTTTCAGTGTTACTACTGTTTTTTTATTGATGGTTCTGGCCATGGTATTGATTTAGAAGTTCAGTTTTACTCCAAGGTTGAATCGTACTCCATAATATTCTACCTGCTCAGGGCGGTCTTCATTTTTACCAAAGTGATAGATCAGAGGTTTATTCAGAATATTGTTCACATCCGCATATAAAGTCAGGTATTTGGTAAATTGATAAGAACCTCCGAAATCAAGATTGCTGTATTTACCATAATAAGAATCATTGAGGTCTTCTTCAGCATATTCTACCGCGTACTTTCCTTTGTAGTTGTAAGCCAGTCTGGCATTGAATCCTTTTTTCTCAAAGAAAAGCTGTGCATTGTACAATTCCTTTGCCTGATAAGGAAGAGCTACTTTTCTTCCGCTTGGCTTTTCCATTTCAGAAGTCATAAATGTGGCGTTCAATTGTACTCCAAAGTATTGTAAGAATCCTGGAAGGAAGTCAAAGCGTTTGTTGATTCCCAGTTCAATTCCTCCTAACCATGCTGCTTTTCCGTTGTTGGGAGCTGTAAACTGTACGCCATTCATTCCGTTGTAGCTTCCGATAAAAGAATCCTGGAAAATAGGATCTGTAATTGATTTATAGAAAACGCCACCGCTCAGAATCCCTACATTGGAGAAATAATATTCTCCCATCAAATCAAAATTCAGAGAATAGGTAGGATTAAGATTTGGGTTTCCGCCTTTGAACTCGTTGTCTGCTTCAATATACGTTCCCCCAGGAGTCAAATCTCCAAAATTGGGTCTTGAGAATGTTCTTGTGGCAGCAAAACGAAGATTGGTTTTATCATTCAGCGTATATTTCAAATGAACCATTGGAAGAACAGCCAGATAGTTTTTGGTGTTTTCTACCGGAGTAAGTACATTATCATTCACGCTGTACCCTCTAACCTTAGTATTGGTATTGGATAATCTGATTCCTCCTAGAATGGTGATCTTGTCATTCAGTTTATACGTTGCCATTCCGTAAGCATCAGCATGTTTTTCAAACACATCAAAGTTTCTTCCTAATGCTTTGTTGTATTCCAATGCTTCGGAGTCAGCGGTATTGATCTTTAAATTTCCCTGATTCTGATACCAAAATTGATTCATTCCTGTTTTAGAAAGCACGGGACCAAAAGTATTGCCGATATGAGCATTCATTTCACTTAAATATTTCGGTCCATTGGGCTGTGTTGTGATATATTGTGAATACTCAGACAGAAGTGGGGCAGTACCATTGTTCCAGTTGTAGAAAATATCAGAGAACTTTGCATTACGTTCCTTGTCTCGGTATTTAAAACCATATTTTAAAATCAACTTATCAGAAGCATTAATCTCATGATTGAATGCGGCTACAATCTTATCTTTTTCCTCCACAAAAACCTTATAGAATTCAAGATCTGTAAATCTCATCTGAGAAGCATCCATTTTAAAGTTGGGATCGCTGTAGAAACCAAACAAAGCGTCAGGGTTTTTATAATCTAATTTTCCACCATCAGCTTTCCAGTAAGCTCTGGGTCCATTTCCATGATTGGAAATATAATCTGGATTGATGCCTACACCGGATTGTGTGTATTTGATGACATAATAAGAATTGTTTTGCTTGTCAGGAATATTTCCATACTTGAATTTATTGTCGTAGTAAGATAAATCCCAGTCGATTTTTCCTTTATTTAATTGATGAACGGCTCCCAAAGACACAGAAGTAAGTTCTGTGATCAGTAAGTTGTGGATATTCTGAAGTTCGACTCTTGCTGTATTATTGGTACTGCTGAACTTATCAAATCGGATTCTATGCTTGTAGTGGGTTTCGTCATCCGATAACGTACCATACATTCCTTTTAAATAGAAGGTTGTTTTTGGTGACAGCACATATTCAAAAGCTGTGTTGATTCCCGTTGTCTTTCTAACCCCATTATAATCACGAAGTTCCAGCCTGAAAACACCTTCGTCACCACTTCTTCTCGCTTCAAAATTATCGGTAGACCAGTTTCTGATGAAATGAGCAAAATTGAATAAATACCCGAATTTTTTATCCTTTGTTCTTCCTCCATATAAAAATCCAAGGTTGTAAACACCTTTGTCAGACTTTGCATTATAACCACTTCCTACAGTAGCTTTGAACTCTGTTTTCATCGGCGGAGTCTTGGTGATAAAATTCACACCACCACCTATTCCGTCAGCTTCCATATCTGGGGTAAATGATTTATTGACATGTACATAGGAGATCAGTTCCGTAGGAAAGAAATCGAAAGCTGTAGCTCTGGAAGTTGTTTCCTCTTCAGCGGTGGGAAGCCTGTTCCCGTTGATGGTGGTGGAAGCCCAGAATGGCGGAAGTCCTCTCAGAGAAACAAATCTTCCTTCTCCCTGATCTCTTTCAATAGAAACACCCTGTACACGCTGTACGGTCTCTGCAGCATTTCTGTCCGGTAGTTTTCCAATTCCGTCAGAGGCAATGACATTGGTGATATTGATTGCATTTTTCTGAAGGTTCAAGGCTCTTGCTTCCGTATTTTTTAATGTTCCGGTAACCACTACTTCGTCAATATTTTTTCGGGGTTGGGAAAGTTTGATGATTCCTACATCAACAGTTTGTTCTGATTTCAGATCAATAGTAATCTCCGAAGATTCATATCCTATATAGCTTATTTGTAAAGTGTATTGGCCTTCTTTGATATCATTGATGGTGAATTTTCCTTCAATATCAGTGGTTATATTTTTAGATAAGCCTTTTATTTTGACTGTTGCTCCGGGGAGAGCCTGGCTGTCGTCAAGAACAGTTCCTATAATTAACTGCTTTTGCGCTGAAACAAAGACAATGAAACAGACAAAAACAAGGGTAAGTAATTTCTCTAAATTTGTTTTCATTTTTACATATATTAAATTTTTTATGCAAATCACGCTAATAATTTTAATATATATAAATATTTTGTATTAAGTATTGATTAACAAATAAAGGCTGTTTGTTACAGCTATTTTACTTTAAAAAGTATAAAACCTATCCTTTGAAAATTTAATAAAATGGGATTTGAAGCACCTGTTTCAACGTTTTTTGTAAATATTCCAAGGAAATAATAGGAATAAAAACCCGCTGAAAATAGCCCTGTTTCTGTTCATATTTCGTTCATTTAAGAAGAAAATGGAAAAACAAAAGTTGCATATTTGTAAACTTTTGTGTGTGCCGGAATATCAAACATTGAGGAATGATATAAAAATTGGAATATGATTTAAGCGCAAAGTCTAATATTTATAACGCTAAATTATAAGTGTGCAAAGTTTGCGACATTGTCGCTGATGAAGCGTGATTATTATAGGTGTATTTATAGTGAATCTACACTACAATTGTCATTATGAATGAAATGAAATGTAATGAAATGTAATGAAGAATCTCAAGTTATTGAATGCAAATAAGAGATTCTTCCTTCGTCAGAATGACAAAAGCAAAACAGTAAAAAACTTTACGTTAAAAAAGAATATAATTATGCAGTATAAAAATAAAGAACAAGCATCACACAGCTTTCATTGCTGATGCTTACCGGAACGTGAGGAAACTTTCCATTGAAATATAAAGAATCTCCTTCTTTTAAAATGACTTCTTCATTATCAATCACATATTTCACTTCTCCTTTCAGAATATATTTGAATTCCCAGGCATCCGTAATTACCTTTTCTCTTTTAGAATTGGGTTCGAGAGTTAACAATACCGCTTCAAAACCCAAAGAATGAAGACTCTTGCTGAAAATATGCATATACTTGAATCCTTCAGCTTCTACTTCTTTTTCTATAACCTGCTGGCTCTCTTTCGGAACATAGATGAATTTGGCGTTGGATTTTTTCTCAACACCCTCAAAAAAATAACTGGCATCAATCTCAAGAGACTGGATCAGATCCAATAAAACCGGAAGGGATGGAATTGTTCTTCCGTTTTCAATCCTGGAAACAAGTCCGTTACTCACATTGGCTTTGAAAGCCAGATCATTAATGGTTAAATTATTCTTTTTTCTAATATCCTTTAATCTCTTGCCGATACCTATTAAAAAGTCATTCATACTGTGTGTAATTTAACCTGAATTATTTTATCATCATGATATAAAAACAAAGGTAGTATTATTCTATAGAGTTTAGATACGGGAGCGAATCAATTCATTGAAAATTATTATTTGCCTTCTCATCTTTCCCGGACTCTTTCGCCTTTTCTCCCCAGGAAAAATTCCCTATTTTTGTAAAACTCCTTATTTCATTTATGAAAAAAATTATTCTTATCGAAGACGAAACCAGTGTGGTATCCTTTATTAAAAAAGGACTTCAGGAAAATGGATATGAAATTTCTGTGGCTTTTGACGGGCGCACAGGAGTACAGCTGGTACAGGCTAACGATTTCGATCTTGTTATTTTAGATATCATGCTTCCGGAAATGAATGGTTTGGATGTGTGTAAAGAGATAAGAAAAACCAACCAGAGTGTTCCGATTTTATTTCTGACGGCTTTGGGAACTTCTGAAAATATTGTTCTGGGACTGGAAAGTGGCGGAGATGATTATCTGGTAAAACCTTTTAAATTCATTGAACTGGTTGCCCGTGTGAAATCTCTGCTAAGAAGAAGCAACAACAACGGTCCGCAGGAAGTCACAGAACCGGAGCCGGATAATGAACATGTATTTCAGTTTTCTGATCTGATGGTGAATGATTATACAAAGAAGGTAACCCGTTCGGGAGAAGATATTTCTCTTACTTCCACAGAATATAAACTCCTGTTGTATTTCCTGAATAACCCGGAAAAAGTAATTTCCAGAGCAGAAATTCTGGATGCAGTGTGGGGAGTAAACTACGAGCTGGGAACCAATGTAGTAGATGTATATGTAAACTATTTAAGAAAAAAACTGGATAGCCAGGATGATAATAAATTGATTCATACCGTGATAGGAATGGGGTATGTGTTGAAAAAAACATAATGAATGTTTAATAAAGTGATTACAAATCAAACCAAAACGATGGTGCTTTTAATGTTGGTTTTTACCGCCATTATTTTGCTGTTCAGTGGTTTGGTGTACTTTTCAATCGTTAATTTCTCACATCAGAGGTTTTATGAACTGCTGAAGATCAGAACCGCTACTATTGTTCAGATTGAAAAGAGCAAAGACCATCTTGACCTTCCGGAAAACTATGTTCTCAGCAGCCTGAATGATGAAGAACTTCCGATGGAAAAAGACTATGTTTTTGCGGTTCCTACCGACTCCAATTTCAAAAAAATATCCCAGGAAGTCCATATTCCTGCTTACTTTTTTAAAAATATCATTAAAGAAGGGGAATCTAATTATAATGATCAGGAATTCTATTATATAGGGCAGAGTTTCAGATACGATGATAAAGATTATATTGCGATAGCTTCTGCCAAAAACCATTATGTTGTTTACTATCTGGGGTTTTTAAAAAGAACACTGCTTACCTGTATCGTACTATCGCTGTTCTTTAGTATGATCTTTTCGTTTTATCTTTCAAAAACGTTATTCAGGCCAATATTAAAAATTACGGGAAAAGTAAAGGAGATCAGTTCAGAAAACCTTCACTTAAGATTGGAAGCACAGCCTGATAATAAGGAACTGAATGAGTTGGTGGATACTTTCAACGATATGCTCAACCGTATTGAAACGTCTTTCGAAACCCAGAATCACCTGATCGGAAATGTTTCCCACGAATTGAGAACTCCTTTGACTTCCATTATGGGAGAAGCGGATGTAGCACTTTCCATCAGCAGAACCGCAGATGAATATAAAGAAACGCTGGGGATTATTCTGGATGAAGCTGAAAAGCTGGATAAAAAGATCAAAGCACTCTTAATGATTGCCCAAACCGGATTCGACGGAAAGATCCAGAAGATGGATAAGGTGAGAATTGACCAGCTGCTTTGGGATGTCATTGAAACCCTCAGAAGGATCGATTCCAGAAATAATATTTATCTGGATATCAGCATGCTTCCCGATAATCCGAAAAAATTAAAAGTACAGGGGAATGAACAGCTATTGCATCTTGCAGTGGCCAATATCATCAGTAATGGATGTAAGTACTCTAATTTCCAACAGGTTAAAGTTTCATTAGGAGCTACCAATACAGACGTTTATATTATTGTAAAAGATAATGGAATCGGAATTCCGGAGGTAGAAATGAATAAAATCTACGATCCGTTCTTCAGAGCTTCCAATACCAATAATTACGAAGGCTACGGAATCGGGCTTCCATTGGCTAGAAATATCGTAAGAATGCACCACGGTGAACTGATTGTAAGCTCCCATGAGAATCAGGGAACCACTGTGCAGATGCGTTTTCCAAATTTCTATAGTATGATGCAGAAAGGAGAAGAGATCAACAAATAAATATCTTCATCCTGAACTTCATTGAGCTGCTTTTTCATCTTGCTTGTTTTGATAATCAGGGTGTTGTAAAGGTGTGTTCGCTCTTTTTCGATTTTGATTTTTCGTCATATTAACTCCCCTTAACAATTTTCTAATCTCATTTTAATCTCTTTAATCACATTTTAATTCTATTCCAAAGATCTTCTAATATGGTCGTTCTAGTTTTGTATCATCAAAAAAGATAAACACGATACAAAATAATACAGAACATGGCTAAAACAATTTTAATTGCAACAGATTACTCTCTTGAGTCATTGAACATATTGAAAAAAGTACTTAAAGAGAAAGATGCATCAGAAGATCAGAACCAATATAATATCCTTCTGACTACTGGGTATGATTCCGGAGATTCTATCAGAGATCTTTTGTTCAGTACCAAAACATCTATTTTCAATAAAATCAGGCCTTCGGAATTCTGTGATGCCTTTGGAATTATCAGTAATAAATATCCTCATCTGGTTAACAAAATCATCTGTGATGTCTTTACAGGAAGTTTCCAAAGAACATTTAACCAGTATGTAAAGGCAGAAAATATTGAGGAAGCTTATTATTCTCCATCTATTAAAAGTAAAGGAAAAGGCAAATTTGATCTGATTCCTTATATCAAAAAATGCAAAGAACTTCAATCTCACGAAATTACAGTTGAGGTAAGAGAAAGGCTTCCGGAAAGAGGAAGACTGGCGGAGATCTTTGTTGAGGTCTAAAAAGAATTAAACACTATTTAAAAAGATAAAAAATGTTAAGAAATTATAGTAACAGCAGGACACTGGGAGACAATATCAGGTTGGGGACGCTGACTGCCTTTACGGCAGGTACTATAAATATTGCTTCCCTATTGATATTTCTTTCTTTTACATCAAACGTAACGGGACACTACGCTATTTTGGCGGCAGAAATCAGTAAAGGAAACTGGACGCAGGTAGGAGTAGTAGGAGGATGGATCTTTTTGTTCTTCTTCGGAAGCTTTCTGTCCAACTTTATTGTTATCAATTTTAATAAAAAAAGTAAATATTTTGCCCATTCTATGCCTATTGCGCTGGAAATTTTATGTCTTCTTTTTGTAGGTATATACGGGCAGTTTTATTATCAAAAAACATTAGAAGAAACAGAATATTTAGTAGCATTGATGCTTTTCGCTACCGGATTGCAAAACGGATTAACGGCAAGTATCTCCAACTTCTCTGTGAAAACAACCCACCTTACCGGAACAACCACCGACCTGGGAATCCTGGTATCCATGTTTACACAGAAAAAGTACAGAAGAAATGGAGAGCTGATTGGCAGAGCAAAACTTCTGATGAGTATTATGCTTGCCTATGTTATGGGAGCAGTATTCTCAGGGTTAACTTACTACTATCTTGAATTCAGAGTCTTCTATGTAATCAGTATATGTCTGTTGATTGTTATTGGGTATGATGCTTATAAAATTCATATTCGTCACTTCAATACGAAGTACAGATACAGCAGGATCTACAGAAAGCCCAATATTTTTGCTTATCTGTATGAGAAAATCCATGGAATTCCTAAAAGAGAGAAGAAAAGAAAACTTGTCTTTGAGGATTAAAATGTAAAACACACTATTATTTTTTTGTATAAACTAGCTGTAAACGCCCTTATTTTATGATGGAATAGGGGCGTTTTTTTTGAAAAATTAACTTCATTATTGGAATTTTTATTGTTTTTGTCCTCTTTCCATGGTCATTGAAATGAAAGTTTCCGGATGAGACGGATCAACTTGCTAACGCCCTTCATTACAAACATTAAAAAAATCAGTTGGGGATAAATAGGCAAAAATGTTGATAATTAAATATTAAATCACGATTTTAGTATTTTAATTCCCGTTTCCATTGACTATTTTTGTAAGTTGATTTACGTTTTTATGTCAGATATTATTCAGCTTTTACCGGATCATGTAGCCAACCAAATTGCAGCAGGAGAGGTGGTGCAGAGGCCTGCATCCATCGTGAAAGAACTTTTGGAAAATGCTATAGATGCAGATGCAACGAAAATTGAATTGATCATCAGGGATGCCGGGAAAAACCTTATTCAGGTGGTAGACGACGGAAAAGGGATGTCTGAAACAGATGCCCGGATGGCCTTTGAAAGACACGCTACCTCCAAAATCAAAGGAACAGAAGATATCTTTAAGATTGCCACAAAAGGATTCCGAGGTGAAGCTTTGGCTTCCATTGCTGCGGTTTCTCAGGTGGAGCTCAGAACAAAACAGAAAGATACTTCCATCGGAACCAATATTTACATCGAAGGAGGGGTTTTCCAATTTCAGGACCCGATTCAGACAGCAGACGGATCAAACTTTTTAGTAAAAAATCTTTTTTATAACGTTCCTGCAAGAAGGAAGTTTTTGAAAAATAATAATGTTGAATTCAGACACGTAATTGATGAATTTCAGCGTGTTGCATTAGCTCATGAGAATCTGGAGTTTTCTCTGTTTCATGATGATGAAGCTGTTTTCAGACTAAGAAAAGGAAGCCAGATGCAGCGTATTGTAGATGTTTTCGGAAGAAAGCTTCAGCCGCTGTTGATACCCATTAAAGAAGATATTATCTGGTGTAAGCTTCACGGTTTTGTTGCTAAACCTGAAGGCGCTAAGAAAGCAAGAGGAGAGCAGTTCCTTTTTGTAAACGGCAGGTATTTCAGAAGTCCTTACTTCAATAAAGCCGTGCAGGAAGCTTTTGAAGGATTGCTTCAACCTGGATATGTACCTTCGTTTTTCCTTTTTCTGGAGCTTGATCCGGAGAAAATAGATGTTAATATCCATCCACAGAAAACAGAAGTAAAATTTGAAGATGAGCACCTTATTTTTGCTTTACTGCGTTCAACGATTAAAAGATCTTTAGGAATTTATAATGTGTCTCCAAGCCTTGATTTTGACAGAGATCCGGAACTGGATGAAATGATGAATAAGCCTATTCCAAGTAAAGGAAATGGTGGCGGAACAAGTGGTGGCATTATCAAAATGCCTGAAATCATTGTAGATAAAGACTATAATCCTTTCCTTGAAGAAAAAAATGTAGTGCATCCTGAAGAAATTCAGAACCTTACAGAAATGTATCATCAGAATATAACGGCAGAGCCTTCGAAGATCAATTTGTTTGAAGATGAAGATTTTGACGAAGACCTTATGAGACTTCCCAACGGTTACTGGCTTTTCAATAAAGGAGATGTTACTTTAATGCTGGATTTGGGAAGAATGCACAGGCTGTTGGTTTCTGAGGGAAATAAATCTACCAGAAAATCAAATACAAACAGCCATGCTCTTCTTTTCTCTCTGGAGTACCACATGAATGAAATCGAGAAGACAAAATACAATTCGATTAAAAAATATCTTCCGGAATTAGGGTTTGACATGAAAATTGCTCATGAAAGTGTACTCCGAATAGATTCACTTCCCGAAGGTCTGAAAGAAACCCAGGCTATGAAGTTCCTGGAAAACCTTTTTGAGATCCTGGAATACAAGACAGAAGAAGAATTCATGCAGTATTACCATAATCAATGGAACAAAATGCAGTCGAAGTCAAGATTTGACTTTATTTATAAAAAAGATGCGGAACAGCTTATCAAAGACTTTACAGCATTAGGCTTCCCGGAATTTTTACCGGACGGCAAAAGATGTTTTTATGAAGTTCCGTTTAATGACTTTAAAAACAAATTTTAGAAAATATGTTTAATAATATACCGCCAATTACCAGGAATATAATCATTATAAATGTTATAATATACCTCATATCTAATTTTATTTTTAAAGGATTGTATGATTCTTTGGTAGGTTATTATCCTTTTTCTCCACTCTTCAAATCATGGCAAGTAATTACACACATGTTTATGCATGCTCCTCTTGATGAACCTGGAGGGATAATGCATATTTTATTTAATATGTTTACTTTGTTTAGTTTTGGACCTATTCTGGAGCAGACACTTGGGGATAAAAAGTATCTGATATTATACTTTGCAAGTGGTCTTGGTTCATTTTTCTTGTTCAATCTGTGGAATTTTGTTGAAATTCAACAGATTGTTTCTGGTTTGGAAAGCTTAGGAGTAAATGCTTCTGAAATTTATTCAAGGGTGTCTCTTAACACTGCTGAATATTTAACATTCCATGCATCTAGCCAAGAAGCCCAGAATTTATCAGATCAACTTTATAGAGATTTAAGATCTCCAATGTTAGGTGCTTCCGGAGCAATTTTCGGAGTGGTAGCTGCTTTTGCAACTTTATATCCGGATTCTAAAATTGGTATTATGTTTATTCCGGTTCCGATTAAAGTAAAATACCTGTTGCCAATTATTGTGGTAATCTCTGTATATCTTGGGTTATCAGGAAATGGAGGCGGTATTGCTCACTTGGCTCACGTAGGAGGAGCTTTGGTGGGATGGCTGCTGGCAAGAATTTGGAAAAAACATTTGTACCGATTCAATTAAAATAATTTTGTGAAAATTTTCCGACTCATATTATTCATTCTACATCTTGGAATTCTATTTTTGCTACTAGGTACATTATTAAATGCCTATGTTCCCCCAAAGATTTTTCCGTGGTTTAATTTACTGTCGCTGGGTTTCCCGATTTTAATCATTTTATATATTGTACTAACCGTCTTCTGGGTATTCAGCTGGAAAAAGAGGGCTTTTGTGTTTATGTTTGCTGGGTTAGCATTTATAAATCCAGTAAAGCGATGGGTGAATTATTCTGATAAAAAAGGGAACTCTGAAATAAAAGTAGTTTCTTTCAATACCAGAGGCGGAGGAAATAAAGATATTGGGCCCTATCTTAGAACTCAGAATGCAGATGTTCTGCTTTTACAAGAGGATTCGGGTAGAAAATATCAATTTGAAGGGTATCAGAAAACAACCCCCGGAAAAGGTTTAATGCTTTTGACTAAGCATAAAATCATTAAACAACAGATCATAGATCCACAGGACGATAATGTAAGGGTTCCTGGTTTACAGGTTGATATAGAAATTCATGGAAGGATATATCGGTTTATTGATGTGTACCTTCATCCTTTCCGTTTCGAAAAAGATATGGTGAAGCTTAACACAAATACAGATACCAACGAAAAAAAAATAAAAGATGTTGTTAAAAGGCTGATTCCCACCTTTAAAAAACATCAGGAACAGGTTGATTTGATTCGTGAAGTAATTAAAAATTCACCTTATCCTGTTATTCTTGCCGGAGACTTCAATTCTGTACCCAATTCTTACGAATATTACCATTTATCAGAAGGACTTGAAGATGCATTTTTAACAGCCGGGAGAGGCAGTGCAACCAGTTTTCACGACTATAAATTTCCGATCAGGATAGACTATGTGTTTTCTTCAAAATCATTAAAGGCAATATCTTATCAAGTTGACCGTTCTGTAAGTATTTCAGATCATTATCCTGTCACAGTTAAGTTTTCCACGGAGGACAAATAATCATAAAAAGAGTTAAAATTGTCTGCTTGGTAGGATTTTTGTTGAAAGAAAACCGTACCAAGACCGTTTTTTTCATGAAGTCGAACCAGATATTACTATTTATACATATCGTTGTTGCTGTTTTGCTGTTATGCACATTGGGGAATGCATGGATTCCACCCAATATTTTAGGCAATCTGAATCTTCTGTCTCTTGGTTTTCCTTATCTGATTCTGGCACACGTGATTCTTACGCTGGTGTGGATCTTCAAAAAAGAAAAGATTGCTATTGCTTTTGCCTTAGGTACACTTATTTTCTACAACCCGATCAGACGATGGGTTAATTTTTCTCCTAAAACTGAAAATTTAAAAACAATACGGGATATTAAAGTACTGACTTTTAATGTGAAATACGGTGAATATGGCTGGGATAAAGTAAAAGATTATATCAAGGCACAGGATGCAGACATTATTCTTGTACAGGAAAAAGATACGAATCGTGTTATAAAACGTGATCTTATAAAATATCCGTCAGTTATTCTTAAAACTAAACATAAAATTGTAAGACAGGCAGAACTTATAGATGAAAAAGCACGTGGAAATTCATTCTATGCTGATATAGACATCAATGGAAAAGTAGTCAGAATTATTAATATTTATCTTGAACCTTTCAGGCTTAATAAATCTATGTTTACGAAACTTGATGGATTAGGTCTTGGAAACATTTCTACATTGCTTTCCCATATGACTCCAACATTCCAGGCTCATGAAGATCAGGTAAAAAGAATCAGAAAAATGGTTGATTTATCGCCTTACCCTGTGATTTTGGCCGGAGATTTTAATTCCGTTCCCAATTCATATGAATATTATAATCTTGGAAAGGATCTTCAGGATGCATTTTTAGTGGCCGGAAAGGGAAGTGCCAGCAGTTTTCATGATTATAAAGTTCCTTTGAGAATTGACTATATCTTTACTTCGAAATCAATCATCCCGCTAAGCTATAAAGTAGACCAATCTGTGAAATTATCGGATCACTATCCTGTAATTGCAGAATTTCGATTAAATTAGTTCCATGAAAAATTTACTGTCTGCGATTTTTATTTTTATTATCCTTTTTACTGCCTGTTCCAAGAAAGAATCTCCAGGTTTCGGAGCTGAACAGGAAGTGAAAGTTCGGTATGATACCACAGCTATTGATTCCTTTTCTACAGGAGCTGTTTCAGTGGATATCGCCCGAAAAATAAGAATGTCTTCTCCTCAGTATATTGATTCTGTAAAACAGGCTAAAAAGCTTCAGGAAGAAGAAAATAAGCTAAAAGCAGAGCTGGAAAAAGAAAACAAAGTAAAACAGGAAGAGGAAAAAAAGAAGGTTGAAGCAGAAAAGAAACAAAAAGCTTCAGAAGCACCTTCTGCTCAGGACACGAAGGCACAATAAACACAACAAACATCATTAAACAATATACAATATGAAAAAACAAATCCTGGCTGCAGTAGCAATCTCAGTATTCACTGTAGCATGTACAAAATCAACAACAAAAACAGAACAGGTAGAAAACCCTGACGGATCTGTTACCACTACTTCAACTACTGTTACAGAAACGCCAAACACACTTGATACGGCAAAGATCAACAATGCAAAAGAAGATGTGAAAGCAAAAGTAGATGAAGCGGGTAACAAAATTGACGATGCTGCTCAGAAAGCAAAAGATAAAATTGATGCGACAGCTGATAAAACGAAACAGGATCTTCACAAAGCGGGACAGGATATTAAAACTGAAGCGAATAAAGTAGGGAAAGATGCTAAGGAAGCGGCTAAAGCAGGAGCTTCAAAAGTAGAGGAAGCTGCCAAGAAAGTGAAAGAAGACTTAAGTAAATAGAATATAAAATAAAAGCCGTAATTCTCAGTGAATTACGGCTTTTTATTCTTTAACCAGAAGTGGTCTATATCTTCTATTTATTCATTTCCAGCAATGGATCAATGTATTCTCTGTCGTTGCTTAATCTAGGCACTTTATTTTGTCCGCCAAGTTTTCCTTTAGCTTCCAGCCAATGATAAAACAGATTATTTTTAGCGATATGTACAATAGGTCTTTTAAGCGTTATATTGTTGTATCTCTTTGCTTCATAGTCTGAATTGATGGTCTTTAAATGCTTGTCAAAAGCATCAATAAAGTTGTCCAGATCATCCGGATGCTGACTGAATTCAAAAATCCATTCATGAGCACCCCCTTCATTTCCGTTCATAAATACAGGAGCTCCTGTAAAATCGGTAATGTGTGCACCCGTTGCTTCACAAGCCTTTGAAAGCGCTGATTCTACGTTGGTAATCATCAGTTCTTCCCCAAAAGCATTGATATAATGTTTTGTTCTTCCTGTTATTTTTATTCTGAAAGGATTAACTGAAGTAAAAACAACAGTGTCTCCAATCAGGTATCTCCAAAGTCCTCCGTTGGTTGTGATGACCATTGCATAATTTTTCCCTACTTCCACATCTTCCAGGCTTACAACCTTAGGATTTGAAAAATGGAACTGATCCATTGGAATAAACTCATAAAATATCCCATAATCCAGCATCAGAAGCATCTCATCACTGTCCGGTCTGTCCTGAATACCGAAGAATCCTTCGGAAGCATTATAAATTTCGTAGTAATTGATGTTTTTTCCGATGATCTGCCTGAATTGTTCCCGATAGGGCTTAAAGCTTATTCCGCCGTGAAAAAAAACCTCTAAATTAGGCCACAGTTCAGAAATACTTTCTACATTGGTTTCTTTTAATACTCTTTGCAAAAGAACCATCATCCAGCTGGGTACTCCAAGGATACTTCCTACATCTTCGTTTTTTACTTCGGAAGTGATTGCTTTCAGTTTGCTTTCCCATTCACCCATCAAAGAAACTTTCTTACTTGGTGTGGTGGTAATTTCTACCCAAAACGGGAGGTTGTCAATCAAAATAGCTGATAAATCGCCGAATTTTGTATTAAAATCAGCATACAGTTCAGAGCTTCCTCCTAAACGTAAGTTTTTATAATTAAAAAGCTGGTTTTCAGGATGGTTGTTGGCATAAATGGAAACCATATCCTTTCCTGCTTTCATGTGGCAGTATTCAAGGCTTTCTGCAGAGATGGGAATAAATTTGCTTTTCGCATTGGTGGTTCCCGATGATTTGGCAAAATGTTTAATGAGACCAGGCCAGCTTACATCTTTATATCCCTGTCTTGCTTTCTCAATAAAAGGTTCCATTTCTTCATAGGTGACAATAGGAACTTTGTTTTTAAAATCCTGATAACTTGATATAGAATTGAATCCGTATAGTTTACCATATTCTGTATCCTCCGCATGAAACAATTGAGAAAAGAGTATACCTTTCTGGGTTTCAATGGGATGGTCCATGAAATTCTGTATCTGATCAATCCTTTGACGGATGAACCAGTTGACTACGGTATTGAAAAGTGCTTTGGTTGCCATTTCAACAAATATAATGATATTTGAATTTTCAGAAAATTTTTTACGTGATTAAATAAAAAAACCGTTACAAAATTTGTAACGGTTTGATATCTAGTTTATTGTTTATTAACAATACTCATCGTATGCAGCCTGAAGGTTTGCAGCAATAGCGCCTGCCGGGTTCCCTTCGATGTGGTGTCTTTCCAGCATGTGAACCAATTCACCATCTTTGAAAAGAGCTACACATGGAGAACTTGGAGGGAATGGAGCAAGGTGTTTTCTTGCTTCTACCACAGCCTCAGTATCAAATCCTGCAAATACAGTTGTTAAATGATCTGGTTTTTTGTCACCTGTTAAAGAGTATACTACTCCTGGTCTTGCAGCACCTGCAGCACAACCACATACGGAGTTGATTACCAATAGGGTAGTTCCGGATTGCTTTAAAGCATCTTCTACCTGAGTTGGAGTTGTTAAATCCTGAAAACCTTTATCTGTAAGCTCTGCCTTCATAGGCATTACTAAATCTGTTGGATACATATATTTTGTTTTTTATCGCTACAAAGTTAAGGAATTCTTTGCGTTTGTTCAATATATAAAAACTATCAATTGATTAGTCATATAAAATTAACCAAGTATTAATATTGTAATAATATTCTAAAAAATGTGAATTAAAATTAGGAATAATAAAATATTATTATTAAATTTGAAATGATTCTGAAAAACAAACGACCATGAAAAAAACATTTAAGGCTTTCCCTCAAGCAATCAATCACTTAAATACTCTCTGAAATATGGTAGTAGCTTAATTCTTTTTTCAGTTTAGAATCAAAACTGATTAACAAACTTTAATATCCAAAGAAATGAAGCCCGGAACTGAAGAGTTCCGGGCTTCTTTAATCAAATCGATATGCAAAGGTTGTATATCCTATAGTTATGGGTGAGACGTGTTTTCAGGCTTTTAAATTACGCTAAGTCTAAACACGGATCACATTAAGAAAGGAGCTTTTTAGCCATTTCGGAAATACTTTTTCCGTCAGATTTTCCGGCTAATGTTTTTGATGCAACTCCCATTACCTTCCCTAAATCTTTAATAGATTCAGCACCGGCTTCAGAAATAATATTTTTAATTTCTGTTTCTAATTCTTCAGCAGAAAGCTGTTTAGGTAAAAACTGCTCAATAATTTTCATCTGAGCGTCTTCTACTTCTGCAAGATCATTTCTTCCCTGTGCAGTAAACTGGTCGTAAGAATCCTTACGCTGTTTTACCATTCTCTGAAGAATAGCAATTTCCTGTTCTGCGGTTACTTCAGTTCCAATGGCTTCAGTTTTAATCAGTAATATCTGAGATTTTACAGCGCGTAGAGAATCCAAAGCCACTCTGTCTTTAGCTCTCATTGCTGTTTTTATAGCTTCGGTTATTATATTTTCTAAGCTCATGTTTATATATTTTAGGCTTTAGGCAATAAGCAGTAAGCTTTTTGATTGGGCTGGAATTGCCTATGGCTTACTGCATACTGCTTATAGCATTTAATCAACGTCTTTATTTAAAAATCTATTCTCTCTGATCTGCATAGATCCATTGTTATCAGACAAATAAGTGTTGATATTCTGGTCTGATGCATTGTTTCCGTCGATAGAAATATTTTTTCTTTTAAAAGCAGGAATAGATTCGAATTCACTGGTACTGTCAAAATTTTGGTAGCGTGAGTTGAATTCTTTTAATTTATTTCTTCTTTCAATGACTCTGTCCTGATCAATCGTTTTATTCACGAAAGTGAATTCTGATTCTTCAGTTTTTGGAGTTTCAATTTCTGTTTTGTTTTGAAAAGTTGATCTTGTTTCCGCTTTTGCTTCTTCCTGTTTCTGGTAGAATGTTTCAATCTTTTGAGCGGGTTCAGCTACAGCAGCATTGGTAGGTGTATTAAACTCTGCTTTTGGCTGTCCAAAATCTGTATTCGGTTCATTTCTGGTAGGCTCGTTTACAAAGAAGCTGAATTCAACGGGTTTTTCATTCGAAAACGAGTTGTTGAATTGAGTTCCGGATTGCGGCTCATCTTTTTTATTTTCAAAATCAAATGAGAAAGACTGGATTTCAAGATCGTTAGGATCTTCATTCTCCTCATCAATAGAGAGTAAGCTGTATTCCTCTTCTCCTTCTTCTTCATTTCTCCAGCTTTGTTCAGGTGTATTTATTGCATCTTCCTCTTTATCAAAGAATTTTATTTCAGTTCTTGGCTGCTCTTCTTCAATAATCATTTTTTTTTCGGTAGACGCTACATTGAACGGAGTGTCATGGTCTTCATCATCAAGTCTGAAAAGGTTTTTTCCCCCAAAATCATGTGTTGTTTCAGGAGCTACCTCTCTTTCCTCTCTTGTTTTGAAAGGAGAATTTTTGGGAGCTTCAAAACTGTCGTTAAGGCTGATTCTGATTTTCTCTGTAGGCCCTGCAAACTTCTTATTATCGTTAGAGAATCCCGTTGCGATAACAAGAACGCTTACTGCATCTCCTAATTCTTCATCAGCACCCACCCCGAAAATAATATCCGCAGTGTTTCCAGCTTCTTTCTGAATGTGGTCCATGATGATACCGATCTCGTCCATGGTAACTTCTTCAGCACCACTTCTGATCAACAGTAGAACGTTCTTAGCACCTGTAATCTTATTATCATTCAATAATGGGGAATCAAGGGCCTTTCTTACGGCTTCTTCTGCTTTATTTTCACCTGAAGCAGTTCCTGTAGACATCAACGCTGTACCAGAGTTCTGAAGCACAGATTTAGCATCTCTAAAGTCAATGTTTACATCAAAGTAACCCGTAATAACTTCTGCCATCCCTTTCGCAGCATTGGTTAAAACTTCATCGGCTTTTGAGAATCCCTGTTTGAATCCAAGGTTTCCGAATTGCTGTCTTAGTTTATCGTTGTTGATAACAATAAGTGAATCAACATTGTTTCTTAGTTTGTCCAGACCGTTTTCTGCCTGCTCCAATCTTCTTTTTCCTTCGAAACTGAAAGGAACGGTAACAATACCAACGGTTAGAATTCCCATGTCTTTTGCTACTTTAGCAATCACAGGAGCAGCTCCGGTACCTGTACCACCACCCATTCCGGCAGTGATAAACACCATTTTGGTGTTTTGGCCCATAGCCGCTTTGATGTCTTCAATACTTTCGATTGCCGATTTTTCTCCAACTTCCGGATCAGCACCGGCACCTAGACCTTCCGTGATTGTTGTTCCTAACTGAACTTTATTAGCAACAGGGTTATTATCTAGAGTTTGAGCATCCGTATTACAAATCACAAAGTCAACTCCGTGAATTCCTTTCTCATACATGTGCTTTAGAGCGTTGTTTCCACCGCCCCCTACACCGATTACTTTTATGATGGATGAATTTCCTTTTGGCAAATCAAATGAAAATCCTTGTGTACCTATATTTTCCATAACTATACTTTTAATAATTGATAAGCGATAGATGATAATTGATGAATGATATTCGTCTTTAATTTAATAAATATTAATCTATTTCAGGTATCATTGATCATTAATCTTTTATCATTTATATTTATTCTACTTCTTCAAAGAATTTTTTTACTTTTTCCATAAGCGACTGCCCGAAGGTTAATTTCGCTTTTCTGTTCTCTTGCCTTTCATTTTCGAAAAACTGCTGATCCTGAACTGGCGCTGCCTGCTGTACGGGTTGTATGGTTTCAGGCTGTGCTGCTGCAGTTTCCTGCTTTGGTTGTTCAGCAACAATTTCTATTATTTCATCAGCATTGTGTTTTTTGTCTCTGATTTTCAAACTCTCCATCAGTAACCCGATAGAGGTAGCAAATTCAGGGCCTTTCAGGTACTGATTTTTATCGTTGGCAATATATTCATTCGCAAAACCAATTCTGCTGTCAAAACCTGTAGTATAATTGGCCAGCTGACGAAGGTGTTTAAGGTTTGAACCTCCACCCGTAAGAACGATTCCGGCAATCAGTTTTTTCTTTTGTTCAAAAGCACCGTACGCTTTCAGCTCTGTATTCACCATTTCCAGAACTTCTTCTACTCTCGCATTGATGATCTGGGCTAACGTTTTTAAAGAGATTTCTTTGTCTGGTCTTCCGTGAAGTCCGGGAATAGTTACAAAAGTACTGTCTTTTTCTAATTCGGGAACAGCCGAACCAAACTTTACTTTCAGTTGTTCTGCGTGTTTTTCTATAATAGAGCACCCTTCTTTGATATCTTCGGTAATAATTCCTCCTCCGTATGGAATCACACAGGTATGACGTATGATATTATCTTTAAAGATGGCAATATCGGTTGTACCACCACCAATGTCAACAATGGCTACACCGGCTTCTTTTTCTTCTTTGGTAAGAACAGCTTCTGAAGATGCCAATGGCTCTAAAGTAAGGGCTTCCATTTCTAATCCGGCTTCACGAACGCATCTTGCAATGTTTCTGATGCTGCCCATTTGGCCTACTACAACGTGGAAGTTTGCTTCTAAACGCTTTCCATGCATTCCGACAGGTTCCTGAATTTCACCCTCGGAATCCACTTTATATTCTTGAGGAAGTACGTGGATAATTTCTTCTCCAGGAAGCATAACCAGTTTTTTAACCTGATCTTTTAATGCTTCGATGTCGTCGTCTGTAATAAATTTATCAGGATGTTCACGCATAATATAATCGGAGTGCTGCAGAGAACGAATGTGTTTTCCTGCAATACCTACCGTAACTTTGCGGATAGGAACTCCAGCACTGGATTGTGCTTCGGATACTGCAGCCTTGATTGAATTAATAGTTTGTGAAATATTATTCACAATACCTTTATGAACACCAAGACTTTTAGCTTTTCCTACACCGAGAACTTCTATTTTCCCGTGTGCATTCCTTCTTCCGACAATCGCGACTATCTTCGTTGTCCCGATGTCCAGACCTACTGAATACTCTTGATTTTCCATTTTTATATCGATTTGATTTTTTCTACTTTTTTCTTTGAAAGGATAATATCCTATTTGTGTATTAAATGCCCTGAAGGACTTATTCTATTTTTACTTTTGCCTTAGGCTTGGACTGCGCCTTGACGGGGGGCTTTTTCTCTGCTTTTTTCGTTTCTTTTGTATGTATTTTCGTCTTTGTATCCTCTTTCGGTTTGGCCGGAGTGGAATTTGCTTTTTTTACTTCTGCCGTCTTGGGCTTAGATTCCGTCTTTTTAGCTGCAGGAGAAGGTCCTTTTGCCAGTTCCATTTTCCCTGCTTTTAAAATACTGTCATTTTCTTTAAAGTAAGGGTTTAAAGTCGTGACAATCTGATTCTGATATTTCACAGAAACCATACTGTATTTTTGAGGGTCCTGATACACCAGATATTTTTCAACAAAAGTTTTAAATCCTTTTACTTTAAAATCAATATTATCAAGGTCTCCGATCTCTACTCTGTAGTTTCCTTCGCTCGTAAGAAGACTATAGCTTTCTTTGCTTTTGGAGATTCCGATAAAATATTTTTTACTGAAATCATCTTTATCGATCTTTTCTACCAGTTCTGCCAGCTTTTCGTATTCATCGGGCTGTACGTTTCCGGTTACCAGCATACATGGATGTGAGTAGGTTCTTGAAATTGGGAATTCAATTCCTTTTTCATCCACATAGAAATCTTTGCCGTCTTTATTTAATCTGAAAACAGGGACTCTTTGCTTGATATCCAGATTCAGCTTTCCATTCAGGTTCAAATAGACGTTGGCACTGTCTACCGCCGGAAGAGAATTTATTCTTTTTTCTAAAGAAGGGATATTAAGGTCTCCCACTTTTCCTGAGGGATTTTCTTTTTTTACAATCTCCCTTATATCTTTTTCATCTACAAAATAAACCGGAGTTTTCTCACTCATTTTTACAGAAATCTTATTGTCTGTAATCTGTTGGTGGCTGAATCTCTTCAATGAGAAACTCAGTAACAATCCAAGGATGATTACCGTGACAACAATTTTTAATATTCTGTATTTATTTTTCATATTTCCTGTACAATGTAAAAAGTACAATGTACTTATGTATTTTTAGATTAATTTCTTTTCAACTCTACATTGTACATCTTACATTGTACTTTGTACTGTGCTAATCCATTCACAGATAGGATCATACAGGGTATCTATATTTCCTGCTCCTACGGTAAGAAGGATGTCAAAATCTTTTTCTTTTATTTTTTCAAAAGCATCAGTTAATGTTGATACTTCTTTTTTATCCAATGTTACTTTTTCCAACAGCCAGCTTGAGGTAACCCCTTCAAAGTTCTCCTGAAGTTCTCTTGCAGGGTAAATATCAAGAAGGATCAGTTCATCAGCTTTGCTTAAACTTTCTGCAAAACCATCTGCGAAATCTCTTGTTCTGCTGAAAAGGTGGGGTTGGAAAGCTACCAATAGTTTTTTATCAGGGTAAAATGTTTTGATTGAGCCCATTACAGCATTAATTTCTGTAGGGTGGTGGGCATAGTCATCAATATAAATTTTACCATTCTGATAAATATGTTTCGTGTATCTTCTTTTAATTCCTTTAAAATTGGCAATTGCTTTTTTCAGCGTATCAAAATCTGCGCCTAAATTATGCAGAATAGCCAGTGCTACAGTGGCATTTTCCACATTGTGAATTCCTGGAATTTCCCAGACAAAATCTTTTATCGTTTCAGTAGGGGTATGAAAATCAAAATAGATTTTATCATGATCCATACGGAGATTATCCGAATAGTAGTCTGCGGGCTCATTGACGGCATAAGTCTGATGTCCTCTGCCGATTTCCAGTCCTTTTCTTACAAAAAGTTGTTTGTCCTGAGGTACTAAAGCTGCAAACTGTCTGAATCCTTCTTCAATATGGCTTTTATCTCCATAAATATCCAGGTGGTCAGCATCGGTAGAAGTTACTACTGCCCAGTCTGGCGACAGGTTCAGGAAGCTTCTGTCATATTCATCAGCTTCTACTACGGAATAAGTGGAGCCATTGTAAAGAAAGTTGGATTTAAAGTTTTCAGAAATTCCTCCTAAAAAGCATGAGAAAGGAAGATCTGCTTCTTTGCATAGGTGAGCCACAAGAGTAGACGTTGTTGTCTTCCCATGGGTTCCTGCAATAGCGATGCAGTCTGTATTTTCTGTAATTAATCCTAAGACTTTAGCTCTCTTTAAAACTTCAAACTGATTTTGATTGAAATAATCTAAAATTCCAAGCGTTTTGATAGCCGGGGTGTAGATTACCAATGTATTTTCTTTCTGAAGGGAAGTTATCCTTTCATCAATAAGGTCTTCAAAAACAATATCAATACCTTCATTCATCAGATTCTGAGTTAATTTTGTATTGGTTTTATCGTAGCCCAATACTTTTTTTCCGGATGCATTGAAATAACGTGCTAATGCACTCATTCCGATACCTCCGATTCCAACGAAGTAAAAAGTCTGATATGTTTGTAAATTATTCATTTTTTTGTCTTAATGTATTATGTACAAAGTATAATGTATTTTCTTACTCTTTACATTGTACCTTTTACTTTTTACAGTTTATTAAAAATTTCGTCTACGATCTCTTTTGCGGCATTTGGCTTGGCAAAATAGTTGAGATTGTCAGACATCTCTTTTCTTACATTTTCATTTTCGCAGATTTCTGATAATGTATTCCAGAATTTCTCCTGCATTTCAGAGTCTTTTACCATTCTTGCTGCATTTTTTTCCACCAGATTCATGGCATTTTTGGTTTGATGATCTTCCGCTGCAAAAGGGAAAGGAACCAAAAGAACCGGTTTTTGTGCTACAGCCAACTCTGAAATGGCAATTGCTCCAGCTCTTGAAACAATGACATCAGCAGCAGAATAAGCCAGTTCCATATCTTTGATGAATTCAAGGATCTGAACATTTCCAGTGTTTATATCTTTTGTTTCGTTTACAATATCTTTATAATCAAGCTTTCCTGTCTGCCAGATCAGCTGATAATCTTTATCTACAATTTCTTTTAAATGCGATTTCCAGGCATTATTCAATGTTCTGGAGCCTAAAGAACCGCCTACAGAAAGAATTGTAAGTTTGCCTTTATTTAATCCCATTTTTTCTTTTGCCTGAGCGGTATCCTGCATTCCTGAAATAATATTTTCACGAATAGGATTTCCCAGAAATTTTATTTTTTCTGCCGGAAAGCCTTCTACTTTTGGGTAAGCGGTGAAGACAGCTTTCGCTTTTTTGCTTAAAATTTTATTCGTTACTCCTGCATGGGCATTTTGTTCCTGTATGAAAATAGGAATTCCCATTTTGCTTGCTTCATAAAGAGCGGGTCCGCTGGCAAATCCTCCTGTTCCTACTGCGAAATCGGGAGCGAAGTTTTTAATAATCCTTTTGGATTTTGATAAGCTTTTCAGAATCTTGAAAGGCAGTCCCAGATTGGATAAAAGATTTCCTCTATCGATTCCGGCAATATCAATTCCTTCAATTTTATAGCCTGCCTGTGGAACTTTTTCCATTTCCATTTTCCCGTTGGCCCCAATGAACAAAAATTCTGCATCAGGAAATCTTTTTTTGATTTCATCAGCAATAGCGATGGCCGGGAAGATGTGTCCTCCTGTTCCTCCGCCTGATAATAGTATTTTCAATTTTTTGTCCATTTTAAGCGATATCGTTTATTTCTGCAATACTCTGTTTTTTGCCCATTCCTTCTTCATCATAAATCTGAATCCTTGAGCTTATATTTAAAATAATACCTAACTGCAAATAGGTTACCAGCATTGAGGTTCCTCCATAGCTGATCAAAGGCAGCGGTTGTCCTGTTACTGGGATCAGATTCACCGCAACGGCTATGTTTACCGAGAGCTGAATAAAGATCATTACCCCGAGGCTGAGCACGAGCAACGATCCGAAAAATGCCGGCATCTTGCTGGCAATCATTACGATCCTTATCATCATGATCAGATATAAACTGATCAGAAAAGCGGCTCCAATCACTCCGTATTCTTCTACAATCACTGCGAAGATAAAGTCGGAGGCAGACTGTGGCAGCATTTGTTTCAATGCACTTTTTCCTGGCCCCATTCCGGTAATCCCGCCATGTACAATAGCTGCTTTGGCCTGCATTACCTGATAGTTTTTGGCTTTTACGCTTTCGTCATCTGTATCTGCTGTTTTCGCCTTGCTTGAGGTAAAAGTTTCGATACGGCTCATCCATGTATGTACACGGTTTCCACCAATCATGTTGGTATTCAGTGCAATCAGCAGGAAGAATACAATGGCTACAAATGATGCAGAAATGAATCCTGCAATGTATTTCCAGTGTAGCTGTCCTATGATAAGTACCACTACGGATACCATTAAAATCATTAATGCCGTAGAACCGTTATCTTTGGCTACCAGTACAAAAACGAGAAGGATAGGCCCGAAAATATACATGATATTCTCTATCGGAAGCCTTTCTCTGGTAATCTTTTTGGTTAAATATCTACAGAGATAGATGATTAACATTAAGAAAGCAAATGATGAAGGCTGGAAAGAGATGGGTGTTCCCGGGATTTTCAACCATCGGGAAGCACTGGCTCCATCAATGGTTTGCCCGGTAAACATGGTAACGATCAATAAAACAATCATAAGGCCGAGCAGAATACTGCTGAGCTTTCCGATGTATTCATATTTTATTGTTCCTACCAGTCTCATAATGGCTAAACCTAAGACTACAAAGAACATATGCTTGATAACGTGACCTGTTGTAGTCCCGTTATTGACAATGTATTCAAGATTTGAACTTGCAGAGTATACGGGGAAAATAGAGAAAATGGAGATCACAAGGATGACCATCCAAAGTACTTTATCGCCCTTTAGAAATTCAAATCTGCTTTCTGTGTTCTGTTCGTCCATAATTTTGTATTGATGTATGATGTACAAAGTAAAATGTACTTTTTACATCTGACATTTTACATTTTTACTTTAATACCTGCTCTTTAAACTGGCGTCCTCTGTCTTCATAGCTTTTGAACAAGTCAAAGCTTGCACAACATGGAGATAATAGCACGGTATCACCTTTTTTAGCCAATGATTTTGAAATTCTCACAGCTTCTTCCATACTTGAAGTATCATAAATCACTTCTTTTTTGTCTTTAAAGAAATCTATGATCTTCCTATTATCTACCCCAAGGCAAACAATTGCCTTTACTTTTCTTTTGACTAAATCTTCAATTTCAGTATAGTCATTTCCTTTATCCAGTCCACCAACAATCCATACGGTTGGTGTTTTCATGCTTTCTAAGGCATAGTATGTAGCGTTCACATTGGTTGCTTTACTGTCGTTGATGTATTTTACACTATCAATTTCAGTAACAAATTCCAATCTGTGTTCTACTGCCTGGAATGTCATCAATGAATGTCTGATGCTTTCATTGTTGATTTGTAATATCTTACCGGCAATAGAAGCGGCTAAGCTGTTGGCAACGTTGTGATTTCCCAATAGAGACAATTCATCAACTTTCATTGCGAATTCGTCTTTCATTTTCACCACAATTTCATCTTCACTAACGAAACCTCCTTCAGGCAACTTCTCTTTGGTAGAGAAAGGAATCATTTTAGCTTTTATTTCAAGCTTTTCAAGAAGGCTTTTGCTCATTTCATCATCCTTATTGTAGATGAAGAAATTATCATTTTCCTGATTTTCAGTGATTCTGAATTTTGCCAACGCATATTCTTCATAATTGTAGTTGTACTGATCCAGGTGATCCTGAGACAGATTCAACAATAAAGAAATATAGGGTCTGAAGTTCTGAATATCATCTAACTGGAAAGAACTTACTTCCAGTACATAATATTCATGGTTTTCATCTGCAACCTGTTTGGCAAAGCTGTATCCTATGTTTCCTCCTAAACCTACATTCAATCCGTCATTTTTCAGGATGTAATAGATCAGGGAAGTAGTGGTTGTTTTTCCGTTGCTTCCAGTAATAGCAATGATCTTTGCATCTGTAAATTCAGAGGCAAATTCAATTTCAGAGGAAAGTCTGATTCCTTTGTCATGAATTTTGTTGATGATGTCTGCCTTTTTCGGAATTCCCGGGCTTTTTACGATCCAGTCAGCATTTAAAATCCTTTCTTCGTCGTGATTTCCTTCTTCAAATTCAATTTCATTATCGGTAAGAAACTGCTTATAGTTATCCTTAATAGCTCCTTTATCTGAAAGAAATACTTCCAGACCTTTCTTTTTAGCCAAATAAGCAGCGCCGCATCCGCTTTCTCCACCTCCTAAAACAACTATTTTCATATTATAAAAGCTTTGTGCTATAGGCTTTAAGCTTTACGCTTATTGCTTACAGCTTTTAATTTTTATCTCATTTTTAGTGTGATCAGACATACAATAGCCAATATTACTCCGATGATGATCATTCTGTTCACGATTTTACTTTCGTGGAATCCTTCTTTCTGATAATGATGGTGTAATGGTGACATTTTGAATAGTCTATTGTTTTGGGCATATTCCAGCCCATATTTTCTTTTTCTGTATTTGAAAACAACGACCTGAAGCATTACAGAAAGGTTTTCAATTAAGAAGATTCCGCATAATACAGGAATCAGCAATTCTTTTCTTAAAATAATAGCTAAAACAGCAATTACTCCTCCCAGCATCAGACTTCCGGTATCTCCCATGAAAACCTGTGCCGGATAGGTATTGTACCAGAAGAACCCAATCACGGCACCTACCATTGCCACCGCAAAAATGGTGGTTTCTCCCATATTGGGAAGGAACATGATATTGAGATAATCTGCAAAGATGATATTCCCTGAGAGGTAGGCGAAAAGAGCCAGTGTGAGCAGTATAATGGCGCTTGTTCCTGCTGCGAGACCATCAATTCCATCTGTGATATTGGCTCCATTTGAAACAGCGGTTACAATGAAGATCACAATGGGAATAAAGACAATCCATGCCCACTCATGGGCATCTTTATCATTCATCCAGAATAAAATTCCACTATAATCGAATTCGTTATTCTTTGCAAAAGGTACAGTGGAAACGGTGATTTTTTCTGTAGGCATAAAGTTTTGCTCTACATTGTTTCTGTTGACCACTTTAGCATCTGCATATTTTCTTTTAACCGTAATATCCGGATGGAAATACATTGTAATTCCGACGATTAGTCCTAAACCAACCTGGCCTACAATTTTGAATTTACCACTTAACCCGTCTTTATTTTTTTTGATTTTCTTTAAATAATCATCAAGGAAACCAATTGCACCCATCCAAAACATTGAAACCAGCAGCAGAACAATATACACATTGGTAATTCTTGTAAACAGCAATACCGGGATGATGGTTGCCAAAATAATGATAAGCCCTCCCATGGTAGGAGTACCTTCTTTTTGTTTCTGCCCATCCAATCCAAGATCACGTACCAATTCTCCCATTTGTTTTGTTCTCAGGTAATTGATTACTCTTTTTCCGTAGACAAGAGCAATAATAAGGGAGAATAATACAGCCATTCCGGCACGGAAGGAAATGTATTTCAACAATCCTAATCCTGGAACGTGAATTCCATGGTTGGTTAGATATTCGTATAGATAGTATAGCATGTTTCTATTTTTTTATTATTTAAAAATTTAATTTATTTAAAGATTTAAAGATTGGGTTTCTCAATATTTTCACTTAAATACTTAATAAAGTTTGAAATGTTTGAAGAAATCTCTTTTGAAAGGGTAATAATTTCTTCCGCTTTATTTTCGTTACCTAATTTTAATCTTCTACTTACAATCAGCATACTTCTTACTTCAGCACAGCTGCCTTTTGCAATTTTTAAATATCTAATAAATTGTCTGTTATTGTTATATTCTGAGCCTCTGCAATATTGTTGCTAATTGAAAAGCTCGCTCTTTTTATCTGGTTATTAAATTCAAATTCTTTTTCAAAACTTTGACTCTGAAGAAATGAATAAACTTTTTCAATAAGATCTAAACTTTTGATATATACTGGGAAATTTTCAAAATTCTTTGTCATTATCAAATTTTTAAATCTTTCAATGAATTCAATCTTTCAATTTATTTGGACATTAATTTCCAAAGGTCATTAATTACTTCTTTGTCATCAAAATGATGTTTCACACCATTGATATCCTGATAGGTCTCGTGGCCTTTTCCGGCAACTAAGATGATATCTTTAGGTTCTGCAAATTTTATAGCCATCTTTATGGCTTCTTTTCTGTCCGGAATTGAAGTGTATTTGCTGAAGTTTTGAGGTTCAACACCTGCTTCAATTTCTTTGATGATCTGTGCAGGATCTTCTGTTCTCGGATTATCCGAAGTGATGATTGCCAATGTTGATTTTTTGGTGGCAATATTCCCCATTTCAGGTCTTTTGGAGTGATCTCTGTCTCCTCCGCAGCCGAATACAGTGATTAATCTTTCGTTTTTGGTTCTGATATCGTTGATGCTGTCCAGAATGTTTTCCAAAGCATCCGGAGTGTGCGCATAGTCTACGATAAAGAAAATTCCCCCATCAGACTTGAAAGTTTCAAATCTTCCGGAAACTCTTTTTAATTTGCTGATGGCCTGAAGAATTTCATTCTGTTCAAAACCTAGTTCTTCAGCAATTCCGAATACAAGCAACAAGTTGTATACATTGAATTTCCCGGTCAGTGTCGTCCAGAATTCTTTTCCGTTGAAGTTCAACAGCATTCCGTTGAAGTCTACTTCTAAAAGTTTTCCGTGGTAGTCTGCCATAGTTTTCAAAGCATAAGACTTCTTTTTAGCCTTAGTATTCTGAAGCATGACATTCCCGTTCTTGTCATCCACATTGGTGATGGCAATGGCTGTATCTTCCAATTCGTCAAAGAATCTTTTCTTGGTTTTTAAATATTCTTCGAACGTTTTATGATAGTCTAAATGATCATGAGTAAGATTGGTGAACCCTGCAATTTTGAAGTGTAATCCTTCAATTCTGTTTTGGGCAATTCCGTGTGAGCTTACTTCCATGAAAGCAAATTCACATCCTTTTTCCACTGCTTCAGCTAAAATCCTGTTAATCGTAATCACATCAGGTGTAGTGTGGGTAGCAGGGATAATTTCTTCACCAATTCTGATTTCAACAGTGGAAAGTAAAGCTGCCGGATAGCCCAGGTTTTTGAAAACGTCAAAAAGTAGGGTTGAAACAGATGTTTTTCCATTAGTTCCTGTAACTCCTATCAGTTTCAGTTTATGAGAAGGGTTTCCGTAGAAATTAGAAGCAAGGTGACCTAAGGCTTTAGACGAATCTTTTACCTTCACATACGTTACATTATCCGCCAATGTTTCAGGGAATTCTTCGCAAACAATTGCGGAAGCCCCTTTTTCAATAGCAGATGCAATGAATGAATGCCCATCCACTACTGTTCCCCTCATCGCAATATAAAGAGAGCTTTCTGTAACTTTTCTGCTGTCGATCACCAACTCAGTAACCTCACGGTTGTTGTCACCATGGATTTCCAATACTGGGATTCTGTTTACTAATTCTGTTATAATCATCTTTATCAATAAGGCTTTGCCTTATTTTTGTTTTAAATCCTTATTTAATTCTGCAGAGACAAATAAATTCTCTGGTTCTTACTGATCGTTGTGCCTTCCAGAGGGAATTGTTCTTTAATTCTTCCTACTCCTTTATAATCGACACGGTAGCCTAAATTTTCCAATTGTGGGATAACGTTTTTACCAATTAATCCTACTACATTGGGCATTTGCTTATCATTTACTGCTACTTTGACATTAGGTTCAACCATTTTGTTTAGGTTTACCTTTTTGTCTACAAGCATTTCTTTTTCAATGTTTTGAGGTGTTTTAAGGAATGTTTTTCCTGCAATTTCCTTAAATACCGGTGCTGAAACGGAACCTCCATAAAAACCTTTTGCGGTGTTGGGCTCACTAATCATTACATAGCATGTATATTTCGGAGCATCTGCGGGATAGAATCCTGCAAATGAGGCACGGTACTTCATTGGGCCAGGCAGCCAGTATTCAAATCTTGCGGTACCTGTTTTTCCTGCCATTTTCAGGTTAGGGGTAAAAATGCTTCGTCCGGTTCCTTTTTCCACGGCTTTGGTTAAAGCACTGGTCATCATTTTAATTGCTTTTTCAGATGCCATTTTGTTTACCATGATTTCAGGCTTGGCATTGTACATTACCTTTCCGTCTTTCATGATTTTATCAATGAATAAAGGCTTAAGCATTTTTCCTCCGTTAGCTACTCCGTTGTAGAAGGTGGTCAGCTGCAGCAGGTTGATGTTAGAAGAATATCCGTAAGAAATAGAAGCCAGTGTAGCGGCATTCCATCTTTTATTTTGTGGAGTTACAATTTTCGGTTTTGTGATTCCCGGAAGTTCTATATCCATCTTGTCGAATAATTTCCAACGTTTCAGGTGGTCAAGGAAGATCTGTGGTTTTTCTGCATAATACTTTGTGATCAGTTTTGATGTTCCTACGTTACTGGACTTTGCCAATACATCACTGATATCGTAAGTTCCACCTCCATGACCATCAGAGATTCTCTGTTTTGCATATACCCAAACTCCGTTTCCTACGTTTACTGTTGTATTTTCATCGATGAATCCATCGTCCATTGCTGCCAAAAGGGAAATGGTTTTAAAAGTAGATCCCGGTTCAATATTATCTTTCAGAGCATAGTTGTAAGAGTCTTCGTATTCTCCTTCTTCTGTTCTTCTTAAATTAACAAGAGCACGTACTTTTCCGGTTTCTACCTCCATGACAATTACGGTACCGTGTTTGGCTTCGAAATTAATCAGTTGCTTCTCAAGAGCAGAGTGTGCAATATCCTGAATTCTAAGGTCTAAGGTAGTATATACGTCTTCTCCGTCTACCGGTTCCTGAACTTTCCAGAAGTCGATGGGTTTCCATTGGGAAGAATTGATTCTTTGCTCCAGTCTTTTACCATCTGTTCCGGTTAAATATTTTGAGAAAGCACCTTCTAATCCAGACTTAAGCTCACCGTTATCCATACCGATGGTTCCTGCTCCGATTTCTGAGGTGGCTAATTCTCTTTTATAGTTTCGGTCAACAATGAATCCTCCTTTATTTTTTCCTCTTTTGAAGATTGGGAATTTTCTAATTCTGTCGTATTGATCGAAATCCAGTCCTTTTACCAAAGTGTAGTACTGGTTTTTCTTTTTCTTCTGTTCGTCAAACTTCTGTCTGAATTCTCCTCTGGATTTTCCAAACATTTTGCTTAGAGAATCTGTCAGTGCACCAATGTTGTTGGAGTACACCGTATCTTTCATGGTTTTGAAATCAAGATAGATGTCATAACGCATTACTGTGGTTGCGAGAATAGAACCGTCAGATGCAAAAAGATTACCACGGGCAGCCTTTAAAGTGGCTTCACGATAGTTTTTATTAATGTAATCATCTTTAATTTCCTGGACATTGGTATTCTGAAGGATAACAATCCTTGCCAAGAACATTACAAACACGCACAAAGCTACCACTGCAAAGAGGTAGCCCCATCGTAACGTTTTCTTACGTTTATTGTCGTATTCATTTTGCTTTTGCATCTGTACTATCCAGTTTTATTAGCAATTTGTGAGGGTGGTTTTCCAGGGTCATTAATGAATCCCGGGCAACCTCTTTCCCCAGCTCTGATTCCATTTTCACTTTGATCAGCTTACTCTGGGCGTAAGCATTTCTCGATTTGTATTCCTCTGTTTCTTCCTTTAAGGCGTTTACAATTTTTATTTTTTTATTGACGAGATGGTTGGTATAAATCATGGCCATCATCAGAATAAACAACAGAAGAAAATACCTGTAATGTATTTTGATCTCATCACGATTCAAAAAGTTTCCTTTTATAATGTCTATAAAAGTGAGTCTTTTCTGGGGGCGATTTGTTGTTCTTTTTGCCAATTTATTATGTCAATTTGCTTCGCAGTGAATTTACTTCGTGTCAATGGTCAATTTTATTTTGTTAAATGATTCACTATTGACGATTCACTCATTCACATTTTATACTTTAATACCTGTTCTCATCTTAGCACTTCTTGCTCTTGAGTTTTCTTCAATTTCCTTGTCATCAGGAATGATTGCTTTACTCTTTATCAATTCGAATGCCTTTTTATAATTTCCGTAGATATCTCTTTCCGGTTCTCCTTCGAACATTCCGTTTTTCAGGAATCTCTTTACCAAACGGTCTTCCAGAGAGTGGTAAGAAATAACGACTAATCTTCCTTCTGGTTTTAAGACATTGAATGCCTGAACCAGCATTTCTTTTAATACCTCAAGTTCCTGGTTGACCTCAATTCTTATCGCCTGAAAAAGTTGAGCATAGAACTTATTAACCTTGTGAGGTGGAATATAGCTGAACATTTTTTTCAGATCTTCCGTAGTTTCTATACTTTTTGTTTTTCTGTGGTGAACAATTTCTCTCGCCAGCTTTCTTGCTTCTCTTAATTCTCCATAATGGTAGAAAAGGTCTGCAAGTTCTTCCTCTCCATATTCATTGATCACTCTCTTAGCGTCCAGATTCTGCATTACATTCATCCTCATATCCAAAGGAGCATTGCTTCTTGTGGAGAATCCTCTGTCTGCTTCGTCAAACTGATGAGATGACACTCCTAAGTCTGCCAAAACACCGTCTACCTGCGAAATTCCATACATCAGCAATGAGTTTTCCAGAAATCTGAAATTCTGATTAACCAATGTAAAACGTGGATCATCAATTGTATTTTTAAGTGCATCCAGGTCCTGATCAAAACTGAACAATCTCCCTTTATCGGAAAGTCTGCTCAAGATTTCTCTTGAATGGCCTCCGCCTCCAAAGGTGCAGTCCACATATATTCCGTCAGGATTCGTTACCAAATCATCAACACTCTGCTTCAACAAAACGGGGTTATGATACATGCTTAATTGTGTTTTTTATTTACTATATAATCAATTAATAAGCTACAGTTATTCTTCATCGAAAGAGCCCATCACATCTTCGGCAAGGCTTGCAAAATCAGCTTCATTAGTAGCAATTACCTTTTCATAAGCTTCTTTGTCCCAAATCTCGAAGAGTTCTCCTGCGCTGGTGATCACAATCTCTTTCTGGAGATTTGCGAAAACCGTCAGGTCTTTAGAGATCTGTAGTCTTCCTGCATTGTCCAATTCTACTGTTTTTACTCCTGCCGTAAACATTCGTATGAAATCAGCATTCTTTTTTATGAATCTGTTCAGTTTATTAATTTTACCCATCAGTTTGTCCCATGCATTCATAGGATAAACCTCCAGACAAGGTTGGAACACAGATCTTTTGACTACAAACGCCTTATCGTCGAAGTTTTCCATCTGTTTGATTAAAGATGAAGGAACTTTTAAGCGGCCTTTGTCGTCAATTTTACACTCATATGTCCCAATGAAATTTTTCATTTGGGACAAATTTATATAATAATTTCCAAAATTTCCCACTTTTTCCCACTTTTTGACTCAATGTTAATAAGTTTTATTAAAGATTGAATTTCAATAATGTAAAATACTGATATGAAGACACTTGTTGAAAGTGTTATTTGTGCCATAATAAAGCCGTTTTGAAAAAAAAAGTTAAAAAGGAGAATATTATATTATTTTTATCTTAAATTAGGATAATCAAAATTTTTTTGAGGTTTAATTTGTATTTTTGCAGGGCTTTATTAAGGCGTTTTATGATATTTAGTACAAAAAAAGAAAAGAAATATTCCTATGTAGAAGCGGGAGAAGGACATCCATTAGTGCTGTTGCACGGGTTAATGGGTGGTTTGAGTAATTTCGATAAAATGGTAGATTTTTTTTCGGATAGAGGCTTCAAAGTATATGTTCCTCAGTTGCCGATCTACGATCTGCCGGTACTCAATACGAATCTTACCACTATCGCAAAATATATTATCAAGTTTATAGAGAGCCATATTTCGGGTCCTGTTACTATTGTAGGAAACTCAATGGGAGGACATGTAGGGCTTATTCTGACTTTGGCAAGACCTGATCTGGTAAAAAATCTGGTTCTTACAGGAAGCTCCGGACTATATGAAAGAACTTTCGGGGACAGTTTTCCGAGAAAGAACGACCGTTCTTACATCAGAAAGAAGACGGAAGAAGTTTTCTATGATCCTAAGGTGGCAACAGAAGATCTTGTAGATGAAGTTTTTGCAGTAGTGAATGACAGAATGAAAGGAATCAAGACCGTAATGCTGGCAAGAAGTGCCATCAAACACAATATGTTGAACGATCTTCCGAAGATTGTGACACCTACCTGCCTGATCTGGGGTAAACAGGATAATGTAACCCCTCCGGAAGTGGCAGAAGATATGCACAAGTTTATTCCTAATTCTGATTTATTCTGGATTGATAAATGCGGGCATGCCGCCATGATGGAAAAACCAGAAGAGTTCAATGAAATCCTATACAACTGGGTAAAAGATAAAGTTTAAAACATATAAATAACCATTAAGAGCTTTTCTTAATGGTTTATTTTTCTAAAATACATTCAAAAATGATTATTAAAACAGCAGCGTTTGTAAAGAGTAGTGGAAAATGGCAGGAATGCCCTGAACCCAATATTCCTGAATATGCTTTTATCGGAAGGTCAAACGTGGGAAAATCATCACTCATCAATGCGATGATGAACCATAAAGATTTGGCTAAAACTTCGGGGACTCCGGGAAAAACTCAGCTGATCAATCATTTTTTGGTGAATGAGAACTGGTATCTTACGGATTTACCAGGATATGGGTATGCAAAGGTTTCAAAGGTTCAGCGAAAGGATTTTGAAAAGCTGATCACGAACTATATTCTCAACAGAAGAAATCTTGTCAATCTTTTTGTATTGGTAGATATAAGACACACTCCACAGAAAATAGACCTGGAATTTATCCAATGGTGTGGGGAAAGTGGGATCCCGTTTTCCATTGTATTTACAAAGGCTGATAAACTAAAGCCGAATGTTGCTGTTAAAAATGTTGAAGATTATAAAACTGAGCTTCATAAGAGCTGGGAAGATCTTCCTGAACTGTATATTACCTCAGCAGAAAAGAAAGAAGGAGGAGACAACATTCTTAATTTTATACAAAAGACCAATGAATTTCTAACGAATAATAATATAAGTTTCGATGAGTAATATGGTCTGGAAAATCAAAACGTTTGATGAGTTCACTGTTCCGGAATTGTATTCGGTACTGAAGGCACGTATTGATGTTTTCGTTATTGAGCAGAACTGTCCTTATCCTGATCTTGATAATTATGATCAGAAAGCAGTTCATATCTGGGCAGAAGAAGACGGACAGGTACTGGCATACTGCCGTGTCTTTGACAAAGGGATAAAGTATGATGAAACTTCTTTCGGCAGGGTGCTGACTACAGAGCAGGCGAGAGGAAAAAGCCTGGGAAAACAGTTAATACAATATGCTGTGGAAACCATAGAAAACCGTTTTCATACTTCTGAAATCAAAATATCTGCACAGGATTATCTGTTAAGATTTTATAGTGGATTCGGATTTGTAGATACAGGAAAAAAATATCTGGAAGATGATATTCCACATACGGAAATGATAAGAAAATAAATAAAAGCGAAGAATAAAATTCTTCGCTTTTTTTGATAGTTAAATATATATTGGATGTGCTTTTATTTTCCTGAAATTGTTTTTAAGATAATGGGTTCCAAGTTGGAAGGAAGGTCGGCAGATTTGATTTGGTATTTTTTGATTTTCATTTCTTTAAACATATTTTCCCAATATTCTTTAATAACGGCTTCTTCAAAAGGATTTCCTTTTTCGGGATTGATTCCTAAAATGATAACTTCAAGGTTACTTAGATTTTCATTTGCTTTTACAAAACCATAGCCTTTTTTTTCAATGGTATTTTTAAAGTCAGAGCTTGTTAGATTGTTGGCTTTTATGAGCTTGGTAGTTAGATAAGAGGTTTTGCTTCCTTCTGCAAATTTTGTGTTTTCATGATACATATATCCGTCTGTTAGAATGAACAGAATATTTCTTTTATCTTGTTTTATACAATAATCGTTGACCTTGTTTTTAAAGAATTCCCAAATATCTGAGCCTACAAATTTTCCGTCTTTTATAGCTGACTGATAAATGTTTAAAGGTAATTCAGCATATTTTTTATCTACAGAATCAAAATACCTTCGGGGAATATCTTTATTGAAAGAAACTTTCAGCTCTTTTGTGAAATCATTTATCTTAGGGTCAGAAGGTTCCGGATTGAAGAAAACCTGCATTTGATCATCGTATGTGATGATTTTCTTGGATTTAATATGATTGATGAATCCTTTTTCAATGGCTTTGATGTATTCCACATCTCGTAGGTAATATTCCATTGTTGGGTTCGGATTTGTTTTAGGATCAATTCTATCAGAAAGGTCAATTAAAATACTTAGATTGATGTTGTTTGAGTCAACAACAATAGAATCTTTCTTTTCTGTATTTGTTCCGTCATTCTTGCCTTTGCAACAAGAAACCAAAGAAATAATGAATAATACATAGAATATCTTTTTCATAATTTGTCAGTTATAAAGATGATAAATACACTAAATTCTGATTATCGGAATTAGCTCCCACGGTTTCCAAATTGGTATTGTAGGTGGCAATACAGTCATCAATCATTGTTTGTTTTTCTGTTCTTGATACTGCTATTTTTTCACCGATAAAAGTGATCCAGCCCTGAACATATTCTGATGCATACAATTTGTAATCTTTGGTAGGAATAATAACTCCGTCAATAATGTTCTGAAGCTCTTCGATTCTTCCCCGGGTTTTGATAACAGTTTCTTTTATTGTTCCGATACTGGCAAGGATTTCCTCGATTTCTTTTTTCAAAACATTGATCTTTTCCTGAAAGAATTCAACTCTTTTCTGTCTGATTTCCTGCTCGTTTTTGATCTTATCCTTTTCACGATTTTCTTTCATTACAAAATCGAAAACCAGTCCCCAGATAATGTAAACAATGAATCCAGCGAAAATAATTGCCCAAAATCTAATTTGAGTAAAAGCTATTTTAAGATTAAATGGTGGAGATCCAAATACTTTTTCAAAATTGTATATTCTAAATTCAATAAGATATGCTAAAATGACATCAAAAATAAAAGTAACGGCTAATAATACACCTACTTTTATGTAATTGGCTTTGGTTTTATTTTCCCAAAACATATGTATTAAATAACCCAAACCAAGAAATACAAATGGAATTAATGTTACAAATGCAACCTCAATAAAGCCATCATTCCAAGCTTTTTCCCAAGCTTTTGCATCTAAAACATTTTGTATTATAGTACTTTTAGCATCAAAGCTTTTAAAGAAAGCTGAATATGAAGTTGATATATAAAATGTTGTTAAATATAAAGTGATAGGAATCAAAAGAATCAGGCCGATCCAAAATTTCGCAGAAGCTCCTCTTGTCGCTTTTACATTGTATTTTTCTGGGTTTCTGGGAAGATCAAGGATCTCAGCTTTTAAAGCTTCAATTGTGTGTTGATGATTCTCAATTTCAGTAGTTTTGTTTTTTAATTGTTCGTCTTTGGTTTCCTGTGAAACAAACAAAGCTTTGATCTCGGTTTCCCTATTTTTCTGTTCATTTACATAGGATTCTTTTAGGTTTTTCTGTTTTTCAACCATTTCTTTTTCTTCATTCTGAAATTTTGAATAAACGGCATCCAGGCAGATAGATAGAGTAGAATGATTTCCGTTGGTTCGCGAGCTGTCTCTGTATCCCGATTCATGATAGGTTCTTTTCCGGGTTTCTTCCAGAGACTCATCGTAGTGATTGTCATTATTTTGTGGAAATGGTTCCGGTTGGGGTTCTAATGGAACGGATTTGAGTTTGAATAAATTTTTTATACTGATAGTGTCCATGATGGGTTAGTTTTTTAGTTCATATAAAATTTCACTTTTGTTCTTTCCGACCCTTACGGCTTCAATGAGATAGTCTACAATTGCCGTTACATTTTCTTCCAAAAAGCCAAACATAAGAACATATTTTTGCATTGCAACATATTCGTTTGGAGAAACAATACCGTCTGCCCAAATCATAACAGTGAGATCATATAAATAATCTATTTTTTCTTCAATAGTTTGGGGAACCAATGATTTTAAATTGATTGGATTTAAAAGAATTTCATCCAGATTTTTTGAGGGTATTCCCCGTTCTTCAGCACACCTATAGAGCATTTTGAGTTCTAATGCACTGAAATCATCGTCACAGATAGCCATTTGATACAGTCGTAAAAAATGAGCTTTAAGATTTTCTGTTATTTGATTGTTTTCCATGATGGTTATTCTTCTTTTGGGTTTTTAGGATTAATAATTCTGTCTCTTGAAACAGTTTTTTGGTGAATGGGTATTGAAGGTTCTGTGGTTTCTTCGGTAACTTCTTCATCCTTTTTTTGTTCTTTTCTTTCTATGAAATTGATCAATAAGAACAGAATCCCCGTTATAGTATCAATAGGAATCCAAATACTTTTTCGATACAGATAAATGGGGAAAACAGGGTTGAAAAGAATAAGAATGATCAGAAAAATTATACTAAAATAATGTTGTTTAAAGCTTAAAGTATGGTATAAAACCAATAAAGCTCCGATGGAAATAAGAATTCTGAGGAAAGTATAATATTCTATGGGAAGTCTAAAAATACCGATGAAACAACATAACGCACAGAAGGTGAGAAATGGTTTCATATTGCTGTTTAAAATCCTGTTTTGAAATTATATTTACAATTGAAACGGTTTTCAGACATAAAAATAAGTACGAAGAAATCAAAAAACGCAATTAATGCGGGAATGAATGTCCAACAAAATACCAGATAAAGTATTCCCATACCATTTTGACCTAAGTAAAATCTGTGAATGCCTAATCCTCCGAGGAGAAAAGCAAGTAATGCGGCGGTAGATTTTGATTTCATAATTTAAACTCTTGATAAAACTTCGTTCTTTTTTATTTCAAACTCTTCAGGAGAGATAATTCCGTTCTCTTTTAAGTCTTTTAATTTCTGCAATAAGGCAAAAGGGTCTTCATTTTCTATTAATAATGGTTTTTTTTCCTCCTGAAATTGTTGTGGTTGTGTGATAATAGGGGTAGCATTATTCACAGTAACCCCTCCTGCTGATGCTCTCAAAGTTTCAAGATTTTTTTCTCTTCTCAGACCGCGCATTCTTTCTTCTACTTCCTGTGCAAACTGGTATAGTTTTCTGGCTTGGTTTTTAGGAAGATAATCCATCATATTGGTGAAGTTTGTTGTTGTTCTCATAATAAAGGTAGCACCAACGATTCCTTCCTTGATGTGGCAATCAGCTATATCTACCCAGTTGTAATCCTGAAAATCCATTGATAAACCGAAGGTTTTTGGCCTACAGAAAATGATTCTTCTGTTGGTGAGAGCAATACAATCCGGAGATAAATTGATTACAGGTTTCTTCTGAACAGCTATGTATTCTACAGCTTCTTGTGAAGTAAGAAGACTGTTGATTCTTCCTAAAAGCTTTTCAACGGCTTGAGGATCCTGTTCCTCATTTAAAAAATTCTTTAAGTTCATATTATTTTGTTTTGATTATTTTACATCTTTATAATAAACATATCCTGTTTTTCCACTTGATTCAACTTGTACTTTGTACCACGAGCCTTCTTTGGAAAGTTGAATCAGTTTGGCTTTTTTAGGCACTGTTGTTATTATTTTAGATTTTAAGGATGGCTTCTCGTAAATATTTGTTACTTCTATTCCTGCAATATATCTGTTGTTGGAATTAATGTTGAGATTAACCTTATCAATAAACACCTTTGGCGGTTTATTGGATTTTGCTTTTGAGGATTTATATGAATCAGAAGGCTTGTATTTTTCAGACTTACTTTTTTTACTGGATCTACCTGATGATGAGCTTCTTCCGGAATATCCGCCTCCACAAACGCCACAAGTTCCACCGCCACTACAATGACCACATCTTGAGCAGTTGGAACAGGCTGTACAATAGGAAGAACCTGTACATCTTCCGCCGTGTCCCACATTGTCATTGGCTTTCAAACAAGAATTTAAAAGAAATAAGCTAAAGACGACTATGATGAAAGAAATTAGTGTTTTCATGGTTATTATTTTTTATGAATAATTTTCTAATGTCTGGTGAAGCTGATTCCTATAATTGTAGATTTCATCGAGAGTGTTTAACAAAACCTTTTCTCCTGCATCTTTTCCATTGTGAAAAGTTTCTAAATATTTATTTGTTGTATTAAAATGTAGTCTACAAATCGGTTTTCTATTGTTGTCATCCAACAAAATCCCGAAATATGAAAGCGTATCCCTGTAAGCAATTCTGGAAGATGGAATTTTCTCTCTCAGAATTGCTTTTACAATTTGAAATCCTTCCAATTCTTCTTCCGTTGTTATAATTTTAGAATCATTATTCTCATCTATTGGTTGTGACGTTTTTACATCATCTTCTCTCTTTTCTATCTGTTCATTGATGCTTAATGCAGATTTCAGCCGGAAGCTGATGGATTCATTAATAGAAGTAGTTAAGGCCTTTTTAGCATATTCTTTAAAAGAAACCATTCTGTTAGCCGTTAGAGGTTTTTCAAAAAAGCGATTTACTAAAAGTTTTACCAATTCATCAGATGGATTTTCGATTTCTTTTTCGAATTCTTTTCTGATAGCTTTGATGTATTTTAAAGCTTCCGCCGAATCAAGAATATTTTCTAAATTATAATCTTTCTTGGTGAAGCTTTCCAGAATTTTAATGGAACTATCTTTTAAATCTTCAATATTAATGGTGAAGAATGGTTTTTCATCCATAATATTAGGCTTTTCCAGATCTGTATAAAAGTTGTACACAATACCATTAGTCAAAACACCAAATCTCGTTTTCGAAACATGATAATATCTGTGAAGTTGCGAGTTGTGAGCATCTGCACTTTCTTTCCAATGTTTACATTCGATAATGAAGATGGGCTCATCGTTATTTTTGATAACATAATCTACTTTTTCACCTTTTTTCGTCCCAATGTCGCAAATGTATTCGGGGACAACTTCCGTGGGATTGAAAATATCATAACCCAGGATTTGTATAAAAGGCATTACAAAAGCATTTTTTGTAGCTTCTTCCGTTCCTATCTGTTCCTTCAGACCGATTACTTTCTGATGTAACTGATCAAGCTTAATTTTGAGATCCATAGTATTATTTTTTTAAAGTCTCATCAACGATTTCTGCCGTTGGAGCATTTGCTTTTACGGATGCAATACCATTTTCCAGTCCTGACTTTGAGCTGTACATTTGACTGTTCCCGATGATTTCTCCGTTTCTTGCTTTTAAAACGAAATAATCTTTTCTGTTTTTCGCCACCTTTTTGTCATATCTCGAAAGGTCCTGTGAATTTATTTTTACAGATTCAATTCCTTTTTGACAAGATGCTTTCTGGACATATCCTTCGCTCGTTAAAATAATTTCGCCATTTCCGGCCTTCAGATTAAACTGATACTCATTGTTGATTCTTTGTGTGATGATGAATTTTCCCATAATTATTATTTTAACTTATGTGACATTCGTTAGAACACGTTTTGCAGCCGTTCGATTTCAAATAATCTCTTTTTGCTTCTCTTACGGCGTCTTTACAAGACGAAAACTGACCTAAATATTTTCTGTTATCAATGCTCGGGAGATATATACAGTTTTCATGATGTACTTCATGGTCTCCATTTGTTTGAGCTTTTTTGTTTACATAGTACTTTTTCATAATAAAAATTGTTTATTGTTTTAACATTCCAAAAATATGAGCATTAAATCTTGATTCATTACGGAAAACCGTAAACGGAGATTACTTCATAAAAAAACCTTCCAGAAATGCTGAAAGGCTATTAGTTTTTTGAGAAAAAGAAAGTTATATAATGCCAATGTCTTTACATATGACAATTAATTCAATATTGTTTTTGGCACCCAGCTCAAAACGAAGATCGTTTAATCTTTTTTCTATGGCGCTTCTACTATCCGGGGTTATTTTATTTTCTTTAAAATAAGTTTCAATTTCACTTTGCTTCCACCCTTTAGAAAGAAGCTCAATAAGATTTTCATCATATTCTGTAAACTCAAAAGATGTATTTCTTATAGAATTTAAAATCTCTTGTGGAATAACCGTTTCGCCTGAGAAAACTTTTTTTATTGTATTTCGGAGGTCTTTTCCATCATTTCTCCCCTTGCTTACAAAACCATTAATATTCTGTATTTTAAAAAGATCATCAATAATTTTGGGTTTCTTTTCTATGGAAAAAGCAATGACTTTCAAATTTGGCTGAATTTTTTTAACTTCTTCAATTAATTTCTGGCCAGAATTGATTTTTTGTTCTATATGATCTTTATCGAAAGATAAATCTGTAATTAAAAGATCATAAGAAACATTGTCTGTAGCGGCTGTTTTTATTTTTTGAAAAGCATCATCACAATAGTTTACAAAATCAAAAGTCTGAATCTGTAATTCTGTAAGCGTATTTACAACACCTAAATTTCTGACTTCGTGATCTTCGGCTATAAGGACTTTTTTAAACATATTTTGATTGTATTGGAATGGTTATTTGAACAATTAATCCACCTGTTGGATTTTTTTCAAAAGTAATATCTCCTCCAACGCTTTCAATACGGTTTTCCGTATTGTGAATTCCTGTTCCTTTTTGTTGGTCTAAATTATTGATACCTATACCATTGTCTGTGTATTTTATTTTCAAATTGTTATTGTCTTTCTCAAATCTTACAGAAGCTAATTTCGCCTGACTGTGTTTTTTCATATTTACAAGTATCTCTCTGAGAGTATAATAAAGCTCAAGCTGTGTATTGTACGAGATACTTTCCCAAATATTCTCTTTGTATCCTAGCGGTAAAACCTTTTGTTCATCAGAAGAATAAGAAGTAATCATATTAATAAAACGTAATGCAAAATCTTTTTCTGCAATATTCTCATGGGAAATGTCTCTAGACTCTTCATACATTTTTTCAATATCATTAAGAATTTTTGTTTTGTCCATTTCAGGATTATTCTGAACATCAATCATCATGTGATAAAGCCCATTAGCTACTACATCATGCACTTTTTTAGACATTTTGAGCTGTGTGTTTTTTACTTCAATTTCTTTTTCTTGTTGAAGGCCTTTTTGTCTTTTTTTATACCACATTATAATAAGTGTTAGTACAACTAAAACTACTATCAGAATACCTATGGCAATATACTGAGTTAGGATATGATTTTTATTCTGGGCATTTTGCTTTTTTATTTGTTCAGTATCAAACTTTATAAGTGCAAACTGATTTTTAGAGTTGTTTCTTTCTGTTTGAAGACTATCTGCTAGTGTAGTATATCTATTGAAGAATTTTTTATAACTGTGTGGATCTAATGTAATAATTTTCTGTAGAGCCTCTAGCTGATCATCAGGACTCTTTATTTTTTTTGATATTTCATACATTTTGTTTGCATGAAATAAGGCTTTCTCAGAATTTTTATTCATGAAATAGTTACTTAGGTGAGAATGACTGGAATTCTGACCCCAAAGATCATTTTCATTTTCTCGTATTTTCAATGCCTTTAAAAGTTCTGGTTCTGGACTATAAGATGGATCTGATAGCCACTTTGATGTTGTAAGGTTAGTTAATGCAGTGGGATAGATTTGGTTATTTTGTGTTTTAGACCGACTTATTATATTTTTATAAATTTTAATAGCCTGAGTATATTGTTTATTTTCTTTGTAAATACGGCTAAGATTATTTAATGCAATTAACTTTGATGATTCATCAACTGCGAATTTTAATGCTAATTTGCTAAATTTAATGGCATTTTTATAATCTCTTAAATTATCACTTGAAATTCCAAGATTTATATAGTTGGAATAAATATCAGAAAATTGGTTTTTATCATTTTCATCAAAATTTTTGATAGCTCGTGTAGAAAGCGACTGCCCATTGTAGTAATCTCCTTTATTGGTTGATATTATTGCCATTTGAATAAGACATTTTCCTTCTTTGATTTTATTTTCATTTTTAAGAAAAACTTCTTTGGCCTTGTCAAAATATACATATGCACTATCTTCATTTTTTTTTTCCAGAAAAGTATATGCTTTTTCATAAAATTGATTAGTATCGTTTTGTGAATTTTCTTTTTTGCAGGAATATAGAAAACTTAATATGGTCAGTAAAAAGAAAAGTTTTTTCATGGAAAAAAGTTTACTGCAAATTAATAAAAAAAGACAGATTGTGTAGATCTGTCCTTTTTTATTTATTAAGTAGAATAATAAAACAGGAGAAAGTTAATATTTCTCCCGTTTCAGATTATTTTTTAGGTGGAACTTGTATTGTATCTCCTCCAGTGTCACTACCTCCCGTATCTGGATCTTCTCCCATACCTAACCCCTGAGTTGTTACTGTTGTTGGGTTGTTATCATTTATAGTTGTTGTATTGGCATTATTGTTTGAGAATGCTAAACCGAATAGCATCAATATCATCTCGATCATGGGTCAAAAAATTTATTGTTAAAGCATTCGTATTCTTCCCTGCGAAACAGATCACAGACAGTGTTATACGGTTAAAAAAAATGAAGCGCTTCTAAATTTTTTGGGAAGTGAACCTTCAAAAACGGAGGAGAAACATCTGCTTCCCAACCCGGAGTTTTCCTCCATTTTATCTGGTGATTTCAAAATCAGTTTTGTAAATTTGTTTTTGTATTTTGTTTTAATTATTTGTTTATCACTGATTTTGATATGACAAAGATGAGGAAGAAAGGGAGGCAAGTGTTAGACAAGGTATGGACATTAATGGACAAGAAATGAAGAGTATTTCGTTACGGAAAGCCGTAATGCGACACGGTTAAAAATCACCTATTTTGTAACTGCCTTTAAAAATTAATTATGTCCAAGAAAAAGCTACTAATTCATGAAGTATTTAGAAAAGCACAGAATGACTTTCCCAACAAGGGAACAAAAAGTGGTTGGTCAAATGAACTTTCTGACTATTTTGAGAAAACCTGGAACTTTATTATTCATGAAAGAACATTAACTAGGTATTATAATTCTTGTATAAGAGATAACAATGAGCCAGATATCATAGACAAAGAAATTCTGGATAAACTTAGTCAATATGTAGAGTTTAAGAATTTTGCTCATTTTTCTACATCATTTAGCAGGAAGGATGAAGACACAAGGTCTACTACAGTACGTATAGATGTGGGTGATTATAATGTATCACAATCAGAAAAAGAAAAAGGTATCAAGATTATAATTACTCAGCATTTTAATATTCCCGAGTTTGTAAAAAAAAATGGGGTAGGAATTGTAGGAATCATTTTGATAGCAAGTGCTTTTGCGGGAAATAAATATTTTCCAAGTGTTGAAAAAAGTGATTTATCAAATAATCCTTTAAGTGTTTTCTCTGGAACTAGCCTGGACATAGATAAAAAATATATGTATTGGAACGGGGAAAGATATATTGCTACTAATGATAATTATATTGGACCAATATATCGAATCATTGCAATGGATAAAGAGTTGTTTAGTCATTTTAAAAAGATCACCAGACCAGATACATTAACTCTTGTGAATTCCTTAGGAAAGGTATGGTGCTCTAAATATAATAATGAGGTTAGTTTTTTTACAATGGATGGTGTTGATCCAGACAATAACAAAGAATTAAAACTGGCAACTGATCATATGATCTTAACTTATGGCAAGGGAGAATAAATTTCTTTCACAATAATTTAAAATACAATTAAAACAAATCTTTATCTATTCCTGTAATTTCGTCTTATTTTAAGATGAATAAAATACTATTCTCCGTTTTACTTTTTATATCTGCACTTTTCTCAGCACAGAAACCTGTACAGGTTGCATTTCTTTCCGATGTGCATTTCCAGGATCTATATGGAAGCTTTTCGGATCATGAATTTAAAGGAATTATAAATCCTAAAACAGGAAAACCCACCATTTTGAGAACCATGGATTCTCAATTGCATTCCACAAGAATTTTTAATGAGAATTATTTAGCCTTTCTCAAAGCTCTGGATGATATTGCCGCAAAAGGAATTAAGATTGTAGCAATGCCGGGTGATTTCTCAGATGACGGACAGGCTTATAACCTTCGTGGTCTTCATAGAATATTACAAAAATATCATGAAACGTATGGGATTAATTTTTATTTAACTACAGGAAACCATGATCCGGTGGGACCATTTCGAAATGATGGAGGGAAAAGTGATTTTCTTGGAAAGGAGGGAAAAGCGCTGGGAATTTACAGCAAAGAAAATATTGGGACCTCAGCAGATAAGGTGATTACAAAAGATATTGCAGAATCCGGATATCTCGAAATTCTGAATGAGTTAAAAGATTTTGGCTTCTCCCCCAAAAAAGAAGATTTGTTTTGGAGTACTCCTTTTGATAATAATTCATTTAAAAATTACTCTTACAAAAAAGGATTACAGTCTGCGGCGTATTCCAAAAGAATGTATGAAGTGACTAAAGGTTTTTCTGTTCCGGATTTGAGTTATGTTGTTGAACCTGTGAAAGATGTGTGGTTGGTTGCTATTGATGGTAATACTTATATCCCGAAAAATATCAATGAAAGTTTTGAAAATCCTTCAAACTATAAAGGTGCAAGTATTGGCTATAATAATGTTCTGACCAACAAACAACATTTAATTCAATGGGTTAAAAAACTGGCCGCCGAAGCGAAGAAAAATAATAAAACCCTCATTGCATTTACGCATTATCCTATGATTGATTTCAATGATGGAGCAACCAGTGAACTTACAAATGTATTGGGTGAAAAAAAGTGGCAGCTGGAGCGTGTTCCTCAGGAAGAAGTGGCTAGAGTATTTGCTGAAGCAGGATTGCAGATTCATTTTGCAGGGCATATGCATATTAATGATACGGGAATAAGTAAAACAGGAGACCATATTTTAGTGAATGTTCAGGTGCCCTCATTGGCGGCTTATCTGCCTGCGTATAAAATTCTGACCATACAATCGCCTGATAAGATGGACGTTCAAACTCAGATTTTAAATGAGGTTCCGAATTTTGATGAGTTATTTCCTTTATATGAAAAAGAATACAATGCTTTACAACATGATACCACCAAAATACTTTGGAATAAAGACATTTTAAAAACAAAATCATATCACGACTTTATGCTTTTTCATTTAAAAGAACTAGTTCGTTTAAGAATGATTCCCGATGACTGGCCAAAAGATTTTATTGAGAAAACCAAGAACCTTACTGGTGAAGATCTTTTGTTGCTGATTCAAAATAAAGATCAGCTGAAAGAGAAAGCAATCAGGTCTGAAGACTTTAAAAAATGGTCTTTTGATGATTTGTTATTGGACGTGTATAAATTTCAATCAGCGGATGAACTGGCAAAAAAAGATATTCCGGAGGAAAGGCTGAAGCAGTATGAGATGTTGGAGAAACTATACAAAATGCATGATTCGGAAGGGGATTCATTGATTCAGCAATTAAAATCTGTTTTTACAATTCTTTCATTGCTTTCCCATGGAGATCCTGCAGACCATTTTGAAATAGATTTGAAAAGAAAAGAAATAATAAAGCTGTAATTATTATGCTTCCTCAATACTCAACTTATGTTCAATAAAATAGTTGTGCCTATTCGTGAAAAGCATTAGTGTTATTTGTGTTTAAACAAAAAGAAAGGCTGCCCCTTAAGACAGCCTCCTCAATTATAAATCTAATAGCAAAAACAGGACTATTTTCCTGTTACAGGATTCTTTCTTTCATAGGTGTTATTATCAAAACTTACCTTATAATTGGATTTGAATAGCTTGCTGGGATAATAATAGTCTGTTGTAATGATTTGAGCACCACTTTCTTTGGCTTTCTCAAACCTTGAATAGTCTTCATTTCGGGCTTCCATGGTATCAGCATCAGCTCGGGTGCGGATGATATATCCTTTTTTTACCAGATCTTTTATCATCGCATCATCCTTCTTGGGTTCATTCATAAACAAAACTGCCGCCTCAGGAGTTCCGGGAACAGAATTCGTAAAAATCATTCTTCCTTTCAACGAAGGATGATCTTTAGCATATAAGTCTCTGTTTTCTCCATTATTATCCAGTACGAAAAGGAATTTCCCTTTTACCTCTTTTACTTTTGGCCAGTTTTTGTTTAGAGCAGCTTCGTTCAATGTTGTATAAGAGCCACGAATATCATCCGGTGTAATTATCTTGTCTTTTCCCAGATATTTTTTCAGTTCATGATCCAGATCGTCAAAGAGTTTCGATGTGTAGTGTTCCGGTTCGGTTCCAAATTGATTGGCTTTTCCATCTTTGGGCTCAAGCGTTATAAAAACAGGATCGTGATCAGGATGTTGATCAGACCATTTTTTCAAATCCTTTAAACAGTCTTCTAAGGTATAATACCACGTCTGATAATCAATATCTGTCACATGAATCATCTTGTAACCTGGTTTTTTCATTTTGCCTTCCGGATCAAAAGGTTCAGAGGTTTTTACCAGATCCAGAATTTTCGGATGGGCATATTTTCCTCCCTGGCTGTCTGCATACACATCAATTTCCAGATTTCTAAGTCCCAGATCCAGTTGCTGGGGAATAGGAATATGCTCATACTGAATCCTTGGTAAAACGTTCAGCGTATCTTTTTGAGATAAATAATGATACACTTCGGGAAGAATGGCTTTTTTATAAGAATTATGAGAGCCAATAACCTGGATTTCATTGATTTTTAACTCATTGAGATGCTGTGATTGTGCCCAAAATAAGTTGAAAGAAGATAAACAGATACCAAGAAAAACAGCCTTTTTCATTTCGATACATTTTGAATACGAAATTACTCACTCTTTGCAGGAGATGATTTATATATTATGTTAAGTAATTTTTAAAATTCTGTGAATGTTGGAAAAATACACGTGTGTAAACGGTTGATATTTAGTTAATTTCTATTCTCTCAAATTGAGATATTTATATTTTGTTGACTTTAAGATAATATTATGTTAAAATAGATTTGTGGGAGATCCTTTTACTTTGTATGCCGAAATAAAAACTAACCGTTGCCTGAAAAGAAAACCACTGTTGCGGGAACAACAGCGGCTTTTTGATAAGCAATGTAACGTCTTGCAATTACTTTACTTATTGATATGTACCACAAAATTAATTTTTTTAAGTTTAAAAAGCTAATTCCGATTGCATTAATTTTTTTGGTGACAAGCCAAGCTGATGCCAAAGGATTTACTTCCAACTATCCTGTCTTTTCGCAGGTAAACGAAACCATTTCCGGAACGGTGACGGATCAGAAAGGAGCTGCTGTTGAAGGCGCAAAAATCACAGTTGTAGAAACCGGAGAAAATGCTTCTACTGATGCATCGGGAAACTTTACCATTTCAGCCAGCATCGGACAAACCTTGTCTGTTTCTTATGAAGGATATGGAATCCAGATGGTGAAAATCTCCAGTACTTCAGTTGCTGTACAATTAGAAACTAAAAAAGAATCAACATCCATCGAAGAAGTAACACTGGTAGGATATGGTTCCCAGAAGAAATCTGATTTAACAGGAGCCGTAAGCCAGCTAAAAGCTGAGAATTTCAAAGAAGGAATGAACATTTCCGTTGACAACCTGATGCAGGGGAAAATTGCGGGTGTCCGTATTGTCCAGTCGAGTGGAGAGCCGGGAGCCGGAGTAAATGTGTCCATCAGAGGGATCGGTTCTATCCGAAGCGGGAGTACTCCTTTATTTGTTGTAGATGGAGTTCCTTTGAGTAACGATGCCGTAAGTGCTACAGGCCCGAATATCGGGTTAGGAAATGCGCAGGCCAAGAACCCGTTAAACTTTTTAAATACCAGTGATATTGAATCTATTACGGTTTTGAAAGATGCTTCAGCTGCTGCAATCTACGGGGCAAGAGGTTCAAACGGTGTTGTTTTGGTAACAACGAAAAGAGGAAGAAAAGGAGAACCATTGTTTACCTATGATACGTATTTAGGTTTTTCTTCAGTGATTAAAAAATTAGACCTGATGACTGCTGATGAATATAGGTCTGCAGGAATCAACAAATTATACGACCATGGGGGAAATACAGACTGGCAGGATGAAATCTTCAGAAATGCAGTCTCTTCCAATCATTCAGTATCTTTTTCAAAATCTACGGAAACCGGAAATTATTTTGCGTCCATTTCTCACATGGATCAGGATGGTATCATTCTGAACAGTGGTTTTAAAAGAACAACGGCCCGTTTGAATGCAGAAGAATCATTTTTTGATAATAAAAGATTAAAAATTAAACTTAATCTTACGGCAAGTGACATCAAAGAAACGGGAATCCCGAACGGAGCCAATGCAGGTTCTGACGGTCAGGTGATTATCCATGCTTTGATGGCGAATCCTACGCGTTCCGTGTATGATCAAAACGGAAATTATACCAACTTTAATATGAATGCTCATTACAATCCTTTGTATCTGCTGAGTGTTTATAGCGATAAAACCAATACTTTCAGAGTATTAGGGAATACAGAAGCCACATTGAGAATCTTACCCGGATTGAATTATAAGTTCAATTTAGGAATTGATAAAACAATGTCTGAGAGAAATACAACGATGTACCCAAACATTACGGACAGAACTCCGAAAGGAATGTATGTTCAGGCAAATCTTGATTCTTATAATGTATTGTTGGAACATTACTTAACCTACGATCTTAGTTTAAATAAACATAATTTCAGCTTGTTAGGTGGTTTCTCCTATCAGAAATTCAAAACTACAGGAACTTATTTCGGGGTGAAAAATATTGCGAATCAGGGAGCTGGAATTCCACCGGAAATTAATCCCGGATATTCTGGTGAAGCTTTTATTCCGGCAGCAGGATATGCTCAGGAGAATGAATTACAATCTTATTTCGGAAGAGTAAACTATAATTTTGATAAAAAATACTTACTAACGGCTTCATTGAGAGCTGATGGTTCTACCCGTTTTGGTCAAAACAACAAATACGGGTATTTCCCTTCTGTTGCAGTAGGCTGGACGGTTTCTAATGAAAATTTCCTGAAAGATTCTCAGATCATCAATGAATTAAAATTAAGAGGAAGCTGGGGACAAACCGGTAACCAGGAAGTTCCGAATAAAATCACTCAGGCAAGCTCTTCACTGTCACCATCCGGAGGATATTATTTGTATGAGAATCTGAATCTGATTAATGGAGTTGTGATCAACAGAACCCCTAATCCTGATCTGAAATGGGAAGTGGTGGAGCAGACCAATATTGGAGCAGACTTTAGCTTATGGAGAAACAAGTTGTACGGATCATTGGAATATTACAACAAAATAACCAAAGACCCGATTCTGAATATTCCTTCCAGACCGTTAAGCCCTACAAGTACAGTATGGAAAAATGTAGATGCAAAGATTGTTAATAAAGGATTTGAATTCTCTTTAGGTTCAGAAATTATCAAAACACAAAACTTTACCTGGAACTTTGATGTCAACGGAGCAACAGTGAGTAACGTGGTAAAAGATCTTCCGGTTTCTGCTATCTATTCGGGAGAAGTATCAGGGCCTGGACTTTCAGGAGTTACTGCTAATATTTACAGAAACGGCTATGAAGCAGGATCTTTCTATATGTTGAATTATTTGGGAGTAGATGCCAACGGAAAATATATCTATGAAGATGTAAATGCTGATGGAAGAATTGATCAGAATGACAGAAAGATCTTTGAAGGAGCGATTCCGAATTTCACTTTCGGGATTAATTCTTATATGAAATACAAGAAGTTTGATTTCTCATTCTCTTTCATTGGGCAAACGGGTGGTTACCTGGTGAATAATACTGCGTTGGATTTAAATATCAACAACTTAGCGTCAGACAGAAACGTATTGAAAAACTTCTACGAATCCGGAGCCAACTTTACCAATCAGCCTCAATTATCATCCCTTTATCTTGAAAAATCAGATTTTATACGATTGAATAATGTAAGATTGGGATACACTTTCGATACCAGCCAGCTGAAGTTTTTGAGAAGTATCAATCTTTATGTAAGCGCACAAAACCTGTTGACCCTTACAAGCTATTCCGGTTATGATCCATTGGTGGATACGAACAAACAGGTGAGTGGAAATCAGTCTCTGGGAATCGACTATACAACCTATCCGTCTGCCAAGACTTTCATTTTGGGAGCTACTGTTAAATTTTAATTGAAAAGAAATCATGAAATCTAAATTTTTAAATATAAATACCCTTATTTTATCCTTTGCTGTACTGTCTTTAATGGGATGTACCAATCTGGATGAAAAAGTAATTGATGAGGTTTTGGGCTCTGAAACGGCAGACCCTGAAGCGGCTCTTGCTGCTGCATACGGGCAGCTGGGAGACGGAACTTTTGTAGATCACGGAAATGTTTTTGCTTTACAGGAATATTCTACTGATGAAGCTTTATTACCCACAAGAGGAAGTGACTGGGGTGATGGAGGAAAATGGAGAGCCATGCACGAATTCACATGGGATGCAAGCAATGATGTCGTAAAAACAACCTGGAATTCTCTGAACTTTGGGATTACAAAGTCCCTGACGGCCATCTCAAGTATTGAAAAAAGCAACAGTACCAACAGAGCCTTATTTTTAGCAGAAGCAAAAGGATTATTAGCCTATTATACTTATACCACAATTGATCTTTTCGGGCAGGCTCCTTACAGAGATCCGGGGAATATTAATGCTCCTATTCAGATCCGAAAAGCAGAAACTACCATTGATGCTTTGATTACTGAAGTGGAAGGACTTATTCCCAATCTGGCAGATATTAAAACCCAGAATACCCACGCCGGAAGATTTACCAAACAGGCAGCGTATGCATTTCTTGCAGATATGTACCTGAACAGGGCTGTTTTGAAGAATAAAACGGCAGGATCATTCAACTTTTTGGAGCAGGCGGTGAGTGGCTCCGGAACAGATATGGATAAAGTAATTGAATATTCCAATTTATTGATTAACAATCCGAATTTCAGTCTGGAATCCAATTATTTCCACAATTTTGATATCAATAATGATACAAGTAAGGAGATGATTTTCTCTATCGTTCAGAAGAAAAATACAGATAAAGCTTCAGATAATGACCTGGCATATATGTCTATGGAAAGAATTCAGAAGCCATCCCCTGATAACAGAGGAACCAATGCATCATGTATTACCCCGGAATTTTATTATTCATGGAACGGAAATCATGATGATCCACGTTTTCAGAGATCTTACCAGTATGCGGATGGGACATGGTTCAGAAATGACGGAACAGATGTAAGTGTACCTTCATCCAGTAAAGTAGAAGGTACAGGAAAACCATGGTTTCATTTCAACAGAGGGCTGCAGGTGGGACAGCAATATGGGCCTAAGATTCTTGCAGACGGAAACTTTGATATGACTTCAGACGGAAGGATTAAAGTGTATAAATTATTTACGGAAAAAAATACAACACTTGCCGCCGACTTCACTCCTGAGCTGAATTTTGATAACCCTTCTGAATCTGTATTTACTCAGGCTCAGATCAACAGAGGAGTAAGAAACTTTAAGTTTGAATTCGATCCGGGATATGGAAATAACGGAACAAGCGGAATGGATGTACCCTTGTATAGGTTAGGAACCATCTATATGATGAGAGCAGAAGCTTACTTAAGAAGTGGAAATATATCCGCTGCGTTGGCAGATGTGAATAAGCTGAGAACAAGCAGAACGAATGATGCTCTAAAGAACAATGCTCCGGGAGTTGCCATTGCTTCTTTGGATGAGAATACACTGTTTAAAGAATCAGGATATGAGCTGTATTGGGAAATGTACAGAAGAAAAGCCATGATCCGATTCAAGAAGTTTGATTTACCGGGAACAGCCAAATCTGCTTCTCTGCCATACAGAAGGATTTTTCCGATTCCTCAGGCAACCATTGATGCCTCAAAAGATTTTACCCAAAATCCAGGATATTAGTTTCTTTATATAAACAATTTTTGTGCAAACAAGAAGCGAAGAGATTCCCTCTTCGCTTCTGTTATTTTTATATGGGTTTGTAAATATCCTGCTAAAATTCTGATAATAATGTTAAACATCAATAGGAACGGGCTTTAGCCCGTTTAACAAAATATCTAACATTCATCTGGCTTTAGCCGAAACTTACAATATCACGTTTTACTCTGCATTCAACATTCCCAGTTCCCCGAAATGCTTTTTAAACTTCTGAATTTTAGGACCTACTACAGCACTGCAATAAGGTTGTGTAGGGTTCTCATTGTAATATCCCTGATGATATTGTTCTGCCGGCCAGAATTTGTCGAATGGGGTTAATTCTGTTACATACGTTCCAGCCCATCTTCCTGATTCCTGAGACACTTTAATAGCTTCCTCAGCCTTTGCTTTCTCAGCAGCATCTTTATAATAAATAACAGAACGGTATTGGGTTCCGATATCATTCCCCTGTCTGTTTAATTGGGTAGGATCATGAAGGAAGAAAAATACGTCCATCAACTGTTCATAAGAAATAATTGCCGGATCATACGTGATTTGTACCACTTCTGCATGTCCTGTTTCTCCTGTACAAACTTCCTGATAAGTAGGATTGTCTTTATGCCCTCCTGAATATCCTGAAATAGCAGACTGTACCCCTTTCAGCATATTGAAACAGCTTTCTACACACCAGAAACATCCGCCACCGAAAGTAATCTGGTCTAAATTATTGTTGTCCATTTTTGGTAATTATATTGTTTTATTATTTTTTCCAGATCCGGAAAAAGCTGATCAAAAGTATGAAAAACTTTTTCATTTGAACATGATTTTACCGCTTAAACTCAAATTACAATGATAGATGTGACAAATTACTTTTAAACACAAATAACACGAATGATTTCACAAATGAACACAAGAAAATGCAGCATAATCATCTGTGAAATATACGATGACAGAGATAATATCAACAGTCTTTTAAAGCATGTAGTATTAGCATTGTCATGCTGAGCTAAGTCGAAGCATCTCAATTAGGATGAATTATATTAACCCATTTTAATTTTAAACACAAATAACACCAATGTTTCACAAATGGCACAAGGAAAATATAACCCAATCCTCTGTGAAAATCTGCGAAATCTGTGGGAAAAAGAAAAGCACCCTACAAAAGGATGCTTTATATTATTAAAAAAGGTTTCAGTTATTTTTCCCAAACCAAAGCACTTGCGCCAAGAATAGCAGCGTCTGCTTCGTCAAGTTCACTGAATACCAGTTTTACTTTATTTCTGAAAATCGGAAGAAGGTTTCTTTCCATATGAAGTTTAGCTGGCTTTAAGATAAAGTCTCCCGCTTTGATCACTCCTCCAAATAGAAGAATAGCTTCAGGGGAAGAGAACATTACAAAATTGGCTATTGCCTCACCCAGCTTCTGACCTGTATATCTGAAAACCTCAATAGCAATCGGGTCTTCTTTGATCGCACATTCATATACTGTTTTAGAATTGATCTCGTCTTCAGGATATTGGTTCAGCATAGATTCCGGAAATTCGGCTCTCATTTTCTTTGCTGTAATGGTAATTCCTGTGGCAGATGCATAGGCTTCCAGACTTCCTTCAGAACCTGTGCTCCAGTGCTTTCTTCCGCCAGGTTTTACAATCGTATGTCCTAATTCTCCGGCAAACCCGTCATGTCCATAGATTAAGCTTCCATTAGCGATAATTCCACTGCCTACTCCTGTTCCCAGGGTAATCATGATAAAATCCTTCATTCCTCTTGCTGCTCCGAAAAGCATTTCTCCCAGCGCTGCAGCATTGGCATCATTGGTCACTGTACAAGGCAGATTGAATTTTGCCGTCATCAGCTCAGCGAAAGGAATTACGCCTTTCCATGGAAGGTTAGGGGCAAGTTCTATGGTTCCTTTGTAATAGTTTGCATTGGGAGCGCCTACTCCGATTCCGTCAAAGTGTGCTTCAGTACCATACTTCTCCATCATTGGACGAACATGTTCATATAAAGCATCGATGAAATCTTCTACTTTTTCATAGGCATCAGTTCTCAGATTTCCTTTATCCAGAACTTCCCCACGGTGGTTTACGATTCCGAATTTAGTATTGGTTCCGCCGATGTCAACTCCAAGGGCAACTTGTTTTGATAAATCTATTAATGACATTTCTATTATTAAATTCTAAGGGCTAAAATTATAAAAAAGATTGTATTAATGGATTATTAACTGGGTTTTATTTAATACTTTAAGCTGTTTTTATTGGTTTTTTCTTTTTTCTTCCCCACCAGATCATAAATCCGGTAACCGGAAGAGAGGCACAGATAATACTTACAATAAAAGCAATAATCTTGGTAGGAAGTCCTAAAATAGCTCCTACGTGGATATCATAATTGGCACTTACTACTTTTTCCCCAAAATTTTTGTCTTTTGGATCATGAGTATGAAGAAGCTCTCCTGAGTTTTCATCAAAGATCAAGCTGCTGCTTTTATGATAAGAATAAGAAAGATGTTTCACGTACACTTCAAAGTTAGGATGTTCGTGATCATCCATGTGTGGATGGCCTAAATCTATGGCAAAACCATAGGAGTCAGGGTATTTTTCCGTTACGGTATTAATGATTTTATCCAGTGTTCCTTCTGTTCTTAGCTCGATGGGAGCTTTTGTTTTAATGTGGGAAAAATCCGGATACTTTGTTTCCCCACCGGAAAATATCACATAGATCATAGCCTGCACTACAAAGAATGCATAAAATAACCCGGTAATAGAGAAGATTAAAGCGAATATGGAAGCATAAAAACCTAAGACATTATGAAGGTCATAATTCTTTCGTTTCCAGCTTTTGATATTTTTCCATTTGAAGGCAAAACGTTGTTTTCTTGCTGCTTTGTTCTTTGGCCACCATAGGATAATCCCGGAGATCAGCATAATGATAAAAATGATAACAGGAATTCCTACTACGTAGGTTCCCCAGTCCTGTTTCAAAAGGTAGCTCCAGTGGATCATTTTTACGATATTGAAGAATCCGTTTTTCTCATCATAAATTCTCAGTACTTTCCCTGTGTAGGGGTTTACATAAGCTTGTTTATAGATAGGGAACTCATCAAAATAATTCCAGGCATCAGTATTATGTTCATACCAGAAGAACATATAGGACATCTTTTTGTCAATAGGAACATTTACCCAGTGAATCGGATATTTTTCCTTCACCTGTTCTGCGACAGCTTTTTCCATCACTCTGATTGGAAGTACCTGTTTGTGCTCAATATTTTGTTCCTGATGGTAGATGACATCTTTTCGGGTGATGTTTTCCACTTCATCCTTAAAAACGTACAATGCTCCGGTAATAGAGATAATAAAGATCAGAAATCCTATTCCCAATCCGAACCAAAGATGCAGCTTGGCAGACCATTTTTTGATAAAGCCCGGTTTCTTTTTATGATGATGGTTTTTCTTCATATAGCAGTAAAAAGTAAAGCAAAGATATGCTTTACTTTTTATTTAGTTTAATTAAAATTTGTACTCAATCATGAATGTTCCTCTCAATCCAAGAGCATTTGTGAAGTCACTGTCTCTTGCGGTCCACCATGAAATGGCAGGCTGGTACACTTTGTTGAATAGGTTTTCAATACCTAATGACAGTCTCCAGTTGTTGCTAACTTCATAACTTGATTTGAAGTTGAAAACAGTATATTCAGGAACATATCCTTCACCATATGCAAACAATCCTGTTTTCGCATTAGGCTCGAATCTGTTTTGCTGGAAAGAGTGAAGCATATCAAGACCAATCGATAGAGTAGGGATAGGTCTCGCCTGAACATAGGCTAATACTTTAGGGGCAGAAATTCTGCTGTTGTTGATCTTTGCAGAGTAATCACCGTCATCTTTTATGGAAGTGATCCCTTCCATCCAGCTATAGCTTCCCCCAAACTGAATCCATTTTGTAGGGGTGAAGTGTAAAAATCCTTCAACACCGTATACAATTTCAGGAGATCTCTGAATCATCAATGCTCTGTCCGGACTTTGTACGAATGATGCTCCCAGTTTAGAGGTACTCACGTAAGAAGTTAATTCATAGTTAAGCCAGCTGGAAAGCTGTCCTGTAGCACCCAATTCGTAATTGTTTACAATAATTGGTTTTGTTTCCAGATTTTTAATCGTTTCGGAAGTTGAGGTTCTCAGAATTCTTCCTAATTCATTGATAGAGTAAGCCTGAGAGAAGCTTCCGAAAAGGTTGATATAAGGCTCAATATTATAACGGACACCAATATTTCCTACCAAAGCATTATAGCTCAGTTTTCCACCGGCTACAGGAATACTTTTGGTGAAAGTTCCGTCACTTTTAAGGGTAGAAAGGGTATTGAAATCATCTACATTTACTTTGATGTTTTCATAACGAAGTCCTCCTTTGATGGTTAATTTTTTGAAGAGATCAATTTTTGCCAATACGAAAGGAGCAATATTGGTCATATTCATATTGGGAGTCCAGAAACGTCCGTCTTCCAGTTTTTGTACCGTTTCATCATTCAGAATATCAGCTCCGTAGATAATTTCTCCCTGAGAGTTTGCTGAGTTCCAAAGTTGGGTATCCAAATTGAATCTGGCTCCTGCTTTTTTTGAAATCACATTAGACTGTCCGCCATTGAAAAAGGTATCGCTGTATCCGTAAACAGTTTTGAAATCCTGATAATAAAGATTGATATTTAACGAGGTTCCTGCAAACAGGTTTTTATTGTCATAGCTCACTCTGATGTTATGGTTTTTCGGAGTTCCCTGAGGCGTTGTTTCCAGTCCTTTTCCAATTCCTTCACCAATGGTAGGGGTGATGCCGTATTTTCCTGTTTTAAGTCCTACGTTCAGGTCTGATCTTGAAGAATAACCAATGTAAGAAGCTTCAATTCTTTGATTCTCATTGATATCATACCCTATTTTCAATAAGCCATTGTAATTGTCCATCTTGGCAATACTATAAGTAGGGCTTATCAAAACGCCGTCTCCGTCTTTTGTATATCCTGTTCTTTCGTAGGCTAATGAAAGGGTATAATCAAATTTCTTGATTTTCCCAGTTAAAAGCTGGCTGGCTCTTACTCCTAACGTACCACCGTAAGGCTGCCCGGTAAAGCCAATCTGTGAAATTCCTGAGATCTTTTTATCTGTTTTGTTTCTTTTTGTAATATAATTGATAATCCCACCATCTGCTCCGTTTCCATAGATGGAAGATGCTCCTTTGATGACTTCAATTCTTTCGATGGCCGAAGGATCAATAGTCCTTAAGTCTCTGGCTCCGTTACGAAGTGGAGTAGACTGTGGAATTCCATCAATCAAAACCAAAACCTGACGTCCTCTTAAGGTCTGTCCCGTGTTGGAAGTCTGTCCGGAATTCGTTCCTAAACTGGGAACCGTATACTGCAGGATGCTTGTAATATCTGAGTTAACAGTCAGCTGAGACTGAATCTGCTTTTCTCCCACTACGGTAATAGAGCTTGGAACCTCTTTTATGTTTTCCTTTTTTCGGGAGGCAGTCATAACAACCTCATCCACATTTTTGGTTTGTAAAGTATCTTTTACCTGGGCAAAAACGGTAGTAGTTCCTAAGCAGGCAGCTGATAAAAGCGCTTTTTTCATTATATTTTCTTTCCTTTTTTCTTTCTTTTTCCCCACCAAACCAGAAATCCGGTTACAGGGAGTGATGTACACGTAAGGCCGGCGATAAACCAAATGATCTTTCCAATGATTCCGAAGTAGGATCCGGTATGGATATCATAATTGGCGTTGGAATATTTCTCGGCGGTATTGAGTTTGTGATGAGGTTTGTTGGTCAGTAGTTTTCCTGAGTATTTGTCGAAGTTCAGGATGTTTCTTTCACTGTATCTTCCATCCAGTCCGTAAACTGTTACCGGAAGGTTTTTCAGTTCTTTTCCTTTTTTATTCTTTCCATTTAAAGTAATTCTGAAGCTGGATGATTTTGCATACAGTTTTTCAGTCTGTGCTGCAGCGAGATCAAAAACAGCTTCATTCTTTGCCATCAATGAGTCTGGAGATTTTCTTTCCTTTTCTTTTGGAAGTTCCCATGAGCCGGATAAGGCGAAAGTAAACGTATTTTTTACATAGGGATAGGCAAAATAAAGCCCCGTTACACTTAGAAGAAGAGCAATAAACGATGCATAGAATCCCAGAATATTATGAAGATCGTAGTTTTTACGTTTCCAGTTTTTTACATTTTCCCAATTGAACCAGAAACGTCCTTTTCTGGCGTTTTTATTTTTAGGCCACCATAAAATGATTCCTGTAATCAGCATAATGATAAAAAGGACGGTTGGAATTCCTACCGTATATGGTCCCCATTCTGAGTTGAGCAGAAGTCCCCAGTGGAGATATTTCAGAATACTGAATACATCATATTTCTCATTATATACTGCAAGGATTTCTCCGGTATACTGATTTACATAAACCAGTTTGTTGATGCGCACCTGCTGAAAATAGTTCCATCCCTTTTTGCTTTTGTCATAGTATTCAAACTGATAGGACTTGGCTTTGTCCAAAGGAATTTCTACAGCGCTTACAGGATATTTTTCATTAAGTTCTAAGGATACTTTTTCACGAAGCAGATTGATAGACAATGGTTTTTTCCCAATATCCTCTTTCTTCAGGTAAATAGCTTCTTTACGTAGGCTATTTTGTATTTCGTCCTTAAAAACATATAAAGTCCCTGAAAGAGAGACTATAAATACAATGATGCCAACAGACAGGCCAAACCACAGATGGAGTTTTGCGGACCACTTTTTTGAAGAAGCTTTCTTTGTATGGTGATGCTTTTTTTTCATAGCAAAAAGTTAACCCCATGAGGGGCTAACCTTTGATTTTTTTTAAAATTTATATCCTATTGATAATCTCCAGTTACGCGGAGCATTGTAGATCCAGGCATATTCGCCGGCATCTCCTCTGTAACCGCTGTAAAGCTTTTTGTTAAGGACATTATTCAACATTAGATTGACATCGAATTTTTTAGCAACATAGGAAACCCCGAAGTTGGTATCAAAATAATCCGGAAGACTTTGATCTTTCGCTGCATTTACTCCAAACCAGGATTGTCTTCCTCCCTGATACTGGTACCCTGCTGAAATTCCGAACCCTTTCATAAGACCATTTTCAAATCTGTAGTTTACCCAAGTATTTTGTACATTTTTTGCATTCCCCGGAGACTGAATTCCAATTCTTGTAGGATCTGTGTCTTTGATGGTCTTTGCATCTGTATAAGCATAGTTGATAATAATGTTCAACCCTTTGATGATTTCTCCTTTGATATCGGTTTCAAAACCTCTTGCTCTTTGCTCACCTGAAGCAACCTGAAAAGGAACCCCTCCATTTTGTTCTTTAAGTCCTGCTACAAGAATATTTTGCCTTCTGATTTCATATACTGAGAAAGTAGAGTTCCATTTTCCTCCGAACCAGTCTTTCTTTAAACCGAATTCGATATTCTGTCCTTTGAAAGGATCTGTAATCTGTGTATTATTAATTCCAGTTCCGGATTGTGGTGCGAAAGTTTTGTCATAAATTCCATAAACAGAGAAATCGTCCATGATTGAATAACTAATTCCTACTCTCGGTGTGAATTCTCCTGCTTTATTTCTTTGAACAACATTTCCAGGTGAGTAATACGGATATCCTGCGTAAGAAGTACCGCTTGTATATCTTCCTGCTAATGTTATTCTTAACTTATTGTTAAACATTTCAATCTGATCCTGAGCATAGTACGAAGTATATTTTACCCCTTCATCATCATAAAAAGGTGCAGATGGATTTAATGTATAAAAGTCAGAAGAAGGAAGTTTTGAAGGATCTACCCCATAGTTTACATTGTAAATATCAATTGGGAATGGTCCTCCTGCAAAAGATGAGAAATCTGCATTGTATTTTCTATCTCCGTAATCAAATCCTGCAATTATTTTATGAACAATATTCCCTGTATTAAGGGTTCCTCTCACATAGGTCTGGAAAATATGATTTTTTCCTTTGGCCTGCCAGTTGCTTAATGTTCTGTTTAAAATATTTTTATTGGCTGAATCAAAAGTTCCCCACCATGAGCCTCCGTCATAGTTCAGATCCATATAAGCATACTGCGTGCTCCAAACCCAGTCTTTGAAAAGCTTCTGATCTAAACTTAAGAATAAACTCTGATCTTTTACCTCTGTTTTTTTGAAATTAGGATCATTAAAGTTGGTATGTACATTCAATGAAGCATATCCGTCATTAGACATCAGATAAGCTCCCGGCTGATTGAATTTTAAATACTGATAGTTATATTGAGCGGTAAATGTCGTGGTCTTTGTAGGTCTGAAAGTAATGGAAGGAGCAACAATAATTTTGCTTGTTTTATCATTTTCAACCCATGAATTATTAGAGCTACCCATTAAATTAATACGGTAGTCTAAAACACCGTCTTTTACAAGTACTCCGTCCAGATCAGCTTCTCCTCTGAAAAGATTATAACTTCCCGTTGTGAAACGTACACTGTTGGCAAACTTTCCGGTAGGTTTTTTAGTTACCACATTATAAAATCCGGCTGGATCTCCCATAGAACCCATAAATCCGGCTGGTCCTTTTACAAACTCTATTCTGTCAATGATAGAGGCATCAGGATTGATTGGTCCCCAGGTTGAAGATACATTCATCCCATTCATAAAAGTAGCAATACTGGCTCCTCTCATGAAAACATTGGAGTATACATTATCCCAGTGTTCTACCTTTCTTGCTCCACTTACGTTACGGACAATTCCTTCCGACATGTTCAATGTAATCTGATCAGCAAGAACCTGAGAACTTACAGACTGTACATTTTGAGGAAGTTCAAGAATCGGAGTCTGGATTCTCAATGAACCTGAAACTTCATTCAGTTTGTATTTCTGATAATATCTTCCGTTAACAACTACTTCTTCAATATCGTTGGATTTGATGGTGTCTTTTTTTTCCTGTGCAAAACTTAACATGGTTGTTAATAATGCAGCTCCTATTGTTATTCTTTTCATTGTTTATAAGGGGAATAATTTATTCTAACAGTTTAAAATTTATAAGTAAAGCTTCCTAATACATTAGCAAGTGGCTGTGCATTAGCCGTTGTATATCCGTTCCAGTATTTTTCGTTCGTGAAATTGTCTACTTTTACACCGACTCTGAATTTTCTGGCATCATAAAATACGTTGGCATTCATGACTAAGTATTTTGGAAGGATGAAGGTTCCCATCGTCGTTGAGTTGACAATCTTGTTATCGCTGGCATAGTTTCCTCCAACCCCGAATCCAAGACCTTTTAAGTTTCCGTCAAGGAACTGGTAACTAGCATTGAAGTTAACTAACCACGGAGATGATGCAGTGGAAGGTCTTCTTCCCATTACGGTTTCATCAGCTTCCGTATATTTCATATCGTTGTAGCTTACTCCGGCGATTACGGAGAAACCTTTGATCAGATATGCATTTGCTTCTAATTCAACACCCTGGCTTGTTAATGAACCTGCCTGTCTTTGAATGGCTCTTCCTAATGATGTATATCCCACATTAAGAAGTGTATTTTTTACTTTGATATTGTAATAACTCAAAGTTGTGCTGATTCTTCCTTTGATAAGGCTGGCTTTAAACCCACCTTCAAATTGGTTTGCTCTTTCAGGATCTGATAAGGTTACATTAGAGTCTGCATCTGAAATATAGTATCCATTGCTTGTAAAGCTGTTTTGATAATTCCCGAAAACAGATACTTTGTCCTGAATAATCTGATAAACAATTCCCAATTTTGGAGACCATGCTCCCTGGGTATATGCTGCTGTTGCAATTTGTCCCGTTTGACCTCCTTTAAAATCTACGCTTTCATATCGTAAAGAGGTAAGGATATTAAGTCCTGCAACAGGTGTAATTACGTTGGAGATATAACCACTGTAAACATCTTTTTTACCTGTACTGATATAGGTGTTATCACGATCAAAGTTGGGGCTGCTTTGTAGAGTCTGGTACTTTGTTGCCAGTGTCTGGCCATTCATATTTGAATAATCTGCAGCGTTGAATGGTACCCAATCAAACTCAGTAAACATAAAGAACTGGTTATCATTCATTCTCATATAATCAAAACCCGCTACAGTTCTGTTCCTTACACTTCCGATTTTAAAATCTGAATTGAAGTTTTGCTGAAGTTGGAAATACGTTCTTTTGCCGTCTTTGGTTGACTGGTCTGCTCTTGCTACTCCAATTTCTGAGCTGTTGGCTGGATTGGGTGCAAAATAAAAATATGGATTGAAGCCATCAGAATATGAGTAGGAAGTACTTACGTTGGTCGATGATTTGATAAAATCATTGATTTTATAATTTACCTGCCCAAAAAAGTTTCTGGCTTTAGCTGTTGTTTTAAGATCATTCCCTGTATAGGTTTGTTTGTAGTCGTATCCCAGTTTCTCCATTTGGTCCATATTGTCGGCTCCAAGCTGTGATCCGGGGAAATAAAAGAAAAACGACGTTTCAGGATACGCATTGGTCTCAAGCATTTCCAATTCTGCATTGATCTCTAGTTTGTCTGTTGGGCGATATGTAAGAGAGGGAGTAAATGCATAAAAAGAATTTTTAGCATTCGTTCTTTGGAAAGTTCCCTGGTTGGTGTAAGCAGTGTTTAATCTGAATAGTAATTTTTTATCAGCAGTAAGCGGTGCATTTACGTCAGCCTGTACTCTATAGTAATTATAACTACCTCCTGCTAAAGAAACAGCTCCACCAAATGTTTCATAAGGTCTTTTGGTAATTCTGTTGACAACTCCTCCGTAAGAAGTTACATTACTTCCGAATAATGTTGCTGAAGGCCCTTTTAAAACTTCAATTCTTTCAATATTAATTGCATCCATTGAAGTTGTAATAGGAGCTACCATTCCATTTCTGATAGAGTTTCCGGCTACAAAACCTCTTAAGTTTAGATAAATTCCTCCATCTCCTGCTCTGTTGGTAGCACTCCACATTTTTTGTGCACCAGCCACATTTCTGAAGGCATCATCTACTGTAAAAATTAATTGGTTTTCTAAAATTCCTTTGCCAATGGATGAGTATACTTGTGGATCCTCTATGGCTTTAAGAGGCATTTTGTTAGAATAATCACTGTCTTTCTTAACATATGTATTGATAACTACTTCGTCAATGCTTTTAGTGGTTAATGAATCTTTTTTTTGGGCAGAAACCAGCATTGTTCCCAGTGCAGAAGCACAGATCAGTACATTTTTCATGAAAGTCAAATTTTCTGCAAATATATTATTTTTAACTGTTCTAAATAAATAATGAAGTTGATATTTATCATAAAATTATTATATACTGAATAATAAAAAACCGCTCTAGCCAATGCCAGAGCGGTTTTTGTATGATTTTATTAAATTTTTCTTACGCTGGAATTTCTCCTTTGTATAAGAAAGAAATAATTTCTTTGTTTAGTTTGTCAATCATTTCACTGAATAAGTGGAAAGATTCCTGCTTATAGATTACCAATGGATCTTTCTGCTCGTAAACAGCTCCTTGTGAAGATCTTCTCAAGTCGTCCATCTCACGAAGGTGAAGCTTCCAGTTTTCATCAATAATTGATAATGTGATGTTCTTTTCGAAATCGTTCACTAAACTTTCACACTGAGTATCGTAAGCTTCTTTAAGGTCAGCTACAATAGTCATTGTTTTGTGTCCGTCTGTGAAAGGAACCTGGATCATTTTGAACATTGAACCTTGATTTTGGTATACATTCTCAATGATTGGGAATGATTTTTCTTTCAATAAGTTCAGCTTCATTGCGTAATCTTCCTGAGCGGCCTTGAATAAGATATTGGTCAGATCCGGAATGGTTTTATTATTAAAATCATTTTGGGAAACCGGGGATTCCATGGTGAATGTTTTAATAATTTCATATTCAAAATCCTTATAACTTCCAGAAGCTTTTCCTTTCGCAACGATAGAATTAGCAACATCGAAAATCATATTCGTAATGTCATATTTCAAGTGGTCTCCGAATAGAGCGTTCTTTCTTCTCTTATAGATTACGTCACGTTGTTTATTCATTACGTCATCATACTCAAGAAGTCTCTTTCTTGTTCCGAAGTTATTTTCTTCTACTTTCTTCTGAGCTCTTTCAATAGACTTACTGATCATAGAGTGCTGAATAACTTCACCTTCTTTATGACCCATTCTGTCCATCATTTTAGCGATTCTTTCAGAACCGAACAAACGCATTAAGTTATCTTCAAGAGATACATAGAACTGCGAACTTCCCGGATCTCCCTGACGTCCCGCTCTACCTCTTAACTGTCTGTCAACACGTCTTGAATCATGTCTTTCAGTACCGATAATGGCTAAACCTCCGGCTTCTTTTACTTCTTTAGAAAGCTTAATATCCGTACCACGACCTGCCATGTTGGTTGCGATTGTTACAACTCCTGGCTGTCCTGCACCTGCTACAATTTCCGCTTCTTTCTTGTGAAGCTTCGCATTCAATACCTGGTGTGGAATTTTTCTTAATTGAAGTGCCTTTGATAATAATTGAGAAATCTCAACAGAAGTTGTACCTACCAAGACAGGTCTTCTTGCTGCTGTTAGTTTTTCAATTTCTTCAATTACGGCGTTATATTTTTCTCTGTTGGTTTTGAAAACCAAATCTTGTTTGTCATCTCTTAAAATAACACGGTTGGTAGGAATTACTACAACGTCTAATTTGTAGATCTCCCAAAGTTCTCCAGCTTCAGTTTCAGCAGTACCCGTCATCCCCGCAAGTTTGTTGTACATACGGAAATAATTCTGAAGGGTAACCGTTGCAAAAGTTTGAGTCGCTGCCTCAATTTTTACATTCTCTTTCGCTTCAATCGCCTGGTGAAGACCGTCTGAATAACGTCTTCCTTCCATGATACGACCTGTCTGCTCGTCAACGATTTTTACTTCACCATCAATCACTACATATTCATCATCTTTTTCAAATAACGTGTACGCTTTCAATAGCTGGCTCATCGTGTGAACTCGCTCAGATTTTTCAGCAAAATCAGAGAAAAGTTTTTCTTTAGCTTCAAACTCTTCTTCTTTAGATAAGTTTTTAGCTTCTACTTCAGCAATCTCAGTTCCGATATCCGGAAGTACGAAGAAATTGGAATCAGAGTTTCCTTGAGACATGTATTCAACACCTTTGTCTGTAAGGTCTACCTGATTGTTTTTCTCCTCTATAACGAAGTAAAGATCTTTATCTACGATCGGCATATCACGGTTGTTGTCCTGCATATATTGCGCTTCAACTTTCTGAAGCAATGCTCTGTTTCCGCTTTCCGATAAGAATTTGATTAATTGTCTGTTTTTTGGAAGACCTCTGTATGCCTGAAGTAATTTGAATCCTCCTTCTTTTGTATTTCCAGCAGCGATTAATTTTTTTGCTTCATTGAAAATAGCAGAAACCGTTTTCTTTTGTACTTCAACAATTCTGTCGATAGAAGGCTTAAGAATATCAAATTCTTGTCTGTCTCCCTGAGGAACCGGACCAGAAATGATCAATGGTGTTCTTGCATCATCTACCAATACAGAGTCAACTTCATCCACGATTGCAAAGTTCAGTTCTCTTTGTACCAGTTCTGAAGGTGATGTCACCATGTTATCTCTCAGGTAATCGAAACCGAATTCGTTATTCGTTCCGTAGGTAATATCTGAGTTATATGCTTTTCTTCTTCCGTCAGAGTTCGGTTGGTGGTTATCGATACAGTCGATAGACATACCATGGAACTGATAAAGAGGACCCATCCATGCAGAGTCTCTTTTTGCCAGGTAGTCGTTCACGGTTACAACGTGTACCCCTCTTTCAGGAAGTGAATTTAAATAAATAGGTAATGTTCCTACCAAAGTTTTACCTTCACCGGTTGCCATCTCGGCAATTTTACCGCTGTGAAGAATAACTCCTCCGATAAACTGAACATCATAGTGGACCATATCCCAAACTACAGGAGTTCCGGCAGCGTCCCATGAGTTTTTCCAAACAGCTGTGTCTCCCTGAATACTAACGAAATCTTTTCCTGCAGCAGCCAGTTCTCTATCCCAGTCACTAGCCGTTACACGGATTTCTCCATTCTGAGCCCATCTTCTTGCCGTTTCTTTGATCAATGCAAAAGCTTCGGGAAGAACCTGAACCAGAACTTTTTCTTCAATTTCGTATGATTCTTTCTTTAAAGACTCAATTTTTGAGAAAAGAGCTTCTTTTTCGTCAACGTTTGTTGAATTTTTTATCTGCTCTTTTATCTGTTCTATTTGAGCTGTAATCTTGCTGGTTGCAGATTTTATATTCTCTTTAAACTCAGCCGTTTTTTGTCTCAACCCATCATCTGACAATTGTTGAATGTTAGGTTCTACAGCTCTGATTTTTGTTACAACTTTTTTTACTTCTTTTAGGTCCTGCGCTTTTTTGTCTCCCAAAAACCCTTTAAGAACTTTGTTTAAAAAACTCATAAATTTTTTGCTTTATGCTTAATGCAAAATGCTTTAAGCGTTTTAAATAACACTTATCGTGTAAATTAATATATAAAAAAGGGCAAAAAAGCTCTAAGCACGCAGCCTAAAGCTCATCGCTTTATTAATATTCGTCCTCGTTCCAAAGGAAATCCTCGTCAGTAGGATAGTCACTCCATACTTCTTCGATAGATTCATAAATTTCTCCTTCGTCTTCGATTGCCTGAAGGTTTTCTACTACTTCCATAGGTGCACCAGTTCTGATTGCGTAGTCGATAAGCTCTGCTTTTGTCATTGGCCAAGGTGCGTCACTTAAATATGAAGCTAATTCTAATGTCCAGTACATAATTTTCTAATTTTTTGCAAAAGTATAAAAATAGGTTGTATAATAAACTTTTTTATACTTGATTTTCAATTCTTTTTATAATTTTTTCTTATAAATGGCTGTCACAAACTGGCAGGCAGCTGTGTCAGTAATTTACTTAATGTCGTTTTCTCAAAAACCATTCCACAAATTTTTTTATGCCATTTTGGAAGTCTGTGGCCGGTTTGTACCCTACTAAATCCTTTGCTTTTGTAATATCGGCATTCGTTTTTGTGACATCTCCCGGCTGCATTGGCAGAATTTTTTTGATGGCAGTTTTTCCCAGTGCCTTTTCTATAGTGGTCACCATTTCAGATAAAGATACCACCTGGTTTTCACCAAGATTAAGAATTTTATACACTCCGGAATGGTTTTCCAAATAGAGGATTGATTTGGTAATCCCATCAATGATGTCATCGATATAGGTGTAATCTCTGGCAGTATTTCCATCACCGTAAAAAGGGATTTCCTGATTTTCTGAAATAAGTTTTACAAACTTGTGTATGGCAAGATCTGGCCTTTGTCTCGGTCCATATACTGTAAAGAACCTAAGCTGGATCATATCTATATGGTATAGATTATGGTAAACATGACCTATAATTTCCCCACTTTTCTTTGTTGCGGCATAGGGTGAAATAGGATTGTCTACATTATCTGTTTCTGAAAAAGGAATTTTTTCATTATTTCCATACACGCTTGAAGAGGAGGCACAAATAAACTTTGTAATCGTAAACTCTTTACACAGCTCCCAAAGATTCATTGTACCCCGTACATTTACTTCTTCATATTCCAAAGGGCGCTCAATGGAAGGACGTACACCAGCAAGGGCTGCCAGATGAATCACCATGTCAATAGGATGAGTCTTAAAGATTTCTTCAAGACCTTTTTTATCACGGATGTCCTGCCAATAGAGGGAATATTGATCAGAATGGGTGAGGGAAATCAAACGCGGAATATCAACCTCTTTATCCGAGAATTCAAAATCCGAATTTTTACCGATTGACTCTAAAGTATTTTTAATTTTTACCTGATAGTCATAGAAATCATCAAAATTGTCAATGTTTATGACAGAATGTCCATTTCCTAATAATCGTTCAACTAAATGGGAACCGATGAACCCACTACCGCCTGTTACAAGATAAACCATTTGTATTTTTTATTAGCACAAAAATATAAATTTTACTTTTTGAAAAATATAATCATTAAATTTACTTAAAAAAGTAATATAAATATAATATGCAGTTTCAAGGGCAAATTTTAAAAATGACAAGCTATGATGCTAAGCCAATCCAATACTACCTCAATCTTTCAGGAGATCTGATCCATATGAATGAGCTGTTTGGGAAGGAGTTAAGCATAAAACATACAGGATTTCAATGTGTAAATTGTGGTGAAAATAAACCGATTTACAGAATGGGATTCTGCAAAAGCTGTTTTTTTGAGAGTCCATATGCCAGTGATACCATTATCCGACCGGAGCTTTCTACCGCACATTTAGGGGTTGCAGAACGTGATCTTGAGGTTGAAAAACAAATTCAGCTTCAGCCGCACACTGTTTATCTGGCATACACCGGAGATGTAAAAGTAGGGGTTACCAGAAATACACAGATTCCTACAAGATGGATTGATCAGGGTGCAACTTTTGCATTACCTATTGCGAGAACCGAGAACCGATATGAAGCGGGAATGATAGAAGTCGCTTTAAAAGAGCATTTAGCAGACAAAACCAATTGGAGGAAAATGCTTCAGGATGATTTTGAAGGGGAAGTGGATCTTGCAGACTTCAGACAGAAAATCAAGGAATATTTCCCTGAAGACTTTCAGAAATTTTATAGTGAAGGTGAAGAATTGTGGAGTTTTGATTACCCTTTTGAAAAGCCGGAAAAAGTTTCTTCGTTTACTTTAGATAAAAAACCGGAATTCACAGGAAGGCTTACCGGTATTAAAGGACAGTACCTTGGATTTGAAGGAGGAAACTTTATCAATGTAAGAGGACATGAAGGATATGTGATCGATCTGGAAATCAGGAACTGATCAATATAAAAATAAAATCAAATCACAAAATATGGGAAAATGGGTTAAAAGACTATTAATAAGTTTCGGAATCCTGGTAGGAATTCTTCTTGCTGCGAATTTCGGACTGAATGTATGGCTTAAAACCCAGCTTCCGGAATACATAAAAAAGAATACAAACTATAAAGTTTCCTATAAAACGCTGGATGTTGATCTGGGAACAGGAAATATTTTAACGACGGGAATTTCAGTTAACAGTAAAGATCCTCAAAACACAGACGTTATCGGTTTGCAGGGGACTATTGACACTTTGAAGATAAGCCGTTTCGGAATTTATGATGCTGTTTTTAATAAAAGAATAAGCTCTTCAGATTTGTTGCTGGCAAAACCTGTTTTAAATATCATTCTTGCAAAACCTATTGATCGCAAAAGCGGAAAGAAAAGAAATCCGGTTTTATTTGAAAATATCAGAATCCATGAAGGTAAAATTGCTGTTTTCCGACATACCAAACAAAAATTTCTATCAGTACAGCAATTGGATCTGTTTGTAGAAAATTTACAGATGACGGAAGAATCTGTAGAAAATAAACTACCCATCGTTTTTGATAAATACAGCATTAAAGGAGAAAAATTCTTTCTCCGTCCAGATGAAACATATGCTGTTACCATCAGTACTATAAATACAAGTAATGGGCAGATGGCTGTTGAGAATTTCAGGCTGACTCCGCTGCTTTCTTTTGCACAGTTTAAAAAGTTTTATCCTAAAAAAGCCCAATTATTTGAATTTGCAGTTCCTAAAATGGATTTTACAGATGTCACTTTAAACAAAAATAAAATTTCACTTACGAATGCAGGCTTCCAGAATCCAGTTCTGAAAGTCTATAATACAGGAGTAAAAAGTAAAAAAGCTGAGAAAAAATCAAATTTTGAGATAGATTTAAAAAATATAAAGCTGAATAATGCCATAGTAAACGTTAATAAACCGGATGGGAACAATCTTTTGTCTGTAGGAAGTCTGACAGTAAATATCAATCAGCTGATGTTTAATAAAGAAACTTCTGAACAGGTCATTCCTGTAGGGTACAAAGATTTTACTATTGCAGGGAGAAATATTGAATACTCCAATGCTCATAATATCACAGTAAGAAGCTTTGCGCTGAAGCCTGCCAATGGTGAGATCTGGGATCTTGTATTGACATCAGGTCATCCTACAACAGGAAAAGCCGCGGAAGATTTAAAAACAAATCATATTGCTTTTAATATCAATAAACTGGAATTTATTGATAAAAAACTCAATGTTGATCTTAAGGATCTTCTCGTAGAAAATGTAAATGGTACTTTTAGAGCAGGTGAAAAAACAAATAATAAATCTGCCGGGCCCGGTATTATTAATTCTGTTATCATAAGAAAAACATCCTTAAAAAACTCAAACATTACTTATGATAAAGGAAAACAGCCTTTGACTTTCCATGATCTTAATGCAACGGTAAATAATATTGAACTATCACCTAAGCCTAATCAAACCGGACTGTCCTTCAAAGTGAAAGACTATTATATTACCACCAGAAACCTGGCTTATAAAACACAGTTTTACAACATGAGCCTTGGGCTTCTTAAGCTGAATAAAAATAAAATACAGATTACCAATTTTGCCATGAAACCTCTTGTTTCGAGAGCACAATTTATCAAAATGATACCTGTTGAAAGAGACCTTTATGACCTGAAAGCCGGACAAATACTGGCGGAAGGAGAATGGGATCTTTTTTCTTCCCATAAAATGGTGAGGGCTTCCCACGTAGGCATTGAGTCTGCAAATGCCAATATTTTCAGAAGTAAAATCCCGAAAGATGATCCAAAAGTAAAAGCATTGTATTCAAAAATGCTGCGTTCCATCAAAATCCCTATGACGATTAATACTCTTGACCTGAAAAACTCAGTATTGGTATATGAAGAAGATACCCCGGAAAGTATGGGGCCGGGAAAACTGACATTCAGTAACTTTAATATGAATGTCAAAAACCTGAATTCAGCTAAAATAAAAGGGAAACCCACTAAAGTGGATATTAAGATCAATTGCTCTTTCATGAATCTTTCACCGCTTTCCGTAAACTGGAGCTTTGATGTGGCAGATCAGAAAGATGCCTTTGCTATCTCAGGAAAAACGACCAATCTTCCTGCCAGCGGAATCAATCCATTTATCAGGCCATATCTTCATGTGACAGCTACTGCGGGAACCATTCAGGAAATGCTCTTTAATTTTAAAGGAAATCCTGCCGGACTACACGGAACTTTTAATATGAAACATAAAGATTTGAAAATTGCAGTCCTGAATAAGAACAATCATGAGAAAAAAGGTTTCCTGACTGCGGTTGCCAACGTTTTTCTAAAATCAAATTCAGGAAGCTTTCCAGACGCTGTTACCGTAGAAAATGTAGAACGTGATCCTACAAAGTCTTTCTTTAATCTCTTCTGGAGAGGAATTGAGCAAGGGCTCAAGAAAACACTGATTGGTAAAAATGTAGAAAAAACAGAAAAGACCGTGAAAAATGCCGTTTCATCTGTAAAAGAAATGAAACAATCCGTAAAAGAAATAAAACAGGAAATTAAAAATAAAAAAGAAACACCCCAACCTGAAGAAGAAAAAAAGGAAAAGAAAGGTTTTCTGAACAATATATTCAGGAAAAAGGAGAAATCCGAAGAATAATTCATTAAACCATTAAGATAGAATTGTTGACTGTTAGTGAAGCTTTACAATCTTTTAATTAAAAACAACCTTAATGGTTTAAAAAATTAATATATGATAGAGTTGTTAAAAATTGAATTCGTCACTTTCCTGAATAGGGATGTCTCTTAAAAACTTATCAAATTCTTCACCCGGATAATTGCTGTCTGCTCCATAAGAATCTATAATCATTCCACGGTTTCCGGCATTATCTTTTACCACATACAGTACTGCATTATCATCAGGATTGCTGTCGCCTTCAAAACGATATGTTTTTAAAATCACCAACTCAGCAGGCTGATAAACTTTCTCAGAATTTTCAAACTTCATTTCGCACTTTTCATTCATTCTGAATTCTCTCTGAATTCCTCTCTCAGAAAGTGTTTTCATAACTTCACTTAAAGTTGTCATTCTATCAAAGTTCTCTGAATTTCCCATAATACTATTTTTGTTGTTAAGTACAATAATTAAACCATTGCAATCCCTAAATATAAGAAAAATAGCAAATTGTAATTTCCTTAAAAATAAAGTTTAATGTTAACAAAATTTATAATTTAAAAAAATAAAATGGGTATACTTTTTGCAATGGTATCAATAATAAATCAAAGAAAATATGAAAAAAGAAGTTGGAGTTTTACTGGCAGGGGGAGTTGGTCTTTTGGCAGTATTAAGTTTAATCAGCATAAAAAAAATATTGACAAAAAAAGATAAAAAATATAGTGATTCCTATTCGGATTATCACAGACACTTTGATGAAAAGAACCACGATGATGAAACTCACGGAGTGGAATTTTACGCAGTGAAGTAGTAAAAAAATATATTTAATTATGTTTAAATCCAACGCTTTTGAAAGTGTTGGATTTTTTTTGTGGAAAACTTTAATGTTAAAACTCATTATTTTATAAAAATTCCATTCTAATTTTACATCATAATGCAAAACGAAAATTTCATAAAAGGTCAGGGTGCTCAGCGGAACGTGGTCAATCGTTTCGACAGGTATACTTATGAGCCGGAAGATGAAGATTTCGAAACAGTAAAAACCTCTTTCACGGAAGTGTTTCCCAAAACCATTGTAAATCAGGTTAAAAGCGAAGACCTTCCGATGGAATATTCTATGAATCCTTATCAGGGATGTGAACATGGCTGCTCTTACTGCTTTGCAAGACCTACCCATGAATATTGGGGATATAGTGCCGGAATTGACTTTGAAAGAAAAATCATGGTGAAAAAAAATGCTCCCGAATTACTGGAAAAGTTTTTTCAGAAAAGAGGTTATAAAGCTGCCCCTATTTTGCTGTCCGGAAATACCGACTGTTACCAACCAGCCGAAAGACAGTTTGAAATTACCAGAAAATTACTGCAGGTTTGTCTTGATTACAGACATCCTGTCAATATTCTGACAAAAAATGCACTGGTACTGAGAGATCTAGATATTTTAAAACCCATGGCAGAACAGAATCTTGTTTCCGTTTCCCTAAGCATTCCCACAATCAATGAAGAACTGAGACGTAAAATGGAGCCAAGAACAAGTTCTGCGAAAAATAAATTAAAAGCCGTCGAAATTCTTTCCGAAAACAATATTCCTGTACATGTAATGGTGGCGCCTATCATTCCCGGACTCAATAGTGATGAGCCGCTGAATATATTAAAAGCAATTTCTGATGCCGGAGCTTCCGGGTTCGGATATACGCTGGTTAGATTAAATGATACCGTAGAACCGGTTTTTGTTAACTGGATTGAAGCCCATTTTCCAGACAGAGCACAAAAAGTCCTCAATCTCATCCGCTCCATGCGAGGTGGGAAGCTGGGAGATAAAAGATATTTTGAAAGACAAAGAGGAGAAGGGAATATTGCTGAAATGATTCACACTACCTTTAAGATTGGCAGAAAGAAGTTTTTTGACGGGAAAGAATTTCCAAAACTGTCCACCACCAACTTTACCGGAACCCGGGATCAGCAACTGAGATTGTTTGATTGATTATTACTTTTGAAAACATCCTCCTGTTATATAATATATAGGATAAATAGAGTTTCTTTCCGGTATTATTCCAGTAAATATTCTTTCGAAATCAGTTTGCTATCGATATATCATTATATATAGTATAGATATATAGTATAGCATTTGTTTTTTAGGAGCTATTTCCTGCTATCCATTTCTACTCCTCGCGCCTGCACGCTCCCACGCTCAGCCCCGGTGACTCTCCACTCCAAGCTGCGGGGTAACCATTCCTATCAGGGCTAGGGGAGAAGAGGGGAATGAATATAAATGATGAATGATGAATTATGAATTCGGGGCTTGGGTTTTGAGTTACGTGTTTCGAGTTTTGTGTTCTGTATTTTGATATTTGATTTCCGGATTTTCAGGCTTTGTGTTATTACTATCCATATTCTATATTATCATCATCAGTATTTATATACCATAAGAACATGCTTTATCCTGTTTTCATTACATGCGCTTTTTTGTATACTATATTATAATTATATCCATGATCCTCTGTGTGAATCTGTGCCATCTGTGGGAAAAAATCACAATGCATCCTAACCAGTACCCATTCCCATTATAACAATATTCAATAGAAACGGGCTTTAGCCCGTTTTATCAAAAATATTCCTTTCCTATGGCTTTAGCCAAAACTTACTCTTTATCTATTATATATAATATAGAAGACACCATACCTTCCATTACCCATTACCCATTACTCATTACTCATGATTCCCCTATGTATCCGTCTCTCCAAACAGATGTTTAAAATTTTTCTCACTTTGTTTCAGCGGCTTAGGACTTAAATATGAACAGAAGGTAACATTTATGTTAAATAAAGTTGTTTTGCGTTGTTATAAGTTGTTATCTTTGCCCCACTGAAAAACGAGAGTAG